>NZ_JACUUJ010000053.1 GCF_014859355.1 Yoonia sp. | reverse complement strand
CAATCCGCGCACCTCAAGGTGCTTGCGGCAGAGGAGGCGTTTCATGCCCAACAAGATGCCATCGGCGGCGCCGAAACACGCGACATCGACGCAATTCGCGCTGACATCCGGGGCCAGCTGGATCGCATCCGCGCCGCTCAAGCTGCAGGACAGCTTTCTGGCGGGGCTGAGTGATGCGCAGCTTGCCGCCTTGCCCTATCTGTTTGAATTCTGGGCCTTGCCGCATCAACTGCCCCCCGACGGCGATTGGCGCACCTGGGTCATTCTGGGTGGGCGCGGTGCGGGGAAAACCCGCGCCGGCGCCGAATGGGTGCGCGCCATGGTCGAAGGGCGGCAGCGGCTGTTGCCGGGTGCGGCGCGGCGGGTGGCGCTGGTGGCCGAAACGCTGGATCAGGCGCGCGAGGTCATGGTGTTTGGTGACAGCGGCATCATGGCGGTCAGCCCGCCCAGCCAGCGCCCCGCATGGGTGCCGGGGCGACGGATGCTGATCTGGCCCAACGGGGCGCAGGCGCAACTGTTTTCCGCCCACGACCCCGAAAGCCTGCGCGGCCCACAGTTTGACGCGGCCTGGGTGGACGAATTGGCGAAATGGCGCAAGGCCGATGATACATGGGACATGCTGCAATTCGGGTTGCGGCTGGGCGACAGCCCGCGCGTTTGTGTCACGACAACGCCGCGCCGCATCAGCCTGCTGCGCGATTTGCTGGACCGCGACAGCACGGTGATGACCCATGCGCCCACACAGGCTAACCGCGCCAATCTGGCGGCCAGTTTTCTGGCCGAAGTCACGGCGCGCTATGGCGGCACGTCGTTGGGGCGGCAGGAAATCGACGGCGCGCTGCTGGCGGATGTGGATGGCGCACTGTGGGGGGTGGATCAGTTGATCGCCTGTCAGGTCGATGACCCGCCGGATCTGACCCGTGTTGTCGTGGCGATTGATCCGCCAGGGTCGTCGCATGCGGGATCGGATGCCTGCGGGATTGTCGTGGCGGGGGTTGCGATGGATGGGCCGGTGCAGAACTGGCGCGCCCATGTGCTGGAGGATGCCAGCATTGCAGCCGCCCGCCCGACCGATTGGGCGCGCGCCGCGATTGCAGTGATGCAGCGCCACGGTGCCGACCGGCTGGTGGCCGAGGTCAACCAGGGCGGTGACATGGTCGAGGCGGTGATCCGCCAGATCGACCCTTTGGTATCCTATCGGTCGGTGCATGCGTCGCGGGGCAAGGTGGCGCGGGCTGAACCTGTGGCGGCGCTCTATGAACAGGGGCGGGTGACACACGCCCGCGGGCTTGGCGCGCTGGAGGATCAGATGTGCCAGATGACGACCGCGGGTTTCGCCGGGCGCGGGTCGCCCGACCGTGTCGATGCGCTGGTCTGGGCGCTGCATGATCTGATGATCGAACCCGCTGCGAAATGGCACAACCCTAGCATTCGCGGGCTTTAGGGGTGTTGCAGGGGGGTGCGTGCGCCCCCCTGTCAGTTTCGCAACCTTTGTCAGGCAAATTGTTTTTCGTTGACAGCAAGTCGTGCCACCGAACCGGCACCAAGGAGTTCTGTATGTTTGAATTTTTCACCCGCGCCAAGCCGGATGCCCCGCAGGTCGAGGTCAAAGCCTCGGCCACGGGGCGCGTGCTGGCGATGCAAGGTGCCGGTCGCGTGGCGTGGAGCCCGCGCGATGTCGTATCACTGACCCGTGCGGGGTTCACCGGCAACCCGATCGGATACCGCGCCGTCAAGATGATCGCAGAGGCGGCGGCGGCGATGCCGCTGGTCGTGCAAGATGCGCAGCGCCGTTATGACACCCACCCGGTGCAGGCGCTGATCGCACGGCCCAATGCCGCGCAGGGCCGTGCCGAATTGCTGGAGGCGCTTTACGGGCAGGTGCTGCTGACCGGCAACGGCTATCTGGAGGCGGTGGCGACCGATGCGCTGCCCGCGGAAATGCATGTGCTGCGGTCCGACCGGATGTCGGTTGTGCCGGGGCCGGATGGCTGGCCTGCGGGGTATGAATACAATGTCAATGGGCGCAAGCATCGTTTCAGCGTGGCCGATGGCGTCAGCCCGATTTGCCATATCAAAAGCTTTCACCCCCAGGATGACCATTACGGGTTTTCCGCGCTACAGGCGGCGGCCAGCGCGATTGACGTGCATAATGCGGCCTCGCGCTGGTCCAAGGCGCTGCTGGATAATGCCGCACGCCCATCGGGGGCAATTGTGTATCGCGGTGCAGACGGGCAGGCGTCGCTGACGGCGGATCAGTATGACCGGCTGCTAAGCGAGATGGAAACCCAGCATCAGGGCGCGCGCAACGCTGGCCGGCCGATGCTGTTGGAAGGCGGGCTTGATTGGAAACCGATGGGGTTTTCGCCCTCTGACATGGAATTCCAGAAAACGAAAGAAGCCGCCGCGCGCGAAATCGCGATTGCCTTTGGCGTGCCGCCGATGCTGCTGGGAATTCCCGGTGATGCGACCTATGCCAATTATCAGGAAGCGAACCGCGCGTTCTATCGCCACACGGTGCTGCCGCTGGCGACGCGCGTGACATCCGTGATTGCCGACTGGTTGTCGGATTTTTCCGGCGAACGGATCGAGCTGCGCCCCGATCTGGACCAGATCCCGGCGCTGTCGGTGGAACGCGATGCGCAGTGGCGGCGCGTCAGCGATGCGGCTTTTCTGACCGATGCGGAAAAACGCAGCCTGCTGGGCCTGCCCGCGCTGGAGGTTGGCGATGGACAGTAAGATCGTCGATCTGAAAGGCCAGCCGCGCAAGGATGCGCCGCCGCCGGTGTCGGATTTCTGGTTTGCGCAGGTCGATGTGCGGCTGGGCCGGATCGAATTCATGGTGTCGCGGCTGGAATGGCAGATCTGGCTGATCGTTTGCGGCTGCGCGGGCCTGCTGATTTTCGAAATTGTGAAAGCATTAAGCGGGGACCACCTATGAGTTTGGAACATAAATTCTGCCCCTTGGGCGGCGATGTGACCGTCACCGACGGCACGGTGATTTCGGGGTATGCGTCACTGTTCGGCAAATCCGATCAGGGCGGCGACACGGTTGAAACAGGCGCCTATGCCGCGTCACTGGCCAAGGGCCGCAAGATCAGGATGCTGTGGCAGCATGACCCGGCGCAACCCATCGGCGTCTGGGACGAGGTGCGTGAGGATGCGCGCGGTCTGTGGGTCAAGGGGCGTCTGCTGACTGATGTGGCGCGGGGTCGCGAGGCGGCGTCGCTGATCGGGGCGGGGGCGATTGACGGGCTGTCGATCGGGTATCGCACGGTCAGGGCCCGCAAGGATGACAAGGGCGGTCGCCTTTTGTCGGAACTGGAACTGTGGGAGGTGTCGCTGGTGACATTCCCCATGCTTCCCGATGCGCGGGTGGCGGCCAAGGGCGATGACCCTGCTGCCGCCATCATGCGTGACCTGGCGGCCGCATTTCAGGATGCGCGCCAAATGATGGCGCGGGCCTGACCCCGCGACAACCCACGATCAAAGGATTGAGCAATGAGCAAGACCGAGAGCGATTCTCGGACCGGGGGAGATTTGCCCCCAGCCGAGGAGCTGAAAACGGCAATTGCCGGTTTCATGCACGATTTCAAACATTTTTCCAACGGCGTGAATGCCAAACTTCAAGAACAGGACAACCGGATGAACAAGCTGGACCGCAAGACGATGATGACTGCCCGCGCGCCATTGGCGGCTGCCGCGACACAGGACGCGCCGCATCAAAAAGCCTTTGCCGCCTATTTGCGGTCGGGCGATGACGATGGCCTGCGCGGTCTGGATCTGGACGGCAAGGCGATGGGCACATCTGTTGCCGCCGATGGCGGCTATCTGGTGGACCCGCAAACGGCGGATACGATCAAGGGCACGCTGTCGTCCACTGCATCCATCCGCGCGATTTCCAATGTGGTGACTGTCGATGCCACATCTTATGATGTGCTGGTCGATCACACCGAAATGGGCGCAGGCTGGGCCACGGAAACCAGCGGCGTGACTGAAACCGCGACACCGCAGATCGACCGCATCAGCATTCCGCTGCATGAATTGTCGGCCCTGCCCAAGGCATCGCAGCGGCTGCTGGATGACAGCGCGTTCGACATCGAAGCCTGGCTGGCGGGCCGTATCGCTGATAAATTCGCCCGTTCCGAGGCGGGGGCGTTCGTCAACGGCGACGGCATCGACAAGCCCCGGGGCCTCCTGACCTATCCCACCGTGGAAAACGAAATCTGGGAATGGGGCAACATCGGCACTGTGCCCAGCGGCATGGCAGGCGGTATCCAGGGCGGCGATGCGATTGTCGATCTGGTCTATGCGTTGGGGGCGGAATACCGCGCCAATGGCACATTCGTGATGAATTCGAAAACCGCAGGCACCATCCGCAAGCTGAAAGACAACGATGGCCGTTTCCTTTGGTCCGACGGTCTGGCCGCCGGTGAACCTGCGCGCCTGATGGGATACCCCGTGCTGATCGCTGAAGACATGCCCGATATTGCCGTGGATGCAACCGCGATTGCATTCGGTGACTTTGGTGCAGGCTACACCGTGGCCGAACGCCCCGACCTGCGCGTGCTGCGCGATCCGTTTTCGGCCAAGCCGCATGTGCTGTTCTACGCCACCAAGCGCGTCGGCGGTGCGGTCAGCGACTTTGCTGCGATCAAGCTGCTGAAATTCGCGACCAGCTAAGGCGCTGGCGTGATGGGGGCCGTTCCAACCGGGGCGGTCCTGACGGCCCGGGCGCGCACCGCCGCGTTGTCTAGCTGCTCCCTTCCGTCCGAGCGATGCGGGGGCGCGTGCCCGGGATCATTGGCAAATTCGCCAATAATCCAGTGATTTTCGGAGCAATTCCATGATGTTAATCGAAAAGACCACCGTGCCGCTATCGGCGCTTCCGGTCGCACAATTGAAAGACCACATGCGCCTTGGTTCGGGGTTTGCCGATGACAGCCTGCAAGACCCCGTGCTGCACAGCTATCTGCGCGCTGCCATGGCCGCGATCGAGGCGCGCACTGGCAAGATCCTGATCGCGCGGGAATTTGAATGGACCCTGACGAAATGGCGCGACAACCGCCGCCAGCCACTGCCTGTTGCCCCCGTCAGCGCCATCATCGGCGTGACGCTGCTGGATCGTGACGGGGGTGAAACCCTTGTCGATCCGGCAGGCTGGGTGCTGGACCCCGACAACCAGCGCCCCGGTCTGGCGACAACGGGGGCCTGTCTGCCTGCGGTGCCGCTGCATGGCGCGGTGCAGATCGGGTTGTTGGCGGGGTATGGCCCCGAATGGGACGATCTGCCAGCCGATCTGGCGCAGGCGGTGATGCTGCTGGCGGCGCATTTCTATGAATACCGCCATGATGTCAGCCAGGGCGCGCCTGCGATGCCCTTTGGTGTTGCCGCCCTGATCGACCGCCACCGCACGGTGCGCCTGTTCATGGGGGGGCAGCGATGACCGTGCCGCACCTGAACCGCCCGCTGGTTTTAGAGGCCCCCTTGCGGGCCGGTGATGGCGCGGGGGGCTATATCCGCGACTGGCAGGTGCGCGGCGTGCTGTGGGCCGAGGTCACGGCAGGCACGGGGCGCGCGGCGGCGGATTTCGCGACAACGGTGTCGCGTGTGCCTTACCGTATCACCGTGCGTGCTGCACCCCACGGCGCGGCTTCGCGGCCTGTTGCGGGCCAGCGGTTTCGCGATGGCGACCGGCTGTTCCAGATCACGGCGGTGGCCGAACGTGACAGTCGCGCCCGCTATCTGACCTGCTTTGCAACCGAGGAAACCGCATCATGAGCTATGGCATCAGCGCCGCGTTGCAAGCGGCTGTTTTTCAAACCCTTTCCAACGATCCCGGCGTGACCGCGCTGGTTGGTGCGGCGATCTATGACGCGCTGCCCGGTGGCACCTTGCCTGCGCTTTACATCGTGCTGGGCACCGAAGAGGTGCGCGATGCATCCGACAAGACAGGCCGCGGTGCGTTGCATGATTTCACCGTCAGCGTCGTGACCGAGGCGGCGGGATTTTCCAGCGCCAAGCTCGTGGCGGCGGCTGTTTCTGATACGTTGGTCGATGCGCGGCTGGTGCTGACGCGCGGCACGCTGGTGTCGCTGAATTTCACCAAGGCCAAGGCCGCCCGGGTCGGCATCGGTGATGTGCGCCAGATCAACCTGATGTTCCGCGCCCGTGTCGCGGATGACGTTTAACCCAAAGGAGAAGTCGCAATGACAGCCCAGAACGGCAAAGACCTGTTGGTCAAGATCGACATGACAGGCAACGGATTATTCGAAACCGCGGCGGGCCTGCGGGCTACGCGCATCAGCCTGAACGCGGACAGCGTCGATGTGACCAGTCTGGACAGCACGGGCGGCTGGCGCGAGTTGTTGGGAGGTGCAGGCGTGAAAACCGCCTCGATTTCCGGGTCGGGCGTGTTCAAGGATGCCGCGACCGATGAACGTGCGCGGCAGATCTTCTTTGACGGTCAAACCCCCGACTTTCAGGTCATCATCCCCGATTTCGGCACCGTGCAGGGCCCGTTCCAGATCACGTCCATCGACTATGCCGGCAATTATGATGGCGAGGCGACATACGATATGTCGCTGGCATCCGCCGGGGCGCTGACCTTTACGGCGCTGATCTGATGGCGAACCCCTGGGCAGGCGAGGTGGCGGTCGTGATCGACGGGCAGGTGCATCTGTGCAAGCTGACGCTGGGCGCGCTGGCAGAACTTGAGGCGGCATTGGGCACCGGCACCCTGATCGACCTGATCCGCCGTTTCGAAGGCGGCGCCTTTTCGGGCCGCGATGTGATGGCGGTGATCGTGGCGGGCTTGCGTGGTGGTGGCTGGACCGGGCAATCATCCGATCTGGTCGCCGCCGACATCGCGGACGGGCCTGTGGGGGCGGCGAAACTGGCCGCCACGCTGCTGGCGCGCGCGTTCGAGCCGCCGGCATGACGGGCATGGACTGGCCGGGGCTGCTGCGCGCGGGGCTGCACGGGTTACGCCTGCATCCACGCGATTTCTGGGCGCTGACACCGGCTGAACTGCAACTGATGCTGGGGGGTGGCCAGACGGCACAGCCGATGCGGCGCGCGCGGTTCGATGACCTTCTGCGCGCCTTTCCCGACATACCAAAGGACGATGAATGATGGATGATTTGGACAAGCTGGATGCGCTGGACAGCGACATCAGCGCGCTGGAACGCACGCTGGGCGATACGGCAGCGATGACCGTGGCCTTTGATGCGCAGTTGCGCGGGATGCAGGGCACGTTAGGGGAAACAACCCGCGATCTGGGCAATCTGGAACGCGGCTTTTCACGCGGGCTGCGGCGGGCGTTTGACGGGGTGCTGCTGGACGGTGTGAAACTGTCTGATGCGCTGGGCGGTCTGGCGCAGTCGATGATCGATACCGCCTATGCTGCGGCGATCAACCCGATCACCAACCAAATGGGCGGAATGCTGGCGAATGGCCTGAACGCGGCCGTGTCCAGCCTGATGCCCTATGCCGATGGCGCGCCGTTTTCCCAAGGGCGCGTGATGCCCTTTGCCAAGGGTGGTGTTGTCGGCGGCCCCACGACATTTCCGATGCGCGGCGGCACCGGTCTGATGGGCGAGGCGGGGCCAGAGGCGATCATGCCGCTGGCGCGTGGCGCTGACGGGCGGCTGGGTGTGCGCGGGCAAGGCGGCGGGGCGGTGACGGTCAACATGCACATCACGACGCCTGACGTGCAGGGGTTCCAGCGCAGTCAGGGTCAGATCGCCACGCAGGTCGCCCGCGCGCTGGGCCGCAGCCAACGCAACCGCTAAGGGGGGCCGGACAATGGCATTTCACGACATCAGATTTCCCACATCGCTCAGCTTTGGCGCAATCGGCGGGCCAGAACGACGGACCGAGATCGTCACGCTGGCCAACGGGTTCGAGGAACGCAACACGCCATGGGCGCACGCCCGCCGCCGCTATGACGCGGGGCTGGGGATGCGGTCGCTGGATGATCTGGAAACCGTCATCGCGTTTTTTGAGGCGCGGCAGGGCCAGTTGACCGGCTTTCGCTGGAAGGATTGGAGCGATTACAAATCCTGCCCCCCGTCGCAAGAGGTATCGGCGCTGGATCAGCTGATCGCCATCGGCGATGAGGTGACGCAGGTCATGCCCCTGACAAAAACCTATCGGTCGGGTGACCACAGTTCTATCCGCCCGATCACGAAACCTGTCGCGGGGTCCGTGCGCATCGCTGTGGGGGGCGATGTGATGCAGGACGGTGTGGATTACACCGTGGATCACACCACCGGGCTGATCAGCTTTTCCCATCCGCCAGATACGGGGGCCGAGGTCCGCGCAGGCTATACATTCGACGTGCCGGTGCGGTTCGACACCGATGCGATCATGACATCCATATCCAGCTTTCAGGCGGGCGAGGCCCCGAATATCCCCATCGTGGAGATCCGGCTATGACCGCCGCATTGCAGGCGCATCTGGCAACAGGTGCCACCCATGTGTGCCATTGCTGGGCGGTCACGCGCCGTGACGGTGTTGTGCTGGGCTTTACCGACCATGACCGGCCACTTGCATTTGACGGGATCACCTTTCAGCCCGAAACCGGGCTAAGCGCGCGGGCGCTGGCCAGCACCACGGGGCTGTCGGTGAACAATTCCGAAGCCATCGGCGCGCTGTCGGCGACGGCCATCACCGAGGCCGACATCAACGCAGGCCGCTATGACGGGGCCGCGGTGACGACATGGCTGGTGCAATGGGATGATCCTGCCGCGCGGCAGGTGCGGTTCGTCGGTACAATCGGTGAAATCACCCGCGCGTCAGGTGGCTTTCAGGCCGATCTGCGCGGGCTGACCGAACCGTTGAACCAACCGCAGGGGCGGGCCTATCTGACGACTTGCAGCGCCGTTCTGGGCGATGCGCGCTGCAGGGTCGATCTGTCCGATCCGGCGTTTGCGGTCACGCTTGCGGCTGAGGAAATCACGGATGCGCAGCAGTTCGCGTTCGGCGCTTTCCAAGGTTTCAACGACCGCTGGTTCGAAGGCGGTTTTTTAGAGGTGCTGACAGGCCCTGCGGCGGGCCTGCGCGAAGTCATAAAGCATGACAGGATCGTCGGTGGCGGGCGAAACATGACGCTGTGGCAGCCGATTCCGGCGGCGGTGGCCACAGGCGATCAACTGCGGCTGGTTGCAGGCTGTGACCGGCGGGCCGCGACCTGTGCGGAAAAATTTGCCAATCTGGTCAATTTTCAGGGCTTTCCCCATATCCCGGGCGAAGACTGGCTGATGGCGGTGCCACGATCCGGCGGGCAAAACACCGGCGAAAGCCGCAGCGCATGAGCGCGGATTTCGCCCGCGCCGCCCGCGGCTGGATCGGCACGCCCTATCTGCATCAGGCGTCGGTCAGGGGGGTGGGGTGCGACTGCCTTGGCCTTGTGCGCGGCGTTTGGCGCGAGGTGCTGGGCGCAGAGCCGGAACAGGTGCCCGTCTACACCCCTGACTGGTCCGAACCACAGGGCGACGAGGTGCTGTTGCGCGCCGCATCGCGGCATCTGTGCCGCGTGTCGCTGGCGGACATCACACCGGGGCAGATCATCGTGTTCCGCATGCGGGCCGGGGCCGTGGCGAAACATCTGGGGATCGCAGCACACTGCGGCGCGGCCCCGACTTTCATTCATGCATATACGGGGCACGGCGTGGTCGAAAGCCCGCTGTCGGCCCCATGGCAGCGCCGCATCGCGGCGTGCTTTGCGTTTTCCAAAAGGTAATCTCTCATGGCGACAATCGTTCTTTCTGCGGCGGGTATGGCCCTTGGTGGGGCTGTCGGCGGGTCTGTTCTTGGGCTGTCGGCGGCGGTGATCGGTCGGGCGGCTGGTGCCGCCATCGGACAGCGGATCGACCAGCAGTTGCTGGGTGCGGGCAGCGAAGCGGTCGAGGTTGGCCGCATCGACCGCTTTCGCGTGATGGGGGCCAGCGAAGGCGCAGATATCGCGCAGGTGCATGGCCGGATGCGGATCGCGGGGCAGGTGATCTGGGCCAGCCGGTTCAGTGAGGCGCGCAAGACCACCGGCGGCGGCAAAGGCACGCCCCCGGCGGCCACCACCACCTACAGCTATGGCGTCAGCCTTGCCGTGGCGCTGTGCGAAGGGCCGATTTCGCGCGTAGGCAGGATCTGGGCGGATGGGGCCGAGGTGTCACCCGATGATCTGAACATGCGCGTCTACACTGGCACGGCAGACCAGTCGCCCGACCCCAAGATCGCAGCCATCGAAGGGCTGGACAACACCCCCGCCTATCGCGGCACCGTCTATGTGGTGTTCGAGGATCTGCCGCTGGCGCAATTCGGCAACCGCGTGCCGCAATTCACGTTCGAGGTGATGCGCCCCGCGCCCATGGGCCAGCCTGCCGATATTGCGGGGCTGACCGATCTGGTGACAGGTGTCGCCCTGATCCCCGGCACGGGCGAATACAGCCTTGCCACCACGCCTGTCACGCTGGAACCCAGCTATGGCGAACAGGTGGCCGTCAATACCAACACGCCGATGGGCGGCACCGACCTGACGGTGTCGCTGAATGCCTTGCAGGATGAACTGCCCGCCTGCCGGTCTGTCGTGCTGGTGGTGTCGTGGTTTGGCGACGACCTGCGCTGCGGGCATTGCAGCATCCGCCCCAAGGTCGAACAAAACGACGTGGATGCAACCGACATGCCGTGGCGCGTGTCAGGCGTGGGGCGCGCAGACGCGGCGCGCATTCCCTATCAGGACGGTGCCCCTGTCTATGGCGGCACGCCCGCCGATGCGGCGGTGGTGCAGGTGATTGCCGACATGCGCAGGCGCGGCCTGGATGCGGTGTTCTACCCTTTCATCCTGATGGATCAACTGGCAGGTAACAGCTTGCCCGACCCCTGGACAGGCCAGACGGGCCAGCCCGCGCTGCCGTGGCGGGGGCGCATCACCACGGCCCTTGCGCCGGGGCTGGATGGCACGCCCGATGGCACCACGACAGCGGCGGCTGAGGTTGCAGCCTTTATGGGCCAAGCCGCCCCCGGCGATTTCACCGTCAACGGCACAACTGTTACCTATACCGGCCATGCCGACTGGGGCTATCGGCGGTTCATCCTGCATTACGCGCATCTGTGTGCGGCCGCCGGTGGTGTGACCGCGTTTTGCATCGGGTCGGAAATGCGCGGGCTGACGCAGGTGCGCGGGGCCGCGGGCAGCTTTCCCGCTGTCGCCGCGCTTGTGCAACTGGCGGCAGACGTGCGCGGCATCCTTGGGCCGGATTGCAAGATCAGCTATGCCGCCGACTGGTCAGAATACCACGGCTATCAACCCAGCGGCACCGGCGATAAAGTCTTTCACCTTGATGCGCTGTGGGCCGATCCCAACATCGACTTTATCGGCATCGACAATTACATGCCGCTGGCCGACTGGCGCGATGGCGAAACCCATGCCGATGCGGGCGCGGGCAGTCTTTATGACCTTGATTACCTGTCGGGCAATGTCGCGGGGGGCGAAGGCTATGACTGGTATTACCATTCCCCCGAGGCGCGCGATGCCCAAATTCGCACCCCCATTACCGATGGGGACGGCGAACCCTGGGTCTGGCGGTATAAAGACCTTGCCGGTTGGTGGGCGCATCCGCATCACAACCGGATCGGCGGGGTCCGGCAGGCCACGCCCACCGCATGGGTGCCGCACTCCAAACCCTTCTGGTTCACCGAATTCGGCTGTGCGGCCATCGACAAGGGCGCGAACCAGCCCAACAAGTTTCTTGATCCCAAATCATCGGAATCGCAGCTGCCGCATTATTCCAACGGCAACCGCGATGACCTGATGCAGATGCAATATATCAAGGCCGTGCATCGGCATTTCGCTGATCCTGTCAATAACCCGGTGTCACCTGTTTATGGCGCGCCGATGCTGGATACCGGCCGGATGCATGTCTGGGCCTGGGATGCGCGGCCCTATCCGTTCTTTCCCGGCAATCGCAGCCTGTGGACGGATGGCGGCAATTATGCGCGCGGGCACTGGCTGAATGGGCGGGCGACGCACCGCACGCTGGCCTCGGTCGTGGCTGAAATCTGCGACCGCGCGGGGGTGACACGTTATGACGTGTCGGGCCTGCACGGCATCGTGCGCGGCTATAGTGTGGACCACACCGGCACCGGGCGCGCTGCGCTGCAGCCGCTGATGCTGGCCTTTGGCGTGGATGCGGTTGAACGCGACGGTGTGCTGGTGTTTCTCAACCGCAAGGGGTGGGTGGATCATGTGATCGGCTCCGATCAATTGGCGCTGGACCCCGAAAAGGATCGGGCGCTGGGCCTGACCCGTGCGGCGGCGGCGGAAATCGCGGGGCGGGTGCAACTGGCCCATATCGACGCCGATGCCGATTACGCGGCTGTCGCGGCAGAGGCGATTCACCCTGACGAGGTCAGCATCGGCACCACCCGCACCGACCTGCCCATCGCCCTGACCCGCGCCGAAGGGCAAGGCATCGTGACACGCTGGATTGCCGAGGCGCGAATCGCGCGTGACACTGCCGCATTTGCCCTGCCGCCGTCGCAGCTTGCGGTGGGCGCGGGCGATGTGGTGCAGATCGTAACAGATGACCACCGCGCGCTATACCGGATCGACCGGATCGACGAATCCGGGTTGCGGCTGGCCGAGGCCACGCGCATTGACGCCGAGGTCTATCGCCCGCAGACCAATGCAGGCGATACGCCGGTGCTGGCGCCCTATGTCGGGCCGGTGCCGGTGGACATGCTGTTCATGGACCTGCCGCTGCTGACCGGCGACGAAATCCCGCATGCGCCCCATGTTGCCGCCGCCGCGCGGCCTTGGGCGGGCAGTATCGCGCTGTATTCCGCGCCGCAGGACAGCGGCTATACCTTGCAAGAGGTGATCACCGACAGCGCCACCCTTGGTGTGACCACGACCGACCTGCCACGCGGTCGCTTTGGTATCTGGGACAGGCAGGCGGGCTTGCGCGTGCGGCTGGTTGATGGCGCGCTGGGCACCGTGACGATGCAGGCGCTGCTGGCGGGGGCCAATACATTCGCCATCGGTGACGGCACCCCCGATATGTGGGAGGTGTTTCAGGCCCGTGATGCGGTGCCCGTCGGCCCGCGTGAATTTGCGCTGGGCCATATGCTGCGCGGGCAGGCGGGCAGCCGGGGCATTGTGCCCGCTGTCTGGCCTGCGGGGTCGCGCATCGTTGCACTGGACGGCGTGCCAGCGCAGATCACCCTGCCAACGGCGGCGCGCGGGCTAGAACGCCACTATCGCTATGGGCCGGCCAAACGCCCGCTGGGTGATGCCAGTTTCCGCCATGCGGTGCGGGCGTTTCAGGGCAACGGCTTGCGGCCCTATCCGGTGGCACATCTGCGTGCGCGCGCTACGCCCGCGGGGCGCGATGTCAGCTGGATCAGGTGCAGCCGGATCGACGGCGACATCTGGGCGGCGGGCGATATCCCGCTGGGCGAAGATAGCGAAAGCTATCTGCTGCGCATCATCCAGAACGGCATGATCCGGCGCGAGGTGGCGCTGGGCGCGCCCGGGTGGACCTATGACGCCGCCGAAATTGCCGCTGACACCGGCGGCGCGCCCTACCGATTGGCGGTGGCGCAGGTCTCGGCCCGCTTTGGCGCGGGGCCGTTCAGCGCATTGGTGCTGCAAGGCTGATGCGCGCCGTGCAACTGGCTGATATCGAATGTGCGATGCGGCATCTATTACAGGTGCCGCCCGCGCAACGCCGCGCCGCAATGGCCGATCTATTGGCGCGCGCTGACAGCGCCGACCGCTATCGCAAACGGCTGCGGCGGCGGCACCCTGATTTTGGCGATGGCACGCTGATGGCGGCGGCCATGGGGCAGGGGGTTGCCCCGCGCCCGGCGGCCTGTGACGCGCAGGTGCTGGCCTGTCTGGATATTGTCATCACCGTCCTGCGGGCCAGAAAAGCGCGATGATCTGCGGTGTCAAAGGTTTGTTCGTAAGCATCCGCCGAAGGCCGTGGCTGTGCCGTATTGATCAGAGGCGTTTGGG
>NZ_JACUUJ010000020.1 GCF_014859355.1 Yoonia sp. | reverse complement strand
ACCCGATCGAAAGCACCTTTGCCACCGTGCGCCACCGAACCAAACGCACCAAGGGCTGCCTCAGCCGCAAGACCGGGCTGGCCATGGCCTTCAAGCTGATGATGTCAGCGCACAAGAAATGGCGCAAACTCGATGGTCAAAACCGCCTGCCCGAGATCATCCAAGGGATTGAGTTCCGCGACGGGCTCCGCCAGATTCAAACCGCCGCCTGATCAGGCGTCACCAACTTTTGCCCATATCTCGGGTGGTTTGGCAACTGCTCCCTATCGCCGAACCGGATCGTGCATGAGAGTGGTCAGCTTTCGATCTGGCTACAACGTGGGATGGTGGGTCTGGGTCTTCCGGCAGTCTGCATTGACGCACACAAGGCGCTGTCTGCTCGGCTGAACAAATCCGATGCCTCTGACGCAGAGGGGCTGGCGCAGCTCGCGCGCATTGGGTGGTACACGCCAGTTCACATTCGCAGCGGAGAATCTGATTATCTGCGCAGCCTGGTAGGGGCGCGGGAACGGTTGATCCGACTGCGTAAGGATCTGGAAGGCCACATCCGGGGCGTCCTGAAAACCTTTGGCATCCGCATGACTGGCACAGGTCAGGGACGACAGCGACAGGCGTTTCGTGACCAACTCGCAGCAGCGGGGGAGACAGATCTGGTCCTGCGCGCCATTGCCGACGGCTTCATCGCCGCTCATGCCACGCTTTGTCAGTCGGCAGATGATCTCGACAAAGCCGTGAAGAAAAAAGCCAAGGCACACCCGGTGGCGCGTCGCTTGATGACGATCCCCGGTGTCGGTGCGGCCAACGCCCTCAACTTCATTGCTCTGATAGATGACCCCAACCGGTTCAGCCGAACTGCCGATGTGGGTGCGTTCTTGGGACTGAAACCAAAGCGGCATCAGTCTGGCGAAGTGGATTGGTCAGGACGGGTTTCGAAATGCGGTGACGGCGCGATGCGCGGGTTACTGTTTGAGGCAGCATCCTGCGTTATCCGCCAAGTCAAATGCTTCTCGCCCCTGAAAAGCTGGGCCGTTCGTCTGGCCGGACGGCGCGGATTCCGCAAGGCAGCCGTCGCAACCGCCCGCAAGATCGCAGTGTTGATGCTGACCCTGGGGAAAAATGAAACTGATTATCAGTGGACGAAGGAGGCCGCTGTCTGATCTGAATACCTGCTGGGAGACAGCGGGGAGCGATGTCCCGACGGGACGGAGGTTGATCGATCTCGTAAAGTAGGTTGGGACGCAGGTTCACCTGCCTGCCCCGCAAACGACATTGAAGACGATCCGCCATCGAAAACCATCATGCGGCGCAAAAGATGCGACCTCGGAGAGAACCATGACCCCGGACGGACAAATCGCTATCCCGCTTGAAATAGCTGCAATCAGAGAACAAGCATATACTGCACTTTTTATTGTAGCTGATTGCAGTTCCTTCTAAACTCTAAGTTGACGACCGTGCGATGAAACTTCCCAGGAGGAATGTGTCTTGTTGGGCGGTCTTGGGTCCATTGAGAATCTTCACCAAGGCCCCCACCATTTCCGGGATCGGTTGGCGATAGGTCGTAAGGTCGTATTGTGGCGAGGCTGCAAGCGGGATGTTATCAAAGCCGGTCACAGCGATAGACGCCGTCAGCGGTTCGGGAAAGCCGGTCATGATCGGTTTAAATCGCCGCTTTGACCCGAACTTCGGGGCACTGAAGGCTGCGCTTGATGCGGGCGAGACCGGCAAGGCCGAACTGCTTTCCATCGCCTCCTACGATCCGGCGGCTCCACCGGTCGCCTATATCAAGGTTTCGGGCGGCAATTTCGTGACATGATGATCCATGACTTTGACATGGCCAACTTCCTCATGGGCGACGCGCCGGTCACGGTTTCTGCCGTCGGAACCTCAATCGTTGACGCGGTGAACGGCGACACGGCCCTGCCGGTCACCCTGATCGAGGGTGTGAACGCCCTTGACATGGCCCAAGCCGCAACGCTTTCGACCCACAATAACAAGACAGTAGCCCTCGCTGGCGTGTTGACCTGATCGCATACCGGCCAGGCCCGCCTCGCGCGGCCTGACCACCCTGCACCAGAGGACCGCCCCTATGAAAACACTTGGTGTGATGACGATCGGCCGTTCCGGAGTGGACCTTTACGGCACACAGATCGGCGGACGGCCGGAGGACATGGGGTCGTTGGAGAAATACATTGGCGGGTCTGTCGCAAATATTTTGGACATGCGGGCAGCCCAGTATGTTGCCACGCTGCAGGAGGTGACTTCGCACGTATGATTGGACGGTGACGATGGTTGACTTCAAGGGCCCGCATTAGCTGAAATATCCGGTTTCTTAACGTAATCTTGAAGAGATTGTGCAGGAGTGCAGAATCGATGTTGACTATGCAACGTTGAACCGTTATTTTCGTCCAACCGGTTGCGAGGCAAAGATAAAAAGCAACCGACAGCCTAGTCGTGGCGTGTTCCTGAGATGTATATCAAGGGCAAGCGGATGTATAACTAGCGCGCGGTCGTTCGAAACGGCGAAGCCTTTGATTTTATGCAACCCAATCGCTGCGACAATCCGGTGGCGCGACGCTTGTTCCGACGGGCAAAGGGCAACAACGGTGTTCCCGGCCGCATTTTTATCGACAAAAGCGGCGTAAATCTTTCGGGGTTGGAAGCTGTGAATGTAATCCTTAAATTCATCGGTACGGGAGAGATCATCAAAATCCTGCAAGCCAAATACCTGAACGCTTTTAAGCAGTTCGCCCGGTTCGCAGCATAAGTCTGGCCAGCGTCAGCCTGCTCTTAAATGTACTAAAAATTTCCGACAGAACCGAGACCGAGACACCCGCGTTCGACACGGATCTTGCGCAGGCGGCGCGCCTCATTGCGCTGGATGCCCTGCCGGACCGGCCCCAACATCGCGCCCGCGCAAAACTGACCCAGATCATTGCCAAGATCGGTTAACAGGCGCAACCTTTAGATCACAGCTAGGAGCATGAGATGGTGAACTGGAATGACATGGGCCCCGGAATGGGTTTCGGAATGGGGTTTGGCTGGCTGTTCGGCCTGCTGATCCTTGTGCTGCTGGTTTTGGCCATAGCGGCCCTGATCAAATATCTTCGGAAATAGAAAAAAGGACTTCACTATGACCTACACAATCAATCGCATGATCCCGGACGCGGGAATCAACGATGTCGATGCACGCACGCGCAAGGCGTTGGCGGATCATGGCTTTGGCGTCCTGACAGAGATCGACGTCAAGGCAACGATGAAGAAAAAGCTTGATGTCGAGATGCCGGCCTATCGCATCCTCGGCGCCTGCAACCCCAAGATGGCCTATCAGGCCATCGGGATGGAGCCGCGTGTGGGTGCGATGCTGCCCTGCAACGTCATCCTGCGCGAGGTGGACAGCGGGGTAGAGGTCAGCGCCATCGACCCGGTGGCGTCGATGCAGGCGATCGAGAACGCCGCGCTCACGGCCGTGGCGGGCGAGGTGCGCGACCTTCTTGCCAAGGCTGTCGCAGCGATCTGAGATGCGCTTGCGCGCCGCTATCCTCGCGGGCATTGCGACCTTCGTGATCGGGCTGATCGCTATCTGGCTGGTCGCGCCTGCGGTCTTCGCCGAGGCGCGCAGCCTTCTGGACGTCGAGCGTCTGGAAATGCTGGTGGCGCGCGCCGGTCTCTGGGGGCCGGTCCTGATCGTCACGTTCATGACCCTTGCGGTCGTCGCCAGCCCGATCCCGAGCGCGCCCATCGCGCTGGCGGCCGGAGCGGCCTACGGGCATGTCTGGGGCACGGTGCAGGTTGTTATCGGCGCGGAACTTGGGGCACTGATTGCCTTTGGTCTTGCAAGGGTTTTGGGGCATGACGTCTTGCGGCGTGTGTTAGGTGACCGCGTCGATGCCGGGCTTCTTGGGTCGCAGCCCGCGTTGACCGCAACGGTTTTTGCCAGCCGCCTGATGCCCTTCGTATCCTTCGACATGATCAGCTATGCGGCTGGCCTCAGCCGCCTGCACGCCTGGCGGTTCGCCGTTGCGACACTGGCGGGCATCATCCCGGCCAGCTTTCTACTGGCCCATTTCGGCGGCGAGGCGGTTAGCGGAGACCTCGGGCGTGCAACATGGGCGGTGCTCGGGCTCGGGCTTGTGACGGGCCTGCCGCTGCTTTGGGTCGCGCTACAAAGAAGGCCGGGAGAGGGCGCTTCTGAAGATCACTGAAAATCGCTTGACCTTCCAACCGCTGGAAGCGGCAAGCTGGAACGAGAGACCGAAAGGAAGGCAGACCATGGAGCACGAGCATCATCACCCGGCACCCGATATTCCCGCGGGGGCTGATACGGCGAAGGACCCGGTTTGCGGGATGACGGTCGCGGTCAAGCCCGATGGGCGTCACGCCGAGTTCCAGAGCGAAACCTTTCATTTCTGCTCGGATAAGTGCCAGACGAAGTTCAACGCGGATCCGTGGTTCTACGCCTCGGGGCGGGCGGCCGGGCAGAAGAAGGCCGCCCCTGCCAACGTCCAGTACACCTGCCCGATGCATCCCGAGATCATCCGCGATGCACCGGGATCCTGCCCGATCTGCGGCATGGCGCTGGAGCCGATGGTCCCCTCGGATGAACCCAGCGAGGAGCTGACCGACTTCACCCGCCGGATGTGGATTTCCGCCGCTGCCGCCGTGCCACTTGTCATCTTGACAATGGGCGAACTGGTGGCGCTGCCGGTGCGCGACTGGATCGGGCATCAGACAGCGAGCTATCTCGAATTCGTGCTGGCCACGCCGATCATTCTCTGGGCGGCCTTGCCGTTCTTCCGGCGCGGCTGGGACTCGGTGGTGAACCGCAGCCCCAACATGTGGACGCTGATCAGCCTCGGCGTGGCGGCGGCCTACCTTTATTCGCTGTTTGCCACGTTCCTGCCGGGTGTGTTTCCGGAACAATACCGGATGGGCCACGGCGTCGGCACCTACTTTGAGGCGGCTGTGGTGATCGTGACCCTGGTCTTCGTGGGTCAGGTGCTGGAACTGCGCGCGCGCGAACGCACCGGGGATGCGATCCGTGCGCTGCTGGACCTGGCGCCCAAGACCGCGCGGCGCATCCTGCCGAACGGCACCGAATATGATGCCCCGCTGGAGAACATCATGGAAGGCGACCGGATGCGTGTGCGCCCCGGCGACGCGGTCCCGGTCGATGGGACGGTGATCGAAGGCCGCTCGTCGCTGGACGAAAGCATGCTGACGGGCGAGTCGATGCCGGTGGAGAAAGGTCCGGGCGACGCGGTGACAGGCGCCACGATCAACAAGAACGGTTCCTTGGTGATTGAGGCGGGCAAGGTCGGGTCAGAAACCGTGCTGGCGCAGATCGTGACCATGGTATCAAATGCGCGCCGGTCCCGCGCGCCAATACAGGGGCTGGCGGACCGCGTGTCGGCGGTGTTCGTGCCGACGGTGGTTGCCATCGCGATCATCGCCTTCGTCGTCTGGCTGGCCGTTGGCCCCGAACCCGCGCTGGTCTTCGCCATAGCATCCGCCGTGTCGGTGCTGATCATCGCCTGCCCCTGCGCACTTGGTCTTGCCACGCCGATCTCGATCACGACGGCGGCAGGGCGCGGCGCGCAGGCGGGCGTACTGATCAAGGACGCCGAAGCGCTGGAACGCATGGCAGGCGTTGATACCCTAATCGTGGACAAAACCGGCACCCTGACCATGGGCAAACCGAAGCTGACGGACACCGTGGCGCTGGGAAAGATAAACGAAACAGACCTGCTGTCGCTGGCTGCGGCGCTGGAACGCGGGTCCGAACACCCGCTGGCTGAGGCCATCGTCGAAGGGGCACAAGCACAGGGGGCACCCCGAAAAGAAGCCACAGACTTTGACGCCGTCACCGGCAAGGGCGTGCGCGGCAACGTTGATGGCCGTGCCGTGGCGCTTGGCAACGCGGCGATGATGCGGGAAATGGGGCTGGACACCGCGCAGGCCGAGGCAAAGGCCGACACCCTGCGCACCGAGGGCAAGACGGCAATGTTCATAGCCGTCGATGGCGCGCTGGCGGGCATCGTGGCCGTGGCGGACCCGATCAAGGACAGCACCGCACAGGCGATCCGGGAACTGCACGCGCAAGGGCTGCGCGTCATCATGGCAACCGGCGACAACGAACGCACGGCGCAGGCGGTGGCGGGCAAGCTCGGCATCGACGAAGTGCGCGCGGGTGTCCTGCCCGAAGCAAAGAAAGACCTGATCGACCAGCTGCGCCGCGACGGCCACAAGATCGCCATGGCGGGGGACGGGGTGAACGACGCGCCCGCGCTGGCCGCCGCCGATGTCGGCATCGCGATGGGCACCGGCGCGGATGTGGCGATGGAAAGCGCGGGCATCACCCTGCTGGGTGGCGACCTGATGGGCATCGTCCGTGCGCGCAAGCTGGCCCGCGCCACCCTGCGCAACATCAAGCAGAACCTGTTCTTCGCCTTCGCCTACAACGCGCTTGGCGTCCCCATCGCGGCAGGGCTGCTTTACCCTGTCACCGGCCTGCTGCTGTCGCCGATGATCGCGGCGGCGGCGATGAGCCTGTCTTCAGTCTCGGTGATCAGCAACGCCCTCCGGCTCCGGCGGGTCGATCTCTGACCTGTCCGTCCACCTATGCAATCTTGAAAGGAAGATCGGATGAACCAGGATTGTTCTCACGCCGCACGCTTCTGGTCGGCGGAACTGCGCTGCTGGCCGCATCGCCCTTGCGGACTCTGGCGCAAAGCGCCGAACCGGCGATCCATGTGATGAAGGACCCCAACTGCGGCTGCTGTTCGGCCTGGATCGATATCCTCGCGAATGACGGCTTCGCAATCACGACCGAGGCGAGCGCCGGAACGCTTCTGATGCGCTACAAGCTGGACAACGGCGTCCCGCAGGAAATGGTCTCTTGCCATACGGGTCGCGTGGATGGCTACATGATCGAGGGGCACGTTCCTGTTGCCGACATTCGCCGCCTGCTGGTGGAACGCCCGGATGCGGTCGGCCTCGCCGTGCCTGGTATGCCCTTTGGTTCGCCCGGCATGGGACCGGAAAGCGAACGCGAGGCATTTAACGTGTTCCTGATCCGTCGCGATGGTGCGGCAGAGGTATTCTCAAGATACGAAGCCGCTTGAGAACCCCGCCGGGTGCGTCTTGTTTGTGGGGGATGAGGGGCACGTCGTATCGGTCTGCCTGCCATCGTCTTACCCCGAAATCCCGCTTTGCGGGTCTTTTGCAAGGTCTGCGACAAAGCGGGTTATTCATCTGGCAAGGCTTGGACCCGGACAGGCCACGCGCACAGTGCTGGACCATATGGGCGTTTTTGTGCTGCGCAGCGCCCATGACCGGCTGGCGATTTTGGGCGCACGGTCTGCGGCAGGGTCGCTGTGGCATGCAATTTCCGGCGCGGCGGCGCGCGGCTGACGGCCTGAATCAAGGCCGAAAGCCGGACAAAGTGCCGCCTAGAACGTGGACATATAGCGCAGAACCACCGGCCCGATGGTCACGATCAACAGCGCGGGCATCATCAGGCTGGCCATCACCGCAGACATGTAAACCGGCAGCTTGTTGGCCTTTTCTTGCGCCCGAAGTTCCCGGCGCTGGCGCATGTCGGCGGAATAGGTCAGCAGCGCCTGCCCCATGCTGGTGCCGAACCGCATGGATTGCAGGATCACGTTCACAAAGGCATAGGCTTCTTCGATGCCAAGACGCTCGGCCATGTCCTGATAGGTGGCGTCGCGGCTGCGCCCGGCAAGGATTTCACGCTGTGCGATATCAAACTCGCGGCTCAGGTCGGGGGCGGCGACGTGAAGTTCCTCTGCCACGCGCGACAGGGCCGCATCAAAACCCAACCCGGATTCCACCGACACCTGCAACAGATCAAGCGCATTGGGAAAGCTGAGCTCGATCCGTTCGCGCCGGTCGGTGGCGCGGTTGGCCAGCCAGAGTGCGGGGCCGTAAAACCCGATCAGAACCATGATCCCCAGCCCCATCGACATTTGCTGCGCCCCGATCTGGGCAAGCCGGGCGTCAATGCCGGCAGGCAGCGGCAACTGGTCACGCAGCAACACCAGCGCGGCCAGTCCGGCAGGCAGCAACAGGCCGATGCCGATGCGGATCGTGTAATAGGTCATCACCGCATTCGGACCGGTCAGACCGGCATGGGCCAGATCGCGGCGCACCTTGGCGCGTTCACGTTTTTCGGTGGGCAGGAACGCCTTGGCAATGGCCGAAGGGTCTGTCTGTGGCGCGACAAACAGGTTGGCTGCGGAGTTTTCTGCCGCGCTCATGCGTTTTAGCGTGCCCGCTGTGGTCCGTTCCTGAAACGTGACTACAAGGCTGAGGAAAACCAGAAAAGCCCCCAGAAAGACACCCCCCACGATCAACATCTGTGGTTCGATCCCCATGGTTTCGGAAAGGCGTGTGAAGATGTCAAACATCGCAAGCTCCTGACAATATTAGATTTTGAAATTTACAAGCTTGACCATTACCAGCGCGTTCAGCGTGATCAGCGTCAGCGCGGTAAAAACAAGCGGCATGAAAAGCGGGTCATCGACCACGCCGCCGTAATATTCGGGCGTCAGGATGGAATTCAGCGCCACCATGATAAAGGGGATGCTGGACAGGATGACGGCGGAAATGCGCCCCTCGGCCGACATGGCCTTGATCTTGCGGCGGGTCATGGCGCGGCCGCGCATCACCTGCGACAGCACGGTCAGGATGCGGCCCAGATTGCCGCCCGTGCCATGCTGGATAGCGATGCTGGCGGCCAGATAGCGGAAATCTTCGGTTGGGATGCGGTCTGCCAGTTTGCGTACCGCGACGACCATTTCATCGCCATAGCTGATCTGGTCAACAAGGATGCCAAATTCTGTCCCGATCGGGTCTGGCATGGTTTCTGCTACCGTGGCGATCGAGGTATTCAGCGGATGCCCCGCCTTCAGCCCCCGCGCCATCAGGTCCAGCGCGTCGGGCAATTGCGCCGACAGTTTCTTGCGCCGCGTATCCCGCAAGGCCACCATGACAAACACCGGCAACACCCCGCACAACGCCAGCGAAAACACCGCCGCCGGGATCAGCCCGATGACCTGTTGCAGCACCACCGTCAGCGCGGTTGCGCTGACAAGGGCCAGTGCGATGTAAAGCGTGGGCGACCGTTTCAGCCCTGCCGCTGTCATCAGCATCGCCAGCCCGCCAGCCCCGCCCACCTGTCGCGGCGCCAGAATGGCAAGCCGGTCTTCCACGTTGGTGCCAGCGGCGACCATGCGCATCCGGCGCGACCGCGCTTCGGTGTCTGTTTCGCGCCGCGACAAAAGTTGGCGCAGGCCTTCGATCAGCAGCAGCGCGCCAAGAAACACGCCGATAAACAATATCCAGTCGGGATCGACCCGGGAAAAGACGCTGGGCATTTTACTGACCTCCGTTTTGATACGCGTCAGACGCAATGTCGACACCGGCGGCGGCCAGGCGTTCGGCGCACCGCGGGCGGATACCGGTGGCGATAAATTCGCCCAGAACCTCGCCTGTTTCGGACCGGCCCCGCTGACGGAAAACAAAGATGTCCTGCATGGTGATGACATCGCCTTCCATGCCGGTTACTTCGGTGATCGACATGATGCGGCGGCGGCCATCGGCCATGCGGGCCAGTTGCAGCACCACCTCTAGCCCCGATGCGATCTGGCGGCGCACCGATGACAATGGCATTTCGCCCCCCATCATCGACACCATCTGTTCCAGCCGGGCCAGCGCATCGCGCGCGTTATTGGCGTGGATCGTGGTCATGGATCCGTCATGCCCGGTGTTCATCGCCTGCAACATGTCAAAGGCTTCGGTGCCGCGCACCTCGCCCACGATGATCCGGTCGGGGCGCATCCGCAGGGCATTGCGCAGCAGGTCGCGCTGGGTCACGGCGGTTGTGCCTTCGGCGGTGGACGGGCGGGTTTCAAGGCGCACCACATGATCCTGCTTAAGCTGGAGTTCGGCGGCGTCCTCGATTGTGACGATCCGCTGCGTCGGGTCGATAAAGGCCGACAGCGCATTGAGCATTGTCGTTTTGCCCGATCCGGTGCCGCCGGAAATCAGGATGTTCAGCCGCGCTTCGACCAGCCCGCGCAACAGTTGCACCGACCCCGGCGTCAGCGTGCCCATTTCCAACAGGCGTTCCAGCGTCAGCGCGTCGCGTGAAAATTTGCGGATCGACAGGGTCGGCCCGTCAATGGCGCAGGGGCGGATGATCGCGTTGACGCGGCTGCCGTCTTCCAGGCGGGCATCGACCCAGGGCTGGCTTTCATCGACACGGCGGCCCACGCGGCTGACGATCTTGTCGATGATCCGCATCAGGTGGCGTTCGTCACGAAACTGCACCGGCACACGTTCCAGTTTGCCGTGACGTTCAACATAAACATTGTCGAAAGAGTTCACCAGGACATCGGCAACATCAGGATCGGCAAGAATCGGTTCCAGCGGGCCAAGGCCCAACACTTCGTCCAGCAGTTCCGTGGTCAGTTGTTCGGTGTCGTCGGACCGCATCGGAAGGTGTTCGTTCGCCAGAAACTCGATCACCAGCGCGCTGATTTCGCGGTGCAGGTCCGATCGTTCGATCCGGTCGAGCGCGGCAAGGTTAAGCCGGCCCAGCAGTTCTTCGTGCAGGCGCGATTTCAGGTCAAGACGCGCGCGCAGGTTGCTGTCTGCTTTTGGCAATGTCTGCAAAGGCACGACCTTATTATCAATCGGCGCAGGTTTTTCCACGCGATCCGCAACAGCCGTATCCCCATGTGATGCGGGGGTTGCATCGGCTTTTCTGAGAATGAAGTCATTAAACATGTCGTCTTACCTTTGAAGTTGTTGGCGTGCTGCGGATTTGTGAATCGTCTGGGCGGCGCGGCGCACGGCGCGTGACCATGATGAACGCGGCGCGAAAGTGACCATCGGTTCGCCCCGGTCCAGCGCCAGACGGGCGTTGCGGGCGTCTTCGGGCAACCAATAGGACAGGGGGGCGCCGATGGTTTCGGCGGCCTGACGGTGCAGCTTGCCTTGCAGGATCGGTTTGCTTTCACGCGATACCACGGTTTCGATGGTCAGGTTTGGCGCATCTTCGCGCAGGATATTCAGCATCCGGCGCGCGCTGGTCACCGAGGTGACAGCCAGATTTGTGACCACCAACATCCGTTCGGCCCGGGCCAGCAGCGGTTCGATCCAGCGCATCAGCGCGGGGGGCATGTCGATGATGACGGTATCATTATCGGCCATCAGCGCATCAAGGATCGCGGCCACGCGCGGGGCATCCAGCGCGTCAAGGGGAATCGGGTTGGCCGGTGCAGCCAAAACCCGCAGCCCGCTGTTATGCGTCAGCAAGGCGTTGCGCACGGCTTGGGCATCCGGGTGGCGGGGCAGGCGCAACAGGTCAACCAGCCCGCCGCGATCGGTCAGGTCAAGGCTGTTGGCGACGGTGCCGAATTGCACGTCAAAATCAACCAGCGCCACCTTCTTGCGGTCGCGTGACCGGCCTGTCGCGCGCTTGCTACAAAGTTCGATGGCCAGGTTCACGGCAAAGGATGTCGCGCCAATGCCGCCACGTGCGCGCCCTACAAGGATCAAGCTGCCGGGCGGGGGTGCCCATTGCACCGGCAAAAGACGGTTCTGCGCCGTTGTGGCAATCGCGTTGCCGGTCTGCGGCTGTGCGGGCTGGTCTTGATCGGCGACCGCGCTTGCCGGGGTATCTTTACCCTTGGGCGGGGTGCTGACGCCGGGCAGGGGGCGGGGCTGATCGGGCCGCCGGTGGATGTGTTCATCGCGCTTGCGCGCGGATTTCGGCAGCAAAAGCGGCGAAGGGGCAGGGCCTACGCCGGCAGAGAGACCACGCGGGCCGGTGTCTGTAGAACTGTAAAGATTGGGTGCAGTCATGTTACACGTTCCTTTAATCGGCTGGTTCAAAATATTGGTCATCAGCTGTTATCCCCCGGACCCGTGCGCCAGATCCTCGGCAGGAAGTGACACGCTCATCCCCGGCATGGGCAGATCGCCGCCCAGCCCCGATGTGTTTCCGGTCATCACCCCGATCATCCGCCCAAGTTGCGAGACAAAGACAAAATCGACATCGGTGAATGCGACCGTGACCATGGGGACGTAGGGACCGCCCAGAAACCCCAAATCGGGATCGAACGAATAGCTGAAGCGCAGGTTTTCAGCCGTGGTGCCGGGCGGCATCAGGGGCCGGATCGCCTGCATGATTTCGACAGAGGTCGCGTTTGTGTCGTTGCCTTGGCAGGTAAAGGTGCCGGGGTCGGCACAAATGCCTGTGCCCAAGCGGCACAGGGCCCCGAATGCTGTGATGCCGGGCGCAGGGCCTCTGACGTTCAGATCTGGCACGCCGGGGCAGACCGGGGGCCGGACCACCGCGATGCGGGCGGCAATCTGCGTGGCCTTGTTGGCGGCGACCCAGGCATTGGCAAGGCGGCCAAAGTCGATGATCGCAAACAGCAAGAACAGGAACAGCAGGATGACCAGTGCATATTCCACCAGCGCCGCACCCGATTGATCGGATGCAAAGCGGCGCAGTTTGCGGCCTGCGGCACGGATATGGCGGTTTTTGATCATAACCCATACACCCTTGCCTGTTCCTGCACCGCGGTTGTGATCGTGCCCCAGCCGGTGCCGCCAATCAGCGACAGAACGCTGGTAAAGGGCATGTCCATGCGCAGGTCTGCGGTAATGGTGGCGACCGGCACTGTGGGTTGGCGCAGGTTCAGCGTGGTCACGCAATCCAGCGTGGCGGTCAGGCCGGTGATGCTGACACCCAGCGGCGCGATGCCGTCCCCGTCGATGGTGCTGTTCACGATCGTCAAAAGCCGCGGTTCGAATGTGCTGATGTCGAAACCCGTTGCGCAGATATCGCCCGGCGCCACGCGCGCCACATAGCGGGTGGCATCGCGCACCCCGGCGATGGTCGCCTGATAGGACCAGAACAGCCGCATTGAATCGACCAGACCGTAGGCGACGACAAGGATCAGTGGCAAGCTGATGGCGAATTCCACCAGTGCGGCCCCCTGTTCGGCGCGGCTGAAGGTGCGGATTTTATGCAGGATCGCGCGCATGATCATCACCGATACAGCTGAATGAAATCGCGGTAGGTGCCCGACAGCGCCCCTGAACCGATACCGCCGGCGCTACCCACGATTTCGACCATGATTTCCGCATCTTCGGTGCCGCCGGGCGATTGCACCGGTTCGGTCATGAACAGTTCGACAAATTCCAGCGCCACCACGTTGGACGTGCTGCCCTGAATGTTGTTTGTGCTGCAATCCACGGCAGCCGCGTTGACGTTGCGCCGCTTTGGGTCAGTGGATGGGCCAAGCGCGTGACATTGCGGTGCGCCGGTTTCGGCAAAGCCGGGCAGGGGCACGTTATCGGGGGACGGGCGGGATGTGGCGGCCGCAAGTTCGGCCAGATACATTTCATAGCGTGAACTGGTCGGGCCGGTGCCGGGCGGGTAAAAGCCGCCGTGATTTTGGCTGACATAGGCGGCGCGGTCCCAGTCGCCATCGCCGAACCGGCCACAGGTGCCGTCGATGCAGGCGTCACGCGGCAGCGGCATTGCGTCGGACGGATCCACATTGTTGCCACGGCAGATCGCGCCGGTCCCGCTGGGCAGGGTGCCTTGAACGGTGTTGGCGGCAGGGCGATAGGCGGGGTCATTGCGGCGCTGCTGCATCGACCCCTGGAAAATGTCAAAACGGGTGTTGAACGCCTCGGCCAGACCTTGGCGTTGTCCGGGCAGCGTATCCAGCCCCGTATCGGTGCGCACGCAGCGGGTGATGCCGTTTTCGGCCCCGACAAGGCAGCGATACAGCTGCGCACCGTTCAACCCCGCGCAAGGGCCTGCGGAATCGACATCGAGCGTCGAGGGATCAAGAAAACCGAAATTGCCAGGCCCCCAGGCGGCGTTTTGCCCGCCTGCGCGTAATTTGATCTGGCTGCCGATATTGTCGCCCGCTTTCCACGAACTGTCGGGGACGCAAAACATCAATGGTGTGATGTCGCAGGCATAAGATGTGAACCCCGCGGTGGCCGATGCATCAATGTCTGATGACAGGTTCTCTCTGCCGGTCAGGGCGGCGTTGACCGCAGCAAAAGGGGTCATCACCGTGCGTTCCTTCACATCGACACGAACATACCGCGCCCGCGCCCCGTCGGTTGTGGTGTCGGTGGCGGCGGTGGTATCACTGGCGGGCAGTGACCGCAGGAACGTCAGTGAAAAATCATTGCGGCCAAGGGTTTGCGCGCCGGTGGCATAGGTCTGTGCGTCAGAAATCAGCCCATTTGCGGCAGCCGTGGCGCGGGTGATGGCATCGGGGCGACCGTCAAGTTCGCCTGCGGCGGCCAGTGCGACCTGATCGGCAAAGGATTGCATTTCAGATTGCGTGCTGGCCACGCGCCCCAGATCGAACGACAGCGCCATGAACCCAAAGGCCACCGCCAGAAACAGACCCCACTGAACCAGAACCGACCCGTTTTCATCATACCAGAACTGGCAGAGCGGCAGGTGGGCGGGGGGTGTGGGGGATAAGGGGCAGGGCATGATCACTCTCCGGTCGGGCAGGGGTTTCAGTTGCGCAGGGTGACTTCCTCGGTCTCGACGCCACGGCGCACGATCATGGTGCGGGCAGGGGGTGCGACGGGGGCGGCCTCGGGTTCTGGTGCGGGGGCGACGACGGGTTCGGGCACCAGATCGCTTAGCCGCAGCCGTTCCAGCGGCATGCTGTCATCACCATCGCCATTGCGCAGGGCAAGGCTTAGCGTGCCGGCCCGCTGGGCCAGCGCGATAACCTGCCCCTGTTCAGCGGTCACTTCAACCGTAACGGTCGCGGCGACATCGGGGCGGTCGTTCAATTCGTCTGATTTCTGGTCAACGCCGATCACACGGATGTTGCGCAAAATGGTATCGGCCATCAGTTCTTCGCCGCGGCCACGGGTCAGCAGCAGGTCAACGGAATCGCCAGGAGTAACAAAGCCGCCAACAGCCGTGACAGCATCAACCTTGATCGCCATGGCGCGGGTGCCGGGTGACAGCGATTGTGCGATCGTGACCTTTTCGCCAAAGTCGGACACTTTGCCATTCAGCACCAGTTCGCCGGCAACCATGGGCCGGGTGGCGCGGCGCGGCTGGCCGTTGGCCGTGGGCAAAAGTGCTGCGCGGTCAAGGAAAACACCCGCGGGCACCGCATCTCCGGGCCAGGCCTGTGTTGTCAGCATATGGGCAAGAATTTCTTCGCCACGCCGGATTTCGGATGCGGCGGTCACAACATAAACAAGTTCGGGGGTGGCGGTGGCAGCGGCCTGCGGTGCGGTCAGCATTTCGCGCGCCAACTGGGCCGAACCGCCAGCCACACCAAGCCCGACAATTGCCATGATAATTGAGGAAATGCGCATGATGATGCTCCGGTTCAAGAAAAAAGGGGGGTTAACCGCCGGGGGGAATGGCCCGGCGGTCAAGGTTTTGGGCGAGCGGTTTAGCGGTTTCCAACAACCGCAGTCGTCGCGGCGGCAGCGTCTGTGAACTGTTTGCCTGTGTCATTTGACAAAGTAATCAGCGCGGTGGTCCCCACGAGGATAACAACCAGCAGGGCAACGCCATATTCGACCAGAGCAGCACCGCTTTCATCGCGGACAACCTGTGCCAGGAATTTTTTCATATCGGTAATCCTTATCATTTGGTTTGGTGAAAACCCGGGGGCAGATCCCGGGGCACCGCAGCCAGTGTGACAGCGGTTAACCAATATTAAGGACGGACCAGACAGCACCGCATCGTTCAAAACGATGAGAAACAGTGATCAAAAGGCGAGTTGTTCTGGGGTGCGGCAACTTAGGCGGGAAATTGCGGTGCCGATTCGAAATTTGACACCTGCGCCTCACAGGGCGATTCGTATGCTGAAGTGAACGATACGTGAATGGCGCCGCGCGATAAAGATACAATCAGAGCGAACGCATTTGAATTTGTTCGCGAAAGATACATTCTGCCGCTAAATTTTGACGTGGCCGCTTAAAAAGGTTAATAATCTACTTGGCCGCACATGCCGTTCTGGAACCGTGTATTGGCTTTTGGGTCCAGAATTGCTGTTGCCGGTGTGTTTGTTACGAGTGTTTGGATTTTGTATCATGATGTGTGAAAAAGTTGTTAATACCACCAGGAAAAAACCGTCTGGTGCCCTTCGCATTGCCGATTTTCTGACCCGCTGGACCGAATGCCTGCATGGCGCGGGCGATTTGCGCGACAGCCTGGCGTTGTTTGCCGATCTTACGGGCGCGCGGCTTGTCACTTTGGCGCGCTTCGACCCCAAGACCGGGCGTCAGCGCATCATCACCTGTTTCGATCTGGATGCGCAGGCCGGCAAACGCCCGCTGATCAAGGCGATGGCGCCGTTCATCCTGAATGGCCATGGCATCTATGCCCGCCCTGGCACCGTCTGGACCCTGAGCGAGAAAGACAGCGAACCCCACAGCCATATGGACGCCCGCAGCCAAAGATGGATGACCGACCGTGGATTTGAGGAGGTGGTCGTCATCCCGCTGGGCCGGCACGATACCGAAGTTGACGCGATCGAATTTTATCGCAGCAACCCCGTCACTTGTGCCGATGACCCAACGTTCCAATGGCTCGCGACCTCTGTCGCCGATGTTTGGGGGCGGCGGCGCAAGGGGCGCATCGCGCGGTTGCTGCGGTCGGTTCCCGCGATTTCAAACCAGCTGGGCCAGCCGGACCTGACGGCGCCGGATGACCCTTTATCGTCGGAAAACCCGTTTCAACTGACGGCGGCTGAATCGCGTATCTGTATGCTGATTCAGGCTGGTCTGACGTTCAAGCAGATCAGCGCGGAAACCGGCGTTGCGGAATCGACCATGCGGTCGCATCTGCGTAGTATTTACGCGAAAACCGGCGCGGCCGGACAGGTTGGCCTGATGCGGATGCTGATGCACGTCGATCAGACCGCGCAAGATGCGGTCGGGCGCCGGGCCTGACCCTGCGCAATGCCCCTGACGCCTTGGAAGGGTGCCGCCTGCGCGGGGGGGCGTGTTTGAAATTGACCCCGCGCTTATCGAAACGACGGGGCGGCTGGATGACCGGCTGGAACTGGACGTTGACGGGCTGAAAGCCTCTGTTTCGCGCAAACGCCAGCGCGTGCCGATCCTTGTGCGGCCTGAGCTTTATCGAAAGTGCCCTGGTGGCGCGGCCTTGTTAGATGTCTTTCATCAGGCGCAGCGCATCATGGATGCCGGCGTGGGTGTTGCGCGCGCTGACCGCATCGCCGATGCGAAACAGTTGAAAGGCCCCGCCGCCGGTTTTGGCCACAGGTTGCGGCTGGCCCGCGATCAGGGCGGTATAGTCCACCGCACCGCCGTTGGCTGACAAGGGTTTCAGCGCGAAATACAGATCGTCCAGTGGCATTGTGCCGTAATTTACCACGATCTGATCATAATGCTGCGACGTTGTGAAATCGCTGTAATCGGTGCCGATGGTGGCGCGCAGGCGGTTGCCATCGCGCACCACATCCAGCAGGCGGCGGGTGACGGTAAAGGTCACGTCCTTGTCTTGCAACGCGCGCATGTAGGGCACAAGGTTCATGCCCATGATTTCGGGGGCAAAGGTGCGGTCTGGCGTCATCACCTGAACCGAGGCACCAGCCTGTGCGGCGATCTCTGCGGCCATCAGGCCGGGGTGATCACCGCTTTCGTCATAAATCAGCACGCGGCCTGCGGGTTTCACATCGCCTGCGATGATATCCCATGCACTGACGACAAGCGCGTTTTGCGTCCCGCTTTCGAACAGCTCGGTATTGGGTAGACCGCCGGTGGCGATGATCACGACATCGGGGTTTTCGGCGGTCACGTCGGCGGTGTCTGCAAAGGTGTTAAAATGAAACACCACATCGCGCGCGGCACATTGCGCCATGCGCCAGTCGATAATACCGATCATTTCGCGCCGCCGGGGGTTTCGCGCGGTCAACCGGATCTGGCCGCCGGGGTCTGGCTGGGCCTCGAACACCACCACATCATGCCCGCGTTCCGCCGCAACGCGCGCGGCTTCCAGCCCGGCAGGGCCAGCACCCACAATCACGACCTTTTTGCGCGCAGGCGCGGGCGTAATGTCATGCGGCAAGGACAGTTCGCGCCCTGTGGCCGCATTGTGGATGCACAGCGCTTCGCCCCCCTGATAGATGCGGTCAAGGCAATAGGTCGCGCCCACGCAGGGCCGGATATCTTCCTCGCGTCCGGCGATGATCTTGCGCACGATATGCGGGTCGGCCATATGCGCGCGGGTCATGCCGACCATATCCAGCAGACCGGCGGCGATGGCGTGGCGCGCGGTGGCCACATCGGGGATGCGCGCAGCGTGAAAGGTCGGCAGGCCGGTGGCGGCACGCACCGCGCCGGCAAAATCCAGATGCGGCGCACTTTTCATGCCTTGCACCGGGATCACATCGGTCATGGCCGGATCGGTGTGGATCCGCCCGCGAATGACGTTCAGAAAATCAACCATCCCCCAGGCCGCAAGGCGTTTGGAAATTTCCAGCCCCTGTGGCGCGTTGATACCGCCTTTTGCCGTCTCGTCTGCGGTGTAACGCACACCAACGATAAACCCCGTGCCCACCCGCGCACGGATCCCGCGCAGCACATCCATCAGCAATTGCATCCGGCTGTCCAGATCCTGCCCGCCATAGGGTCCATTCAGATCATTTGTCAGCGGCGACCAGAACTGATCAAGCAGGTGCCCGTAAACCTGCAATTCCACCCCGTCCATGCCGCCCGCCTGCATCCGCTCCGTCGCATCGGCGAAATCGCGGATGATGCGCACGATGTCCCAATCTTCGGCTAGTTTGGGAAAGGCGCGATGCGCAGGTTCGCGGTGCTTGCTTGACGATACCGACGGCAGCCAGTCGCCCTTGTTCCATGTGGTGCGGCGGCCCAGATGGGTCAGCTGGATCATGACCGCACACCCGTGGTCATGGCAGGCATCGGTCAGGGCGCGGATATGGGGCACCACGTCATCGCGATAGGCCAGAATATTGTTGAAAACCGGCGGGCTGTCGCGCGACACCGCCGCAGATCCGGCGGTCATCGCCAGCGCGACCCCGGCCTTTGCGCGTTCGGCATGATAGGCGACATAACGCGCCTTGGGCAGGCCGTCTTCGGGATAGGCCGGTTCATGGCTGGTCGTCATGATCCGGTTGCGCAACGTCAGATGTTTAAGCTGGTAGGGCTGCAATAACGGGTCGTGTGACATTGGCGTCTCCTGAATACCACGTATCTGGCAGGAACGCTTTCTTGCGCGCAAGTAAATCCTGCCGGGCGTCATCCATCCGCGGTTTGCCCGCCCGCCTTGCGGCACCTGACCGGCAGGGTGATCCGGTTTCGGCGCGATCAGGCGATGTCGCCGGGGGCGGGTGCGCGTTTGTCGCCGGTGATCATGGCGCGGGCCAGATTTTCACGGTGCCGGACCGAGGCAACGATAACGCCACCCAGATGCAATACCACGAAAAACATCAAGAAATTGGCAAGAACTTCGTGCAGATCTTCCATCAGGTCTTTGCCCGCCCAGGCCGCGCCGGGCACCAGTGCCAGGCGGGCAGGTTCGTCTGACAGCCAGCCGGTGAAGGCCGTGCCTGACAAGGCAGCCAGCAGCACCACGATCATCGCGGCCCCCGCAGGATTGTGGCCCAGATAGCGCCGTTCATGCCCCCGCACCATGTCGCCCAGATAGGCCAGCGTGGCGCGCGGCCCTTTGACAAACCGCACAAAGCGCGCAGGCTGGGTGCCGATCACGCCCCAGACCAGTCGGACCGCCACCAGACTGGCAATGCCATAACCCGCAAAGCGGTGAAGCGCGTCAAGTTCATCCGCTGACAGCCATGCCACGGCAAACGCTGCGACAAGGCTCCAGTGAAACACCCGCACCAGCCGGTCCCAGACCGGCACCGTGCCGGGTGTTGTGCCGTTTTTATGCGCGGTGTCAGTCATCATCGCCCCGTTTGCGTTTGTCGTCATCGTCCTTGTCTTCATATTCCAGTTCGATGATTTGCAGGGTGCCGGGGTTGATCGTCACCTCGATTTTGCGGCCTTCGGCGTCGCTCCCTTTGATTTCATAGCAACCATCGTCGACCTTGATCCGGCGCACCGTCCAGCCGTTTTCAGTGGCAATGCGTTCAACGGTTTCGCGCGGCTGCCAGTCGGCCATGGGGACGGAACAATCATCGTCGGCGCGCGCGGCGCCCGCGATCACGATGCCAGTCACAAGCGTGGTCATAAAAATATTTCTGAACATGTCGGGTTTCCTTGCTTTGGTTCCACCCATATTTGCGCCACCAACCTGAAGCCTTGCTTAAGGCGCCGCAAAAATAGTGTCAGGCAAGCATCAGAATCGCGCTCGGACGGCATGAAAACGGGCCCCGTAGGGCCCGCATCACTGTCATTTCTGGGGGGGCTATGCCGCAGTCTTGCGGCCCGCCATCACCCCGAGCCCTGCCATCACAACGCCCAGGATAATCAAAAGCGCGACCGTCAGGTTGGGGACATAATAGGTGGAATAGATTTCCCAACCCAACCAGCGCAAGACGTCACCGACTTCGGTGTAGTTCCCGACAAGATGCCCCCCAAGGGTGCCGGTGATACCCACCAAAGCAACGCCGACGCCCGATAGGATCAGCATCACGAAACGCGCGGTGCCATGCCACAGCGCCTCGCCCTGAATGACGCGGGTGATCGCCAAAAGGGCAAAATAGGCCAAAGACCAGCTTGCCGTCAGCATGTGGTTGCGCCCCATCGGGGTGGATGACAGCGCCTGCCAGTCCCAAACCATCAGGCCAATCGTATAGGCGACGGCCCCGAACACGACACCAAGGATCAAAAACACCGGCAAGGCGCGGTCCGCCGCATGGCCCATCGGCCCGTCATTGACTACGCGCAGAAAGATCAAAAGCGCGGCACCAAGCCATAAGGCAATGGGAAAGTGAACAAGAACAACGTGATAAGCGGCCATTTTCAGGCTCCTTTCGAACGAGAGATAGACTGGTTCAGCGCAATGCCAAACCCAGCAATAAGGATGACACCGGCCAGAATGGTCAGCAGCCATTGCCGCCGGATCTGGTTATTGAATTCAACCTCGATGCCGTAATGCGTCAACTGTTCGGGGCTGTGCCGAAAGCGGACAGGCACCCCTTCTGCGATCTGGTCAGCGCCGGCGTGGGCAGCAGAGTTAAGCAGCGGCCATGTGACCTGACCCGGATAGAAAAGGGTGATGTCGGTCCAGGCGTCTGCCCATTGTGGCCGTGCGCCGTTGAATTTGACAGCCGTAAGATCGGCGTCGCGGCCCAAACCCAGACGCTGCGGCAGTGAAACATAGTGCCAGCGCCCGCCGGTGGCGTTGCGGTGGATCGCAAAGGCAACGTCATACATGCCCAGATCGTTCAGGATCTTGTCATCTTGCGGTGCGCCGGTATCAAGCGCGCGCGCCAGCGTCACATCCCAATACCCGTCAACCCAACGGCCCTTGCCGGGTGCGGCGATATCGGCGCGCGATCCTTCAGGCATGCGCAGGGTCCGGCGCGGGATAACATCGCCGTTTTGCCAGCCAAGCGTCGGGTCGAACGGCACGGATACCGCAGGGATCAGCGCATAGGTTTCGTCCTGCGTCACACCGCCTGCCATGATGTCATCCCAGCGCAGCGCGGCATAACCTGTTGTGTCTTTGTCGAACATCACGTTGGGCTGCGACAGGTCGCTGTTCCAGTTGGTCCCATAAGCCGAACGGCCATCATCGCCTGCACGTTCGATGCCGACGTTCTGATCATCGGCATAGCCCATCGGGTTCGACCGCCCGCCGCGCCAGTGCCACAGGTCAAGGAAATACCCCGCCTCACGCAATCGCGCCTGCACGTCTTCATCGGCCATGTCATCCCATGCGCCCAGACGGTTGCGCGTGGCGGGCAGATATTTGGTGACTTCTTCGGGGGCTTCGTCCGTCAACCCGGCCAGCCCGGCTCCGACTGTGATATATCCGCCATAACGGGCAAATTCCGGGACAGAGCCATCGTCCAGCATCATGGCGACGCGGTCTTCGTGCAGGCCATCCGGGTTTGACCCCGGCACACCGTCGCCCCGCCGTTCCCATTTGCCATCCTGATAGACAAGGACATCATGGAAAATGCCGGGGTTTGCGGCAGGCCAGCGATACCGGAAGAACATCGTCGTATCGTTATATGCCGCCTGCACCTGCAAAGGCACGGTCAGCGTGTCGGGAATACTGATGTTGCGGGCCGGGTCGTTGACGACAATGCTGGTTCCGTGGGTCGCCCAGCTAACAGCCAGCCCCCCCAGAAACAGCAGTGAAGCAATTGGTAATATGGATTTTCTCATTCTGATCCTCGTAGGGTTTTCAAGGCGAAAGCGGCCTAGTGACTGGAGGGTAAAACCCCGGAAAATTTCTCTCCATGATCTCAATCAATTGGCGGGTGTGATACTATAAACGGTCTACCCCTTTTCCGGCGGTTCTGGGATGTATCTTTGGCCATTCAAGGTGAACCTGACGTGAACCTGACGCACCGGGGGCGATCAGTTCAGCGTTGCGTCAGGCCGTTCGTTCAGGAAAGATCACAGCGAAAGGAACGAAAACACCCATGCGTATCCTGCTGATTGAAGATGATACCGTTCTGGGCGCCGCCGTGCGCGACCAGATCGCCAGCGACGGCCAGTCGGTTGATTGGGTGACGCGGCTGGATGCGGCGGGCGATGCGCTGTGCGGCGCGGCCTATGACCTGATCCTGCTGGATCTGATGTTGCCCGACGGGCGGGGGATCGGGTTTCTTCGGTCGCTGCGGGGGCGTGGCGACGTGACGCCGGTGATCATCCTGACCGCGCTGGATCAGGTGTCGGACCGGATCGCGGGGTTGAACGCGGGTGCGGATGATTATCTGGTCAAACCCTTCGACCTTGCCGAATTGTCTGCGCGGGTCGGGTCTGTCGCGCGGCGCTATACCGGCAACCCCAATCCGATCATTACCCATGGGCCGATCACCATCGACCTTGCGGCGCGCAGCATCCGCAAGGATGGCAAGCCCGTGCCATTGACCGCGCGCGAATGGGCCTTGTTCGAAACGTTGCTGTCCCGCCCGGGGCAACTGCTGTCAAAGGCGCAACTGGAAGAAAAGCTGTATGCCTTCGACGCAGAGGTAGAAAGCAACACTATCGAAGTGCATGTCAGCCGCCTGCGCAAAAAGCTGGGCAGCGCGGTCATCGAAACCCAGCGCGGCATGGGGTATCGGCTGGGCAATCCATGACAAAGCCGCGCAGCCTGACGGCCCGGCTGGCGCTGTCGCTTGGTTTATTGCTGATGCTGGTCTGGCTGGGTGCGGCCATGATGACCGCGGTGATGCTGCGCCACGAGATGGACGAGGTATTCGATGCCGCCCTTCAGGAAACTGCGCAGCGCATTTTGCCGCTGGCTGTAATCGAAATTTTGGGCCGTGACGATCCTGCCACCGTGCAACGGATCGCACCGATCCGCGTGCATGATGAACTGTTCACCTATGTTGTGCGCGATGCCGGCGGGCGCGTGCTGTTGCAATCGCATGCCGCCGATCCGGCTGTTTTCCCCCCTTTTGACGGGCCAGGTTTTCGCCAGACTGCGACCCACCGGCTGTATGACGATGCCGCCGTGCAGGGAACCATCAGCATCACCATCGCCGAACCGCTGGCCCACCGCGCTGAGGTCGCGCGGGGGCTTCAGATGGTGTTGGGCCTGCCGCTGCTGGTGGTCATTCCCGTTGCCCTGTTGGCGATTTTCATCGCCGTGCGGCTGAGCCTTGATCCGCTCAGCCGGTTCCGCGCCAATCTGCAAGCGCGCAATGCGCGCGATCTGTCGGCGGTGCCGTCCATGGATCTGCCTGCGGAAATCCAGCCCCTGGCGGATACGCTGAACAGGCTTCTTGATTCTTTGCGCGACGCCTTCGAGGCAGAACGCAGTTTTGCTGCCAATGCAGCGCATGAATTACGCACGCCCTTGGCTGGCGCGATCGCGCAGGCGCAGCGGATCAAGTCCGAAACCACAGACAGCGCCGCGGCGAAAAGGGCCGATGACATCATTGAAACGCTCAAACGTCTGACCCGCCGGACGGAACGGCTGATGCAGCTTGCCCGCGCCGAGGGCGGGCGTTTGCAGGCAGATACGCCCTTTGATCTGCGGGTCGCGGTGCAGATCGTGACGCAAGACATGATGCGCAGTGCGGATGCACCGGCCATCGCGCTGCATTTGCCCGATACACCGGTGCTGTCGCCGCTTGACCCGGACGCGCTTGGCATCCTGTGCCGCAACCTTGTTGAAAATGCGCTGCGTCACGGCAGCGCGGTTGATGTGACGCTGACCCCGGACGCGGTGCTGATCATTGGCAACGACGGGCCAATCGTGCCGCCAGACCGGCTGGCCCAGTTGACGCAGCGGTTCCGGCGCGGCGACCCTTGGGCAGACGGCAGCGGCCTTGGCCTGTATATTGTTGCCGCAATCGCCGACCGCACCGGCAGCAAACTGATACTGTCATCCCCCAGACCGGGTGGCGTGGACGGATTTGAGGCGCAGGTGCGACTGCCGACATAAGGGCAGGTGCTGTCAGGCGGTGCTGTCTTGCGGGCCAGCGTTGGCCAGGGCGCGGCAAAAGGATTTCGCCGCAACCGAGGCAACTTCTTCTGCGCGGCTGATGATGCCCACGGCACCAAGCGTTGCGCGCATGTCAAAGTCCAGCGCGACAAGCCGGCCATTGGCCAGATCACCGGCCACGACGCCGTGGCTGATCATCCAGACCGTATCGGGGTCTGCCAGCAAAATCGTCCGCGCAAAATTCGGCGATGCGGATTCGATCCTGTTGCGGAACAATGGCACGCCCTGCGTGATCAGATGCCGGGCCAGCAGTGGCCTGATCGCGGAATCCTTGGGCGGATACAGCACCCGATATGCATCCAGCGCCACAATGTCGCGCAGGGCGGCGGCGGGGCTGTCGGGGCGGGCAACCACGACAACCTGTTCGGTATACAATTGGCGGAATTCCAGCCCTGCCATGGTTTCGGGCCGCCCTAACCGCCCCACCACCAGATCAAGCCCGCCGCCGCGCAGCCGCTGCGTCAGATCGTGATAGGGGCCTTCGTGAACTTCCAGCAGGGTGTCGGGGTTGCGTGCGGCAAAATCCAGCGCCGCCCGTGGCACCAGACCAGAGGCAACGCTGGGCAGCGCCCCGATTTTCAACCGCCCCGCGGCCCCATAGGTCGCGCGGATGCTGTGCAGCCCGTGCCGCAGGGCCGCCGTGCTTTGTTCGGCAAAACCCAAAAACACCTCGCCTTGCGCCGTCAGGGCAACGCCGGATCTGCTGCGTTCCAGCACTGTCACACCCAAAATCTCCTCTAGTTCCTTCAGCGTCTTGGAAATGGCGGGCTGTGTCAGGTGCAACTGCGCCGCCGCGATCTTGAAACTACCTGCCCGGGCAATCGCGCTGAACGCCTCAAGGTGGCGGAATTTGATGCGCCGGTCCATTTGGTTTCCTTTTTTGATAACTAAATGGTGTGATAACTCATTTTAATTGTTCTGTTCAATATGCGATGGCTAGCCAACAAATCGTGGAGGATACGATGAAAACACAGGTTGCCATCATTGGTGGGGGGCCATCGGGGCTTTTGCTGGCGCAGCTTTTGCACAGGCGCGGGATTGACAGCGTGGTGCTGGAACGCAAAACCAAGGACTATGTGCTGGGGCGGATCCGTGCGGGCGTGCTGGAACAGGGGCTTGTCCAACTGATGCAAGAGGCCGGTTGCGCCGACCGTCTGCATGCCGAAGGTCTGGTGCACGACGGCACGCTGATTTCTTACGGTGACACGATGTTCCGCATTGATTTCACCGAACACACCGGCACGCCGGTCATTGTCTATGGCCAGACCGAAGTGACCCGCGATCTTTACGCCGCGCGCGAACAGGCGGGCGGGGCCACTGAATTCAATGTCGATAACGTGGTAATCCGTGGCGCCGATACCGATGCCTGCCATGTCACCTATACCGTTCACGGTCAGGCGCGGCGCATTGACTGCGATTTTGTCGCCGGTTGCGACGGGTTTCACGGCGTCAGCCGCCAGACGATCCCGCTGGATGTGCGCTGCGAATACGAAAAGGTTTATCCCTTTGGCTGGCTGGGCATCCTGAGCGAAACGCCCCCCGTCAATCACGAACTGATCTATGCCAATTCGCCCCGCGGCTTTGCGCTGTGTTCAATGCGCAACGACAACCTGAGCCGCTATTACATCCAGTGTTCGCTTAGCGACAAACCCGATGACTGGACAGACGAGGCGTTTTGGCAGGAACTTAAACGCCGCATTCCCGCTGATCAGGCCGCACGCCTTGTCACCGGGCCAAGCATTGAAAAATCCATCGCGCCGCTGCGGTCTTTTGTGACCGAACCGATGCGCTGGGGGCGGCTGTTCTTGTGCGGTGATGCGGCCCATATCGTGCCGCCGACCGGTGCCAAGGGGCTGAATACCGCCGCCTCTGATGTGCATTACCTGTATAACGGCTTGCGCGATTTCTATGAAAACGGCAGCAGCGCGGGCATTGACAGCTATTCGCAAAAGGCGCTGGCGCGGGTGTGGAAGGCCGAAAGGTTCAGCTGGTGGTTTTCATCGCTGATGCACCGCTATCCCGACCAGTCGGAATTTGACCTGAAAATGCAGGTCGCCGATCTGGAATTCCTGCGCACCAACATGGCCGCGCAAAAGGCGATGGCGGAAAATTATATCGGGTTGCCCTATTGATGCGGGCCACCGGTCTGCCGCCCCGCGTTTCACCCATTCGAAAGGAACCGCCCCATGTCTGAACGTTTCAAATCGGGTATGGCAACGCGCCGCCGCATCCTTGGTGACGCGCATGTTGACCGGGCCGAAGCAGCAAAAACCGATTTTGACGCCCCCTTTCAGGGGCTGATCACCGAAATGGCCTGGGGCTCGCTGTGGTCGGACGACACGATCAGTGCGCGCGACCGGTCACTGTTAACCCTTGCTCTTCTCGCGGCGACGGGCAACTTTGAAGAAATCCCGATGCATATCCGCGCCACGGCACGCACCGGCGCGCGCCCTGCGGATGTGATGCAGGCCTTTATGCATGTGGCGGTCTATGCCGGTGTGCCACGGGCCAACCATGCCATTGCCCTGGCCAAGAAAACCTATGCCGAAATGGAGGAAAAAGAATGACCCCCGCCGAATATTACCAGCGCGACCCGGGCCGCCACCCCCCGGCCCTGACCCCGGGTTACAAGACATCGGTTGCGCGCAGCCCGCGCTTTGCCCCGATCAGTCTGGAACAATCGGTCAGTGAAATCACCGGCCCTGTCTTTGGCCACGGCGACCTTGGCCCGATGGACCACGACCTGATCAAAAACTACGCCAAAACCGGTGATCCGGTGGGCGAACGCATCATCGTGCATGGCCGCGTTCTGGATGAAAACGCGCGCCCTGTCCCCAATACGCTGGTTGAAATCTGGCAGGCCAACGCAGGCGGCCGCTATCGCCACAAGAAAGATACCTATCTTGCGCCGATCGACCCGAATTTTGGCGGCTGCGGGCGCACCATCACCGATGCGCAGGGCTATTACTTTTTCCGCACGGTCAAACCCGGGGCCTATCCGTGGCGCAACATGGTCAACAACTGGCGGCCCGCGCATATTCATATCAGCGTGTTCGGCGCGTCCTTCAGCCAGCGCCTGATCACGCAGCTTTATTTCGAAGGCGACCCGCTGATCCCGCTGTGCCCCATCGTGCAAACCATCCCCGACCCCGATGCGATTGACGCGCTGGTCGCCCGGCTGGATATGAATGCATCAATCCCGCTGGATGCGATCGCCTATCATTTCGATATCGTGCTGCGCGGGCGGCGGTCCACATTGTTTGAAAACCGGCTGGAAGGGAACTGACATGCAAAAACTGCCTTACCTGCATGAAACACCATCGCAGACCGCTGGCCCTTATGTCCATATCGGGCTGGCCCCCGGCGCAGCCGGTTTTGATATCTATGAGCGTGAACTGGGCCATGATATCGCTGGCCCCCATGCCAAGGGCGAACGTATCCGCATCGAAGGTGTGGTGCGCGATGGCACCGGCAGCCCGGTCAAGGATGTGCTGATCGAAGCATGGCAAGCCAATGCCGCCGGTCACTATGCCCACCCCGAAGGCGGCGGCGCTGTCGAAGACGGGTTTCGCGGCTGGGGCCGTGTCATCACCGATTTTGACAGTGGTGCATGGGCCTTTGATACGGTCAAACCCGGCCCTGTGCCGGGGCGAAACGGCAAAATACAGGCCCCGCATATCACGTTATGGCTGGTGGCGCGCGGGATCAACCTTGGCCTGACGACGCGGCTTTATTTCGATGATGAAACGGCGGCAAACGCCAGTGATCCGGTGCTGAACCTGATCGAATGGGAACGCCGCCGCCCCACGCTGATCGCGCGGCGGGTTGCGGGCGAAGGCACGCCGCTTTACCGGTTTGATATGCGTCTTCAAGGTGAGGACGAAACCGTCTTTTTCGAGATTTGATATGACAAACCCCTGCATCATCTGCGTGGCCATCACCGGCAGCCTGCCAACCAAGGCCAACAACCCCGCCGTGCCAATCACCGTTTCCGAGCAGATCGAATCGACGCAAGAGGCGTTCGAGGCGGGGGCGGCGATCGTGCATGCCCATGTGCGCAACGACGACCAGACGCCATCATCTGACCCCGATAAATTTGCGGCCCTCAAGGAAGGGGTGGAAAAACACTGCCCCGGCATGATCATCCAGTTTTCCACCGGCGGGCGGTCTGGTGCGGGGATGGCGCGCGGGGGCATGTTGCCGCTGCGCCCTGACATGGCGTCGTTGTCGGTGGGGTCAAACAATTTTCCCACCCGCGTCTATGAAAACCCGCCTGATCTGGTGGATTGGCTGGCGTCCGAAATGCTGGCCCATGATGTCAAACCAGAAATCGAAGCCTTTGATCTGTCGCATATCCTGAAGGCCCGCGAAATGGCCGATACCGGCCAACTGGCAGGCACCCCCTATGTGCAGTTTGTCATGGGCGTGAAAAACGCGATGCCCGCCGATCGCGATGTCTTTGATTATTACGTGCATACCGTGCAGCGGTTGTTCGGTGCGGATGCGCCATGGTGTGCTGCCGGGATCGGTGCGGCGCAGGCAACGCTGAACGACTGGGCGATTGCGGCGGGCGGTCATGCCCGCACCGGCCTGGAAGATAACGTCAGGCTGGACCGCGACAGGCTGGCCCCGTCAAACGCGGCGCTGGTCCGGCGCACGGTGGCGATTTGTGAAACATACGAACGCCCGGTGGCCACATGGGCCCAAGCGCGCGCCATTCTGGGGCTGCGCCAGCCAAATATCTGACCCGCCCCGCAGTCACAGCGGCCCGCCAAGCCTGTCAACCGATGCCAGCAACCGGTCGGCATGGCGCAGGGCCGCTGCTGTTGCCTCGGCCATGGCGGGCAGGGTCAGCCATTCCAGCGCCCATGCCGCGCCTGATCGTTCCTGTTCATGCACCATGGCCTGCGCCAGAATACCCTGTTGCCCCGCCGTGTAGCGCGCCAGCGTGACCATCACCTCGGCGGAAATGGGGTTGTGTTTATGCGCCATGGCCGATGACCCGCCGCCGCCTTGCAGGATGATGTCGTCGATCCCCTGCTGCGCCATCAAGGCCACATCCTGCCCGATCTTGCCCAGCGTGCCAGCGACCAGCACCAGCCAATGCCCCAGCGCAACAAAGCGGCTGCGGTCACTGTGCCAGACCGGCCCGGTTTGCAGCCCCAGCGCCTGCGCCACATGCGCGGCCATTGCATCGCCTTGGGCATCGCGCAGGCCAATCGCCCCGCCCACCTGCACCTGTGCCATGTCCTGCCGCAAGGGGCCAAGCCTGTCCTGATGACCGGCTAGCGCCCGCCGCCAGGCATCGACCCGCAGCGATACGGTCGCGGGCAATGCCGCCTGCATGCGCGTGCGCGCCATCAGCGGGTTGGCCCCGCAGCGCGTGTTCAGATTTTCGATCCGGCCGATCACGCCGGTCAGCCGGCCGGCCAGATCATCCAGCACGGCCAGGCAGGCCAGCACCATCGCCGTGTCCAGCACATCCTGACTGGTCGCGCCGCTGTGGATCGCGCGGGTAACCGGTGCGGGCTGGCCCGCGCGCAAGGCGGCCACCAGGGCAGGCACCGGCAGGCCGTCACGGTCGCTGTCGGCCCCCAGATCGGGGGGGATGAACCCTGCGATCACGGCCAGCGCCTGCGCGGCATCCGCGGCTGGCACGCCCCCGCAATCACGCAGTGCGCCTGTCCAGGCTGCTTCGAACGCCAGCATGTGCCGCAGCATGGCGGCACTGCCGAATTGCGCGGCGACCGAAGGGTCGCAAAACAGACCGCCAAACAAGCCTGATGAGGTAAATGCATTGGTCATTGCAACACCTTTTCATGCCTGATCTGAGTGGGCAAGTGGTCAGGCGGGCAAAGCGCGCGCGCTGGCATAGGCCGCCTTGAGCGCGGCCATATCGCCCGATGCCATCACGTCGCGCGCGGGCGTCAGCCCTTCGGCGATCAGGCGGCGGGCCAGCATGTGTTCGCCGGGGCTGTCCAGCGTTTCAACCGCGACCAGCCGCCCCTGCGCCAACCGCCAGACCGATTGCAACGATCCGTCGGCGCGGTGAACAACAATCGCGTCGTCTGCGTCATGCGACAGACCGGCAATCTGCAATTTCAGCGCCCCGATATCCGACCAGAACCACGGCAGCGCGTCATAGACAACGGGGTTGCCGGTCAGGGTTTGGGCCAGTGCGCGTGCCTGATCGGTGGCGTTTTGCACCGATTCCAGCCGTGCCATCCGGCCCAGCTGTGCCTGCGGATAGGCGGCACAATCGCCAATGGCAAAAATTGCGGGGTCCGATGTGGCAAGCGTTGCGTCGGTCACAACCCCGTTGTCGCAGGCCAGACCGGCGGCTTGCGCCAGCGCCACCTCTGGCATGGCGCCGATCCCGACCACGACGATATCAGCGGGCAGGCGGGTGCCGTCAGTCAGATGCACGGCGCCGACCTGCCCTGCGCCTGACAGATGGTCAATGCCTGCGCCACACCGCAGGGTCACGCCGTTTGCAACCAGATCGGCGGCCACAGCGCTGGCCACCGCGCCGCTGACCGCGCGCCCCAGCACCTGCGTTGCCATTTCGATGACCGTCACCGCGATGCCGCGTGCGGCCAGCATGGCGGCGGCCTCTAGCCCGATAAACCCGCCCCCGATCACCACAACCCGGCCCGCATCAGGCAGGGCGGCGCGCATGGCACGCGCGTCTTGGGCGCTGCGCAAATAGAACACGCCGCCCAGATCGGCCCCGGGGGCCGTCAGCCGCCGCGCCGCCGTGCCGGTGGCAAGGATCAGCCGGTCATAATTCAGCCTGCTGCCATCGGCAAAATGCAGGCAGCGCGCGGGCCGGTCGATGGCCGTTACTGCCACGCCAAGCCTCAGCGTGATATCCTTTTGCGCATAGGTGGCCGCACCGCGCAGCGGTTGCAGCGGCGCATCGGCCTGTTTCATGAATGATTTCGACAGCGGCGGCTTGTGATAGGGCAGGTCGGCTTCGTCTGACACCAGCGTGACCGGTCCGGTGAACCCCGCTTCGCGCAGGGATGCGGCGGCCTGGGTGCCCGCGTGACCGGCCCCAAGGATGACCACGCCCGCCATCACCGCCCCACCACGCGCAGGGTCAGACCCGACAAGGCCTCTGTTGCCTTGATCTGGCAGGTCAGGCGGCTGGTGTCCTGCATGTCCTGCGCGGTAAATTCCAGCGTGTCGCGTTCGGCATCTTCCATAACGGGCAAAGCCTCTGTCGGGCCGCTGACGACCAGACAGTGACAGGTCGCGCACATGCACGACCCGCCACATTCCGCGACAATGCCATCCACGCCTGCCGTTGTTGCCGCGATCATCAGGGTTTCGCCTTCTGGTGCATCAACAACCCTGGCCGAACCGTCGGGTTGGATAAATGTGATCTGTGCCATTTCCAATGTCCTGTCTGTTAAAGAAACTGCCGCCCGCCATCGACGATCAGCGTTTGCCCCGTGACGAAACCCGCCAGCGGAGACGCAAGATAAAGCGCCGCACCTACCATGTCCTGCGGTTGGCTGGCGCGTTTCAGTGCGCCACGGGTCACCCCATAGCTGGCGGCATCATCCATCAGGTTCAGGCTTGCCTCGGTCAGGGTAAAGCCGGGCGCGATGACATTGACGCGCACGTTGTCGTCGCCCATTTCGCGGGCCAGGGCGCGGGTCATGGCGATGACCGCCCCCTTGGACGCGACATAGTGCAGCCATTGCGGCGACCCTGAAAACACCGTGGCCGATGCGACGTTCACGATCGCCCCTGCCCCCGACTGTCGCAACAGTGGCGACAGCGCGCGGCTGACCTGCCAGACGCCCTTGACGTTCACGGCCATCACCTTGTCCCAGACCGCTTCTTCAAGGGCTTCCATCGGGGCGCGGTCAAGCCCGGCATAAATCGCCGCGTTGTTGATCAGGATATCAACGCCGCCCATCCGGTCGTGCGCCGCTGCGGCCAGTGTGGTGCAGGATGCGGTGTCGGTCACATCGACCTGTTGCGCATGGCCGCCTGTCAGTGCGGCGGTTTCGGCGATGCCTGCGGCGTTCACGTCCGCCGCCATCACCACCGCGCCCGCCTTGGCGAAACCTATGGCAAAGGCGCGGCCCAAACCGCCTGCGGCCCCCGTGACCACAACCCGTTTGCCGGTCAGATCCAGATCAGACATTGTGCGTTCCTTTCAGATAATCGCCCGCTTCCATCTGCGCGCGCGCGGCCACGATAAACCCGCGCGCCATCGCGCGGCCTGCATCCGTCAGCATCGACGGCATGACAAAATCTTCTAGCATATCCAGCGTTTCCGCCTGCCCTTCGGCAAACCAGGCAGCGATGGTCGCCACGCCATGCGGCGTGAACCGCCAGCATTTGTCGGCGTCCTTGACCATCGCGTCATTCAGCGATGTGGCGGTTTTCACCGTGTCGTGGGTGTCGATGATCGCCAGCACCTGCGCGGTATCGATCCCCGCGGGGCGGTGCCGTTCCAGTATGTCGCGGGCGATCTTGACGCCTTCAACCTCGTGGACGCGCACCAGTTCGGGGTGGGTCGCATTTGGCCCCACCGCCTTGGACAACAACGCGGGATCAACCGTTTTCCAGCCCACGTCATGCAGCAGGATGGCCGGCAGTACGACCGCAGGATCGGCCTGCGGATGTTCGGCGCAGAGCGCGCGCGCCAGACCGTATGCGACCAACGTATGCACATCATTCGACCGCACATCAAGAAAGCTGCGCGCATCGTGCCACAGGGGCAGGTCGCGCGGGTCAAGGGTGCGGGTCATGCCGGCACCTCATAGCTGAGGTACATCGTTTTGTATTCCAGATAAGCCTCGACGCCGTAACGCCCCTTTTCACGGCCCAGCCCGCTTTCCTTGATGCCGCCAAACGGCACGTAATGGCTGGAACGGTGGATGTCGTTCAGCCAGACTGACCCGGCCTCAAGCCCTTCGCACAGGGTCAGGCCACGGGCCAGATCGCGGGTAAACACGAACCCGGCAAGGCCATAGCGGCTGTCGTTGGCATGGCGCAGCGCCTCTGCCGGGTTGTCCACCGGGCAAACGCCCAGCACCGGGCCAAATGTTTCTTCGGTCAGGATCAGCATGTCATGGGTGGCATCGGCGATGATCGTGGGCGGGAAATAGAACCCCGCGTCAAAACCCGCGCCGCGCTGCCGGTCGCCCCCCAGCACGACCCGCGCACCCTTGGCGCGGGCATCGGCCACGTGCAATTCGGAATTGGCGTAAATTTTTTCGTTGACCAGCGGCCCCAGATCACCGGTGCCCCCAGCGGGGGCGAGGGTCAGCTTGCCCGCCTTTGCCACCAGCATGTCAAGAAACGCCGCATAAACCGGACGCGCGACATAAACGCGGTTCACGCGGTAACAAAACTGCCCCGAATTGGCGAAACCGTGGCGCGCAATGGCGGTTGTCGCGCGGTCCAGATCGGCATCATCACAGACAATCGCCGCCGATTGCCCGCCCAGTTCCAGCGTCACGCGTTTCATCGTGCCGGTGGCGGCGGCGGCAATCGCCTTGCCCGCCGCCGTGCCGCCGGTAAAGGCGATCTTGCGCGGGATCGGGTGTTCGATCATCGCACTGCCGATGCCCCTGCCCCGCCCCGTGACCACGTTGAAACACCCCGCAGGCAGGCCCGCCTCATGAAACAGCTCTGCCAGCAGCAGCGTCGATGTAGGCGTATCCTCGGCGGGTTTGGCAACCACGGTGCAGCCCGCGATCAGGGCGGCCCCCAGTTTGAACATCAACAGCGTGACAGGATAGTTGAACGGCGTAATCGCCACGACCACACCCACAGGGTCGCGCGTCACGACAGTTTTTTCGCCGGGGCCGGCAGACAGGGCCATGGTCGCCTGAAGGCGCAGCCCTTCTTCGGCGTAAACATCCAGCAGATCAGCTGAGCGCGTGATCTCGGCCACTGCGGCGGGCAGTGGGCGGCCCAGTTCGCGGTGCAAGGCGGCGCCGATCCTGTCTGCATTGTCGCGCATCGCCTGTGCGCAGGCCTTCTGGATGCGCACGCGTTCGGCCATTGGCACATGGCGCCACAGATCAAAGGCGCGGGCGGCGGCGCGGATGGCAATATCGGCATCTGCGGCGGTGCCTTGCGGGACGGTGTCAAACACCGTTCCAGTGGCAGGTTCGGTCACAGGTTGGGTGTCGCCTGACACCGATGGGTGCCAGCCGCCGTCGATAAACATATCCATGTTTCAATCCTTCAGATCACATGCAGCATGAGCGCGGCGCGCGACGCGGCCAGCGTTTCTGCCGCCCAGCGGCAGCCTGCCGCGGTTTCAAGCTGGTCTTTTTGCGTTTCCAGCCGGTCGGCATAGCCATGCGGCGTTGTTTTGAACCAGTCGCAGGCCACGGCAATGCCCGTCACCTCGAACCGCCACAGTTTGTCGGCATCGCGCACCAGCCGGTCGTTCAGGTGGCGGGCGTCGGTGCGTGTGTCGTGGCCGTCGATGATGTCGCAGACCTGCGCGATCACGTCATCTGACCAGCCCGCATCGCGCATCAAGGGGGTGCCCAGCCGGATGCCTTCGGATTCGTGCAGGTAACGCACATCGGATTGCAGCATATTTGGCCCGCTGAACCCTTTTTCGATGATGTCGTCCATGTCGATGGAATACCAGCCGATGTCGTGCAGCAGGATGGCAAGGCTGACGATATCGCGGTCGGCCTGCGGGTGGTCATCCAGCAACCGCTGCGCCCATGCGAAACTAAGCGGGATGTGAATGTCGTTCTTGCGCGCCCGCATATAGGGTTCGGCAGCGCGCCAGACGGCATCATAACGGTCGGTGCGTGATAAGGTGGTAAGCATGGCGTGGCCTCCTTTTCGGGGTGGGGGCGGCAGGACCGCCCCCTTTTCATTGCAGATCAGTCAAGGATCGTGACCGTCCCGGCATTGCCATCGACGCGCAGGCGCTGGCCTGTCTTGATCCGCGACGATCCGGTGCCGGTGCCGGTGACGGCGGGCAGGCCATATTCGCGGCACACGATGGCGGCGTGGCTCATCATGCCGCCGATATCGGTGACGGTCGCCGCGATCTTGCCAAACACGGGCGCCCAGCTTGGCGCGGTGACGGGCGTGACAAGGATTTCGCCCTGCTGGATCAGGTGCAGGTCATCGGGGCTGCGCAGCACACGTGCGATCCCTTCAACACGCCCCGGCGATGCGGCCATGCCTGTCAGCTCCATGCTGTTTTCATCCGTGCCAACCCAGCTTTGGATGGCCTCTGACGTGATCCCCCACAGCATGATGGTGAAAGGTTCGGTAATCACCTCGGGCGGGTTGTTCAGCGCAGGGCGCGGCGGTTCTGTGGCCAGCGCGGCCAGAATGGCGCGGCGGCGGTCGATTTCCTGCGGCCAGTGGTGCGGGCCGATCCAGTCGCCCCCCGTGGCCCATGCATTGCCATAGTCAAACAGCGCATCGCGGACCTCTTGGCGGGACAGAAAGAACATGCCGTCCGGCGTCGGCCAAAAGCCTTCTTCGTGCAAAAGCTGGCTGAGTTCGCGCATCTTTTTCCAGAAAACCCCCATCGACCAATGTTCGATATAGAAATTGTGGTTTTCCACATAGGGGAACACGGTGCGCGCCAGACCCAGCTTGCCTTCGAACACGGCTTTGGCCTCGTCATCCAGCATTTCGGCATATTCTTCGGTGATCCGGTCGCGTTCCGCGATCAGCTTGGCCGTGGGGCGTTCGATGGTTTCGCCGGCTTCGATGCGCACAATATAGTCGCGCAGATACCCCAACGGGATATCAAGATGTTCGATCCAGTATTTGTCGGTCGAATAGAACCCGTTGCCCGACGTAAAGTTGAACCAGGGGTCTTTTGCCGCCTCCCAGGCCGCGATCCATTCGGCTCCATTGGGGGTGGCAGCGACAGCGGCCAGTGCGTCATCTACCGCACCGTTGCGCAGCGCATCGGCCACGCCCAGCGACACTGCAAGCCGCGCCAGTTTCTTGATCTCGTCATCAGGGCGGAACAGGTCGCTGTCCACGCCCTGCACCATCTTGGCAATCGCCTGATCGGGGATCGTGGGAAATTCACCTTTGAGAAAACCAAAGAAATCCAGATAGGCGGCATAGCCAAGGTTCAGGAATTCAAAGTGATATTGCCATGTGCGATACAGCAGGTTGATTGCGCGGTCATAGTTTTCGATGATCGCGGTGGTGTTATCCAGCCCGCGGCCTTCGGTGATCCATTCAAGCGGCACGACATCGGGCAGTTTTTCGAATTGCAGGGCTTCCATTTCGTCGATGTTGGCGCGCACCTTTTTGTGCCAGTTTTCAATCAGGCTGTCCCAGTTCGCAAAATAATGCCCGGCGCGTTCCATGAACATCGGCACGCGCCCTGCAATCAGTTCGGGCGCGACGGCCACCGGCGACATATAGCAATAGCCGTTGTGGATCCGGTAATCGACGCCGTTGGCGGGCGGCACCATCAGGTGACGGGTGTTGTATTGGCCCAGACATTTGACAGAAAATTCAACCGTCATCGCATCAAAGGGTCGGAACGGGTTTGGCCAGTGCTGGCTGTCGCAAAACCAGAACTTTGCGTCTTCCTTTTCGCGCAACTGCGGCTGGAAGGTCAGGTAATAGGGGTAAAGATCCCGCCAGTCCTCGGCCCCTTTCGGGGCCTGAAGATCATAGGGGCTGGGGAACATCGGGGTTTGTGCGTCCATTTTTGTTTTCTCCTCCCAGAGAATTTCAGGTTTTTGAACCAAGCGGATTATTCAGTGTGCCAACGATGCCGGCCATGCCTACGGCGTAGCTGGCTTTGGGTTTGGCGGCGGTTTTCTTTTGCGACCAGACGGTTTCGGGGCGCGATTGCAGCGCCAGCAGGTTTTCCCCATCCGGCAGATCAGCGTCGATGGCCCATTCCACGTCTTGCGGGCAGCCGTTCTGTTTTTCCAACCGCTTGGCAAGGGCGGCAACGGCGATGACCTCGGCGTCGGTCATGCAGGCGGAGGCGCGCCGGTCGGCGTCAACCGGGCGTTCGATCGTCGCGCCGGCTGTCGCGTCACCGACCAGTTCCAGATGCTTGTCACCGATCTTGCGGTTGATCACCTCCATCAGCACCTTTTCGACGGTAAAGTTATCGGGCGTCACAACCCCCGAAACCACCAGTTCGCCCAGGCCCCATGATGCGTCGATCACGATCTTGGTGCGGTCGCCGGTGGTCGGGTTCAGGGTCATGGCCACGCCAGCAACACGGGCGTTGACCATTTTCTGCACGGCAACGCTCATCAGCACCTCGATCTGGCCCAGCCCGGCCTTGGCGCGATAGGCGATGGCTCGCGCTGTAAACAGCGACCCCCAGCAATCGCGGACCTTTTCCACCACCTGATCGGCACCGATGACCCACAAATAGGTGTCTTGCTGTCCGGCAAAGCTGGCGTCGGGCAAATCTTCGGCCGTGGCAGAGGATCGCACGGCAACAGCCAAATCCCCGCCCATCGCGGTATAGGCATCGCGGATCGCCTGTTCGATATGCGCAGGCATCGGATGCGACCGCACGCGTGTTTCGATATTGCGGGCGACACGTTCGGTGCTGACCACATCATCAGGGTCGAGTGTGTCCAGCAGCGCCGCGATCTCGGCGTGCAGGCCCTGATGCGCCAGCATTTCGGCATATGCTTCGGTTGTGATGGCAAAGCCGGGGGGCACCGCGACGCCGTGGCGGGTCATTTCGCCCAGCGATGCGCATTTGCCGCCCACCCGGTCGTGATCTGCGGCCGTGATCCGGTCGAATGGCAGAATGAATTTTTCGGTCATGTCGCGTCTCCCCAAGTAATTTCAACCTTCGACGGAATACGGAAGGACACATTTGCCAGATAGTCGATCTTGCCGTCGCCGGTCAGGCGCAGGTCGGGGAAACGCGCGGTCAGTTGCCGCAGCATGATCCCGAATTCCAGCTTGGCCAGCTGGAAGCCAAGGCAGAAATGGATGCCATAGCCGAACGACAGATGGTTGCGCGCATTCGCGCGCCCGATGTCAAAATCCTCGCCATGGGGGAACACCGTCTCGTCACGGTTGCCCGACCCCATCAGCAGCAGAATATCCGACCCTTCGGGCACTGCGACCCCGCCGATCTGCGCATCGGCCTTTGCCCGCCTGCGCCACGCCACGATCGACGGCGCGTGCCGCAGGATTTCTTCGGTCGCTTGGGGGATCAGCGCGGGATCGGCACAGATCGCATCCCACGCGTCGCGGTGGGTCAACAGGGTGTGCACCCCGTTCGCCATCAGCGTTGTGGTTGTTTCATGCCCGGCAAACAGGACAGAATACATCACACCGGCAATTTCATCGTCGGTAATCTCGGCCCCTTCGGCTTGCAATTTCAACAGGTCGCTGGGCAGATCATCACCGGGGATTGCGCGCTTCGCGGCCACCAGGGCGCGGCAATAGTCCCAATAGGCGACCATGTTGTGCGCATGTGGCAGTTGTTCGGCGTCTGATAGTTCACCCCATGTCAACACTGCGCGGCTGACCGACCACGCCTTGACCTTTTGCACATCGCTGTCAGGGATACCGACCAGCGCGAACAGCACAAAGGCTGGCACGTCATAGGCCACATCGCGAAAGAAATCGGCACGGCCCAGTGGCGCGATCCGGTCCAGCGCATCGGCCACGATCTGTGCGATCTTCGGTTCGATCGCTTTGAACCGGCGCGGCCCGAATGCGCCCTGCACGATCTTGCGGATGCGGGTGTGATCGGGCGGCACGCGGGCCGACAGGCCCGAATAGGCGGTGAACCCGCCTTCGGTCATGATGCGGCGGCCTTCGGCGCACATGGGCCGCATCGGGGCCTGGGCGTTTTCTGACGAAAACGTCTGCCAGTCATCGAACACGGCCTTGATATCGGCATGGCGCGTGACGATGAAATAGCCGGTGTCCTTGTGCTGAAAAACAGGCTTGTTTTCGCGCATCTTTGCCCACGTCGCGTGGGGTGCGCTCAGGTCGAACGGGTCATAGCCATTGGCTGGCGAAACCGTTGCGGCGACAGTCATCGCATCCTCCTCCTTATATGATTCTATCCTTGCACCCATAGTTAGAGATGATTCTTTGGTTTTTCTTTGGGAAGATTTTTTGGCAAAAAATCAATGCCCTGAAATCAGGCCCTGAAAGATGCTTTGCAGCGGCGGATAGGTCGTGTCACCGCCAATGTCGGCCAGCGCATCAACATACTGGCGGTATTGGCGGGCCATCGCATCTTGCCGGCCCTGCGCATGGAAAATGCGCATTGCTTCTTCGTGGGCGATTTCGCAGGTGGGGTCGATGTCCAGCGCGCGTTGGCAATGTTTGATCGCATCGCGCAATTTGCCGCGCCGCCGCAGCAGCATGGCCATGTCGCGATGCACCTTTAGCGCCATGTCGCGCAGCCATGCGCGCTGTGGCAGGCACCAATCTTCGACCTCGCTTTCCACGTATTCCTGTGACAGGTCTTCGAACAGATCACCGGTATAAAGTCTCTCGGCGGCTTGCAGCATGGCATAGGCCTGGTCGAACTGGCTTTCCCGCTCCAGCGCCTTGGCGCGGCGGCAGAACTGTTCGAACGTATGAATGTCGATCCAGCTGCCCGGCGGCGGGCGCAGGTGATACCAGTCGCCCCGCCTTTCGATGAAATCCTTGTGGCCCAGCACTTTGCGCAGCATGGCCACGGTGTGGTGCAGGCGGGCGCGTTTGGCATCCTCATCGCTGCCATCGGGCCACAGGAACTCTGCCAGCCGGTCAGCGGCTGCGCCGGCTTCACCGCGGGTCAGCAGATAGGCAAACAGCGCCTTGATCTTGCGCGGCGCACCGCCCGAGATTTGCCAGTCGATCTGCTGTGAATCGCTGGTATAGACGCGCAGCCGCCCGAAACAGCGGATTTTCCAGCGTTGCCCAAGGCCACGCATGGGCCGCAATTCGGCCACCGGCAGCCAGCCGGGATCGGCCCCCATGGCCGCCTGCCCGTCGGCACCCGGATCCAGCACCATCGGTTGCCAGCTTGGCACGACACGCCCCAAAAGAAACGACACCTGTTCGCGCAGGCTGGCCGTGGCCAGATAGGCATTGGGCAGCCAGAACGGATTGTCGTGCAGCCCGTCGGGGGCCAGAAATTGCTGATGCCCGCGCAGCGCGGCCAGCAGTTGATCGCCGGTCAGCATTTGCCAGTCATAGACAGACACGATCCGCAGCTCTGTAGCGGCCAGATCGGCGCATAACGCGCCCCAGATTTCGAAATTTGCCGAGGCGGCGGCGGTTTCGATCCCCCAGCGCATATCAACGGCAAGCAGCGCCTTGGCCCCCGCCCCCGCGACTGCGGTTCGCAACGCCTGGGCAATGGTTTGCGCGTCAAACGGGCTGGTTTGCAGGTGGGCGGTTGAAAAGCTGATGCTGCGGTCCGCCTGCAAACGGCGGGCAAAGTCTGCGCTGTCGGTGACGGCAACAACCCGATCATGCGCCATATCGCCCCCCGGCATACACCTTGGCAGCGGGTCGTTCCCCGGCATTGCAATGACAGCGGCGTTTATCGTGTTCACCAGTAAACCCTTTGTTGTCCTGTGCAGGTGACATCTTGTCAGCCGATGCCCCTGAAACAACCCCCTGCGTAGTTATCGGATATGACCGACGGTGCATCCTTGCCCGGCAAATCCAGATTGATCGATTGAACCCCCGACGCTTTGCAAAATGCTGAAATGCGATCCGGGTCAGTGGCCCCGGTCGAGATCAGACATTCAGCCTGATAAGAAACCAGCTCTTTTGCAGCTTCAAATTCCCGGTCGGGGTCACGTTGTGTGCATGTGACAATAGGGAAAAATCTGCGCACGCGGGCCATTATCTCAAACTGCTCGGCAATGTTGCCAAAGTATCGGTTGTCGTATTTCGGGACGATCATGCCAAGGATGTTAGAGCGATCCCGACGCAGTAAGCTGGCTTGCACGATGACAGAATAGCCTTGTTCTTCGGCCAACTGCATCACGCGTTCGGCCAGTTTTCGACTGATTCTCCGCTTTTTCCACGTCCCGTTCAGCACGGAACTCACCGCGCTTGGCGACGCATTGGCAAGTTTTGCAAGGTCGTAAATCGGTGTTCTTCTCGATTCATTTTCCATAAATTTCACAGCAACCTTCAGCAATTCACACAAGCCTGTCGAAGTCATGCTGATTCAGAACAATTGATTGCGCATACTTTGCGATGCGTTGGGAGGAGTTCAGTTCTGGTCAATGGCTGCCCGCAGCGCCCGGCAGCGCCAGACGTCTTGTTTTCTTCTCAGACATCGCTACCCGCGTCAGCGGGGTTTAATTTGGTTTGGAGGAGCAAACAGATGAACAAGATCACCTCACTTGCGGCGGCATCAACGCTTGTCACTACACTGATCGCCACAACGGCAACCGCCCGGACTGTGGCATTCCTGATGCCCGATCAGGCATCGACCCGTAACGAAGAAAAAGACTGGCCGGGTTTTCAGGCCGCCATGACGGCGCTTTTCCCTGACTGCACGCTGATCTACCAGAATGGCAACGCGGACGTCGCCCTGCAACAACAACAGTTCAATTCCGTTATCGCACAAGGGGCGCGTGTGGTCGTTCTTGATCCGGTGGATTCAGCGGCAGCCGCAGCCCTGGTTGAAATTTCCCACCCAGACCTTGTTTCCGCCATTACTGACGCCAGCGAAAATTCCGTCTCGCGACGGGCTGCGCGCAAACGCGAAGATATTGGGGAAGACCAATGACACAAGATGCGCACGAACCGGCAGCGCAGTGCTGCAAACCTTTCTGCCAGCCCATTGAGCGGCGCAGTGGTCAAGGCGACATTCCTTTCAATTGCCCTTTTTTTGCGGTTTTCTATCTGGAATAGGGTCGTGGCGTGCCGTGGATGTTTGGCGTGTTTGTGTTGTTTGTCGTGATGCTCAACTATGCTCTGGCCCGCACGCAATGGGGGCGGTCCATGTTTGCTGTCGGCGGCAATGTCGAAGCCGCACGCCTTGCCTCGGCCAACTAGCAAGCAGGAACAGGTGATGTGAACCTGAACGCGATTGCCGCAGCCGTCATCGGGGGTGCCTCGCTGCTCGGTGGCCGCGGGTCGGCCCGGTCTGCCTTGTTGGGTGTTCTTGTCATCACGGTAATCTCTAACGGGCTTACATTACTCAACCTCAGCTCTTCTCTGCGCGACATGATTACAGGGGCCGTTCTTGCCATTGCTGTCATCGTTGACTCTCTCGCGCGGCGTTCGCGGGCGAGCCATGGTCGCGCCTGAATGATCAGAATATGAAAATGAGCAAAACAATGGATAACAAACCGCAGCAATAACAGGTGCTGCGTCCGGGATCGGGTTGGCATGCGCACAGATCCTTATCGCGCAAGGCGCGCGGGTCGTCCTGATCGATCGGGCCAGCGACAGGCTGAACGCTGTGTGCGAAGACCTGGGTGACGCTGCCAAACCGCTGGTCATCGACGTTCTTGACGGGCCGCAAGTTTCGGGAATGTTGCCGCAGATCGAAAATCTGGTTGGTCCGCTTGACATATTCCATGCGAATGCAGGCGCATATGTGGGCGGGGCGGCCGCAGAAGGTAATCCAGATGAATGGGACAGGATGCTGAACCTGAACATCAACGCAGCCTTTCGCAGCGTTCCGGCCGTTTTGCCTGCGATGATTGAATGCAAAACCGGTGACATCATCTTTACCAGCTTGGTTGCGGGCGTTGTCCCTGTCGTATGGGAACCAATCTACACAGCGTCAAAGTTCGCGGTTCAGTCGTTACGGCGTTGCTGGATGACTGACCCAAAGAAAAAATGGAAAAGGCGCTTGCAAACGGGTCGCTGATGCAACCGCGCGGGGTTGTCGAAGCCGTTCTGTTCATGCTGACGCGTCCCCGCGGCGTCGTGATCCGCGACATGGTGATCTTGCCCAACAGCGTCGATCTATAGGCAACGGGAAGGAAACAGCATGTTGACCGGATCACAGGCAAAAGAAAGTTATGTCATTGGTGTTGATGTCGGCACCGGCAGTGCCCGCGCTGGTGTGTTCACGACCGATGGCCGGATGGTCGGTGCCGCCAAAAATGCGGTGTCGATCTACCGCCAGGGCGCCAACACAGTCGAACAATCCAGTGATGACATCTGGCAGGCCGTCGTCAGATCGGTGCGGGATGCGGATTACTTCAATACCATCGGCTTGGGCGAACTTGTCGGTGAAGATTTCAAACGTATCGGCGTAAATATCGTGCCGGCCGGATCAGCCCTTGGGGATGGTCTATCCCCACAGGCCGCCAAAGAGTTTGGCCTTGTTGCCGGCACACCGGTCGCTGCCGGGCTGATAGATGTGCACGCCGGAGGCATCGGTTCCATGGGGGCGAAAGGTGGCGGTGGCCAAAAAACCTTGGCGCGTCTGGACGTACAATCGCATTGCAAATTTCCTGGCTTGCGATCAAGGCGCGCCTGAAAAGCAGGAAATGCCAAAAGTGGCCAACCGTCGCATACCTGTCACATAAGTCGTCTAGACGTCTGTATGAAGAGAATCGAGGGACAGACCTTGCCACAGCTTGTCAGACAATCCGGCACCGCCGTTTGGGCGCAAATTGCAATCGCCTTGCGCGCCGAGATCGAACGTGGCCTGGACGAGGGCGACTGGCTTCCGGCAGAACCGGAACTGGCCGCACGTTTCGGCGTGAACCGCCATACCCTGCGTCGTGCCGTTGACGAACTAATCGCCGAGGGGCTGGTCGAAAGGGTGCACGGGCGGGGCACAAGGGTGCTTTCGCGTGGGCTGATCTATGGCATCGGGCGCGACACCAAATTCACCGAGCGTCTGGCCGCCAGCGGGCGGACCGCGCAAGTCACCCTGCTGGCCCGTGACGAAATCGTTGCCGCAGGTGGTGTCGCGCGGCGGCTGCGCATGGCCGAGGGCACGCCGGTGCTGTGTCTGAAAACGCTGCGCGGCGAAAGTGATCTGCCCTATGCGCTGACGTTGCATTTCATGACCGGCGCCGCGGCTGAAGCGGCGCGCAGCTATCCCGGCGGATCGCTGACGCGGCATCTGCGCGCGGTCGCGGGGATCACGCTTGACCGTGTTGAAAGCCTTATCAGCACGCGCCTGCCGCTGCCTGCGGATGCGCTTGCCCTGCGAATGCCGCGCACCCAGCCGGTGCTGCGTATCAAGGGCGTGAATGCCTGCCGCGAATGCGGTGTCGTCCAAGAATATGTGATCACCCAGTTTCGTGGTGATCGTATCCAGCTTTCGGTGGAAGACCCCGAATGGGCCACCGAAGACCAAGGGCCGTACATGGAGGTGCGGCCACAGCCCTGACTGCCCAGTCAATCAACGATCATCAAGAGGAAGACAAATGTCTCTGCTCAGGACTTTCGCCGCAGCTGCGACCGCGACGACGATCTCTATCACCGCTGTGATGGCACAGCAAGCCGACGGCTCTGCATCCAACCCATACCGCGTCATGCTGGTGCCCGCAGATGGCGGCACCGAGGACGGCACCCGCGCCGATTTCAAACCGGTGTTCGATGCTGTGACGCAAACAACCGGCGTGCATTTCGACATCAAGGTAGGCCAGACCTATGCCACCGTGATCGAGGCGATCTGTTCGGATGTCGTCGAAATCGCCTGGTTCGGCGCTGCCTCTTACCTGCCGGCCAAGGAACGCGGCTGTGCTGAATTGCTGGCGGTCGATGTCAACAAGGGCGCATCGGTCTATTATTCTGGCATCTACGCCAGCAAGGACAGCGGCATCGCTTCTGTCGCCGATCTCAAGGGGCACGAGATGGCCTTTGGCGACGCCAATTCCACCTCGTCCTTTGTTTACCCGGTGGCGATGATCGTGGCGGCTGGCCTTGATCCGGCAACGGATCTCAGTGTGATCCGCATGACCGGCAGCCATGCCAACAGCCTTAAGGCGCTGGCCGAGGGTCAGGTCGATGCCGCTGCCGCCTCTTTCGACAGTTTCGAAAAGGCGATCAACGCGGGCACGATCAGCGCCACTGATTTCGTGGTCATCGGAAAATCCGACCCGATCCCGAACCCGCCGCTGGCGATGTCAACCAAGCTGCCTGCCGACGTCAAAACGCGGCTGCGCGACGCCTTCAACACCGTGCACGAGGCCCCCGGTATCACGCCCGAGATGATCCGCGGTTACGGTGGCAAACAGGTTGACCGCTATGACGCCACCGTAACCGATACGATGATGGCCCCCGCGCTGGTCACGTTGTCCAAGGTGTCGGGCGATCTGCGCACCGCGATCATCGCGAAGGCGTCAAACTGATGGCGGCCGCGGCGATCCTTCAAGCTGCGCTCGGAACCGGGAGAGAGGGGCAACCGCACCTTTCTTTCCGGGACTTGCGCAAGGTTTATGCCGACGGGGTCGCCGCGCTTGACGGCGTGTCGGCCCATGTCGCGCGGGGCGAATTTTGCGTCGTGCTTGGCCCGTCCGGTTCTGGCAAATCAACGCTGCTGCGGGTGGTGAACGGGCTGACCGATCTGACCTCGGGCCAGATGATGCTGGGCGATACGGCGCTGTCGCCAAAATCCTTGCGCGGCATCCGCCGCAGGGTGGCGATGGTGCATCAGCAATTCAATCTGGTGGAACGCGCAAGCGTGGCCGCCAACGTGCTTGCCGGCGCTGTGGCCGAGGTGGCGGGCTGGCGCGCCATGCTGGGCTGGTATCCGCCTGAACTGCGCACACGCGTCTGCGAGGTGGTGGCGCGAGTGGGGCTCGATGAGATTCACCTGCCGCGCCGGGCTGCGGCGCTGTCGGGCGGGCAACAGCAACGGGTGGGCATTGCCCGCGCGCTGCTGGTGCGCCCCGAGGTCATTCTGGCCGACGAACCTGTCGCCAGCCTTGACCCCGCAATCAGCCGCGAGGTTCTGGGCCTGCTGCGCGAAGCAGCCCGCGAACAGGGCGCGACCGTGCTGTGCAGCCTGCATCAGACCGACCTTGCGCGCGAATTCGCCGATCGCATCATCGGGATGCGCAAGGGGCGCGTGGTGTTTGACGGCAAGCCTGCCCTTTTCGACGACCGCGCCGAGGCAGAGCTTTACGAAGGTTTGGCTGTGCCAAGCCCCGAGACCAAGGAGAAAGCCTATGCGTGAGGCAATACTACAAACCGGCGGGCACCCGCGCCCGGCCTCTGAATGGCATCTGCGCGCGCCCTATGACTGGCGTGCGGCGCTTGCCGTGCTGCTGATCGCCACCGCGCTTTTCTGGTCGGGGCAGCGCATGGAAGTGGGTAAAATGCTGAACCTGACCGGCGAGGCTGTGGCGGCTGGCGTGGGCCTGAAGGACGAAAGCCAGGTCGGCAAGGGGTTGGGCCGGATGATCGGCGCGCTGTTTCCCTTTGTGATCGAGGACCGGCGCGAACTGGCGCGGATCACCGATTTGGACCGTGACGCCCTGCCGATGTTCACCCGGATCGAGGCGACCGAGGTAACGACCTATCACCTCAACGCCGACACCCTTCAGGTTGAGCAACAGGTCGAGGTAAAGGAATATCTGGTCCACCCGTTCGGCTATCTGACCAAGGTGCTGAGCAAGATGGTTGAAACCTTTGAAATCGCCATCTGGGCCACGATCATCTCGGTCCTGCTGTCGATCCCGCTCGCCTTCTTTGGGGCGCGCAACTATACGCCCAATCGTTTTGCCTATTCCGCCAGCCGCGGCGTGGTCAGCTTTCTGCGGTCGATGCCGGAACTGATCATCGCGATGTTTCTGGTCCTGGGGTTCGGGTTCGGGGCGATTGCGGGCTATCTGGCGCTTGGCCTGCATGGCGCGGGTTTTCTGGGCAAGTTCTATGCCGAAGATATCGAGGCCGCCGACCGCAAGCCGCAAGAGGCGCTGACCGCGCTTGGCGCGGGCAAGCTGCGGGTGCTGCGCGCCGCCGTGTTACCGCAGGTGGCGCCGTCTTATGTGGCCTACACGCTGTATATTCTGGACCGCAATGTGCGCATGGCGGCCGTCATCGGCCTCGTTGGTGCGGGCGGTATCGGGCAAGAACTAAAGGGCCGCTACGACACGTTTGAATATGGCCATGTCGGCACGATCCTGCTGGTGATCTTCCTTACCGTGTTCGTGCTTGATCAGGTGTCGGCCCGGGTGCGCGCCCGATTGATTGGATAAGGAAATGACAATGAGACCGAACAGAGAAGACTGGGCGGCGGCACTGGCCGCGGCTGATAAAGGGCGGGTCGCGGCACTGGCCGACCGCATCCGCGACCGCGCGCAGGTGGACCTGCTGGCGCCGCCCCGCGAAGGGCTGATGTTAATGCAGTTGCGCGAATCCGTCGCCGGTGCCGCGTTTCATCTGGGCGAAATCCCGATGGCCCGCGTGCATCTGCGCCTGACCGCCCCCGAAGGCGTGGCCGAAGGCGGTGCTGCGCTGATGAGCGACGATCTGGCCCTTGTCACACGACTGGCCATTCTGGATGCGGCGCTGGTGGCCGATCTACCCGAAGCACCCGAAATCGAGGCGCTGCTGGCCGAAGGGATGGCCGCGCGGGCCGAAACTCAGGCCCGCCGCGCGCTGTCGCTTGACCGCACAAAGGTTGATTTTCAACTCTTGTCGGAGGAAGACGAATGAGTGTTCTTGACCTGCCCCGCCTTTGGCGGCCTGCAACGCATCAGGCATTGTTCAGGCGGATTCTGGATGTGGCGGCGCGCCCGGGCCAGATCGCCGATCTGGGGGATCTGCTGGACGGGCGGCCTGCTGCGCTGGCGGCCCTTGCCACCTTTTGCGACAACACCCAGACGCTGGCTGACCTAACCGGCACGCTGTCCGCGACCGATTTTGCCTTTCTCGATGTGGGTAAGGCCACAGTGGATAAGGCCGGTTTTATCCTGTCTGTGGGCACCGCCGCCCCTGATTTTACGCCCCGCCTTGGCACGCTTGATACACCCGAAGACGGGGCGACGCTCGTCATCATGGTGGACAGCCTGACCGAAGGTGCGGCCCTGACCCTGACCGGGCCGGGGATCAACGGCACCGCCACGCTGGCCCCAAAGGGCCTTGCACCAGACTGGCTGACCGCCCGCGCGCGCTGGTGCGCCGATTTCCCGATGGGGGTGGATTTGGTGCTGGCCGATGCCACGCGCCTGACCGTCATCCCCCGCACAACCAAGATAGGAGCCTGAGCCATGGCCTATGTAGCCATTCGCGGCGGCGCTGACGCGATAAAGGGGTCTTCGCGCCTGATGGACGCGATGCGCGCCATGGGCGAGAGCGCCCCGCTGGAGCTTGACCAGATCGAACGCCAGATGCCGCTTTTGCATTCCAAGGTGCTGTCCGAGGGCAGCCTTTATCACCCGCGCCTTGCCTCACTCGCGCTCAAGCAATCGCTGGGCGACAGTCTTGAGGCCGCGTTTTTCCTGCGCGCCTATCGTTCGACCAAGCCGCGCCTTGGCGAAACCGCGACGCATGATACCCGCAACATGCGCGTGATCCGCCGTGTCTCTGCCGCGTTCAAGGACATTCCCGGCGGGCAGATGCTGGGCGCGACGCCCGATTACCTGCACCGGCTGTTCCGGTTCGAGTTGATGGACGAGGGCGCAGAGCGGTTCGACGAGATCACCCGCGACTGGCTGGGCAACCGGCCCGAGAACGACACAGCCCTGACCTTTCCCAAGGTGCTGGACAGCTTGCGCGAGGAGGGTCTGCTGGCCCCGCTGGAAAACAGCGACGAGACGCCTTTTGACATCACCCGCGAACCGCTGATCTTCCCCGTGCCGCGTTCGGCGCAACTGGCGACCATGGCGCGCGGGGAAACCGGTGGCCTGCTGGCGCTCGCTTATTCCAACATGCGCGGTTACGGCGACGTGCACCCCACGGTCGGCGAATTGCGCGTGGGGTATGTGCCGGTCATGGTGCCGCACCCGGTGACGGGCAAGCCGATGGAGGCGGGCGAGGTTCTGGTGACGGAATGCGAGATCGTCGCCATGTTCGAAAAATCCGACGACGGCGCGCCGGTGTTCACCCTCGGCTATGGTGCCTGCTTTGGCCATAACGAGGTCAAGGCGATCGCCATGTCCGTGCTGGACCGTGCGATCAGCGTGGCCCGCGAAAAGGGCCGCATCGAAAACCCGTCTGAAGACCCCGAATTCGTGCTGCTGCATGTGGACGGCATCGAAAGCATGGGGTTTTGCACCCATTACAAGATGCCCCACTACGTTACCTTCCAGTCTGACATGGACCGCCTGCGCGCCGCGCAAGGCAAAACCGAAGAGGCCACAGATGCACCCCGTTGATACCATGGGCCAGACCCGCGAAGGCGCGGAATACGGCTTTGCCTTTCTGGACGAAGACGCCAAGCGCGAATTGCGCCGCTCGATCTTCAAGGCGGTCTGCATTCCGGGCCATCAGGTTCCCTATGCCAGCCGCGAAATGCCCATTGCGCGCGGTTTTGGCACCGGGGGGATGCAGTTGACGCTGGCGCTTCTGGGGCCGGACGACGCTTGCAAGGTGATTGATCAGGGCGCAGATGACAGCGTGAACGCAGCCAATATCCGCAACTTTTTCGCGCTCACCTGTCCGGGCGTCACCGGCACGCTGCGCACCGAAGAGGCCAGCGTGATCCAGACCCGCCACCGCATTCCTGAACTGCCCCTGCGCGCCGATCAGATATTGGTGTTTCAGGTGCCCTACCCCGACCCACTGGTGGTGGTGGAACCCAATGCCGCCAAACGCCGCCGGATGCACGGGCGGGCAGATTACGCGCGGCTGTGGGTGAAACTGTATGAGGATATGGTCGCCTTTGACGAGATCACAATCTCGCACCGCTACCCCACGCGGATCAACGGGCATTATATCATCGACCCGTCACCGATCCCGCGGTTTGACGTGCCGAAACTGCATCAGGCCGATTGCCTGTATCTGTTTGGCGCGGGCCGCGAAAAGCGCATCTATGCCGTGCCGCCCCATACCGATGCGGTGCCGATCACCTTCAACGATGTCACCTTCGCGGTGGAAAATTTCCGCGACAAGGCCACGGGCAAGCGCCATTGCTGCCGTCGTTGTGGGGCCGATGACAGCTTTCTTGATGAATTCCTTGATGATGATGGCGCGCGCGTCTTTCAATGCTCGGATGCCGCATATTGCGACATGCGCCTGGAACGGCTGGAGGCCGCAGAATGAAACCGATCCTTGACGTTGATAACCTGACCCGCATCCACGGCCCCGGCTGCCCGGCCTGTCTGGACGTGACCGGGCCGGAACATGACACCAACATTTGCCGCCATTGCGGGTCTGTCGTGGCCGTGGCGGGCGCATCGTTCCGCCTGCACAAGGGCGAGGTGCTGGGGATTATGGGCGAGAGTGGTTCGGGCAAGTCGTCCCTCGTGAAGATGCTGTATTTCGATGACAAGCCGACATCGGGGCAGGCGACATTCCACGACGAAGGCCACGCGCATGACCTGTTTTCGCTGAATGAGGCACAACAACTGCGCCTGCGCGATACCCGGATGGGCATGGTTTATCAGAATCCGTCACTGGGGTTGAATTTCGACATTTCCGCCGGTGGCAACATTGCCGAACGGCTGTTGATGTCGGACGAACTCAGCTACCGGGTGATCCGCGAAAAGGCCACCGCGCTTCTGGCCCGGACCGAGGTGCCGCCTGCGCGTATGGACGAATTGCCGCGCAACTTTTCGGGCGGGATGCAGCAGCGGGTGCAGATCGCGCGCGCCCTGTCCACCGGTGCGCCGCTTTTGTTGCTGGACGAGGTGACGACCGGCCTTGATCTGTCGGTGCAGGCGCGTATCCTTGATTTGATCATGGAACTGCAAGAGGTCACGGGCGTGTCCATGCTTGTCGTCACGCATGACCTGGGCGTGGTGCGCCACCTGACCACCCGCACCATCGTGATGAAATACGGCCGCATTATTGAGTCGGGGCTGACCGACCAGATCCTTGAGGATCCGCAGGCCGCCTATACGCAACAACTTGTTTCCAGCGCATTGTGAGGGCCTGATGGACAATATTCTTTCCGTGCGCGATCTGGGTAAGGGGTTCTATATCCACGACCGCGCCAAACATGTGCCCGCTGCCGAGGGGATCAGCTTTGATCTGAAACCGGGGCAATTGGCGGCGCTTGTCGGCCCGTCGGGGGCGGGGAAATCCTCGCTTTTGAAGGCGATCTATCGCACCTATGTGCCGTCAACGGGGCAGGTGCTTTACCGCACCGCTGCGGGCGATCTGGTGGATCTGGTCACAGCGCCTGAAACGCAGATCACCGACCTGCGCCGGTCGGAAATCGGCTTTGTGACGCAGTTCCTGCATTGCCTGCCGCGCCTGTCCACGCTGGACGTCGTCGCCCGGCCCCTGCTGCAACAGGGCGTGGACCGTGATGCCGCCCATGACAAGGCCGCAAGAATGCTTGCGGCGCTGGCGATCCCCGAACAGTTGTGGGATGCCACACCCGCCACCTTTTCCGGGGGTGAACGCCAGCGCGTCAACATCGCGCGCAGCTTTACCCAAGGGGGGCGGCTGATGTTGCTGGATGAACCCACCGCATCGCTGGACCCGGTCGCGCGCGAAAACGTCTGCGCGATGATCGAGGCCGCCAAGGCCGAGGGGGCCGCCATGGTCGGCATCTTTCACGACATGGCCATTGTCGAACGGCTGGCCGATGTGAAGATCACGGTGGAGCGCCGCGCGTTCGAGGCGGTGGCATGACACAGCATCTGGAAAACGCGCGCATCGTCACGACCGAGGGTTTGCAGCATGGCAGCCTGACGATTGAGGATGGGCGCATCGTGGCCCTTGGCGCGGACGCGCCCAAAGGGGCCACGCGGACCGACCTGCGGGGCGACCTGCTGCTTCCGGGCCTGATCGACCTACACGGCGACGCGATTGAAAAAGAGGTGGAACCCCGCCCCAACGCCTTTTTCCCGCTGCCTGTGGCGCTGGATGCGATCGACCGGCGCATGGCGGCGGCGGGGGTGACGACCGCGTTTCACGGCATCAGCTTTGCCGAGGGCGAATTGGGCGTGCGCGACGTGGACTTTGCCGAAGCGTTGGCGCGTGCATTGCACGCATTCAGTGGCGCGGTCGATCACTGCGTGCATGTCCGCTATGAACTGACCGATGCCGGATCCGAAGCGCGGGTCACACGGCTGATCGACGAAGGCGTGGCCAGCCTTTTGTCGTTTATGGACCACACGCCGGGGCAGGGCCAGTTCAAGGATGCCGCCGCTTATGGCGCCTATTTTGGTCGCGTCTATGCCAAGGATGATGGCGAAATTCTGGAAAGGATCAGCGCAAAACAGGCCGAGGCTGGCAATATCGTCGCCCGTGTCGAACGGCTTGCAGACCACGCCCGTCCGCATGGCGTAGCACTGGCGGGGCATGACGACGAAGGCGCGGATCGCGTCGCCTTTATGGCGGGTGTCGGCGCCACGATCAGTGAGTTTCCCCTTGATCTGGACACCGCGCGCGCGGGCTGTGCCGCGGGTCTGGTGACGCTGTTCGGCGCGCCAAACGTATTGCGCGGGCGCAGCCAGTCCGGTGCGCTGTCGGCGCGGGATGCGATTGCGGCGGGCGTGGCAGGGGCGCTGTGTTCGGACTATGCGCCGCAGGCCATGCTGCCCGCGCTTGGTGTGTTGACAGGCGAGATGGGCCTTGGCTGGCCGCAGGCCACTGCCCTGCTGTCGGGCGCACCGGCGCGCGCGACGGGCCTTGCCGATCGTGGGGTGATTGCACAGGGCAAACGGGCCGATCTGATCCGCGTGCGCGATACCGGGGGCGCGTTGTCGGTCGCGGCCACATGGGTTGCGGGCGCGCAGGTCTATGGGTTTGGGGCATTATGACGGGGCGGCTGTTCCTGATTGTCGGGCCATCGGGCGCAGGCAAGGATACGGTGATCGCGGGGGCCATGGCGCGGCTGCGCCCGACCGATGACGTGATCCTTGCCCGCCGCATGATCACGCGCCCCCTGCATAGTGGCGGCGCAGAACAGCACATTCCGGTTTCGCCCGCCGCCTTTGCGCGGTTGCGCGCGGCAGGCGCCTTTGCGCTGGACTGGGACAGCCACGGGCTAAGCTATGGCATCGGGGCCGAGGTGCAGCCATGGCTGGACGCGGGCATGACCGTGATCGCCAACGGATCGCGTGCCGCGCTGCCCGCCGCGCGGCGGGTGTTTGGCGCTGCGCTTGTCGCCACCGAAATCACCGCCCGCCCCGAGGTTCTGGCCGCGCGTCTGGTCGCACGGGGACGCGAAAGCGCCGCAGACATCGCGGAACGCCTCGCCCGCAGCCGTGGCCTTGCGCCCGCGCCGGTCCATCTGAGCATCCCGAACGACGGCACCCCCGCGCAGGCAGCGGCGCTGCTTTTGGCTGCAATCCAAAAGGACGGGCCGACATGCGCCTGACCTTTCTTGGCACCGGCGGCGTCTGGGCCGCGCCCGTTCACGGTTGCACCTGCGCCGCGTGTGAAGCGGCCCGCGCTGACCCGTCACGCGCCCGCGCCCCGGCCTCTGCGCTGCTAGAAGTTGCAGGCCTGCGCCTGCTGATCGACGCCGGCCGCACCGATCTGGTGGACCGGTTCCCGCCCCGCAGCCTTGATGGCGTTCTGCTGACGCATTTCCATGGCGACCATTGCCTTGGCCTGACCCTGATGCGGTGGAGCATGGCCGAACCCTTGCCCGTCTGGTGCCCCCATGATCCGCGCGGCTATGACGACCTGACGAAACACCCCGGCCGGCTGCGATTCCTGACCTGCGCGGCGGGCGATGCGTTTTGCATCGGGCCGGTTACGGTGACGCCGGTCGCGCTGATCCATTCGCGCCCGACGTTGGGCTGGGTGATCGCACACGGCGCACAGCGGATCGCCTATCTGTCCGACACGCGCGGCCTGCCGGACGCGACCTTTGCGACACTGGAAACCGCGCCGCTGGATCTGGTTGTGTTGGATTGCGCCTATCCGCCCGGCGCGCCCGACCCACGCGGCCACAACGATCTGGACGAGGCTGATGCACTTCTCGCGCAGCTTGCCCCGCGGGACGCACGACTGACGCATATCAACCACGATCTTGATCAGTATGCGGCCGTTTCAGGGATCGTATGCGGGATCGCGCAGGATCATGAAACCGTGGACGTTGGCTAGCAGGTCTGCGCCGACGGCCAGACCCCCTGTCGTTTTGCCAGCACCGGCCTGCCCGGGTTCATCATGCGGGGCACCGTCCGCTATGGCATCTTTTGCGGTTTTATACCGCTTCCAGCGCGATCGCGATGCCTTGGCCGACACCGATGCACATGGTGGAAAGCGAGCGTTTTCCGCCATTCAGCTGCATCTCGAGCGCCGCCGCCCCGCCATTGACGCCACTGGCGTTTCCGGCCGTGACACTGCCCCCCTCGCGGAAGGACGCGCGCAATTTTGCCAGATTTTCCAAGCTGGTGACACGCGGATGTTCGTCGGTATCCACGACGATGGGATCCCCCTTGCGCTGCGGGATGGTGACCGGAACAATTTCTCTGGAAAACCGCCCCGCGGCGATGGCCTCCGCTGCCTTGTCTTGGCTGCGCAGCGCAAACGCATCCTGATCGGCGCGCGTCACGTTGAAATCCGCAGCGACATTTTCGGCGGTTTCGGGCATGGAATCCACACCGTATTGGGCTTTCATCAAAGGGTTAACAAAACGCCAGCCGATGGTGGTATCATAAATTGCATTGGTGCGCGAAAACGCGCTTTCGGCCTTGGGCATGACAAAGGGCGCGCGCGACATGCTTTCGACACCGCCCGCGATCGCCAGGTGAAT
>NZ_JACUUJ010000052.1 GCF_014859355.1 Yoonia sp. | reverse complement strand
CACCACGATTGACGCCCCCCCGCTGTGGTAGCGCGCGGCGGTCTGCGCGGGGCTTGCATCGCCAAAGGCGCTGGCCTCGTCGTCAAAGCTTGGCAAGACCAGTGTGGCGGCAGATGCGGCATCTGTCAGTGCGCGGCGCATGATGTCGGGGCTGTCCCAAAGTGCGGGGCGGATGTTTGGGTCGAACACGATCAGCGCGCCGCCCGCGCGCGCCTGCGCCATCATCCCGGTCAGTGCTGCGCGCGCGTCAGGTGGCAGGATAGCCAGTGTGATCCCTGACAGATAGACCACGCCCGCCCCGGCCATCTGCGCGGCCACCAGACCCGCGTTTTCCATCATCCGCCGCGCAGCGGATTGCCCGCGCCAGTAAAGGAAACTGCGTTCGCCATCTTTCAGGCGGATCATGTAAAGGCCGGGCATCGCGCCGGCCAAACGTGGCACGGTGGAACAATCAATGCCCGCATCCTGCGCAAAACGCACCAATTCGTCTGACAGCGCATCCGCCCCCAGCGCCGTCTGAAACCGGACGGCCCAGCCCGGCCCCAATGTCTGTGCGGCATACCAAAGCGTATTGAACACATCGCCGGCAAACCCCTGCTGCAAAGTGCCGTCAGGGGTGGGGGCAAGTTCGACCATACATTCACCAAGCCCCAGAAAGATGCGCGGTTCTTGTGTCATGCCGTCCTTATGCCTCTGCAAAGCAGATCTGGGCTTTCATTGCCTGACTGCGATCAGAGGCCAGCTTGAACGCGCGCTCGGCGTCGGACAGCGGCACTGTCTGCGTGATCAGGGGTTTCACATCGATCAGACCCTTTTGCATCAGCGCGATGCCGGTTGCAAATTCGGGGTGAAACCGGAACGAACCGCGCAATTCCAGTTCCTTGGCGGTGATGGCCATCATCGGCAGGGACATGTCGCCGCCAAGGCCAAGTTGCAGGATCACCCCGCGCGGGCGCAGCGCGCCGATGCCACCGGCCAGCGCCTGTGCGACGCCTGTGCATTCATAAAGCACGTCGAAATGGCCCTTGTCGGCGGTGTAACGGTCCAAGGCGTCGGGCGTTTTGGCCATGTTGATGGTATCATCGGCCCCGCAGGCGCGCGCCATGTCCAGCGTGAAATCCGACAGATCGGTGGCCACGATTTCCGCCGCCCCGGCGCGGCGCGCGCTCAGGATCGCCAGCACACCAATCGGCCCGCAGCCCGTGACCAGCACACGTTTGCCCACCATCTGCCCGGCGCGCGCTGTGGCGTGCAATGTCACGGCCAAGGGTTCGGCCATCGCGGCCTCGCCTGCGGTCAGGCCGGTGGCATCGACGCATTGCGTGGCGTCTGCGATCAGTTCCTCGCGGAACGCGCCCTGAATATGCGGGAATGGCATGGCAGAGCCGTAAAAGCGCATGTTCAGGCATTGGTTGGGCAAGCCTTCAAGGCAATAGCGGCAAGCGCCACATGGCCGGCTGGGGGATACGGCAACCAGTTGGCCCAGGGTAAAACCTGTCACCCCCGGCCCGCATTCCGCAACATAGGCGGATACCTCGTGGCCCAGCACCATGGGTTCGCGCAGACGCACCGCGCCAAACCCGCCGTTGTGGTAATAATGCAGGTCAGACCCGCAGACCCCGCCTGTGGCCAGCCGCAGCCGCAGCTGGTCGGGGCCAAGCGGTTCGGGGTCATGGTTTTCAATCCGCAAATCCTTGGCGGCATGGATCACGATAGCTTTCATCATTGCACCTGTGTCAAAAGTGGGTGGCCGGCGAAATGCGCGGTCAGATTGTCGCGCATCAACTGGCCCATGGCGCGGCGGGTTTCAAACGTGCCACTGGCGTGGTGGGGTTGCAGCAGCACATTGTCCAGTGCTGTGAAACGCGGATTCAGCTTCGGTTCGCCCTCGAATACATCAAGCGCGGCACCCCGCAGTTTTCCCTGTTCAAGCGCGTCCAGCAAGGCCGTTTCATCGACATTCTGCGCGCGGGAAATATTGACCAGAAGCCCGTCAGGACCAAGCGCATCCAGCACCCCGGCATTGACGATATGGCGCGTTGCGGGGGTTGCGGCCAGCGTGACGAACAGCACATCGGATTGTTCCGCAAGTGCGGTGGCATCGGCAATGAAACGCCAGTCGTCGCACCCTGCCTTTGGCGCGCGCGCACTATAGGCGATCTGCATGTCAAAGCCTTGCAGGCGCTGCCCCACCGCCATGCCGATCCGGCCAAGGCCCAGAATGCCCGCACGCTTGCCGCAGGCGCGATGTTGCAACGCAAATCCGCCCTTGGCGGCCCAGTCGCCCGACCGCGCCCACCCTTCGGCGGGCACAATACCGCGCGACAGTGCCAGCCACATCCCCAGCGCAAGGTCTGCACAATCATCGGTCAGCACATCGGGCGTGTTGGTCACGGCAATGTCGCGCGCGGCGCAGGCGGCAAGGTCTACCGCGTCATAACCAACACCATAGACCGCGATGATTTCCAGCGCCGGGCAGGCCGCGATGACGTCTGCGCTTGCCCCCAGATCACCGCGGGTGGCGATGGCACGCACCTGTGGGCCTGTCTCGGCCAGAAACGCGGCCTTGTCGGGTGCGTCGAAATAGCGGTGCACCTGATAGGCGTCGTTCAGCGGGCCTTGGTCCCATTCGGGTAACTGGCCCATCTGTAGAATATGCGGCTTTGACATGCGACAATCCGTTTTGCTGGGAAATTTTTAGACGTTGACCTTTGGTGATAACGTTAACATAATCGCCGCGAACTTGACTTGTCCAGCAAAAACAGAAGGAAACCCGCATGACGTATGATTTGTTCGACCTGACTGGAAAACGCGCCCTGATCACAGGTTCGTCGCAGGGGATCGGCTATGCCCTGGCGCAAGGTTTGGCGCAGGCGGGCGCGCAGGTCGTGCTGAACGGGCGCGACAAGGCAAAGCTCGCCGATGCTGCCGCAACCATTCCGGGCGCGATGACGCTGGCCTTTGACGTGACCCGACATGACGACGTGCGCAGCGCCGTTGACGGGTTCGAGGCCGCGCATGGCGCCATCGACATTCTGGTCAACAATGCCGGCATGCAGCACCGCACCCCCTTGCAGGATTTCCCCGCCGACATGTTTGAAAAGCTTTTGCAAACCAATATCGCCAGCGTGTTTCATGTGGGGCAGGCGGTGGCGCGCCACATGATTGCGCGCGGCAAGGGACACATCATCAATATCGCCAGTGTCCAGACCCTGCTGGCCCGTCCCGGCATCGCGCCCTACACGGCCACCAAGGGCGCGGTTGCCAACCTGACCAAGGGCATGGCGACCGATTGGGCGTCGCTTGGGTTGAACTGTAACGCTATCGCGCCGGGCTATTTCGACACGCCGCTGAATGCGGCACTGGTCGCGGACCCGGAATTTTCCGCATGGCTGGCCAAACGCACCCCTGCCGGACGCTGGGGCAATGTCGAGGAATTGCAGGGCGCCTGTATCTTTCTGGCGTCGGACGCGGCAAGTTTTGTCAATGGGCACACGCTTTTTGTCGATGGCGGTATCACCGCGTCGCTTTGATCACGTCGCAGCAGACAGGAGAATGGCATGACCATGAAAATCGCCCTGATCGGCGCAGGCGCCATGGGGGGCGCGATTGGTGCGCGGCTGGTTGAAACCGGCACCGTGCTGACGGTCTTCGACCTTGACCCGCAAAAGGTGGCGGCGCTGGTCGCCAGGGGCGCGCAAGCGGCCAGCAGCGGCGCAGAGGCGGCCAAGGGCGCGGATGCGGTCATCCTGAGCCTGAACAGCGCGGGCATTGTCGATGCGGCGGTGTTCGGGCCGGCGGGCGTGGCTGCGGGTGCGGCAAGCGGCACACTGATCATCGACATGTCCTCGATCGACCCGACAGCAACCCAGGCGCTGGCCGCGCGCGCGGCGGAAAAAGGGCTTGGATGGGTGGATAGCCCCCTGTCGGGCGGCATCCCCAAGGCCGCCACGGGCGACCTGACGCTGATGCAGGGCGGCCCCGCGGCCGATGTCGCCCGCGCGCAGGCCGTGCTGGCCAATGTCGCCGCCAACCAGACGCATATGGGGCCAGTGGGGGCCGGACAGACCACGAAACTGATCAATCAGGTGCTGTGTGGTCTGGGGTTCATGGCCGTGGCCGAAGCCACCGCATTGGCCGAAGCGGCGGGCGTTGATGCCAGCCGCATCCCGCAGGCGCTGCGCGGGGGGCGGGCGGATTCCGCGTTGTTGCAGGAATACATGCCGCGCTATGCCGCGCGCGATTACCGCCGCACGGGCCGGATCGACAATATGGTCAAGGATCTGGACGGCGCGCAAGACCTGGCGCGGCTGAGCAACACGGCCATGCCTCTGACAGCCCTTTGCGCCGAAATTCACCGGATGCTGACCGCCGCCGGGCTTGGCGGGGAAGATCAGGCCGCGCTGATGGAGTTTTTCACTGGTGCGGGCAAGCCGTTGCCCGTTTCCAACAACAATGCGGGATAAGTGCGCGACAGGCCTTGTCGGGCTGGATTGCGCGCCCAAGCCACGCTAGCGAAACATTATGGACCATGCCCGCAAACTCCCGACGATGACAGATGTGGCGCGCAAGGCCGGTGTGTCGCCCATGACGGTCAGTCGTGCGCTCAAGAGTGACGGTCTTGTCAGCGAAGACACGCGCGCCCGTATTCTGAAAGCGGCCGATGAATTGGGCTATGTGCTTGACAGCACCGCCTCTAGCCTGCGGTCGCAGAAATCAGATTTTGTGGCCGTCACGATCCCGTCGATCAATAATGCCAATTTCGCTGACACTGTGGGGGCGCTGAATGAAGGTCTGAAACCGCGGGGCCTGCAAATTCTTTTGGGCTATACCAATTATGACATGCACGAAGAAGAACGGCTGATCGCGCAGTTGCTGCGCCGCAAGCCGCTGGCCGTGGTTGTGACCGGCGGCACGCATACGCCGCGCTGTCGGCGCTTGCTGGAAAACGCGCATGTTCCGGTGATCGAGACCTGGGATCTTCCGGAAAACCCGCTGCATCATGTGATCGGCTTTTCCAATGCGCAGGCCGTGCAGTCGATGGTGGATCACTTTGTTGCCAAGGGTCTGACACGCATTGCCTTTGTCGGCGGCGATACGGATCGCGATACGCGCGGGTTGGACCGGCGGCGCGGATTTGTCGCCGCAATGCAACGTCATGGACTGGACGCCACCCGCCTGATTGCTGCCGGGCCACCGCCGATTTCGATGCGCGAGGGGGCAGAGGTCATGGCGCGTCTGCTGGATACCGCGCCAGATACGCAAGCCGTGATCTGCGTGTCGGATCTGTCGGCCTTCGGCGCGCTGAGTGCCTGCCAGCGCCGGGGCATTGCCGTGCCCGGGCAGATTTCCATCGCGGGTTTCGGCAATTTCGAAGTGGGCGCAATCTGCGTGCCCTCCATCACGACGATTGACCCCTCGCCCAAGGATATCGGCGCGCGTGTGGCGCGGCTGATCTGCCGTGTGCTGGATGGTGACGCGCCCGAACCCGTGCTGGATCATCTGGCGCCGCGTTTACTGTTGCGTGAATCCTCTATCTAGGCACGCCGTGCTGCCGGGGGCGTTTTCCTGACCGGCAGGCCCGTCATCGAAAACCCTGCCTGCGCACTGTATTCCTGTCACACAAGCACAGAAAACATTTGACGCAGATGGTGTTCTTTGTGAATGATAACGTTATCATAAGGGAGGAGAACCGATGACGTTACCATCTTTGTTGCGCAGGGTTGCTGTTGCCGGGGTTGCCGGGCTGATGCTTGCAAACCCCGCGCTGGCGCAAACCCAGATGACATATGCGCATTCCGAAAACCCCAGTTCCGTGGTCGCCGCCGAAGCCTTCAAGGCCATTGTCGAAGGGCAATCGGCGGGGGAAATCCAGGTCAATCTGGTGATCCACGGCACGCTGGGCAGCGACCGCGATGTGGTTGACCAGATGCGGTTGGGGGAACTGGAATTTTATGTGGTGGGCATTCACGGCCTTTCGGCGATCGCACCAAATGTGCAGATGTTCGATGCGCCCTATCTGTTCGCCAACCGCAACGAATTCTATGCGCTGATGCGCGATCAGGATCTGGTCGCATATGTGCGCGACCATATTCTGGCGCGGTCGGGCAATACGATCCGGTTCCTCGGTGCGGCGGAAAATTCGGTGCGTAACCTTTATTCGAAACATGGACCGATCCGCCTGCCCTCTGATCTGGGGCCGGTCAAACTGCGCGTGCCGCCGGGGCCACTGAACATTGCGGTCTGGCAAGGGCTTGGCATCGGGTCGGTCGTGGGCCTGTCGGGGTCTGAACGCAATCAGGGCCTGCAAACCGGGATCATCGACGCCACCGAAGGCAGCCTGTCAGGCGCGATGAGCGCGGGCCATGTCGATCTGCTGGGCAATATCACGATGACCGGCCACAGCTTTTCCTACATGGCCTATCTGGTCAACGAAGAGTTCTGGCAAAGCCTGACCGATGCACAGCGCGAGATCATCAGCGCGGCATCCGATCTGTCAATCATCATCCAGAACGGTGCGGCGATGACGGCCGAACTGGACGCGCTGCGCGATGCGGCGGCCAGCGGCGCCACGATCAGCGTGCTGTCGCCAGCCGAGGCAGCGGTCTGGCAAGAAGTGGCTTTCCCTGTCGGGCAGCAATTCATTGCTGACAATCTGGATGCGGATTTTGCTGAACGCGTGCAGGCGTCCATCGACGCAATCCGCGCGCGCTGATCCCTGCTTTTGAAATAGCGTCGACCGGTTTCAGGCCGGTCGGCTTTCCCAACGGGATAGCTGCCTTATGGTCATCATTTTTCTGCTGCTTGCCGTCCTGATCGTTGGCATCCTGCTGGGTGTGCCGATCTTTGCCGCCATGGGGCTTTCGACCCTTGTGCATTTCATCGACACCGGGCGGGAATCGACACTGATCATCATCAATCAGCGTATCTTCAACGGTGTGACGTCCTTTACCTTTCTGGCCGTGCCGATGTTCATTCTGGCAGGCGAGATCATGGTCCGGGGCAGGCTGATCGACAAGTTGCTGGATGTCGCGCGCGCCTTTGTGGGACATCTGCGTGGCGGTCTGGCGCAGGTCAATATCCTGTCCAGCGTGTTTTTTGCCGGTATTTCCGGCTCTGGGCAGGCCGATATCGCGGCGATGGGGTCTACCGTGGTGCCCGCCATGGTCAAGGATGGTTATCCGCGCGGCTATGCCGCCGCGATCACTGCGCAATCGGCCACGCTGTCGCCCACCTTGCCGCCGTCCATCGTGATGGTGGTTTACGGGGCGGTGTTCGGCGTGCCTGTCAGCGCACTGTTCGCCGCCGGTGTCAGTGTCGGGGCCTTCATGGCGATTGCCTATATGATCCTGGCCTATGTCATGGCGCGCAAATACAGCCTGCCGCTGCACCTGCGGGCCAATCTGCGTCAGGTCTGGGTGGCGCTGCGTGAAGGGCTTGCGCCGCTGGGGATGCCCGCCATCATCCTGATCGGGATTTTCGGCGGTATTTTCACCACGGTCGAGGCCGCCGCCGTCGCCGTGCTTTATGCGCTGATCATGACGCTGGTGGTTTACCGCTCGATCAAGGTTACCGAAATGGGGCCGATCCTTGTGTCTGCCGCTATCACCTCGGCTGCGGTGCTGATCATCTCGGGCGTGGGGCTGTCGTTTTCCTATATCGTGGCGATCCAGCATATCCCGCAGGCCGTGCTGGGGGCGCTGACCACCATATCGCAAAGCCCCTTTGTGATTGTATCGCTGATCATCGTGGTGCTGCTGATTGCGGGCATGTTTGTCGGGCGCACAGCGAATATCCTGCTGTTTGGCCCGATCATCATCCCGATTTTCTATCAGCTTGGCTTTTCGCCCGTGCATACCGCGCTGATCATCATCATCGTGCTGGGGGTCGGCCATCTGACCCCGCCGGTGGGTGGCGCGCTGCTGACCGCCTGCCTGATCGGGCGCTGTTCGATGCCTGATATCCTGAAATACATGTGGCCGATGATCATTCTTGAAATCGTGCTGGCGGTGATCATCCTGTTGGTGCCTGCCATTTCCGAGACTCTTCCGGCCTTTTTCGACCTGGGAGGAACCGCGCGATGACCACGCAACCCCCTGCGCTGCGCCGTGCGATCGACGCCATGGACCGCATAGCACAGGGTATTGATACCTTGGCCCGCATTGCGATGGGGGCCGCCCTTCTGGGTGTGCTGGCCATGCTGCTGCTGCAAGTCGCCGTGCGCTATGTCGTGAATTTCCCGCTGCCCTGGGTCGAGGAACTGGCCGTCTATCTGTCGGGCTATATCGCGATGATCGGCACTGCGGTTTGCTTGCGCATGGGCTTTCATCTAAAAGTCGATCTGCTGTCTGACCGGCTTTTTGGCCGGGTGCGCATCTTTCATGTCCTGCTGGTCAATCTGGTGGTCGCCGGATTTGGCTATTTTCTGCTGAAATACGGGATCCACTTTGTGGACCTTGGCGCAGGCCAGACCAGCCCATCCAGCTATTTCCCGGTGGCGCTGGGGCGGCTGGCCATGCCGGTGGGCGGTGGTTTGCTGATCATCCAGTCGCTGGTGCTGGCCCTGCGGGCCCTGGATGAATTGATCCATGGCGCGCGGGGGGACGATCAGAGCCTTTCATAGATGATATGGTGGTGGCTGCCCTGATACATATGCTGGACCGACGCCACCGCCTCCATTGCCGCCAGCCTGCGATCGGATGCCAGCGCCGCGGCAATCGCCGCGCGCGACGGATAGTCGATTTCCTGCACCAAAAAGACATCCGCCGCCGGGGCTTCGGCCTCTAGCGGGCGATAAAGCCGCACCTCCTGCGCGTGCAACATCTGTTGCCACGCGGGCAAAAGACGCGTGCGGACAGCCTCGAAAAAGGCGTCTTCCATCCCGGCATGGATACGGCCACAAAATATGGCGCTGCGTGTGAACATGGCGTTCTCCTATCTTCGCTCTTGCGGAAATGATAACGATATCATAGCATCGGGGAAAGCAGAAAACTGACAAAGGCTGCCCCCATGTCCGACACTGATGCGACGCAATTTCTGGACCTTGACCCGGAAAACGCAATTCATGTGATCCATCACGCCCCGCAGGCGGGCAAGGCAACATTCGTGTTTCTGAACGCGATGGGCGCGCAGACGGGCGTATGGGAAGACGCCCTTGCCCCTGCCTTGCGCGCGCAGGGGTTTGGCACGCTCAGCTATGATTATCGCGGGCAGGGGCAAACCCGCTTTGGCCCCGACGCGACCCTGACGCCAGCTGAAATCATTGCCGATACAGGGGTCGTTCTGGCCCGCGTTGCGCCTGTGCGGCCCATTCTGGTGGGCCTGTCGATTGGCGGGCTGTTTGGTGCGTCGGCCCTGCTTGCGGGCGCGCAGGCCGACGGGCTGGTGCTGATCAACACGCTGCGCAAGCAGAACGCGCAGGTGGAATGGATCAACACATTGGAAGAACGGCTGATCGGCATGGGGGGCATGCCCCTTGTGCTGGATGTGCTGCGGCCGGTGCTGTCGGGCGTGGACCAGTTGGAAAAGCTGCGCGCCACCCATCTGCCGCCAGAAGGGTACACCCCCTGGCCTGCGGATCACCCGCGCCGGCGTCTGGCCGAAGGCGTGAAACAGGCGCAGTGGGATATCGCGTGGCAGGATCTGGCGCTGCCGGTGCTGGTGATGACGGGATTGCAGGACCGGCTGTTCCGCATCCAGCCCGATGTAGACGAACTGACCGCCCGCCTGCCCGATGCCCGCACCGCGACCTATGACAATGGCGGGCATTCGCTGCACGCGGAATACCCCGACCGCTTTATCGCCGATCTGGCAGCCTTTGCAAAAGAGTTGGGAACCGCCTGATGGACAAACGCCGCCTTTTGGGAACGGATCTGGATGTCTCTGTCATCTGCTATGGCCCGATGCGCGCGCCACAAACGCAGGATGACCCCGCCGTGGCGCAACACCAGCGTGCCCTGCGCGCGGCGATAGATCGCGGTGTGAATTTCATTCACTCCAGCTATGAATATGGCGTGCGCTGGCTGATGACGCCGGTGCTGCGCGACCACCCCAGGCGCCATGATCTGCTGCATGTCATCAAGGCCCCTGTGCCCGACTGGGATGACGGCGGTTTTGACCCCGCAAAACTGGAAGCGCATATCGACGCCGCCTTGCGCGAATTATGCACCGACCGGATCGCGCTGGTGCAATGGATGTGGCGCTGCCGCCCGCATGAAGACCCCCCGCGCCTGACGCTGCTGGCCGGAATCCGCGACGCGGTGGCCGAAAGTTTCGAACGCCTACGCGACAAGGGCAAAGTTGCGCATATGGGCTGTTTTCCCTATTTTCCCCAAAGCGCCGAGGCCGCGCTGGACATTCCCGGAAATCGCGCCCTGATCGCCTATTACAACCCGATCGAGATGGAAATGCTGCCCGTCATTCAGGCCGCCGCTGCCCGCGGTCAGGGGTTTCTGGCGATCCGCCCGCTGTTTGAAGGGGTTCTGACCAGCCGTTATGCCGATCAGGCCGCCCTGCCCGCCGGTCACCGGCTGGCCAAGCCGAAATACGCAGCTCATTTCGACCATCGCGCCCGCCTTGCCACGCTGCTGCCAGAGGCTGCGCAGGACATGACCCGTTTCGCCATCCGCTTTCCGCTGATGCTGGACAGCTGCGCCAGTGTCATCGTGGGGCTGAATAGCGAAACACAGGTGCATGAACTGTGCGACCACGTGCAGGGCGTGCAGCCTGATGACGTGACAGTGGCGCGGGTGAAACAGCTGTTTGACGAGATGACCCAACCGAAAGGATAACCCGATGTTTGTGCGCTGCGCATTTTTTCAGGGCCATGTGAAGCCCGGCCAGCAAGAGGCGTTTGACGCCCATATCAAGGCAGAGCTTCATGCGCTCTGGACCCGTTTCCCGCATGTCGAAGAAGTGCGCCTGCTGCGCGAGGTCGAAAGCGACCGCCCCGATACGCATCTGGAACTGGTCATCGCGATGAAATTTCCATCCCGCGACGCGATTGCCGCAGCGCTCGAGTCCGACATACGCTATGCCAGCAAGGCCGCATCGCAGCCCTTGTTCGACATGTTCGACGGGCATGTGTTCCATACGGTCTTTGCTGCCGATCAATTGCCCATCCCGACAGGCACGCTTGTCGCGAAACCGGCCTGAACAGGAGATAACGCTATGACAGAATCCAAAATCGTGCTGATCACCGGCGCCAGTCAGGGCATCGGGCGGGCCTGCGCGCAGGCGTTCCTTGCGGCCGGGCATCATGTGGTGCTGGCCGCGCGCGGGCGCGAAGCACTGGAAACGGTGGCCAAGGCCGCGCCAGACCACACGCTGGTGCATGCGTGCGATGTGTCCGACCCCGATCAGGTGGACGGGCTGTTCGCCGCCATCAAAGACCGTTACGGGCGGCTGGATGTGGTGTTCAACAATGCCGGCATCAGCCTGCCCGCGACCGAAATCGCCGATATCGCATGGGAAGACTGGCGGCGTGTCGTGTCGGTCAACCTTGACGGGGCCTTTCTGATTGCGCGCGGCGCCTTTGGCATGATGCGCGCCCAAGATCCCAAGGGCGGGCGGATCATCAACAACGGTTCGATTTCAGCGCATGTGCCGCGGGTGGGGTCGGTACCCTATACCACATCGAAAACCGCGATCACCGGGCTGACGCGCACCCTGTCGCTGGACGGGCGCAAGCATGACATTGCCTGCGGGCAGATCGATATTGGCAATGCGGCATCCGACATGACCGACGCAATGTCCAAGGGCGTGCCGCAAGCCGATGGCACATTGAAGCCAGAGCCGGTGATGGACGTGGCGCATGTGGCCGACGCGGTGCTGCACATGGCCAGCCTGCCGCTTGCGGCCAATGTCCAGTTCATGACCATCATGGCGACGAAAATGCCCTATGTGGGGCGCGGATAGCACCCCGCCGTCTGCGCGGCCAGAACCACCAGTGGCAGCACCGTATCCAGAACCGGTGTCGCCACATCCGCCGCGCGGGCAAATTGCTGCACGATCCCCAGCATCGAATCGATCTCCATCGGGCGGCCAAGGTCGAAATCCTGCCGCATCGACGGCACTTGCAGCGCCCCCTTGCCGGGCGCGATGACGGCATCAACCTCGTCCCCCAGCCCGGCAAAACCGTGGCGTGCGGCAATGGCCGCCCCTTCCAGAAACAGCGCCCGCGCCAGCCGGGCTGTCTCAGCGGTTTCATTGATCTCGCGCACGCGCGCGCCGGTCAGCACCGATAGCGGCGCCGATGACAGGTTGCGCAGCAATTTGTGCCACATCTGGCGGCGGATATCCTCGGCCACGGCAAATTCCGCGCGCGGGCTGGTCAGACCGGTGGCAAGCCTGCCCGACAGGTCACCGGGCACAGGCCCGCCAATCACGAAACGGTTGGACGCGCTGCGGTTCTGCACCACACCGGGCGCGACCACCTGATTGGTGGCATAGATGATTGCCCCCTGAACCTGCGCAGCATCCAGCACCCCCGCAAGCGTCGCGCTGGGGTCAAGCAGCGCACAATCAAGCGGTGCGCCCTGCGGCTGGAACCCGATCCCATACCACCAGAACACCCCGTTCATCGCCATGATGACGGGCAGCCCACGCAGCGCGCTTGGCAAGGCGCGGATAACAGGCGCAAGCGCTGGGGCTTTCAGGGTGGTGATCAGCACATCTTGCGGCCCAAGCTGTGCAGGGTCATCTGTCGCGTGCAGACGGATCACTGTCTCTTGTCCTGACAGGTCGCGCAGGCACAGCCCGTCCGTGCGGATCGCATCCAGATGCGGCCCCCTGACAAGGATCGACACGTCATGCCCCGCTTCGGCCAAGGCCACGGCCAACAGGCCCCCTGTCGCGCCCGCCCCCAGTATCGCAATGCGCATTCCTGTTCTCCAGTTATATCCGGTCAGATCAACAATTACATTGACACAACCCTGTTTGCCCGCACATGATAACGTTATCAGTGGCCGTAGAAAACAGGTTTCACTACTATTATTTGTGAAAACATCTGTCCCGCGTTGCCGATACCCTTGGAGGAGGAAAACATGAAACTGACAAGACTAGCTGGTATCAGTCTCGTGGCCCTGCTGGGCACGACTGTCCTGACATCCGCGCAGACGATGACCATCGCGATGTCGCCGCCATCAGTGGAAACCAATCGTTATTGGAACACGCCAGGCGATTTCAACCTTGGCCCGTCGATGCAGGGTCTGGTCGGTCATGATCCGGTCACCGGGCTTTATGACAATTCCGGGCTTGCCGAAAGCTGGACGCATAACGACGATTTCACCGAATGGACCTTTACCCTGCATGAAGGCGCGGAATTCCATTTCGGCTATGGCCCTGTGACCGCCGCCGATGTGGTCCATAGCCATGCGCTGCATACCGGCGAAGACAGCACGCTGATCGGGGTTGCACAGCTCAAGGATGTGACGGTCGAGGCGCTGGACGATCGCACTGTGAAATTCACCTTGCCCAGCCCACAGATTGATTTTCTTTTTGCACATGGCGGGCGTGGCTCGCTGGTGATCTACAGCAAGGCACAATATGACGCCGAAGGGCTGGAAGGCTACGATGCCCGCCCCGCTGGCACCGGTGAATTCCAGTTCGTGCAGCGCGATGTCGGGCAGGGCCTGACCTTTGAACGGGTCGAAAACCACTGGTCGGGCCGCGATGCCAATGTCGAACAGCTGGTGCTGCGCTTTATCGGGGAACCTGCCACCGCGCTGGCAACGCTGCTGTCGCGCGAAGTGGATATGGCCGTGCTGCCACGCGAATTGCAGCCCGACGCGATCAATGCAGGGTTCGTGGCGATCGGGTCCACCAATGCCGCAAACCAGACCGCGATGCTGTTCAACGGCACCTTCCTGACCGAAGGCGACGACAAGCTTGACCCGACGCTGCCCTGGCTCGATATCCGCATCCGCGAAGCCATCAACCGTTCAATCGACCGCGAAGCGGTGATCAACGTGCTGTATGACGGGCGCGCCACGATCCTGCCCGTATTCGGGATGGACCCGCGCCACGAAGGCTATCGCGCCGATCTGGCCGATAAATTCGAGGAACATTACGGATACGATCTGAATCGCGTTCGGGAACTGCTGGCCGATGCGAATTATCCTGACGCGTTCGAAAATCCCGTGATCCCGATCCTGTCATCCAACCTTGCCGGCAACCCCGAATTTCCAACCATGGCGGAACTGATGCAGGTTTTCCTGGACGAGGCCGGTTTCCAGACCGAAATCGTGGAACTGGACTGGGCCGGTCTTGGCGCGCTGCGCCGTGCCCGCGAAGCGCGGATGTTCCACCCGATGCGCAACATGCCGGTGAAACCCAGCGCGGTGGGGATTGGCAACTATTACGCCAGCTCGGGACGTCCAAATGTGAACTACGAAGACCCGG
>NZ_JACUUJ010000091.1 GCF_014859355.1 Yoonia sp. | reverse complement strand
ACTCTGATGTCATTGGTGGCACGATCAATCGGAACGAGATCGGCAAAAGGACATATCGGTAGGTTTGTGTCACCGAAAACCCATTCGCGAAGGCTGCATTCGTCAGACCCTTCCCGAGAGATTCGATGCCTGCGCGCACCTGTTCGGCAACCCGGCTGGCAGTGTAGAGCCCCAAGGCGATCACTGCGGTCACATATTCCGGGTTTGGCATGTCGCGCTTGATCCATCGGCCCATATCGTTCGGAACAAGTTCAGGCATGACGAAATACCAAAGGAACAGTTGCAAAAGCAGGGGCACATTGCGGAAAACTTCGACATAGGCGGTGCAAATAAAGGCGATCGGCTTTGATGGCAGGGTGCGCCCCACGCCGACCAAAATTCCCACTGAAAGCGCTATTACCCAAGCTGCGAGGGCTACGGCAAACGTCCACTGCACGCCCATGATCAACCAGCCAAGATAGGGTTCCTGAAAAAGGACGCCCCAGTTCCAGTTATAGTTCATTTGAAAGCATCCTCATTTGACCCTGACACGAAGGGGACAAAGGCCCCCTTCGTGCATGCGTGTAGTTTATTCAGGCAAGGCGTTCAGTTGGAAGGCTGCGCGCAGCAGGTCTGACTGCTCGATACCCATTGGTCCGAACCAGCGGTCATAGATTTCATCAATCTCGCCCGAGCGGAACAGTGCGGCAAGGGCCCGCTTGCCAACAAGTTCGAAGCCACTTTCGTTGCGTGGAACCATCAGCGCATATGGATCATAGGACAAGAACTCGCCGACCACGGCATAATCCTCTGGCGCTCGCGATTTCGCGATCAAGCCGTGAAGCAGGATATGATCCGTCGAATAGGCATCGACACGCCCCGTTTCGAGCGACAGCATACCTTCCGCGTGATCGCGGACGGGCAGGATATCAATCGCAATGCCGCGTTTTTCCATCGCTGCCATGATTGCGCGTTCGTTGGTCGTACCTTGGGCCAATGCAATCCGCAGGCCCTCCATATCTTCGATCCCGGAAATACCGGAATCCGCGCGTGTCAGGATTTGGGTGCCGGTAATGAAAGTCACCGGCAGATATTCAACCTGTTCCTGTCGCGTGAGGTTGTTTGTGGTGGAGCCACATTCAAGGTCAATCGTCCCGTTCGCCATCAGCGCAATACGGGTCTGCGGCGTGACCGGCACGAATTGCACCGTCAGTTCTTGCCCCAAGGTTTCTTCGACCGCAGCGACAACCGCCATGCACAGGTCGATGCTGTAGCCGATTGGGTTCTGGTTTTCATCCAGATATGCAAAGGGAACCGAACTTTCGCGGTGCCCTAACACGATGCTGCCGCGTTCGGCGATGGCGGCTAGGCGGCCTGTTGTGATGTCTTGAGCGAAGGCCGTGCTGCCAAGGGCAACAGTGACCGCAGCAGTGGCGAGAAAGATATGCGCTGATTTCATTTTGATTCTCCTGTTGGTCGTTTTTTGTTTCAGTTGGACGAAAAAAGATGGGAATAGCCAAACAATGCGGCACTTCCCCCAGTGTGCAGAAAGACGATGTTCTTTTGTCCGGCAAAGGCTCCGCGCTGCACGAGGTCAATGAGACCAGCCAGCCCTTTTCCCGAATATACCGGATCGAACAGCAACCCCTCCAGACGTGCCAGAAGACGGACAGCATCCTGCATTTCATTGGTTGGCAAACCATAACCGGGCCCGACATAGTCGCAATTGGCACGGACGCTTTCGCGTTCGATTTGGAACCCTGCGCCCAGGTGTTCCATCGTCTTGCAGGCCAAATCATAGACCATCGTTTCCTGCTTTTCGCGCGGCGCGCGCACGCCGATGCCTAATAGATGAACGTCGGATTCAACTGCGGCCAAACCTGCAACAAGCCCGGCCTGTGTGCCAGAACTGCCTGTTGCATGCACGAGAGCGTCAATGCCAAGATCCATGTCAGCGGCCTGTGTCAGAAGTTCGACTACGCAATTGACATAACCCAGAGCACCGACCGGATTAGAACCGCCACCGGGAATGATGTAGGGGCGGTGTCCTTCGGCCCTAAGCTGGTCGGCCAGCGTTTCCATCTCTGCGGCCATGTCTGTTCCGCCGGGGCGACGGCCCACGGTCGCACCATGAAGATAGTCCAGCAGAACATTGCCGTTGTCAGTATAATCAGGATCGGTATAGCCCGTCCGGTCCTCGAGCAGGATATGGCAATCAAGTCCAAGAATTGCCGCTGCCGCCGCCGTTTGGCGGGCATGGTTGGATTGTGTGGCGCCCTGAGTAATGACGCAATCTGCCTCTTGTGCCTGCGCCTCGGCCATGAGGAATTCCAGCTTTCGGGTTTTGTTGCCACCGCCGGAAAGCCCGGTGCAGTCGTCACGTTTGACCCAGATGCGCGGACCACCCAGATGCGCGCTCAACCGGTCCATCGGCTCCAGCGGGGTCGAAAGATGCGCCAGCGACACGCGGGGAAAGGTCGCCAGCTTACGTCGAATTGCATCACAGCGATCCTTAACGGAAGTTTGAGTGGAATACGCGTTCATGGATAGGCCTTTCGA
>NZ_JACUUJ010000019.1 GCF_014859355.1 Yoonia sp. | reverse complement strand
CCACCGTGCAGCGTGTCATTGCCTGCGCCACCTATCAGATAATCATCGCCGTCTTCGCCATTGATGTAATCATTGCCCGCGCCGGTCTGGACAAGGTCATCGCCATGCCCTGCAAAGATGACATTGTCGCCATCACCAATGTTCAGAACGGCATCAAGCGTGACGATGGGCAGGTCTGTCTCGGGCAGTGCATCGTTTTGGTGGGCGGTGCCGTCATCCGTCGCATCATCAATCATCAACGCCGAAATAGCGATGCCCATAAGGCCTAAAACCACAAACATCATCAACCCGTTCCCGTTCTTGCTATAACCCGCCCCTGCGCCGCGGTTTTAGCATAGTCAGGCTGTAAGACCTGATGAAAACTTAACGATTGGTTAACATCGCCATGGTGCTGGCGATTGGGTATAGCTGATATAAAGCGGGTGTTTGGGGTGTCCGTCCTTGGTCAGGCCAAGCGTCAGCAGGGGCCTTCCGGTTGCGCGCAGCAGACCCGCAACCGCAGGCCCGCGTTCCAGATGTGCGCCGTGGGTGCCCCATGCGGCAATGATCTGGTCGGCCCATACGGCCCCTTCGCGGATAAAGGTATCATTTTCCGGGCCTATCGGGTCGATGGCCTTGCGCATCCTGTGCGGGTCTGTGTCACGCCACGCAAAGATATTTGCAACCTGCAACGCCCCAAACCCCAGCGCCCGCGCCCGTCGTTCACAGCGTTCGACCGTAGGGTCGTTTTGCACCTCGGTCGCCTGGGACGGGTTCAGCATGACGAAAAGCACGCGTTTGCCACCCGCGTTCCATGTGCGTGTCAAGGCATAGCGATAGTTTCCGCAATCCGAATAGATGGCGGTCGATGGCGCGTCATCTTTGATATGCGAGCGGAAGATCATCCGCCTTGTGGCAGGAACACTCGGGTTGGATGCAAATCGCCACCGCGATAGGTTCCGACGGCAACCGCATACCCGTCGTAAGAGGCCCAGACTTCTTCTCCAAAGTCCACATCTGACGCGATCACCGATGCCGGATTGCCGTTGCGCAGTTTGGCCACGCTTTCGGCAAGGCAGCGCACCTCTGGCAGGTCGGCCAGTCCAACCTCAAGCGGGAGGATATGCGCGTCCAGCGCGGGGGTTTTTGCCATGGCGTCAATCTGGTCCAGCGTCACGCCATCGGTGGCCTGAAACGGCCCCGACCAGATGCGGCGCAGGGTCACAACATGGCCGTAACACCCTAATACCTGGCCCAGATCCCGCGCAATGGACCGCACATAGCCACCTTTGCCACAGATCATTTCCAGCACGACGTGATCCGCGTCCGGGCGGTCTACCAGCAGCAGTTCCTGCACCCAAAGCGGGCGCGCGGCCAGGTCCATTTCCTCGCCATCGCGGGCCTTCTTATAGGCGCGTTCACCATCCACCTTGACGGCGGAAAACTGTGGCGGCACCTGCATGATATCACCGACGAATTGTCCCAGTGCAGCCTTGATTGCGTCGTCATCAGGGCGCACATCACTTTGCGCAATGACTGCGCCTTCGGCGTCATCTGTGTTGGTGGCCTGTCCCAGCCGGACGGTGAAAACATAGGCCTTCAGCGCGTCGGTAATATAGGGCACCGTCTTTGTCGCCTCGCCCAGCGCCACCGCCAGCACGCCTGTTGCTGTTGGGTCCAGCGTGCCGGCATGTCCTGCCTTTGTGGCATCCAGCGCCCAGCGCACCTTATTGACCACAGCGGTCGAAGTGATTCCGGCGGGTTTATCGACCACCAGCCAGCCAGAAATATCGCGGCCTTTGCGTTTGCGTGCCATTGTCTTGTCCTTTGAAGCTGCGCGGTTGCTAGTGGGATGGACGCGGGCGGTCAAGCTTTGCCAGCTGTCCGGCTGCTTTCAGCCGCCTTCCAGCACTTCCAGAAACGCATCGCCAAAGCGTTCGACGTATCTGTCGCCGATCAACCGCGCCAGTTGATCTGCATCGGCGCTGCGCATCTGGGCCACTTTGGCCAGCAGCGATGCAGAACAGCTCATCGGTTTGTCGGCACCATGGGGGCCGCGGGCCAGCTGCGCCTGCACCTGCATCAGGCGGTCATAAATCGCGCCTTCGTCGCGCCCGGCCAGTTTGCGGCGGGCGGGGTGGATGTCATCCACCGCACCGGCGATCACCTCTAGAAAGGCGCGGCCATAGCTTTCCAGCTTTTTCGCACCGACACCGCCGATATTTGCCATCTCGTCCAATGTGCGCGGCTTGCGTTCGGCCATTTCGATCAGGGTGCGGTCGTTGAAAATGATATATGCAGGGGCGTTCGCCTGTTCGGCCAGAAACCGGCGTTTCGCCTTGAGCGCGGAAAGCAGCGGCGCGTCTTCATCGCTGACCTGCGTGCGCACCTTTGGGCCGGTGCCGCGCGCGGCGCGAATCGTGTCGCGGCGCAATTCGATCGTCGCCTCGCCGCGCAGAATGGGGCGGGCGGCCTCGGTCATGCGCAGCGCACCGTGGCGGTCGGGGTCGGGGCGCATCAGGTCGTGGCCCATCATCTGCCGGAAAATCGCCTGCCACTGGCGTTTGTCGTATTCCTTGCCCACACCAAAGGTGGGCAGGCCGTCATGCCCGCGTTGCTGGATCTTGTCCGTTAGGTCGCCGCGCAGAATGTCGATCAGGTGGCCCGCGCCGAACCATTCTTCGGTGCGCAACGCCGCAGACAGCGCCATGCGCACGGCGGTCGTGGCATCGAACACCTCGGCGGGTTTGTCGCAAAGGTCGCAATTGCCGCAAGGCTGGGACGTTTCCCCGAAATACCCCAGCAGGTTCTGGCGGCGACAGCGCAGTGCCTCGGCCAGACCCAGCAAGGCGTTCAGCCGTCCGTGATCGGCGGCACGGCGTTCGGGGGGCGCCAGACCTTCGTCGATCTGCTGGCGGCGATAGCGGATATCGTCGGGGCCAAACAGCGTGAGCGTTTCGGCAGGGTCGCCATCACGGCCCGCGCGGCCGATTTCCTGATAATAAGCCTCGATCGACTTGGGCAGATCGGCATGGGCGACCCAGCGGATATCGGGTTTGTCGATGCCCATCCCGAATGCGACCGTGGCACAAACGATCAGCCCGTCCTCTTGCTGGAAACGGCGTTCGACGATGCGGCGATCCTCTGCCTCCATCCCGCCGTGATAGTGGCAGGTCAGGTGGCCGGTTTCGGCCAGCGCGCGGGCCAGCGTTTCGGTTTTTGCGCGGGTGCCGCAATACACGATGCCGGATTGCCCCTTACGGGCGGCGGCAAAGTTCAGGATTTGCGCGCGCGGGCTGTCCTTTACGGCGAACGCCAGATGTATGTTGGGCCGGTCAAACCCGCGCAGAAAGGTTGCAGGCGGCTGGCCGTCGAACAGTTTCTGGACGATTTCTGCCTGCGTTTCGGCATCCGCGGTCGCGGTAAAGGCGGCCAGCGGTACATCCAGCGTGCGGCGCAATTCACCGATGCGCAGGTAATCGGGGCGAAAATCATGGCCCCACTGGCTGACGCAATGCGCCTCGTCCACGGCGATGAGGCAGACGCCGGCGCGGCGCAGCATGTTCATCGTCCCGCCAGAGGCAAGGCGTTCGGGGGCCATGTAAAGCAGTTTCAGCGTGCCTGCCTCAAGCGAAGCAAAGACGGCGTCGGTTTCTTCCGGCGTATTGCCGGATGTCAGCGCGCCCGCGTCCACCCCGGCCTCGCGCAGGCCGCGCACCTGATCGCGCATCAGGGCAATCAGCGGGGAAATCACGACCGTCACACCGTCGCGGACCAGCGCAGGCAATTGAAAACACAGCGATTTACCGCCGCCCGTGGGCATGATGGCAAGGGTGTTCTGCCCGTCCACGACGGCCTGCACGATATCCTGCTGACCGGGGCGAAAGGCATCAAAGCCAAAGACATCGCGAAGCAGCGTGGCGGCGTTCATGCAAGGGGACCTGTTTGTTATCTGCGCGTTGCTGCGACAATCCCACAGGCGGAATCCGCGAACAAGGGATCGCTTGCCATAGGATGGATTTAAATCCACCTTACCGGGCGTTGCCAACAGGCCGCCGACCCCGTAACCCTGACCTCGCAGGAGGGACCGATGGGCGAGATTATTCTGATACGGCACGGGCAGGCGAATTCCGCGGCCAATGACGAAGAAAGCTATGACAAGCTGTCAAATCTGGGCCACCAGCAAGCGCGCTGGCTGGGCGATTACCTGAACGAACGGGAAAAACCGTTCGACAAGGTGATCAGCGGCAGTCTGCGCCGCCATCGCGAAACCGCCGCCGGCCTTGGCCATGATGCCCCGTTGATTGACCCGCGCTTGAACGAGATGGATTATTTCAACCTTGGCAAGGCATTACAGGATGTCCACGGCGTCCCTTTCCCTGGCCCTGCGGATTTCGCCGCCCACGTGCCGCAGGTCATGGAGGCGTGGCACAGGGCCGAGATCAAAGGTGTTGAAACCTTTGCTTCGTTTGAGGAACGTGTGGCCTCTGTTTTGCAAGAGGCCGCGCAACCCGGTGTGCGCATCCTATGCATCACATCCGGCGGGGTGATCGGCATGATCGTCAGGCACTTGCTGGGGCTTGATCCGACGCGCATGGCGCATATTCTGCTGCCGATCTTGAACACCTCGATCCACCGGGTGCATGTCATTCCGCAAGGGCCGATCTTGGGTGGTTTCAACGCGATTCCGCATCTGGACAGGGCCGATCGCACCCATGCAATGACACATTACTGAAGGATCAGGACATTGTTCAAACTGCACTATGCCCCCCGCACGATATCCATCGCGCCAGCAATTGTGCTGGAAGAAGCGGGGTTGCCCTATGATCCTGTGTTGGTCGATTTCAGCGCCGCCGAACAGACTAAACCCGCCTATCACCAGATCAACCCCAAGGGCCGCGTGCCGGCGTTAGAAACCCCGGATGGGGTTTTGACTGAAACGGGGGCGATCCTTGAATATATCGCGCCTGATATGGTGCCAGACAATGCGCTGGCGGCGGCGCGGATGCGCGAATTGATGTATTACCTTGCAAGCACAATGCATGTGAACCACGCCCATGGTGCGCGCGGCAACCGGTGGGCGGATGATCCGAACGCGATACAGGATATGAAACGCAAGGTGCCTGCGACCATGGCCGCAAGTTGCGACTATCTGGAAGAATTCCTGCCGCAGCTTCCTTTTTGGGGGGCTGATGGCATGATCGTCTCTGACGCCTATCTTTACGTTGTGCTGACATGGTTGCCGGGCGATGGCGTGGATGTGTCCCGCTACCCCAATCTAGCGGCTTTTCAGCATCGGATGAACACCCGCCGGTCGGTGCAGCGGGTCTATGAATTGGGGATGCTGTGATGGTGCATCTTTGGGTCCGGTCGGAAAGCCGCGCACATGAAGAACGGGTCGGGCTGACACCGCAGGGGGCGGCACGGCTGATCGCCGCAGGTATCAAGGTCACGATCGAGGAAAGCCGTCAGCGGATCATTCCCATCGCCGATTACATTGCCGCCGGCTGTACCACAGCGCCAGAGTTTTCGTGGCCCGACGCACCCCGCGATGCGATTATTTTCGGGCTGAAGGAACTGCCCGATGATGGCACACCGCTGCCGCATTGCCACATCATGTTCGGTCATGCCTACAAGGGGCAGCCCGCGGGCAAGGTGCTGCTGGACAGGTTCAGCGCCGGGGGCGGCCTGCTGCTGGATCTGGAATATCTGACCGATGCGGATGGGCGCCGCGTTGCCGCCTTTGGCTACTGGGCGGGCTATGCCGGGGCAGGGGTCGCGCTGATGTGCTGGATGGCACAACAGCGCGGCGAAATCGCGGGGCCTGTGCATGGCTATCCCAGCGCAAACCACATGCTGGCCGATCTGCAACAGGGGCTTGAGGCGCTTGGCACCGCGCGTCCAACGGCGCTGATCATCGGGGCGCTGGGCCGAGTGGGCACAGGGGCGGCGGATCTGTGCCATGCGATGGGGGTTGCGACGACAAAATGGGATATGGCCGAAACGGCATCGGGCGGGCCATTCCCCCAGATTTTGGCCCATGACATATTCCTTAACTGCATCTTGGCACGTCCTGGCACGCCAGTTTTTGTGCCAGTCAGCGCCAAGGTTGCCGCGCGCAGCCTGAGCGTGATCGGCGATATCGCCTGCGACCCCGACAGCGACTTTTCCCCGATCAAGGTCTATGACCGGACAACCACATGGGATGCGCCTGCGCTGCGTGTGAATGACGCGCCAGTGCTGGATGTCACCGCGATTGATAACCTGCCCTCTATGCTGCCTGCAGAAAGCAGTGCGGATTTTGCCGACCAGTTGCTGCCGCATCTGCTGGCGCTGGATGCGCTGGATCAGGGTGTGTGGGGGCGGGCGCGCGCCTGTTATGACAGGGTGGTTGCCTGATGGGGTATATGGTTGATGGGGTCTATCACACGGGCGACGATGTCACGGCGACCTTGCCTTCAGGTGCATGGGAACGCAGCCGCAGCACCGTGCGCAACTGGATCGGTGATGCGCATTTCCCGGCAGAGGCGGCGCGCTATCACCTGTTTGTGGCGTGGAACTGCCCTTGGGCGCATCGTGCACTGCTGACCCGTGTGATCAAGGGGCTTGATGATATCACCGTGTCGTATGCCCGGCCCAATCGCACCGATCAGGGCTGGGTTTACGATGAAACCGGCGCATTTTCCGACCCGCTGCTGGGCGTGCGGGCGCTGCATGAGGTTTATAGTGCCGATCCCATGGAATACACGGGCCGTCTGACGGTGCCGGTGCTGTGGGACAAGGTGCAGGGCTGCATGGTCAGCAACGAATCTGCCGATATCGTGCGGATGCTGAATGCGGCGTTTGATGGGCCGGACCTGCTTCCGGATGCCCTGCGCGACCAGATCGACGACTGGAACGCGCTGATCTATGAAACCGTAAACAACGGGGTTTACCGCGCCGGGTTCGCATCAACACAAGACGCCTATGAAACCGCCGCCCATCAGGTGTTTGACACGCTGGACCGGATTGACGCGCATCTGGCATCGCATCGCTGGCTGTGCGGCGATGATTTCACCGAATCCGATCTGCGCCTGTTCCCCACATTGGCCCGTTTCGATGTGGCCTATCATTATGCGTTTCGCTGCAACCTGCGCAAAATCAGCGATTATGCGCATCTGTGGCCCTATGCGCGGCGCATCTATCATATGCCCGGTGTCGCGGACACGGTGCGATTTGATATCTATAAACGCGGTTATTTCAGCGCGTCTGAAAAGCGCAATCCGCTGGGGATCATCCCGATCGGACCACTGGTGGACTGGGCAAGGGTGGATTGAAATCCACCTTACACAGGCTTGATCAGGCGATCCTCGGCGTCGGTGGCGTCGATCCCAAGCGCGTATAAGCCTGTCTCCAGATGTGTGGCAAGCAAGGGGGATCCCTTAAGGTATTCGGCCGTCGGGGTTGTCGCTTCATTCGTGGCGGTGTCCAACGCCTCTTGCAAATCTTCGGCATCAAAGGTGCCGCGCCCGACCCAGAAGACGGCAACAAGCGCGGCCTGTTCGTCTTCGTTCAAACGCCCCACGAACGCGTCGAATTCAGGTTCAGTCCGGTCCAATTCACGGGCAAGAATGATGACTTCGGCGACCTTATCTGTTGCAATTGGTAACATGGTGCAGCCTCCTTTGTTTTAATCTGGCGAAAGCGTCACTACCCTACCTTGATCTGGCGCAATTGTCGTGCGCCAGATATGATCTGACACTTTTTAGCGTGCGCCGAACAGGCGATAATACAACCAATCGGGCATGAATTGCGACAGCCGGAACACCCATGAAAAAATCATGGGAAAGCTTTTTTTGAAACTGTCACCATTCATATGTTCGAACACTTCGCGCGCGGCGTCGTCGGGCGACATGATGAAGGGCATGGTGAAATCGTTCTTTTCGGTCAGGCGGGTTTTGATGAAGCCGGGGTTGATCACCTGCACCTGAATATTCGACCGATGCAAATCCGCCTGCATCGATTCCGCCAGCGCCATCACCCCCGCCTTGGATGCGGAATAGCCGATCGCACCCGGCAACCCGCGAAACCCTGACAGTGACCCGGTCAGCACAATATGCCCACGGTCGCGTTTGATCATATCGCCAATCACGGCCCCCACAACGCGGGATGCACCCAGATAGTTGATTTCGCCCATCAGGTCGGCTTTTTCGTTGTCCCATGCGCTGGCTTTCATTGGCCAATAGACACCGGCCAGATAAACTACGCCGTCAAGTTCGCCCGCTTCTTTTGCGGCTGCTTCGACGGCGGCGCGGTCTGTCACGTCAACCTTGATATAAGATGCTTTGCCGGGCAATTCGGCGACGAGTTCTTTTAAACGATCCTCTGACCGGGCAGAAACAATCACCTCGGCCCCGACGCGGCTAAGACGATGTGCAACAGCGCGCCCCAGACCTTCGCTTGCGCCAACCAGCCAGTATCGTTTTCCCTGCCATTCCTTCACGTCACTCTCCTGCGTATGCTTGATCTTTCGGACGCATCGTGGCGACCAGCTCGGCAACTTTGATGCCGAATTTGCGGAACTGGCTGCGGTTCATGATGGAGCCGTTCGCCATCAGATACATCCAGTCGGTCGTATCCAGAACATGGCCGCCCGCCTCGTCCGCCAGCTTGATCCGGTAGGTCAGCAGCACGGCAGAGCCTTGCTGTTTGCCGGTTCCGGTGCCGACAACATCTGGGGCCTCGGCCTTGATACCGCCGTCATTTCCCAATGTCAGCGTCCAGACCCTTTGTTGCGTGTTCCCGCTATCATACTGAAAGGTTTCTGTCATCGTGCCGACATTACCATCCCACGATGCTTCGAAATCTGCAACAAACCGTGATGTGACCCGGCCTGTTGGCCCGTAAATCACGCCCTCGCAGGCGATCGGGCCGTTGAACTGTTCGCGGATATCAAAAACCGGACCATCGGCATAATCTGCGGATGTCTGCGCCTGAAAAGACATGTAGCGCGATTTCAGCACCATCACGGCTGCAACAATCGCGCCGCCAATCAGGATGTAGGTTAGAATACTCATCTTCTAATCCTCTAGTTTCGTGGCAACCAAAAGACCGATCGCCACAAGTTTCAAAAGCGACGGCACCAGCGCGTAAAGCACCGTCAGCATGGTCAGGGCAGACGTCGGCGATGCCTGCACCCCGGGCACGAACCCCGATTTTTCCAATACCGGCAGCAGAACCACCGCGGCGAAGGCAAGCGTGAACTTGTTCACCAAATTCCAAAGGCCAAACCCTTGCCCCCCTGCGGGCGATATGGCGGCCAATCGTTTTGCAAACATTGCGGGCAAAAGCGTCAGGTCTGCCCCGATCGTTGCACCACTTAATACGCATACAATCGCAAAGGGGATCACATCGCCGGTCGATAAAGTGATGGTATAACCAAATGACGCAACCGCCAGCACCATGGCTGTCAGCAAAACCCGTTTTTCCCCATAGCGCCCGGCCAGTGCGGACCACAGCGGCGATGACAGGGCTGCGGCCAGAAAAAACAGTACCAGCAGTGCGCCTTCCCAGCCCGGCGCGCCAAGGCGGCTTTCCACGTAGAACAGGAACAGCGTGGATGACACAGCCAGCGGTGTAGCGTTGACCAAGGCTAGAATCAGAAGCCTGCGCGCAACAGGATCGGCGAAAATTTCACCGATCTGCGAAGGTTCAGCCGTGGTGCGCCCCTTCCATTCGGGCCACATGAACCACGCAGCAATCAACGTCACCACGGCAAAGCCATAGGCAAAGGTGGCAAAGGGCGTGGCGACCACATCGATCAACAGGGTCGGTGTCACCGCCGCGATGCAAACGCCCAACAACGCCCCGCTTTCGCGCCAGGCAGCCAGCCGGATATGCCCTTTGGGGCCCGCACCGGCCTTGCTGACGCCTTGGGCATAGAAGTTGATGGTCAGAAAGCTGAAGGCGCTGAACAGCCCGGTGATGGTCAGCCCAAACCACCATATCGGCGCGATGGGTGGGGTGACAGCGAAAAGCCCCAGCATCGACAGCGCCAGCAACAGCGCCGTGGCGGTGATGATCAGCTTTTTGCCCGTGCGCAGGCGTTCGCTGATCCAGCCCAGCACCGGGTCTTGCACCACATCAAACAGGCGCAACCCGAACAGCACGGCCCCCAGCGCGGTCAGACTGACGCCATAAGTGTCGGCGTAATATTTCGGCGCATAGATATAAATCGGCAGGCCAGCCCCCGACAGCACGGCGGCAAAGCCGGTGTAGGCGGGCAGCCGCTCGGTCAAGGCTGTCATTTGCTGATCTCTTGGGTCGGCGGTGCGGGGCGCGGGCGAAACGTTGCACCCTTCCACCACAATTTCAGCGCCTGCCAGTGGATCAGTGCCAGCACGCGGCGCGACCCGAATGGGCGGCGCAGCACAGCCCGCAGGATAGAGCCATTGCGCAGCGGTTTACGGTCGCCGGTCAGCGTGGCGATCAGCCCGCCGTTTCCGCGTGAATAGTCGATCCAGATGCCGATGCTGTCAGGCTGGATATCAAACCGAAACACATATCCACCGTCAATTGGCTGAAAAGGGGAAACATGGAATATCTTTTGTGCATATATCGTGTCGGCCTTGACGATCTCGCGCCCGTCATTGTGGCGGCACAGATAGGAATGGCGGTCACCAAAGGTGTTCGTCACCTCGGCAATGATGGTGCGCAAAATACCGTCTGCATCATGGCACAACCAGAAAGACACCGGGTTGAACACATGGCCCAGCACGCGCGGTTGCGCAAGCAGATCAATCCGCGCGGGCGGCGCGATGGCATGTGCTGTCAGCACATCGCGCACCCACGCGGCACCCTGCCCAGCCTTGGGCGGGCCACCATGGTCGCTGTCGTGCAGTGACATCAGGTTGGCGCTGTTGCGACCGAACAAGGCTGGCGTATCTGGCGCCGCCTCTGCATCCATCAGCACATAGTCGATGGAATAGCGAAAGGCGTTTTTTACCGCCCCCCGGCGCCCGTGATAGGTTTCCCCTGCGATATGATGGATGGTCGCGGTCACTCTGCCGCGACTTCCATGCGTTCGGCGGCGTTCAACGCCTGCACCACCTCCATCGCGCTGGAAAGACCGTCTTCGTGAAATCCGTTTTTCATCCATGCCCCGCAAAACCATGTGCGGTTGGACCCGTTCATCGCGGCAGCGGTTTGCTGGGCGGTCAGTGCGGCAAGATCGTAAACGGGGTGGTGCAGCGTCACCTCGTCCCAGATCAGGGCTTCGCGGATCGGGCGTTTGGTGTTCAGCGTGACCATCATGTCATCGCCCGTCAACCACGGCTGCAACGAATTCATCCAATAAGTCAGGTCAATTTCACGCGTGCTTTTCGCTTCGTCCTCGGAATAGACCCACGACGACCAGACAGCGCGGCGTTTGGGCATCACCGATGTGTCGGAATGCAGCACCACCTTGTTGGGCTGGTATTGCACCGCGCCAAGGGTTGCGGTTTCCGCAGGCGTTGCGTCTGACAGCATGGCCAGTGTTTGGTCGGAATGGGTGGCAAAGACGACCTCGTCAAACATTTCCCATTCACCGCCATTGGCTTTCACCTCGGCCCCCATGGGCCCGCGCCGCACGGCATTGATGGGTGCATCAAGCCGAATATCGACACCACGCCGGACCATGTCAGCCCCTAAACGGGTGACATATTCGCGGCTGCCGCCCTGCACCGTATACCATTGATGCTGTCCCGTCGCGCCTAGCAGGGCGTGATTGTCGAAAAATTTCATCATCGCGTAGGCGGGAAAATCAAGAATCTTTTCCTTGGGCGTTGACCAGATCGCGCCGGAAAACGGCAACAGGTAATGATCACGAAAGAAATCGGACAGTTTCAGCTTGCGCAGCAATTCCCCGATGGTCAGCGTTTCGTCCTGGCTTGCGGCCAGACCATTGGCGTTGAAATGCAAGATATCACGGACCATGCGCAAAAACCGTGGGCTTGCGATGCTGGAACGTGTCGCGAAAAGCGCGTTCAGGCTGGCCAGCCCGTATTCCAGCTTGCCACCGGAAAACGACGCACCAAAGCTCATGTTGCTTTTGGTGACGGGCACTTGCAGCTGATCGAACAGCGCGGTCAGATGCGGGTAATTGGCATAGTTGAACACGATAAAGCCTGTATCGACAGGTTGATCGGCATTTGGCCCCGCCATACGGGTGCGGGCGTGTCCACCCAACCGCTTTTCCGCCTCGAATAGCACGACCTGATGATTTTCGGCCAAAGCATGCGCCGCACCCATACCGGAAATACCTGCACCAATCACCGCCACACGCTTTTGGGCGGCTTTCCCTGACTTTGATCGCATCGATCACTGCTCCGTTGCCGTGTCGTTTTTTGTTTTCTTAATACGTATCCGACGATGTGACGGATCACACGGAAAAAAATATGGTCCGGTGATCCGGTTCGGCATTCGCGACGTAATAGCTACATGTCAACGCAAACCGCCTTTGCCGTGAAACCGGATGCGCCTGCCGGAATTGCCCTTTATAAAGGGGCAGCTACAAAAGTGTCGGCCAAAGGTGGGGCAAGAATCTTGACGACGGAACAAACGACCAAACGCATGGCTTGGGTGGGTCAGGTCACGGCGGTCAGGGATAACAAGGATAAGGCGGCGTTTGCCGAACTCTTTGCGTATTTCGCACCACGCGTGAAATCGTTCCTGATGAAATCGGGGGCCAGCCCTGACCTGGCCGAGGAATGCACACAAGAGGTAATGGCAACCCTTTGGAACAAGGCGCATCTGTTCGATCCGACCAAGGCGAGCGTATCGACATGGATTTTCACGATCGCCCGAAACCGCAAGATCGACCTGCTGCGCAAACAGAAACGACCAGAGCCAGAGGATTTGCCATGGGGCCCCGAAGCAGAGCCTGATCAGGCTGATGCGCTGGGCTTGCAACAAGAAACAGAAAAGCTGGGGCAGGCGCTTGCCACCCTACCAGCCGAACAACGCAAACTGATCGAACGCGCCTACTTTGGTGAGTTAAGCCACAGCGAAATAGCCGCAGAAACCGGCCTGCCACTGGGAACGATTAAATCAAGGATAAGACTGGCGCTTGACCGTTTGCGCCACGCAATGAAGTGAATGTAGCCATGAAACAGATCAAACACCACCTGACCGATTCCCTGCTGATGGGGTATGCCGCGGGCACCTTGCCAGAGGCGTTCAACCTTGTTGTCGCCACGCATATTTCGATGTGCGATACCTGCCGCGCTGCGCTGGCAGAATACGAAGCCGTGGGTGGCGAGGTGATGCTGGATGTCGAACCGGTCACTATGGCCGAAGATGCGCTTGCGGCGACGATGGCGCTGATCGACAATGCACCAAAATTCGACGTGCCAAAGGCAAAAGAGCATGGCAAAGGCATATTTCCTGCCCCCTTGCGCGATTACGTGAAGGGTGATCTGGACAGCGTGAAATGGCGCCGGGTCGGTGGCGGTGTGCGTCAGATGGTGCTTGAAACATCAGACGCGGCAAGTGTGCGGTTGTTGTATATTCCTGCAGGAACGGCAGTGCCCGATCATGGCCACCGTGGCACCGAACTGACGCTGGTGTTGCAGGGCGCATTTGTCGATGAAACCGACCGGTTTGCCGCCGGTGATGTCGAGATTGCGAACGAAGATCTGAACCACACGCCCGTCGCCGAACAAGGGATGGATTGTATCTGTCTTGCCGCGACCGACGCACCACTTGCCTTCAACGGATTGATGCCGCGTATCGCGCAGAAATTCATCGGTATTTGAGAAACGTAGGGGCGGGATCAAACCCGCCTTACGCCATCATTCGTTTGGCGGTGCGATAGGCAGGGCCGCCGTTTCTGGTGCCAATTCCTCGAAATCAAAATTATCCAGCCGATCGGCGCGTTTGCCCGCGCGGGTCGCGGCAGTCAGCACGCCGGATACATCTTCGCCCGCTTGGCGCAGATGCGTTTCCAGCTTGCCCGCTTTTTCGCCGATGATCTCCACATCCCGGTGCAACAGGCGCAGGGCCTTGCGAATTTCGCCCGCCTGTTCGCGCATCCGCGCGTCTTTCAAAATTGCGCGCATCGTATTCAACGTGGCCATGCAGGTGGTTGGCGACACGATCCAGACGCGGGCATCAAAGCCCGCGCGCACCACCTCGGGCAGACGGGCGTGCAATTCGGCATAAACCGCCTCGGATGGCAGGAACATGATCGCGCCGTCAGCGGTTTCACCTTCGATCAGGTATCGTTCGGAAATCGCCTTGATATGCACACGCACCGCAGCGCCAAGCGCGCGCAAGGCAAGCGCCTGATCGTCCTTGGTTTCGGCGGCGGCAAAGGCCTCGTAAGCCTCAAACGGGAATTTCGCGTCGATCACGATAGGGCCGGGGGGATTGGGCAGATGCACCAGACAATCCGCGCGCTTGCCGTTGGATAGGGTCGCTTGCAGCGTGTAACTGTCAGACGGTAGCGCCTTTGACACGATATCGGTCAGCTGGATTTCCCCGAACATGCCGCGTCGTTGTTTGTTTGACAGGATATCCTGCAACGACAACACATCGCCCGACAGTTTTTCAATATTCGTCTGGGCGCGGTCGATGGTGGCCAGCCGTTCCTGCAACTGTGTCAGGCTTTTGGTGGTGCGTTCTGAACTGCCGGTCAGGGTTTCTTTCATGCGTTCCTGCATGTCCGACAAGGACCGTGCGGATTTCAGCGCGTTATCGGCCAGCCGTTCGGCCATTTGCGCCTGCACCTCGGCCAATCGCGCTTCCATCGTCTGGATCACACGCACCTGGGCATTGGCCTGCGCATCGCTGACGGTCTGGATATTGCCGGCCAGCTGGTTCTGCCCCTGGCCCAAGGCATTGACATCCATCGCCAGCCGCCCCACCTGCGACGCCACATATTCCACCGCCTCACCCGACCGACCCGCGCGGCGCACGGCGGTGATCAGCAGGATCAGCACCAGCAGCACGATCGCGCCCCCCAACAGCGCAGCAATCACGGCCGGATCGCTGAATGCGTAGCTCTGTTCGCCAATCTGGATCATGTGCGCCCGAACAGCCGTTCAATATCGGACAGCTTGAGTTCCACATAGGTGGGTCGCCCGTGGTTGCATTGGCCTGACAATGGCGTGGCCTCCATTTCGCGCAGCAGCGCATTCATTTCCGCACCCTGCATCCGGCGGCCCGACCGGATGGAACCATGGCAGGCGACACGGCTGAGAATCGACTCGATCCTTGCCTGAACGCTGGCGCTATCGCCCTGATCGGCCAGTTCATCCAGAATATCGCGCAACATTGCCTGTGCGTTCACTTCGCCCAAGATCGCGGGGGTTTCGCGCACGGCAATCGCGCCGCCGCCAAAGGGTTCAATCGTCAGCCCAAGCCGAGACAGGTCTTCGGCAATTTCCAACAGTTGCGCTGTTTCGCCTGCGGTCATTTCAACGATTTCAGGGATCAGCAGCGCCTGTGCGGCAACACCGTTTTCAGCCATTTGTTTTTTCAGCTTTTCATAGACCAGACGTTCATGCGCGGCATGCTGATCCACGATCACAATGCCCGTTTCGGTCTGCGCGATGATATAGTTTTCATGTACCTGCGCGCGGGCGGCCCCCAATGGCAGATGATCCGGTGCATCCGCGATTTCCGGTTCAATTCGGGCGCTGGGCGCCTCATGAAACCCCGGTGCTTGTGCCTGAAACGTCATCGACCGCGCGCTGAAACTGGGCCGGTCCATTTGATAAACACGAGGTTGGGTGGGCTGCGGCTGCATCGCGCCAAGGGTCGCATGGCCAACGGTCGTTGAGGCACGATGCCCCGCGCCTGCCAGCGCATGGCGCAAGCCCGACACGATCAGCCCGCGCACCGTGCCCGGATCGCGAAAGCGCACCTCGGATTTGGCCGGATGCACGTTGACATCTACCAACGCCGGGGCGCAATCCACGAACAAAGCCGCCACCGGATGCCTGTCGCGCGACAGAACATCCATATAGGCAGCCCGCAACGCGCCCAGCAGCATCTTGTCGCGCACCGGCCTGCCGTTGACGAACAGGTACTGCGCCACCGCCGCACCGCGCGAATAGGTGGGCAGCGCGGCATAGCCTGTCAGGTGAAACCCGTCACGTTCGGCATCAATCGCCAGCGCGTTTTCCGCAAAATCGCGGCCCAGCACGGTTTGTAGACGCCCATGAAGCGCATCGAACAAGTCGCCAGTCTGCGCTTCGGCGCGGAATGAGGTGCGGTTGTCGCCGTTTGACGCATCGCGCAGAATAAACGTGACAAAAGGTTCGGCCATGGCCAGCCGTTTGACGATATCGCCCACGGCCTGTGCCTCGGCCCTATCACTGCGCAGAAATTTCAACCGCGCAGGCGTGGCGTAAAATATGTCGCGCAGTTCCACGACGGTGCCTGTGGAAAGGGCGGCGGGTCGCACATCGCTGGCGCGCCCACCAGATACGGTGATGCTGGCGGCATCGGTCCCCGGCACGCGGGATGTGATCGTCAGGCGGCCGACAGCCCCGAGTGATGGCAACGCCTCGCCCCGGAAACCAAAGGAATGGATGTTCAGCAAATCAGAGCCGTCGATTTTTGACGTGGCATGCCGCGACAACGCCAGCGGCAGATCAGCGGCGGCGATGCCGCACCCATCGTCGGTGACGCGGATCAGGGTCTTGCCGCCATCGGCAATCACGATTTCGATCCGGGTTGCACCGGCGTCGATGGCGTTTTCGACCAGTTCCTTGACGGCAGATGCAGGGCGTTCCAGCACTTCACCCGCGGCGATCCGGTTGATCGCGGCCTCATCCAACTGCCGGATGACCGGGCGTGGCTTTATCTGGGGGTCTGCAATCGCCATGCCACAAGCACTAGCATAACAGTCTGCGATTCTACGAGAGGGAAAGCGCGGCGGAAATTCGCGAATTTCCGCCGCACGAGTCAATTTTCTGGAAAATTGACCGCCTTTATTGCGTGCTTTCCAAACCTTCGGGTCTGCCAACAACCACAAAATGCAGGTTATCAGGCTGCATCAATTCCGCCGCCACCCGGTTCACATCCTCCAGCGTCACAGCCTCGATATAATCATTGCGGTTGATCACGTAATCCGGCGGCAGGCCAATCGTCTGCATGCCCACCATGATATTGGCAATCGCGCTGTTGCCATCGAATCGTAGCGGGTATTCGCCTGTCAGATAGGTTTTGGCGCTGGCCAACTCTTCGGGTGTCAGGCCTTGGTCTGCCATGCGCGCCCATTCGGCACGGATAACCGCAACAGCGTCGGCAATCGTGGCGTTGGATGATGCGACCGACCCAAGCACCATTTCCGCATGGAATTTCGGCAGTAGAAATGTGCTGATCCCATAGGTCAACCCGCGCTTTTCACGCACCTCGGTCATCAGGCGCGATTGAAATCCGCCGGCGCCCAGCACATGATTCATGACAAAAGCGGCAAAGAAATCGGGGTCATCGCGTTTCATGCCCGCATGACCAAACAATGCGACAGCCTGTGGCGTGTCATAGTCGATGACCGTGATTCCACCGTCCAGACCGAAGGGCACATCGGCGGGTTGGCTTGGCCCTGTCGCGGGCAGATCACCCAAAAGGTCATCCAGCATCGGGCCAACAGCTGCGGCGGTGATATCGCCAACAACCGCCACATAAAGCCGGTCGCGCGTGATGATATCCTGATAGGCCGCAAACATGTCGTCACGCGTTAGGGCGGTTACGGTCTCGACGGTTCCGTCAACAGTGCTGCCATAGGGGTGGTCGCCAAAAGCTGCCGCGTTGAACGCAGCACCTGCGATACTGTCGGGGTCTTTTGCATCACGAGCGATACCTGACAAAACCTGCGCACGCACGCGGTCCAGCGCATCTTGTTCAAAGGTTGGCGCGTTCAACGCCTGCCGCAGCAGGGCCAGCGCTTGATCCTGATTTTCGGTCAGGAAACTGGCCGAGACTGAAACAGTATCGTCAGTTGCGCGAAAACTGAAATTGGCGGCCAACGCCTCGCGGGCGGTTTGAAATTCCTGCGCGGTCATGTCGCCTGATCCTTCTTCGATCAGGCCGGCCATCAGATTGATCGCACCCCGTTTGCCGGGGCGGTCCAGTGACGCACCACCGACAAAGCGGATTTCAAGCGCGACAAAGGGGATACTGGGTTCTTGCACGACCCATGCGTTAATACCGCCGGGCGATGTGACCTCGATGATATCAATTTCGGCACGGGCGGTGGTTGTGATGATCGTCAGGCAAAAAGCGAACAACATGCGCAACATCAGCGTGCCTCCTCTTGATTGGGCACGACCCAGCCGGTGACGGATTGGTCGCGGTTGAATACTTTGGCTGCGACGGCCTTGATGTCGGCCTCGGTCACCGCTTGCAGGACGTCGGGCCATGCCTGCACATCCGCGACCGTCAGGCTTTGGGTCAGGGCGGCCCCATAGCGGCGGGCAAGGCCCTGCACGTTGTCGCGGGCGTAAATCTCGGACGCGCGCAATTGAGTGCGGATACTGTCCAGTCTTGCAGGGTCGATATCACGGGCCATGAAATCCGCGATCACCTGATCCATCGCGGCTTCGGCGTCGGACAGGGCGACGCCATCGGCCGGCACGACGACAAAGCTGAAGGTCGATGTGTCCAGTGAATTGCCGCTATAGGACGCATTGGTGTAAATCGCGGTCTGCGTGTCGAATTGCAGCGCCTGCCCCAGATCGGACGTAAACGACGACCCGCCCAACAATTCCGCCAGATAGACCAGTGCTGCGGCCTCTTGTTGTGCGCCGGGGTCACGTTCGGGGGCCAGATAGCTGCGAACCAGATAAGGCTGGCTGACGCGGGGGTCGGTATAGGTGATGCGGCGTTCGGCCAGCTGTGGGGGTTCTTGCGGGCGGATGCGTTCGGGCAGCTGTTCCTCGGGGGGGATCACGCCATAATATTGCTCGGCGAGTGCGCGCACCTCGTCGGGTTGCACATCACCCGCAACAACCAGAACGGCATTGTTGGGAGAATAATAGAGGTCATAAAAACCCAGCGCGTCTTGCAGATCAAGCTGTTCCATCTCGTGCTTCCATCCGATGATGGGCACGCCATAGCGGTGGTTTTGGTATTGTGCTGCGCGGAATTGTTCGCCTGCCAGCGCGCCGGGGTTGTTTTCGGTGCGCTGGTTGCGTTCCTCCAGAATCACATTGCGTTCGGTAGCGATGTCATCTGCGGTGATGGCCAGATTGTTCATCCGGTTGCTTTCCATCTGCATCATCAGTTCCAGCCGGTCGGCGGCGATGCGCTGAAAATATGCGGTGTAATCATAGCTGGTAAACGCGTTGTCGCGGCCGCCATTGGCAGCAACGGTGGCGGAAAATTCGCCAGCTTCCAGAATGTCGGTCTGTTTGAACAGCAAATGTTCCAGAAAATGCGCGACCCCTGATGACCCTACCGGTTCATCCGCTGATCCGGCTTTATACCAGACCATATGGACAACGACGGGGGCGCGATGATCTTCGATCACGACGACCTCCATCCCGTTATCAAGGTTGAAATGTGTTACCTCATCGGCAAGCACGGCCAGAGGCGCGGTCAGCAAGGCCACGGCGGCAAACAGTTGTTTCATGGGAACCCTTCGCGATTGATCACCGTATAACCTACGCCGGGGCGCGCGATGTTCAAGGCAACATACGGGGATGTGACAACGCGGTTATTCGGGTCGTGGTGCAGACGGCACTTGCACGCCAAGGCTGCGCAGGCGCTGCAATTCGGCGAATGGGTCCAGCACAACCCCCGCATAGGCGGGGAAATAGCGGTCGCGGTTCAGAGGGTTGAAAATATTTGTGCGCCGCTTGCGTTGCAAGATACGGTCATCCTCGACGGCAAGGGTGTTACGAATGTCCTGGTCCACGCCATAGCGGCTGACCTGCGCGACCAGCCCCACATCGCTGGCCGGGATGCCACCGGCGCGCTGTGCGTCAGCCGAACCACCAAGTGCGGCAATGGCATCGGCGCGCGGTTGCGGATCGGTCAGATTGGTGCCGCCGGGGGTCGGCGGCACCAACGTCAGTTGTTGGGGGATAACCAAAGGTGCCACGGGGATCGCGGAAAATTCATCGGGTCCGCCGCCTGCCGCCCGCATGTCGCGCAGGGGGCGGTCGGTGTTCCCACAAGCAGCCAACAGCGCCAGTGCCACAGCGGGGATGATCATTGCACGCATCGCAGGTCCTTCACATTGTCTTGGCAAGATGTTTAACCGATGCTTGGGGCGACGTCACGCGGTCTTCTTGCGTTTGCCGTCATCCCCCAGAAAGGCCAGTCCGACGGCCCCGGCAAAAATGGCAACATCGGCGACATTAAACGCATAAGGGTTGTTGATTGCGCAGCAGGACACGTTCAGAAAATCGGCCACGGCCCCGTAAATCAGCCTATCGATGACGTTGCCAAGCGCCCCGCCAATCAGCAATCCCGCCGTGATGTAAACCCATTTTGATCTGACCGCATTGCGCAACCAGACCAGCACGGCGCCCGAAATGACAAGCGCCAGACCGATCAGCACCCATCGCATGTCAAAATCAGCAAACAGTCCAAAATTCACGCCACGGTTCCAGGCCATGCGAAATTCCAGATAGGGCGGGAACACTGCGATCCTTCCGGTCGGGTGATTGGCCAGCCCCAACCAATGCACAACATAATATTTGCTGATCTGATCCAGCATGAACACCGCAAAGCCGGTCCAGAATACAAGGCGCATATTAGTGTTTCCCCATGTCTGACGCTTGCCAGCTTCCGCCCTGCAGGCGAAGGTTTTGCGCGTCAATTTGCCGGACGTGTGTCAATGCCGGAAATGCCGCATGCCGGTGAACACCATGGCGATCCCCGCCGCGTCCGCTGCCGCGATCACCTCGTCGTCGCGCATCGATCCACCCGGCTGGATCACGCAAGTGGCACCAGCGGCGGCAGCTTCCAGCAAGCCATCGGCAAAGGGGAAAAACGCATCTGACGCCACGGAAGACCCGATCGTCAGCGGTTGCGGCAGGTCCATCGCCTGCGCCATGCGCTCGGCCTTTTTGGCGGCGATCAGCGCAGAATCAAGGCGGCTCATCTGGCCGGCGCCAACGCCAACGGTCGCGCTGTCCTTGACGTAGACAATGGCATTGGACTTGACGTGTTTGGCGACCTTCCATGCGAACAGCAGGTCGGCCATCTGCGCATCGGTTGGGGCGATTTTGGTGACAACTTTCAGGTCATCCAACCCGACGTGGCCGGTATCCTTGTCCTGCACCAGCATTCCGCCTGCGACCTGACGATAGGTCTTGATCGGGGCGTTGGGATTGGGCAGCGCGTCTGTGGTCAGCAGCCGCAGGTTTTTCTTGCTGGCAAAGATCGCCTTGGCCGCATCCGATGCGCCTGGTGCAATCACGACTTCGGTGAAAATTTCGACGATGGCCCTGGCGGTGTCTTCGTCCAGCGGTTGGTTCAGCGCCACGATTCCGCCAAAGGCTGATGTGCGGTCGCAGTCAAACGCGTTTTGATAGGCCTCCAGCAAGGTTGCGCCACGGGCCACGCCGCTTGGGTTGGCGTGTTTGATAATCGCAACGGCCGGGCCATCGGCCGGGTCGAATTCTGCCACCAGTTCAAACGCCGCATCGGTGTCGTTGATGTTGTTATACGACAGTTCCTTGCCCTGATGCTGCACCGCAGTGGCGACGCCGGGGCGGTTGGTGCCATCGGTATAAAACGCAGCCCCCTGGTGGCTGTTTTCGCCATAGCGCATGACCTGCTTGAAGGTGCCGCTGAACGACCGGCGGCGCGGATTGTCCTGCCCGATCGCGCCGGCCATCCATGTGCTGACGGCGGTGTCATAGGCAGCGGTGCGGGCATAGGCAATTTGCGCCTGATTTTGCCGAAAGGCATAGGTGGTCTGCCCGTCGTTGGCATCCAGTTCGGCCAGCAGCGCGGTGTAATCTTCCACATCGACGATGGTGGTGACAAAGGCGTGGTTCTTGGCCGCGGCACGGATCATCGCGGGGCCGCCGATGTCGATATTCTCGATCATTTCATCATAATCGGCGCTGCGGGCCAGTGCGGCCTCGAACGGATAAAGGTTGACCACAAGCAGGTCGATCGGGCCGATCCCGTGTTCGACCATTGCGTCCTTGTGGTCGTCATTGTCGCGCAGTGCCAGCAGGCCACCATGCACGACCGGATGCAGCGTCTTGACGCGGCCGTCCATCATTTCGGGAAATCCGGTGACGTCGGCAACATCGCGCACCTCTAGACCTGCATCGCGCAACGCCTTGGCCGATCCGCCGGTGGATAGAATTTCCACCCCACGGTCTGCCAATGCGCGGGCAAGGTCGATCAACCCCGTTTTGTCAGAAACAGAAAGCAGCGCGCGGCGCAGTGGTGCAAGATAGGTCATCCGGGATCCCCAAGGGTTATTTTATGCGATCCATTGGATCAGCCTGCACAAGGTCGCGCAGCACGTCGGGCGTGTCCTGCGCCTTGGCCAATGACCAACGGACGCGTGTCGCATAGGCCAAACTGCGGCCAGATAAAACCACCTGTTGCGTCTTGGTGGGGGTTAATTGACCGTTTTCGAGATAAACCGACTGGGTAAGGTCCATTTTTGCGGCGCCATCCTGCCGGAACACCCATGTTTCGCCTGATATCAGCGTCAATTGCACAGTGGCTGCCGCGTCGTCGATTGCGGCACGCACGTCAGGGTGCAGATGAAACCGGACCGCCCAAGCGATGCCTTTGCCGTCGGTGCCGGCCATGGCCTTGTCAAACAAGGCGTTGTCGGCATCGTTCAGCGTTGTCAAAAGGTCTTCGCCTTCCAGGATGCGACCGTCGGCAGACAGGGTCAGAATCCGGGCATGTGTCAACCCGTTGTGGGGTTGATACCCGTTGTGCGACAATTCCAATGTGCGGTTGCTTTTCCGGGCCAGCGCGCCGCGCACAAGGGTCGGTGTCTTGCACAGCCATTCCTGCCCCATCTGCCCCCGCTGCGTAGGGGCAAGTTGCGACGATGATACACCGGTGAGCGCCAGTGTGGAATGGCTTGGCGTGGCGCGGCTGGCGCGCTGCCATTCCGGCCCGAAACGGATGCCCGACCCGCAGTTCACAATCAACGGCCTGCGCCCTGATGTCAGTTCGAACGCCAGCGTGCTGGCGTGGGCGTTGGCCGATGCCGGGCCAGTGGGCGGGGCCGCTGCATCCACGATCAGCGTGGTGCGGCCGCCGCCTAACCGGGCAAAGCCCATATGCAGGCCCGGACCCGGCAGATCCTTTACGCCGGACGCGGCAAGCGCAAGATCCAGCCGCCCTTCCATGCCGCGCCCGCCACCATGAAACCGTGCAAGGCCGCCATCTGCATGCCGCAGTGCCCGCAAGGTTGGCGCGACCCGCTCGACTGCGCGATGCAAGGACGTTGGCACCGGCTGCCCGGTCTGGCGCAGCGTGTGTGTCGTCCAGTTCAGTAGCGTCAGAAGGTCCAAAAGCGCCTCTGGGTTGCGAGGTGCGATGCCGCCGTCCCTGTCGATCTGGTTGTCACAATCAAGGGTAAGCGCCTGCACCGCCGTCCTTGCGATCGGGGCCAGCCCATCCAGTGACAGGCCCGCATGGATTGTTCCAGCGAGGGCCGCGAAACGCGGTAACCCGGCTGGCATGACCGACCAGCGGCGCGACAAGAACAGCGATTGCTGTGCCAGACTGGTCAAAAGCCGGTTGCGCCGCACCCGGTCCTGCCCACGCAGCAGAAATTCACCATGACTGATCCAGCGGATCAGGCGGCGGCCCACCAGTTCGGGCAGCCACCCCTGCCTGCGGCCATCGCCATAACGGTCGATCCACTGATTTGCCCATGTTTGTGCCGTATTGCGGGCGGCTTCGTCTCCCACGGCGGCCAGATCCTCAAGCCATCCGCAACTGTGGATTTCATCAGCGATGTCAGGATGCGAGTCGGCGATATCCCAAACCGATAGTGCGGGGTTTTCGATGCGGAGCCCGGAAAACAGAAAATCCCCCCGCAAGAGTTGCTGCCCGCGCTGCACGCTGCCAATCATGTATGGTTCGGGTGGGCTGACGAAGCGCGTGGTCAGATCGGCCCGCGCGGCACGGCGTGCATGCACCCGATGCATGAAACGGATACCGCGGGCCCGCCATGTTTGCATGATTCCCAATTACTGCCGCCTCGATCGTGGCGCATGCGCCCGGTTCGTATGCGTCAGCATAACAACACAGCCGCGTCCGAGTCACGCAGGCTTTGTCAGCACCGCTATATAAAACCCGTCCATACCACCCCGTTCGGGCCAGTAATCGGGCCGCAGACGCAGGCCGCCTTCGGGGGTGATCCATGTGGGGTCAATCCCGTCACGCGCCAGCGCTGTCCAGTCCGTGGTCAGCCCTGGATGTCTGGCCAACGCCTCGTCCACCTGCACTTCGCCTTCGTCAGGCAAGAGAGAGCAAGTGCAGAACACCAAACGTCCGCCGGGGCGCAGCAGGGTCAGCGCGTGGTCAATCAAAGCAGCCTGCTGGTCGATCAGCGCACCAAATTCCGATCCATCCTTGGCATAGGGCAGATCCGGGTGGCGGCGCATTGTTCCGGTGGCGGAACATGGCGCGTCCAGCAGCACCACGTCAAAGCCAGCTTCGTCAAAGTCAAAGGCATCGCTGACGACAATTCTGGCCTGTAACGCAGTCCGCGCCAGATTTTCCTGCACCCGCGCCATGCGCTTTTCCGACAGGTCTACGGCGGTCACATCCGCCCCGCCTGCGGCCAGTTGCAGGGTCTTGCCACCAGGAGCGGCGCAAAGGTCCAGCACACGCAATCCCGCCACATCACCCAGCAATTTCACCGGGATCGCCGCGGCGGCATCCTGCACCCACCAGTCGCCGTTGGCATAGCCCGGCAGGGTGGAAACCTGACCGGGGTTTTGCACCCGTACCGACCCGCCAGGCAGGACATCACCGCCGACCGCTGTTGCCACCGCCGCCGGATCACGCCTGGCGGTTAGGTCCAATGGCGCACCAGCGAAATGCGCCGCTTCGATTCCCGACACGGCATCGCGGCCCCAAGCCGCAACCAGCGGTTGCCGCAACCAGCCGGGCGTCAGCGGCACAGGGCGTTTGGCCCAGCCTGCCGGGCCTTCATCAGCGATTTTGCGCAAGACGGCGTTGACCAGCCCTTTCATCGGCTGCGTGCGCTTGTTGCGGCCCACGATATCGACATAAGCGTTGACAACACCATGCGCGGCGGCACCGCTGCACAATTCGATAACCCCCAGCCGCAGGGCGTTCATCACGTGATCAGGCGGTGTTTTTTTCAGGTAGGGTTTCAACATCCGGTCTGCACGATCCAGCCCGCGCAGGGCATCGGTTGCCAGTCGTTGGGCGCGGGCGCGATCCTCGGGGGCAAGATCGGCAAGCGCGCCGGCGCTGACCAGTTCGGCCATCAGACGGCCTTCGCCTGTGATCTGCATAAGCAAGGAATGGGCGCTGCGGCGGGCGGGCAAGCCTGTTTGGGACATGTGCAATCTCTTGAAGGTTGGTGCCAGCGGGGTATATCAAAGGAACGCGACCCACAAGGACAGCCCCATGACCGACACATCCAAAGACCTGCCCCCTGCCGCCTTGCGCGCCTTGGCCGAGGCCGAAGAACGCCGCAAAGCCAACGGTGACACGCAATTGCCGATAGAGTTGGGTGGCCGCGCCGGGCCGGAACCCGTCCGTTACGGCGATTGGGAAAAGAAAGGTCTCGCGATCGACTTTTGACATCCGGCGGGCCTTTCGTTGTTTTGAGATACAACATCCTGTTGTCGTGGACGCAGTTGACCCTATAAGCTGTAGAAACGCAGCAAGGGAATGAGATGCTACATGCTTTATCGTTTTACGATCGTTGCTGTTTGTCTGGCTTTGTCCGGCTGCGGGCTGCCTCGGGGGGCCGGTTTTCAGTCTGAAGTTCTGGCCGCAAGCGCCGCACAGGCGGGCACGGACAAACAATATGATTTCGCGGTCTATGAGATGACGCGGGATGTGCTGCCGATGGTGCAGCAATGGCCCGCCAACCGCACGCAGACATTTCCCTGGCTGAACCGCCAGCAACGGCCCACATCGCTGATCATCGCCCCTGGCGATCGAATCCAGATGACGATCTGGGATGCCGAAGAAAATTCGGTTTTCGCTGGCGCGGTTGAACGGGCCACCCCTTTGCAAGAGGTGCAGGTCGGCCCTGATGGTCGGATTTTCGTGCCTTATATCGGTGAATTGCAGGTTTCGGGCATGACCCCGCCCACCGCGCGCACCCGCATAGAAGACGAAATGATGCGCACCATTCCATCTGCCCAGGTGCAGATGGTGGTCACACCGGGGCGCGCAAATACGGCAAACCTTGTGTCAGGGGTCGCCGCGCCGGGCGTTTATCCGTTGCCCGATCAGAACTACAAACTTCTTGATCTTTTGGCGCAAGCGGGGGGCGCGAACCCGGCGTTGATAAACCCGCAGGTGCGTTTGATGCGCGGTGATAGCATCTATGGCATGTCCCTGCGCCGTCTTTTTGCAGAACCCCGACTTGATACGACCTTGCGCGGCGGCGACCGGGTGATCGTGCAGCAGGATGAACGTTACTTTCTATCGCTTGGCGCAACGGGCACTGAATCCCTGCATTACTTTCCCAAAGATACAATTTCGGCGCTGGATGCCATGGCAATTATCGGCGGGCTGAGCGACGGGCGCGCGAACCCCAAGGGTATCCTTGTATTGCGAGAATATGCACCGGGTCAGGTCCGCAACGACGGATCAGGCCCGCCACGGGAACGGGTCGTGTTCATCCTTGATCTGACAAAAGCAGACGGGCTTTTTTCGGCGGGACAATTCGCAGTGCAACCCAATGATCTGGTCTACGCCACCGAAAGCCCGTTTGGATCAGCACTGTCGGTGCTGAATGTTGCATCGTCGGTGTCGAGTTTGAGTAATTAGAACAGTGCGATACTGTCGGCAAGCAGCGCATAATCGCTGACGCCGTCGATGTGCAGTATATTTCCATCGTCAAAGTCAATGGTCGCGCGTGCGCCGTCGTAGCTGCCGTAAATGGCCAGCAAATCCGCAGTAGAGGTCAGCCCAGTCCACAGGCCGGCGTCAAGGATGATCTGGTCGATCCCCTGTTCAAAGTCGGCGATAATGTCGATGCCGCTGTCAAAGATGAATGTATCGTCGTCATCTCCGCCCCAAAGAATGTCATTGCCCGCACCGCCGCGCAGCACGTCCGACCCGGCCCCGCCATAAAGGATGTCATGGCCATCGCCGCCGTCCAGATCATCATTGCCATCGCCGCCGATCAACAGATCAGGCCCAGCGCCGCCGATCAGCAGGTCGTTGCCCGCGCGCCCGATCAGAATGTCATTGCCTGCGCCGCCTTGCAAAAAATCGACTGCCGCAGTGCCAATCAGCACCTGTGGGGTTGCATCGGGGGCAGGGGGCTGCGCGGGTGCGGCCGAACCCTGTAATGCGCTGCGCAGGCGGTCGGCATTTGCAGTGGCAATGACAGCCAGACTGCTGCGCAGGTCAAACTGCTCTCCCTGATCTTGCGGCAGTTGGGGGGGCTCGCCCGGGGTCAGATCGGGCGGGGGGGTGGCCGGTCCGGGATAGCCGGGCTGCACAAAGGCAGGAAACCGCGACCCTCCGATCAGGTCGGCATTGGTCAGCAAGCGATAGTCTATCATCTGACCGTCCGCGCTTTGCACGATCAACAGTTCGTCGCCATAGCGAATATCCATGCCGTAGGGCTGGATCGTCATGGTTAGTTGGCTGATATCGCGCAGCATGGGCCAAAGCGACAGGTCGATACGGTCTTCACCAAGCGTGAAGTCGGTGATTGTGTCTGTTTCGCCGTCGGCAGACAGGATGAAAACGTCTGCCCCCGCCCCCCCGGTCAGTGTATCTGATCCGGCCCCGTCGCGGATGATGTCATCACCCGCCCCCCCGATGATCACATCATCGCCGTCGTGACCTTGCAGAATGTCATTGCCAGCGGTGCCCCCCAACAAGCCGCCTGCCAGTGTGGCTGTTGCGGTGATCCCGGCTACCCCGGTGTCAAGGCGCAACTGGGTCAGCCCGGCTTTGCTGCTGCTGGCTGCGAAGATGTCCAGCCCATCGCCCATGCCACGTGCTGCAAGCGCGCTGATATTGTCCAGCCCCATTTGCGTGGTGTCGGCGATATGCGCGCGGGCCAGCAAAAAACCACCTTCCAACAGGACAAACACCGACAGGCCATCATCGGCCCCCCCGGCAATCACATAGGTTTGGTCATGGTGCGTTACGATGTTGATGCTGGTGACGCCGCCAAACCGGGTGTCCAGAGTGTCCAGCAGGTGATCGCGCATCATCAAGCTGCCATCGCTGCCAATTTCCATCACGCTGAGCGTGCCGCTGCCCGCCGCGCCCAAGACGATATAGCTTGTCGTGCCGACTGTTGCGATAGCCATGGCGCTGGGGGTCGCGATCCACAGCCCGTCATCCACCCCCATGGTTTGCACCGCGCCAAGGCTACCGTCAGGGGCAACCGCCCAGCTTGTCAGGGTGTTATGGGTGGCGCTGGTTGTCAACAGAAAATCCTGACCGCCGACAGCGACCGCCGCGAAGGCGGCGATCTGCTCAACAGCCGTGCCGCCGCTGCCGGGCATCACCGATGCGCCAGCAAAAACACCCGCCGCAGTGAAATCAAGCCGCCCGATCCCGATTTTGCCCGCCAGCGCGCCATAAACGGCCTGCACACCATCGGCCAGCTGCACCGTGACGCCATGCTGGAACCCTCCCATGCTTGGGGGCAGGGTGGTACTAGGGCCAAATGTCCCATCGGGGGCAACAGTGTGGGTTTGCAACGGCCCGCCCGTGGCGCCGCCGGTCAAGATGGCGGTTTGTCCGCCGACGTTCAGGTGCATGATGCTGCCTGTCCCGCCGGGCAGGTCGCCGCCGTCATAGGCAATTTCGCCGGTGACGTGCAGACTGCCATCAATACCCCAACTGCGCAGCACGCCGTCAAAGCGGGTCGTGCTGATCAGCACGGATGTGCCCCCGGACTGGATCATATCCAGGTCTGTGATGTGCGACCAGCCAAGGTCGGCATCCGTTACCGCATGGGTGACGAAACTGAACGAAGCCATAAAAGAACCCCCCGGTCCTGCAAGCGACTTTAGAAAGTCAGGCTGGCAGCGGGCAGGATCGTCGCCGTGGCGCGATTGCGGCACATGCGTGGCGTTTATTCGCGAATTTTTTCAATAACGCATAAGATTCACGATGTTTACCTTAATGGATTTGTAGTGGCATTACCGGCCTTGGCGGGCTAGGCCTATGAGGCGATAACGAACAAGGAGATCGGCCTTGGCACCGAAATTCGGCACCAGCGGACTGCGCGGGCTGGTCACTGATCTGACGCCCGCGCTTGTTGGCGATTATGTTGCGGCCTTTGCTGTGGCCTGTGACACCGGCACGGGGGTTTTTTTGGGACATGACCTGCGTAAATCTTCCCCCGACATCAGGCATATGGTTGCAAAGGCCGCACAGGCCGCGGGGTTGGCTGTGACTGATTGCGGTGCTGTGCCAACACCTGCATTGGCGCTGGCGGCGATGCGGGCGGGTGCTGGTGCAATCATGATTACCGGCAGCCATATTCCGGCAGATCGCAACGGGCTGAAATTTTACACGCCACAGGGCGAAATCACCAAGATCGAGGAAAAGGCGATTCTGGGTGCGCTGGGCCGTGTGCCGGACGGGCCAACCGGACCGCCTGTTGCGCGGCACAGCGATGCCGCAGAGGCCTATGTTTCCCGCTATACCAAAGCCTATGGCAGCAGTTTGCAAGGCATGCGCATCGGAATTTTTGCACATAGTGCGGTTGGCGCGGACCTGCTTGAAACGCTTCTGACCCGTTTGGGGGCCAAAACGTTGATCCTGGGCCGTTCCGAAAGGTTTATCCCGGTCGATACCGAGGCCGTGGCGCAGCAACTGCGCGACCAGTTGCGCGCCTGGGCCGCAACCGGTGATTTTGATGGGATAGTGTCCACCGATGCCGATGGCGACCGCCCGCTGGTCGCTGATGAAACCGGTGCCATCGTGCCAGGTGATGTGCTGGGACAGATCACTGCGGCGGCGCTGGGTGCACAAGTTGTTGTGACCCCTGTGTCTTCGAACACTGGGGTTGATCAGGCAGGCCGCTTTGGGCAAGTGATCCGCACGGCGATCGGGTCGCCCTATGTGATTGCGGCCATGGAAGGTGCGCTGGGCCGCGTTGTCGGATACGAGGCGAACGGTGGTTTTTTGTTGGGGTTTGATGCGGCAGGTCCGTCTGGCCCCATTGCGCGGCTGCTGACACGCGATGCCATTTTGCCGATGGTTGCGGTGCTGGCGCAAGCCAATGGCAGCGGGCTGGCGCAGCTTGTTGCCGCTGAACCCGCCCGGTTCACCGCGTCAGACCGGTTGCAGGATGTGCCTACAGTCACATCGCAAAATCTGCTGGCGCGGCTGACCGCTGACCCTGCGGCGCGGCAACGCTTTTTGCGGGCCCTTGACGCAAAAGAAACGGCGCTGGACCTTGTTGACGGGGTGCGGGTTCATCTGGACGATGGCCGTATCATTCATCTGCGCCCCTCGGGCAATGCGCCAGAGTTGCGATGTTACGTCGAGGCAGGCACACCTTGGGATGCGGCAGACACGCTGGCGCAGGGATTGGCGCTGTTGCGGGACGAGCTTACGGGGTGATTTTGCTGGTATCTGTTTCAGTCTGATAGCCATTCGGGTTGGCGGATTGCCACGCCCAAGTGCTGGCTGTCATGTCCTCTAACGTATGCGTTGCCGTCCAACCCATTGCGTGCCGCGCGCGGCTGGCATCGGCCTGCATCGCGGCAATATCGCCCGCGCGCCTGCTGGCCACTTTGACCGCGATATCCCGACCGCAGGCGCGGCTGAAAGCGGAAACCATATCGCGCACGCTGTAACTTTGCCCGGTGCCAATGTTGAAAATACCTGCACCGTTTGTGCGCGCCGCATAATCAAGCGCGGCCACATGGGCGCGGGCCAGATCGACAACGTGGATGTAATCGCGCAGGCCGGTGCCGTCGGGCGTGTCGTAATCATCACCAAAGATCGTGAGCGCGTCACGTTTGCCAATGGCGACCTGCGCAATGAAGGGCATCAGGTTGTTGGGGGTATCGCGCGGGTCTTCACCGATGCGCGCGGAATGATGTGCGCCCACCGGATTGAAATAGCGCAGAATTACGGCGGCGGCATCGGGATTGGCCTTGGTCCAGCCTGTCAGAATGTGTTCGGCTGCCAGCTTGGTCTGGCCATAAACCGAAGTGGGGCGCGTGGGGTGATCTTCATCATAGGGCAGATAGACGGGTTCGCCATAAACCGTGGCCGAAGATGAAAAGATGATCCGCCGACATCCCGCGCGGTCCATCGCCTGCAGAACCGCCAATGTACCGCCGACGTTGACATCGTAATAATCCAGTGGCTTTTCAGCGCTTTCCCCGACAGCCTTTAGCCCGGCAAAATGCACCACCGCATCGGGCTTGAAGGTTGTCATCACTTTGTCCAGCATGGCGCCATCACGCACATCGCCGGCGTAATCCGTCATGGTCCCGTTCGACAGGGCGCGGACCCGTTGCAAGACCGCAGGGGTCGCATTTTTGTAATTGTCCAGCACGCAAACCGCATGGCCCTGCGCCATCAGCTCAATCAGGGTGTGGCTGCCAATATATCCCGCGCCGCCGGTGACAAGAACGCGCATCAGACACGACATCCGTCTAAAGGTTGATTTGGTCGTGCAGCAAATGTGGGTCTGTCATGTTCTTGCATAGACATCCTCATAGCGCACAATGTCATCCTCGCCCAGGTAGCTGCCGGTCTGCACCTCGATCAGGACCATCGGCAGTTTGCCGGGGTTTTCCATGCGGTGGACAGCCCCAAGTGGCACATAAACCGACTGGTTTTCGCTGATCAGTTGCACGGTGTCTTCAATCGTCACCTTGGCGGTGCCTTGCACAACGATCCAATGTTCCGCGCGGTGGTGGTGCGATTGCAGCGACAGCGCGGCACCGGGGTTGACCACGATCCGTTTGACCTGAAACCGGTCGCCCACGACAAGGCTTTCAAACCAGCCCCACGGGCGGTGATCCTTGGGGAAACTTTCCGCTTGCGGCACCTTGTTGGCCTTCAGCCTGTCCACCGCCTGTTTTACCTCTTGCGTGCGGCTTTTGTGGCTGATCAGCACCGCGTCGGGCATGGCGATGGCCACGATATCATCCAGCCCGATACCCACGATTGTCTGTCCCTCCACCTCGGATCGCAGCAGGCTGCCGGTGCAGTCGATCGCCGTGGCAGGGCCGTGCAGCGCCAACCCGCCGTTTTCCGTTTCGCGCCAGACAGCCGCCCAATCGCCAAGGTCGGACCAGCGCCCGGTAAATGGCACAACGGTCAGGTTGTCTGATTTTTCCATGACGGCATAGTCGATGGAAGTGGCTGGTGCATTGGCCCAAGGCGCGGGGGCAAGGCGCAAAAATCCTAGGTCGGCGCGGGCGTCGGCCACGGCCTGCCTGACGGTATCCAGCATGTCGGGCACGTGCGTTTCAAAGGCCGCCAGAATACTGCGGGCGGTGAATAGAAAAATGCCCGCGTTCCACAAAAAACGCCCCTCGGCCAGCATAGTGGCGGCGCGCGCGGCGTCTGGTTTTTCCACAAAACTGCGCAGCGGTCGCGGAGCGGTTGTGCCATTTGGCACGGCGTCCAGTTCCAGATAGCCATAGCCGGTTTCGGGCCGGTCTGGCGTGATCCCGAATGTCACCAGTTGCCCGGCCTGCGCGGCTGGCACAGCGGCGGCGATGGCGGCGTCAAAGGCGGGTTTGTCGGGGATCACGTGATCGGACGGGGCCACCAGCATCAGGCCGTCAGGGTCGGTTGCGGCCAGATGCAGTGCGGCGGCAAGGATCGCGGGGGCAGTGTCGCGCCCTGTCGGTTCGATCAGGACAGCGCCGGGGGTGATGCCGACATCGGCCAGCTGTTGCACGACGATGAAGCGGAACGCATCGGCGGTGACAACCACGGGAGCGGCATAATCCGGCCCGCTGAGCCGCGCGGCGCTGGCCTGAAACAGGCTGGTGTCGCCGATCAGTGGCGCGAATTGCTTGGGGTAGCTTTTGCGCGACAAGGGCCACAGCCGTGTGCCCGATCCGCCGCACAGAATGACGGGTGTGATCATTACTGTTTCCCTTTTTACTTGGCCCGCAGGTCTGCACCAGCGGCCAGCTGCGCACAATACCAGTTATAGGTTGCGCTGATCCCGTCGCGCAGGTCAATGCGTGGTGTCCAGCCCATCCGTTGCAGGCGGCTGACATCCATCAGTTTGCGCGGCGTGCCGTCGGGTTTGGATGTGTCGCAGGTGATGGTGCCGGTGAAACCCGTGATCTTGGCCACCATCTGCGCCAGTGCCAGGATCGAAATGTCAGTGCCGGTGCCCACGTTGATGTGGCTCAGCATCGGGGCGGTTTCGGCATCATAGGTCGCGCGATCAAGGTTCATCACGAAAAGCGATGCCGCCGCCATGTCATCCACATGCAGAAATTCGCGGCGCGGCGTGCCACTGCCCCAGATCGTAACCTGATCTGCGCCATCCTGCACCGCCCTGTGAAACCGGCGGATCAACCCCGGCAGCACATGCGAATTTTCAGGGTGGAAATTATCGCCCGGCCCGTAAAGGTTGGTCGGCATGACCGACCGGTAATCGGTGCCATATTGCCTGTTATAGCTTTCGCACAGCTTGATCCCGGCGATTTTCGCAATCGCATAGGGTTCGTTGGTGGGTTCCAGCGGGCCGGTCAACAGTGCGTCTTCGGCCATCGGTTGCGGTGCCGCCCGCGGATAGATGCAGGATGACCCCAGTTGCAGCAGGCGGGTGACACCGGCATCATGGGCCTGATGAATGACGTTGGCCTGAATCATCAGGTTTTCATAGATGAACTGCGCCGGATAGCTGTTATTGGCCACGATGCCCCCCACCTTGGCGGCGGCAAGGACCACCACATCAGGGCGCTGGGCCTGCATGAAATCACGCACGGCTGCCTGATCGGTCAGGTCCAGTTCCGCGCTGGTGGCAGTGATCAGGTCATGGCTGCCGTCGGCCAGCAATTGCCGCAGGATCGCGCTGCCCACCATGCCCTTATGTCCGGCGATGTAGATGCGCATTCTTTACCCCTCGAACGTCACAGGCAGGTTCAGCCCGTGTTCCTGCAACAGCGCATGGCGGCGCGCGGCGCGCAGGTCTTCGGCGACCATTTCGGCACACATCTCTTGCGCGGTGATCTGCGGTTCCCAGCCCAATTGGGCCTTGGCCTTGGCGGGGTTGCCCAACAGGGTTTCCACCTCGGCCGGGCGAAAATACCGGGGGTCGATCCGCAGGATCACGTCGCCCACCTTAATGTGCGGGGTCAGGTCGTTGGTGACGGCGGTGACGGTGGCGGTTTCATCCACACCGGTGCCGGCAAATTCCAGCGTCAGCCCCAGTTCTGCCGCCGACCAGTTGATGAAATCGCGCACGGCGTATTGTTTGCCGGTGGCGATCACGTAATCTTCTGGTGTGTCTTGTTGCAGCATCAGCCATTGCATGCGCACATAATCCTTGGCGTGGCCCCAGTCGCGCAGGGCGTCGATATTGCCCATATACAGGCAATCATCCAACCCCATGGCGATATTGGCCAGTCCGCGGGTGATCTTGCGGGTGACAAATGTTTCGCCCCGGCGGGGGCTTTCATGATTGAACAGGATACCGTTACAGGCGAACACGCCATAAGCTTCGCGGTAATTCACGCAGGTCCAATAGGCGTAAAGTTTCGCCACCGCATAGGGGCTGCGCGGGTGAAACGGCGTGGTTTCGGTTTGCGGTATTTCCTGCACCAAGCCGTAAAGCTCTGACGTTGACGCCTGATAAAATCGCGTCTTGTCGGTCAACCCCAGAAAACGGATCGCTTCCAGAAGGCGCAGTGTGCCAATTGCGTCAACATCTGCGGTGTATTCGGGGGCTTCAAAGCTGACGGCGACATGGGATTGCGCGCCAAGGTTGTAAATCTCGTCCGGTTGCACCTCGGATATGATGCGCGTCAGGTTCGAACTGTCGGTCAGGTCGCCGTAATGCAGGCGAAAATGCGCTTTTTCGGTTTGCGGGTCTTCGTAGATGTGATCGACCCGCGCGGTATTGAACAGCGACGCACGACGCTTGATGCCGTGAACCTCATAGCCTTTTTCCAGCAAAAGTTCCGCCAGATACGACCCGTCTTGCCCGGTGATACCTGTGACCAACGCCCGCTTTGTCATGTTTCGCCTTTGTTTGTCTGTTTGCGCGTTTCTTAAATCGCGCATTGCGCTTTCGCACAACCCAAAGAGCAACTTTAGGGGGCACGCAACGTGCGCTGCCCCAAGCGCGTCTTTACCCTTTGCGGCGGATACTGCGTGTCTATCCACCACTGCATAAGGCGCGCACCCCATGTCGGACCAAACCCCTAATCTCGCATTACCTTTCATTCTGCCCGCACAGGCGCAAAAACATGTGACCCATAACGAAGCAATCGAACTGTTGGACATGATCGTTCAGCTGACATTGGAAAGCACGGGCGCGACAGCGCCCCCTGTTGCCCCTTCCGATGGACAGGCATGGGCCGTGGGCGCAGGGGCGACAGGGGGCTGGGCCGGACAGGACAATCTGATTGCGACTTGGCGCGGCGGCGGATGGCTTTATGCCGCGCCACACGATGGTTGGCGGGCGTGGGTCCGGGATGTGGCTGAAATGCAGGTCTGGACCGCTGCGGCATGGACGCCGGTGCATGACCGGGATCTGAACAATCTGCCCGGCGTTGGAATCAACGCCACGTCAGATGCCACCAACCGGCTTAGCGTGTCAGGCGCTGCAACCTTGCTGAACCATGACGGCGCGGGCCACCAGGTCAAGATCAACAAATCCGGCGCGGGTGATACGGCGTCACTGCTGTATCAGGCAGGGTTTTCCGGGCGGGCGGAAATGGGGCTGGCGGGGAATGATGATTTTAGTATCAAGGTCAGTGCGGACGGTGCGTCGTGGGTGACTGCCTTGTCTGTGGCTGCGGCAAATGGGCGCGTTGGGATCGGGCAGGTGTTGCACATCGCCCCCGGAACTGCCCCCGCCAGTCCCAACACCGGCGATATCTATTTCGAAAGCGCGACAGCCAAGCTGCGTTGCTATGATGGCACAACCTGGCAGGATCTTTTCTGACGGCTCTGGTGCAAGGGCAGTTTACCGACCGCATCCGTTGCCGCGGGTGCGGTTTCTCTTGTGCCATCGGGCCATTGATGGCGCAAGAATCATGCGTCAAGGCGGGGCGTTCTGGAAAGGCTTGCCAGTTGACAAAGCCTGCCCCAGAAATGTTCGCGCTAACATGCCCGGTCTGACCACGTTTAATTTATGGGCATTTCAATCTGCGTCGCACTTCATTCGGGCTTTCTTGCCGTAGGGTGCTTGCGACACCAAAGAGGCTCTGCTACATCGCCCAAGATTTTGACGCTTTCGTGAAGAACGGAAGCAAAACAACTTGCCTGTTTTCCGTCCGGTCTTTTGGGGCGTTAAAACCGGGCTAAAGACATCGGAAGGGTGGACGTGTCCGAAACTGCTGGTATCTCCACAGGCATCGCTGAACGCTACGCGTCAGCCGTGTTTGACCTTGCTTCAGAGGGTAAGGCCGTCAAAGCACTCGAATCAGATATCGGTGCTTTGGAAACGGCAATCAACGAAAGCGAAGATTTGCGCACCTTGCTGACATCGCCTTTGTATAGTCGCGAAGAACAAAGTGCCGCCATCACCGCCATTGCAAAAAAAATGGACCTGTCGCAAACAACAGCCAATGTGCTGGCGCTGCTGGCGTCAAAGCGGCGGTTGTTCGTGCTGCCGCATCTTGTGCGCGTGCTGCAAGATCGTCTGGCCGAAGCGCGTGGTGAAGTCACCGCAGAGGTTACCACAGCGAAAAAACTGACCAAGGCGCAGGGTGACAAACTGGCAAAGACCCTTGCGGCCCAAGTGGGCAAAACAATTACCATCAAAGAAACCGTCGATGCATCCATCATCGGTGGTCTTATTGTCAAAGTGGGCTCGAAAATGATCGACACGTCGATCGCGTCAAAGCTCAACGCACTCCAGAACACTATGAAAGAGGTCGGATAAATGGCGATCCAAGCGTCTGAAATCTCTGCGATCCTGAAGGACCAGATCAAGAACTTCGGTCAAGAGGCCGAAGTGGCCGAAGTTGGCCGTGTGCTTAGCGTTGGCGACGGGATTGCCCGCGTCTATGGGCTCGACAATGTGCAGGCCGGTGAAATGGTCGAATTCCCCGGTGGGATTCGCGGCATGGCGTTGAACCTTGAATCCGATAACGTTGGTATCGTGATCTTCGGGTCTGACCGCGCCATCAAGGAAGGCGACACCGTCAAGCGCACCAAATCCATTGTGGACGTGCCCGTGGGTGACGAGCTGCTGGGCCGCGTTGTTGACGGCCTGGGCAACCCCCTGGATGGAAAAGGCCCGATCAAGACGAAAAACCGCGCCGTCGCAGACAGCAAGGCCCCCGGCATCATCCCGCGCAAGTCGGTGCATGAACCGATGGCAACCGGCCTAAAATCGGTTGATGCGATGATCCCGATTGGCCGTGGCCAGCGCGAATTGATCATCGGTGACCGCCAGACGGGTAAAACTGCCGTGGCGCTGGACACGATCCTGAACCAGAAATCCTATAACGACGCAGCTGAAAACGAATACGACAAGCTGTATTGCGTCTATGTTGCGATTGGCCAGAAACGGTCTACCGTGGCCCAGCTGGTAAAAAAACTGGAAGAATCCGGCGCGATTGAATACTCCATCGTTGTGGCGGCCACCGCATCTGACCCTGCACCGATGCAGTTTCTTGCACCCTACGCTGCAACTGCGATGGCCGAACATTTCCGTGACAACGGCCGCCACGCGCTGATCATCTATGATGATTTGTCGAAACAGGCCGTGGCCTATCGCCAGATGTCGCTGTTGCTGCGGCGCCCACCAGGGCGTGAAGCCTACCCCGGCGACGTGTTCTATCTGCACTCTCGCCTGCTGGAACGCTCTGCCAAGCTGAACGAAGACAACGGCGCCGGTTCGCTGACCGCGCTGCCGATCATCGAAACGCAGGGTGGCGACGTTTCGGCGTTTATTCCAACCAACGTGATTTCGATCACCGACGGTCAGATCTTCCTTGAAACCGAACTGTTCTATCAGGGCATCCGCCCCGCTGTGAACACCGGTCTGTCGGTGTCGCGTGTGGGTTCGTCTGCCCAGACCGACGCAATGAAATCGGTTGCCGGTCCGGTCAAACTGGAACTGGCGCAGTATCGTGAAATGGCCGCCTTTGCACAGTTCGGGTCCGACCTTGACGCCGCCACCCAGCAATTGCTGAACCGTGGTGCCCGCCTGACCGAACTGATGAAGCAGCCACAGTATTCGCCGCTGACCAACGCGGAAATTGTCTGTGTGATTTATGCTGGCACGAACGGCTATCTTGACAAGATCAAGGTCACTGATGTGGGTCGGTTCGAACAAGGCTTGCTGAAGCATCTGCGCACGAATGCCAAGGACGTGCTTGACATGATCACCAAGGAAGACCCCAAGGTCAAAGGCGATGCCGAAGAAAAGATCAAAGCGGCAATCGACGCTTTCGCCAAGGACTTTGCGTAAATCTTGAGACAAAGGAGACTTTGCTTTGCCTAGTCTTAAGGATCTGAAAAACAGGATCGCGTCGGTCAAATCGACCCGCAAGATCACCAAAGCCATGCAGATGGTCGCGGCCGCAAAATTGCGCCGCGCCCAAGACGCGGCCGAGGCATCGCGCCCCTACACAGAGCGTTTCAACGCTGTGATGGCCGGGCTTGCCGCATCGGTTGGTGGATCAGAGAGTGCGCCAAAATTGCTGTCGGGCACTGGCAGAGACAAGGTGCACCTTTTGGTTGTGATGACAGCTGAACGGGGCCTTTGCGGGGGGTTTAACGGCAACATCGCCAAGCTGGCAAAAACCCATGCGCGTGACCTGTTGGCCGCCGGTAAGACCGTCAAAATTCTGACTGTTGGTAAAAAAGGCCGTGATGCCCTGCGCCGCGATTTGGGGGCGCATTTCGTCGGTCACGTTGACCTGACTGAAGTCAAGCGCGTGGGCTATGCCGATGCGCAAGGCATTGCCAAAGATGTGCTGACCCGCTTTGATGCCGAAGAATTCGATGTTGCGACAATGTTCTTTGCGCGTTTTGAAAATGTTGTGGTGCAACATCCGACTGCGCAGCAAATCATCCCGGCCAAATTCGAACAGGCCGACGACGCCGCAGCAACGCTTTATGATTACGAGCCCGGCGAAGAGGAAATTCTTGCCGATCTTCTGCCGCGGGGTGTCGCGACCGCAATTTTCAGCGCACTGCTGGAAAATGCCGCATCTGAACAGGGCGCGCGGATGTCCGCGATGGACAACGCCACCCGCAACGCGGGCGAGATGATCGACAAGCTGACAATCGAGTTCAACCGCTCGCGTCAGGCCGTGATCACGAATGAGCTGATTGAAATCATTTCGGGCGCGGAAGCGCTCTAAAGAACCGGAGAAACAAGAATGGCACAAGCAAAAGGCAAGATCACACAGGTGATTGGCGCCGTGGTTGACGTGCAGTTCGGCGATCACCTGCCAGAGATCCTGAACGCGCTGACCACTGATAACAATGGCAAGATGCTGACGCTGGAAGTAGCGCAGCACCTTGGTGAAAGCACCGTGCGCGCCATCGCCATGGACAGCACCGAAGGTCTGGTCCGTGGTCAGGAAGTGACCGACATGGGCACCACGATCACGGTTCCCGTGGGCGACGCCACCCTTGGCCGCATCATGAACGTCGTAGGCGAGCCCGTGGACGAAAAAGGCCCCATCGGTGAAAAAGAACGTCGGTCAATCCATGCCGATGCCCCCCCATTCGAAGCACAGTCAACCGCATCCGAAGTGCTGGTCACCGGCATCAAGGTGATTGACCTGCTGGCCCCCTACGCCAAGGGTGGTAAGATTGGCCTGTTCGGCGGTGCCGGTGTGGGCAAGACGGTTTTGATTCAGGAATTGATCAACAACATCGCCAAGGTGCACTCGGGCTATTCGGTGTTCGCCGGTGTGGGTGAACGGACCCGTGAAGGGAACGACCTTTACTATGAATTCATTGAATCGGGCGTTATCAACGCCGATGACCTGACAAAATCCAAAGTGGCACTGGTCTATGGCCAGATGAACGAACCGCCAGGTGCGCGTATGCGTGTGGCCCTTTCCGGTCTGACCATGGCAGAATCGTTCCGCGATTCATCTGGGACAGACGTTCTTTTCTTTGTCGATAACATTTTCCGCTTTACCCAAGCTGGTTCCGAAGTGTCGGCACTGTTGGGTCGTATTCCTTCCGCTGTGGGCTATCAGCCAACACTGGCTACCGATATGGGCCAGATGCAGGAACGGATCACATCGACGAAAAACGGGTCTATTACGTCCGTGCAGGCAATCTATGTGCCTGCGGATGACTTGACCGACCCCGCGCCGGCCACATCGTTTGCGCACCTTGACGCGACAACCGTGTTGAACCGTGCGATTTCGGAAAAGGGTATTTACCCTGCCGTTGACCCGCTCGATTCCACATCGCGCCTGCTGGACCCTGCGATTGTAGGCGAAGAACACTACAAGGTTGCCGCCGACGTGCAGCAGACCTTGCAGCGTTACAAGTCGCTTCAGGATATCATCGCCATTCTGGGCATGGACGAATTGTCAGAAGACGACAAACTGACCGTGTCGCGCGCGCGCAAGATCGAACGCTTCCTGTCCCAGCCTTTCGACGTGGCGCAGGTCTTCACCGGTTCGCCCGGTGTGCAGGTGGCGCTGGAGGACACGATCGCGTCGTTCAAGGCCGTTGTTGCCGGTGAATACGACCACCTGCCCGAAGGTGCGTTCTATATGGTTGGCGGCATCGAAGAAGTGAAAGCGAAAGCCGCAAAAATGGCGGCAAGCGCCGCGTAAGGAGCTGCCAATATGGCAAATCTACAATTTGATCTTGTCTCGCCCGAACGCCGTCTTGCGTCGGTCGAGGCGTCAGAGGTCCAGATTCCGGGTTCGGATGGCGACATGACAGCAATGGCTGGCCATGCGCCGGCGATCACGACACTGCGTCCCGGCGTTCTGCGTGTCACCCATGGCGGTGGCAGCGACGAATATGTGGTTTTCGGCGGCTTTGCCGAAATCACGGCAGACAGTGTATCGGTCCTGGCTGAACAGGCCCTGCCAAAGTCAGAAGTGACGCAAGAGATCTATGACCGTATGGTTGTGGAAGCAAAAGAGGCTTACGGCAAGGCCCAAGAAACATTCAAGAATGAACCTGGCCCTGTCGATGACGCTGCCAAGCTGTTGTCGGATATGGTTGCGATCGGGGGCCACATCGGCCTGACGCCCCGGCCATAGGATTAAAAACTGATTCAATCTAAAAAATGGCTCCGATTTCGGGGCCATTTTTTTGGGCTTTTTCTACAAGACAAATCCAGCATATCATCAAGGCGCTGAAGTAAGGGGCCGTCAGTCGATGTTACGCTTGAACAGTGCTTTGGTTGGGGTCGATGGCGGAGACGTCAATCTGTTTTCAGATTTCGAAAACGAAGGCCCGATGTGGGTTGGCCAAGGCCAACGCCAAAACCGCGCATCGGTAACATTTTCGCAACCCTATCGCCGCATCCCCCACGTCCATGTTTCGCTGTCGATGCTGGACATTTCAAACGCCGGCAACGCCCGCACGGATGTTCAGGCAGAAAACATCACCTGCACAGGTTTTGAAATCGTGTTTCGAACTTGGTCGGACACGCGTGTTGCACGCGCACGCGTGGCCTGGACATCTGTCGGGGAACTGCCCGACGAAGACGATTGGGATCTTTAACTGTGGTTGTGATCAGGGGCTGCGTTCACTCTGCCGCATAAAGCCCTTCGTAGATCGGTTCCAGCGTCTTGTGATCAAACAGTGACGACACCGACGTGCCGTTCCATGTGTTCAGAATAGCCTGTGCAAACATGGGGGCCGTGGGCACGATACGGATATTCTTGGCGTTTTTGACGGCAGCAGTCGGGGCAATCGTATCGGTAATCACAAGACTTTTCATCACAGATTTTTCGACCCGTTCAACGGCCGGACCAGATAGAACACCGTGCGTGATATAAGAATGGACCTCGCGTGCGCCATTTTCCATCAAGACCTCAGCCGCTTTGCACAGTGTGCCGGCGGTATCTACGATGTCATCAACAATGATACAAACGCGGTCCTTCACTTCGCCAATCACGGTCATTTCGGCGACTTCGCCAGGTTTGCCGCGGCGTTTGTCCACGATGGAAAGAGGCGCACCAATACGCTGGGCCAGATCCCGCGCCCGTGCCACGCCGCCCACATCAGGCGAAACGACCATCACGTCGGCCATCCGGTCGCGGAAGTTGTGCATCGTGTCCAGCGCATAAATTGGTGACGCATAAAGGTTATCAACGGGAATATCGAAAAAACCCTGAATCTGCGTTGCGTGCAGATCCAAGGTTAAAACACGTTCGATGCCGGATTCGACGATCATATTCGCGACCAGTTTCGCGGTGATCGGTGTGCGGGCCTTGGATCGCCGGTCCTGCCTTGCATAACCGAAATAAGGAATAACGGCCGTGATGCGCCCGGCGGATGACCGGCGCAACGTGTCGGCGATGATCAGCAGTTCCATCAGGTTATCGTTGGCGGGGTTCGAAGTCGGCTGTAAAATAAACATGTCTTCGCCGCGCACGTTTTCGAAAACCTCAACGAAAACTTCGCCATCATTGAACCGTTCGATTCGGGCATCGACCAACCCCACGTTCATGCCCCGGTGCATCGACATGCGGCGCGCAATGGCCTTGGCGAGAGGTTGATTTGCATTGCCGGAAATCAACTTTGGTTCGGTCCGGATATTCATGGGGGGTGTCCTTTGGCAGTAGGTTACGCATGTCACAGATTCGTGGCGTTGACACCGACTAGCACAGCGTTACCGTCGCGCAAAGATGCACGTGCCAGAGGACGGTGAAATGCCCCATATCGACTATTTTTTTGCGACCTTATCACCCTTTACCTATCTGTGCGGCACAAGGGTTGATCATATCGCTGCCAAACATGAGGCAACCATCACCTATAAGCCGGTTGATATCATGGCACTATTTGCGCGCACAGGTGGAGTTCCGCCCAAAGACAGGCACCCGAACCGGCAGGCCTACCGGCTTCAGGAACTGCGCCGTCGATCGGCTTTGGCGGGATTGCCGTTGAACGTGAAACCAGCCCATTGGCCCACGAATGGCGCGCCAGCATCCTATGCCATTATCGCGGCGCAGAATGCAGATCCTGCCAATGTCGGCAAGTTGGTAAATGCCATCGGGGCCGCCTGCTGGGCCGAGGACCGTGATATCGCGCAGGATGACGTGATCCGTGACTGCCTGACCAAGGCCGATTATGACCCCGCCCTTGCCGATAAAGGGTTGATGACAAGCGCCGACACTTTCGCATCCAATCTGGAAGAGGCCGTGATGCGCGGCGTTTTTGGCGCGCCGTTTTTCATCACTGACACGGATGAACGGTTCTGGGGGCAAGACCGGTTGGACGATCTGGATGCCTATCTTTCGGGTCAGATCTAAGCGGGGATCATCCGTGCAACAGATCAAGGAACTGGTCGATGCTGTCTTTGGTCATCGACCAATCCGTGACAAGCCGCCCGGTCAGCATTTCGTCAGGATCGCCTGCGTCGGGGTCGCCGTTCATCACGTAATAAACCGCGCCGCCATCCAACATGCGTTTATGGTCGTGCCTAGGCATCTGGAAAAAGATGATATTGGCCTGCGGTTCAAACAGGAATTGGGCGGTCTTGTGGTCGCGCATCCCCTTGGCCAGTTGCGCGCAGCGTGCATTGGCCGCACGCGCCATGTCCAGCCACAGGTCATCGGCCAGATAGGCCTGCATCTGCGCTGACAGATAGCGGTGTTTGGAGAGTAAATGCCCGCCGCGCTTGCGCCGCAACTCGAACTCCCACGCCAGATCAGGATCAAAGATGATACAGGCCTCGACCCCCATCGCACCGTTCTTGGTCCCCCCAAAGCTGACGGTGTCGATGCCTGCCCGCCATGTCATATCCGCAGGCGCACAATCCAGCGCGGTCAGCGCATTGGCAAAGCGCGCGCCGTCCAGATGGGTTTTCAGCCCGTATTCACGTGCGACCCTTGTCAGGGCGCGGATGTCATCCAGCGTGTAAATCGTGCCTTTTTCGGTCACTTGCGTGATCGACAGTGGCCCACGCTGGGGGCCATGCACACCACGGTTTTCCTCGGCCAGAATTTTGGCATGCAGGGCATCAGGGGTGATTTTGCCGTGGGTGGCGGGCACCAGCGTCAGCTTGGCTTGGGTGTAAAACTCCGGCGCATTGCATTCGTCTTCGTGGATATGGGCGCAATCGGAACAGAAAATCGTCTGCCACGGCTGGGCCATTGTCGCCAGCAGCAGCGAATTGGCAGATGTGCCGTTGATAACCAGATATATCGCTGCATCGGGTGCCTCGAACATCGCGCGCAGTTGTGCGCGCACCTGGTCCATGATCGGGTCCGCGCCATAGCCCATGGCATAGCCTTGATTGGCAGCGACCAATGCCGCCATCACGCGTGGATGGGCGGGGCCTGCGTTGTCGGATGCAAAAAACATCTAGGTCGGTTCCTCGATAATGTGGTCTTCCCAGTCGTCCTGATCGACGTCAAATTCAGGGACAGTTCGCCCGCGCAAGGATACGCCGGCCTGATGCACCGATTCCGGGTCACCTGAAATCAGCGGGTGCCAAGCGAACAACGGCTTTCCCTCATAGACAAGTCGATAGGCGCAGGTTTGCGGCAGCCAATACAGGTGGTCGGTAACATTGGCATAAGTCAACGTAATGCATTCTGGCACATATTGCTGACGGCGGCCATAGTTACAGCAAAGGCAGGTTGCATTATCCAGCAAGCGGCAGGCGACATTGGTCAGCGCGACATCGCCGGTGTCTTCGTCCTCCAGCTTGTTCAGGCAGCATTTGCCACAGCCGTCGCACAGCGCCTCCCATTCGGGGCGGGTCAGTTTATCCATCGGTTTGGTTTCCCAGAACCGGGGGGCTAACCCGTGGCGGTCAATCTTCGACATCAGACAGGATCTTTCTTGCTTTGGCGCAATCGGCGTCCATCTGGGTGATCAGCGCGTCGATACTTTCAAATTTCAATTCCGGTCGCAGGAAATCGACCAAGGCGACCGACAGGGTTGCGCCGTAAAGGTCGCCCTTGAAATCAAACAGGAAGGTTTCACAGTTCGGGATGTTTTCCCCGAACATCGGCCGCACCCCGATAGAGGCTGCGCCGTCATACGTGCCCCTGTGCGGACCATCCAACACATCGACCTTGACAGCATAAACCCCGAATTTCGGGGGGTGCAGCCCCGCGATTGACATATTGGCGGTGGGATAACCCAGATCGCGCCCGCGCTGGTCACCGCGGATGACTGCACCTTCGATGCGGTGCCAGTGGCCCAGCATGGCGGCGGCGTCGCGCGGGCGGCCATCAGTCAGCGCCTGTCTGATTGCGGTGGATGACACGCGCCCGGCGGGCAATTTGACCATGGACACGATGGTAACGCCAAAGCCCATTTCCTTGCCAAAGGTTTGCAGGTCGGTTGCCGTGCCTGCCCGATCCTTGCCAAAGCAGAAATCAGCGCCAACAATCACGTGCTTTAACCCCAGTTGATCGCAGATCACCTGTTGGGCAAATTCGCGTGGCGTCAGGCTGGCCAGGGCGATGTTGAACGGCACCTCGTACAGTTTTTCAACGCCGATTTTGGCCAACCGGTTCGCGCGGGCCTCGGCGTTCATCAGGCGGAACGGCTTGGGATCGCGGGAAAAATAACTGCGCGGGTGGGGTTCGAACGTCATGATCCCCAAAGGCGCGTTTACGGCCTTGGCCGCGCCGCGCGCAATGTCGATGACGGCCTGATGGCCAATATGCACACCGTCGAAATTGCCAATGGCCGCGGCGGCACCACGATCGGCAGGGTCAATGAATACGGTGTCTCGGATGATACGCATGGCTTTGCGTATCCCGACCTGCGCAGGGGTGCAAGATCAGTCGAACTTGCGCGACGGGGCCAGCACGGTGGCATCGCCCACCAGCACCTTTTTGTTGTTCACGATGCAGCGGGTGTTCATTGTGACCCGGCGTTTGGAATGGTCGATGTCGGTTACTTCCACCTCGGCCAGCACCATGTCGCCGGGGCGGACGGGTGCAAGGAACTTCAGCGATTGCCCCAGATACACCGTGCCATGGCCGGGCAGTTGTTCACCAATCACTGCGCTGATCAGCCCCGCTGTCAGCATTCCGTGGGCGATGCGGCCTGCAAAAATGGTGTCTTGTGCGTAATCTTCATCCAGATGCACCGGGTTCCGGTCGGTTGATACTTCGGCGAACATTTCGATATCGCGGTCGGTTACGACCTTGCGCAGGGACCGGACCATGCCGATTTCGATATCTTCGATGCAGATCGTTCCACGTGGGGCATTATCCAGCATTGTTCGCTCCGATAGGTAACAAAAAATTCCATATCATATAGATATTGAAATTTAATTACTTTGCGGGCGCAGAAAAATCAAGTGTTTCGTTACCGCAAATGTCCGATGGTATAGGTTGCGTCGGTTTGCTGCGCTTGCAGGTAATCCGCCAGCGCCTGCGGGTCGGGTTGTGCCGTGGTTTTGGTTTCTGCTGCTGCCAATCCACCGGAAATGAACAGCGCGTCCATATCTTCCTGCATGGCGCCCAGAATATCGGTGCCGATTCCATCGCCTATGGCAATGATACGCGGATCGGATGGCGCATTGGTTAATGCCGCAAGCCTGCGGCGCGCAAGGTCATAGATCGGCGGGTGCGGTTTGCCGAAATAAAGGCTTTCGCCGCCCATTTCGGTATAAAGCGCGGCCAGCGCACCGGCACACCATTCGCGCACATTGCCACGATCCACAATGATATCGGGGTTGGCGCACAGCAGCTTTAGCCCCTTTTGCTTGGCATACAGAAATTCAGGCCGATTCACGGCCGGATCGGCCAGCGGGTCAAACGGGCCGCAACAGACGATGCCTTGGGCCTGATCCAGCGGCACCTTATGGATACCGACCGGGTTTTCGATGATCTTCAAAGGCTTGAAAAAATCATCGTCGCGGGGGCTTTCGCCCATGAACCAGATCTTTTCGCCCACGATACCGCGAAACATCGCCGCGCGCGCGCTGTCACCGGATGTGGCAATCGCGTCCCAGGCATCATCCGGCACGCCAAACCCGTTGATCTGCCGCGCGACCGAATCCCACGGTCGGGGCGAATTGGTGACAAGCACCACGATGCCGCCCTGCGCACGGTATGTCTGCATTGCCGCCACCGCGTCGGGCAGGGCATTCACGCCGTTGTGCATACACCCCCAAAGGTCCACAAAGGCGGCGTCATACTGCGCTGAAACCTCGGAAAAGGCCGTGATGATCTGGGTCATGGTGGCCCCTTTTCTGCCGCGTGGCGGCGGGCGGTTCAAGAAAGTTTCAGGTTCGGGATGATCTGCTTTTTCCGGCTCATCACGCCGGGCAGGACCACGGTATCACCTTCAACCTTGGTGTCGAAGGAAGCCTCTGCCACGGTCTTGGTCAGGTCGTTGGGCACCAGCATGGTTGCTTCTTCGCGCAGGATGTCCACGACGAACAGCAGCACCTGATCAACGCCGTCTTCCTTGGCCACGTCTGGCATGGCGGTGACCAGCGCATCCTTGCGGTCCAGCACGGCCTTGGGCGATGTGGTTTCCAGCACGGATACGCGGAATTTCTTGCCATCGACGGCATATTCCTTGCTGTCCATGCGCAGCAATTCCGCCTCGGAGAATGCGGATACATCGGATTTCGCGGCGAACATTTCGTCGGCGTATTTCGCGATGTCGATGTTCAGATCCTTGGCCAATGCCTCGGCCAGGTCCTGATCCACCGGTGTGGTCGTGGGCGACCGGAACGCCAGCGTGTCGGACAGAATACACGACAGCATCAGCCCCTTGATGCCATCGGGCATATGGCCGGCATGTTCGCCCATCATCTGGTGCATGATCGTGGCGGTGCAGGCCAGCGGGCGGATCGTGATGTTGATCGGGTTCTTTGTTTCCAGTCCACCTGCCAGTTTGTGATGGTCGATGATGGCGATCACATCTGCGGCGTTGATGCCTGCGGGCAGTTCGGCGGGGTTGTTGGTGTCAACGATCACGCATGGCTGGTCGGCGTCCACATCGACGATGATGTCGGGCAGGGCGAATCCCCAGCGTTCGGCGACGAATTTGGCCTCGGTGTTGGGGGTGCCCAGCAAAGCGGCCTTGGCATCCATGCCGGTGTGATTCAGAAACCATTCCCAGATCAGGGGCGATCCTGTGCTGTCGGTGTCGGGGGCTTTATGGCCAAAAACGAGCGTTGTCATGGGGTGTTGCCTTCATCTGCGATGCGATTTTTCTGGCGTTATAGCAGGCGTAGGGCCGATGTCACGCCACCTTGCATTACGGGTGTGAAACAGGCGAAAATGCCGCCATGACCAAACCGCGAGAAGCTGATCTTTACCCGCCGATCAAGGCCTATCTGGAACGGCAGGGATACACTGTCAAAGGCGAGGTGGGCGCAGCCGATGTCGTGGCCTGTCGGGGTGATGAACCGCCGTTGATCGTGGAACTGAAACTGGGGTTTTCGCTGACGCTGTTTCATCAGGGCATCGCGCGGCTGGCGCTGACCGATCTGGTTTATGTCGCTGTGCCGGACAAACCGGGCAAACGCGCGCTGCGTGACAACGTGGCGCTGGCCCGCCGCGTGGGGTTGGGCGTGTTGACGGTGCGTTTGCGCGATGGGCATGTGACAGCGCATGCTGATCCGGTGCCCTATGCGCCCCGAAAATCAATCAAAAAGGCGGCCCGCCTACTGCGCGCCTTTGACCGGTTGCAGGGTGACCCCAACGATGGCGGCGCAACACGGCACGGGATTGTTACCGGCTACCGCCAGGACGCGCTGCGCTGCGCGCGGTTTCTGGCGGTGCATGGCCCGTCGCAGGGCGCCAAGGTCAAGGCTTTGGCCGAAGTGCCAGAGGCCACGCGCATCATGGCCGCCGATCATTATGGCTGGTTCACCCGCGTGGCGCGCGGGGTCTATGACCTGACCGATGCAGGCCACCGCGGGCTGGTTCATTTCGGCGATAGTTAATCCAGCCGCGTCAGTGCCCAACCGTCGTTTTCCAGCAGTTGCGGCAACCCGTATGCGCCCACCAGATGCGCCGCACCAACCGCCACGACGATATTGTCGTGTTGCGCAAGTGCGGCATCAATCACGGGTATCCACGCAAGGTTCCGGTCAATCAAAAGCGCCTTTTCAGATTCGGCAAAAAGTCTTGTTGCCTCGGCCTGTGTCAGGCCGGGAACGTCAGCGATCGCGATGCGCGACAATTCCCAAAGGCGCCCAACGTCACGGGCAAAGTAACTGTCCAGGGTCGCAACAAAGATCTCGTCTTGCAGGTCTGGCGCGCCCAGTGCGACACGCAGCATGGCGATCTGTTCGTCGATCGGGTCATTCTGGAAAATGTCAAACAGGGTCGTGTAAGGTTCCAGCGCCTGCATCGGCACATCGGCAGCCATGGCGTCTTCGATGATCATCGCGTCCAGCCCAAGATTGCCCGCCATCATGTCATTGGAAAGACAGGCCGGAATCGACAGCACCATTGACAGATACCACGGCTGCATCTTGGCGGCCAGAAAGGCGGGGATGTTACGGTCACGCACAGCGTCGGCGATCAGCTGCCATGTCGGTTCATCCAGCAATTCGGGCAGGGTTGGTCCGTCAGTGATGAATAGCACATCAGGCTGGGTTGTCATCAGATCCTGCAACTGGCGTTCTTCTGCTGGTGTCGCTTCCAGTAAAATCAGATCGGCGGTTGTAACATCGGGGCGCAATTGGTCGCGGATCGGTTCCAGCCGGGGGTCGTAGACATGCATTGTTCCGGCAAGCGTGATGATCTGGTCGCCCTTTCTGGCCCGCCAGATCAACCCCTGAGCATAGGGCATATCGGCGACAGCCGCCGCCAGCGCAGACGTCTGGCCGGGGGATAACCGGTCAACATAGCTGGTGTCGGTGCATTCGGCAGCGGCGGGAAAACCCACCAGCGCAAACAGGGCAATCAGGGCGCGGCGCAAATTCATCGGACCTCCTTTTAGGTGCGGTATTTACAACCATATATAGCGTGTCGCACCGGATTGCAGGGGCCGCGCCGCCAATTCATCTTAACAGCCGTCATCAATTTTTATTGTGTTGCAGTGCATGCCGCCCGTGCGCGCAGGTCTGCGCGGATAATCTTGCCGGTGGTGGTAAGCGGCATATCCTGGACAAAACGGATCACACGCGGGTATTCATATGCGGCAAGGCGGGTTTTTACATGGGCGCCGATTTCGTCTGCCAGCGCATCGGATGGCTGTTCCCCCGGCGCCAGCTGGATAAAGGCGGCAACGATGGTGCCGCGCAGGGGGTCGGGTTGACCGACCACGCCCGCCATCTGCACAGCCGGGTGCGTCAGCAGGCAATCTTCAATCTCGGCAGGGCCGATGCGATAACCGCCGGAACTGATGATGTCATCATCGCGCCCGATGAACCTGATCCGGCCGGTGGGTGTTTTTGCGCCGCGGTCGCCGGTCAGTAGCCAGTCATGCCCATTTGCGGTGATGAATTTTCCTGCGGTCGCATCGGGCCGATTCCAGTATTCCAGAAACATCACGGGGTCAGGCGCGCGGACCGCGATGTTGCCTTCGGCATCGGTGGCGCAGGGCTGGCCGGCGTCATCCAACACTTCCACCACATGCCCTGGCACGGCAAACCCCATGATTCCGGGTTCGGCAGGTTCAAGGGCGGCGCAGGACGATATGATCATGTTGCATTCGGTCTGGCCGTAGAATTCGTTGATCGTCGTGCCAAAGACCTGCTGCCCCCAGGCGATCAGTTCCTTGCCCAGTGTTTCGCCGCCACTGGCGACCGACCGCATGGGGACAGGTGCGGCGGGGGTTTCAAGGCGCATCATCTTGAGCGCGGTAGGTGGCAGGAACGCGTTCCGAATCCCTTGGCTGCGGATCAGATCAAAGGCCGCGCGTCCGGTGAATTTGCGGAAACGACAGGCAACGACGGGCACACCATGGTGCAGCGCGGGCATCAGCACATCCAGCAAGCCGCCAATCCACGCCCAATCGGCAGGTGTCCAGATCAGATCACCGGCTTGGGGAAAAAAATCATGGCTCATCTCGACCCCGGGTAGGTGGCCCAGCAGCACCCGATGTGCATGTAGCGCCCCTTTGGGTGCGCCGGTTGTCCCGGAAGTATAGATCAGAATGGCAGGATCATCGGCATGCGTGTCAACAGGGGTGAAATCGGATGGTTGGCTGGCGCATAGGGCAGGCAGATCAAGCGCGCCCGAGGTTGGCCCGTCGATGCTGTAGACCGCGATGAGCGCGGGCAGTTCATCGCGTAATCTGCCAAGCAATCTGGCGCCAACTGCATCTGTGATGACTGCACAAGCGCCACTGTCACGCATCCGGTGCAACAGTGCATCAGGGCCAAACAGGGTAAACAACGGCAAAGCAATGCACCCCATTTTCGTGATGGCAATATGGGCTGCTGCGGTTTGCACGCATTGCGGCAACAGCACAGCGATCCGGTCACCCGGTTGTGCGACGCCACCCAGCACATGCGCATACTGGTTTGACATGCGGCGCAATTCGGCAAAGCTGTGGTGCGTGCTGTTGCCATCTGCCGCCACATTAATAATCGCCGTCGCATCCGGTTGCGTGGCCGCGTGACGGTCACAGATATCAACGCCCAGATTATACCTGTCCGGTATCTGCCACCTGAATGCGTCCCTTGTCTGATCCAGTGTTTCGTGTGGGCAAAGCATGGTCGATCCCCCATTCCCGATCAATACCGTATCAGCCGAGGTGGTGACGACACCAGTGAAACCCTGTCAGCCCCGTCAGTCTGATTCGCGCGCGATGAATGCCTGTTTGCGGTAAATGGTGCCAGCGTATGCAGGAATGTAACAGCGCAGTTTGATTTTCGCTCGGCTCTGATACAAACTCGGATCGCGAAATATAATATAAGACATTGATATAATTATAATATTATAGCAACTTCCCTATTTTTTCGTAAAATAAACTAAATATGAACATATTGTTTTGCAACGGTTCATGGGTAGATCTGCATAAAAAGAGGGCAAAATTAATGTCGTTTCATATTTTTTAGCGATGGTATCGCTGCTTAAAAAAGAGGTTCCGGATGTATATTGAACGACTGCTCCGCGAGAGAAGCCGCGATACAGGCTGTCGTTTGGCCGGTGCCACATCCATGAAAAGCGACAGCAATTACCAGCAGGCCCAACATGAAACCGGTGCCAAGGTTGACTTGTTCCCCAGCGTGGACGAAATCGTGGACCGGTTGTCAAAGAAAACCAACGTTGCCTGACAAGCGTATAAAGTATCATTTGGTATATTTACCAATTTAACCCGTAAACGGCAAAGCTCTGAAATGAAACATTCACCATACTTTCTTGCCCTGCTTGTGTGCCTTGCGCCAGTATTTGCTTTTGCAGAGGTCAAGGAGATGTCGCAGGCAGAACTGCGCAGGGCCGTTGCTGATCAGGGGGCTATTTCGACTATACGGCTGATTTCCGGTGTCGAAGATTTTACTGGTGGCCGCGTTGTGGATATCCGCGCCTTTGATGTGGACGCTGTTGTGATATACCGTATCGTCGTGCGCCATGGCGACGGTAAGGTCAGTGCACTGATGGTCGATGGCTTCACCGGTCGCGCGATTGATGCCCAGTCTGCTGCGGGCAAACAGGTTGGCGCTATATCCGCCGCAAGCAGCGGCATGGCACAATTGCCCGGCACGGCGAATTCAAACGCCAGAAACAACGCAAACGCCAATGCGGGCAACAGGGGCAACGCCGGCAACAGAAACAACAGTGGTGGCGGGCGTGGCAACAGCAACAGTGGTGGCAAAAAGTAATGACGCCTGCCATAAGTTTATTTAAGGACGATGACATTATAGAGAGCTGACATCATCATGCGGATATTGATTGCCGAAGACGAACATGTGCTCGCCAAACAGGTTAAAGGTGTTCTTACAGCCGAAAACAGGGTCGTTGATATTGCAAGCGACGGTGTCGAGGCTGAATTTCTAGGGGCGACCGAGCCCTATGATTTGATTATCCTTGATCTGGGTTTGCCGCAGCGTGACGGGCTGACTGTTTTGAAAAACTGGCGCGCCGCCGGTGTTGATACGCCAGTTTTGATCTTGACCGCCCGCGATGGCTGGTCGGAACGGGTAGACGGGCTTGATGCGGGGGCTGATGACTATCTGACGAAACCGTTTCATATGGCAGAATTGTCGGCCCGTGTGCGGGCGATGATCCGGCGAAAAACCGGCCAGGCCAGTCCGGTTTTCACCAAGGGCAATGTGATTTTTGATTCCCGTAACAATCAGGTCACCGTCGATGGGATCCCCGTCAATTTGACCGCGCAGGAAGTCGCTGTGTTGGCGTATCTGTTTCATAATGCCGACCGGCTGGTATCGCGCAGTGAACTTTCAGATCATATTTATCAGTATGATGGTGATCGCGATTCCAACACTATTGCTGTTTTCGTCAACCGGTTGCGCCGTAAGTTGGGCGACGATTTGATCGAAACGGTGAGGGGGCGCGGCTACGTTATCAAAGTCACAGTATGACGTCGCTGCGCGCCCGCACCCTGACGGGCGGGGTCATCTGGGCATTTGTTGCTGTCATGATCGGTGTCTACGGGCTGGATACGCTGCTTTCAGGACAGGCAGAGCGGCGCTTTGACGAGCTTTTGCAGAATAAACACACGCAGGTTATTGTCGCCTTGGCCAATAGCGCCGACAGCCCCGACGACATCGCGCGCGGGATTGGTGACCCTGCCTACACGCAACCTTTTTCCGGTGAATACTGGCAGATCGAGAACCCCCAAGGCGATATCTTTGTATCGTGGTCATTGGTGGATGCGCTATTGCCGCGTGCGAACCGGCAGACCACGGGTATCGTGCTGCGCAGCTTTGCCAGTGAAACTGGCGAAGATTTGCGCGGTGTGGCGCAGTGGATCAGCCTGGATGACGGGAGCATCTGGCACGTGCAGGTCGCATCGTCGCTGCAAAGCCTGATTGATGATCGCGACGCGCTGCGCAACAGTCTTTTGCTTGCATTTGGAGCGATCGTGATTTTTGGGGTTCTTGGCGCACTGCTACAGGTGACAATCATCTTGCGCCCGTTGGCTGACCTGCGCCGCGATGTGCTGCAGCGTTGGGACAGCGATGACGGCCTGAAACCTGACGCCTATCCGGTCGAGGTTGCCCCCTTGGTGAGTGACATCAACACCCTGCTGGAACGGAACAGGGAAATCGTTGTGCGGTCGCGGCGGCAGGCTGCGGATCTGGCGCATGCGATTAAAACGCCATCGGCCATCATTCGCAACGAACTGGAAGATCTTGAGCGTCAAAAAATGCCTGTTGCGGAATCGCTTGTTGCGCTTGACCGCCTGGATGCGCATCTGAAACGTTCGCTTGCGCGGATGCGGGCCGATGGCGGCAATGCCGGAATGCGTCCGGCAGCAGATCTGGACGTGGCGCTGGGCCGTCTTGCCCGCGCGTTCAAGGCGTTGGCGCAGCACCAGAACAAGGTTCTGACGGTCGATATTGCGCCGGGTTTGCGCATCCGTATGGATCAAAACGACTTTGAAGAAGTGATGGGAAATTTGCTGGATAACGCAATCAAATGGGCGGCTGGGCAAATTCATCTGAAGGCAAGAACCAAGGGTGACAAGGTGACTGTCAGCGTGGCTGATGATGGCCCCGGCATCCCTGCGGAAGATTTCGGCGCGGCAACGCGCAGCGGGCAGCGGCTTGATACGTCCAAACCGGGCACAGGGTTGGGGCTGGCCATTGCCGATGACCTTGCGCATGCCTATGGCGGCACGATCACGCTGGATAAATCCGACCGTTTGGGCGGGCTCGAGGTGCGCGTGGTTTTGCCTGCCTTAGATGCCTGAGCCGTCCTCGGGAAAGAAACAGGCGACGGGATGGTGTGTTTCGTCCAGTGTCGGGCGTTCAGTGCGGCATTTATCTTGCACCTTCCAACAGCGGGGGGCAAAGGCGCATCCGGGTGGCACGTTCAGCGGCGACGGCAGTTCGCCTTGCAGCTTGATCCGGTCCTTTTTCGCAGTTGGATCGGCCTTGGGGGTCGCGGACAAAAGCGCGCGCGTATAAGGATGGCGCGGATTGGACAGCACATCGTTGATCGGTCCGGTCTCAACAGGCCGCCCCAGATACATGACAATGATATCATCCGCCATGTGTTTGACGACTGACAGATCGTGACTGATAAACAGGTAGGCTAGGCCAAGCCGGTCCTGTAAATCAACCAGCAGGTTCAGGATCTGACTTTGGATCGACAGATCCAGCGCGCTGACAGGCTCATCCAGCACCAAGACCCGAGGTTCCAGCATCAGCGCGCGGGCTACGGCGATGCGCTGGCGCTGTCCGCCCGAAAACATATGCGCGTAACGATCAAAATGTTCTGTCCGCAGGCCGACCAATTCCAACATCTCGCGGGCCTTTGCGGTGCGTTCGGCGGCTGACATTTCGGGGCGGTTGATTTTCAGGGGTTCTTCCAGCATCGCACCGATCCGCTGGCGCGGGTTCAATGATCCATAAGGGTCTTGAAAGATGATTTGCACCGATGACCGCAGACTGGCCCAGTTGCCTGGCGTTGCCGGTGTCCCGCTAATACTGAACTGACCGGCTGAAGGTTCTTCTATCAAGGAAATTACCCGTGCGAGCGTGGATTTCCCGCAACCGGATTCACCCACAACGGCCAATGTGCGCCCGGGAAACAGTTGAAAGGTCGCATCCGACAAGGCGCGCACAACCTTTGTCGGGCTGAACATGCCGCCTTTGACGTTGTAAAACCGGGACAAGCCCGAGGCGGTGACGACGGCATCGGTCATGCGGCGTTTCCCTTGGTCAGCGGATAGTGACAGCGCGCCAGCCCCAGTGCCCCAGTCGCAGGTTCAGGCGGCACAGTGCGGCAGCGATCGTCAGCAAAGGCGCAGCGCGGCGAAAACAGACAGCCGGCGGGCCTGTCGAACTGCCCCGGCACGACGCCTTTGATCGTGGGTAGGTGCCGCCCCGTCGCCCGTTCGGGCAACGCATCCAACAGCGCGGATGTGTAGGGGTGGTGCGGCGTCTGAAACAGGCCGACGACGTGCTGTTCTTCGACCTTTTGACCAGCGTATTGCACGCTTACCCTTTGGGCCGTTTCGGCAACAACACCCATGTCATGGGTGATCAGGATCAGCCCCATGCCGGTTTCCGCCTGAAGCCCGGTCAGCAGATCAAGGATCTGCGCCTGAATCGTCACATCCAGCGCCGTTGTCGGTTCATCCGCGATCAACAGGCGCGGTTTGCAGGCAATCGCCATGGCGATCATCACACGCTGGTTCATGCCGCCGGATAATTGATGCGGGAACACGCTCAACCGGCTTTCCGGGTCAGGAATGCCGACCTGTTCCAACAGTTCAATCGCACGTGTGTGCCGCGCGGCCCGGCTTAGGTTCAGGTGTTGGCGCAGCGCCTCTTTGATCTGGTATCCTACTGTGAAACAGGGGTTGAGCGATGACATCGGCTCTTGAAAGATCATCGCCATGTCTTTGCCGATCAGGCTGCGGCGTTTGTGGCCAGAAACATGGCGCAAATCATTGCCGTCAAAATTCATCGCATCGGCGGTGACGGTCGCGGTCCAGGGCAAGAGGCCCATCATAGCCAGCATCGACACGGATTTGCCCGAACCGCTTTCCCCGACGATTGCAAGAATATCGCCATTGTCCACGGTCACATCAACGCCGTCTACCGCGCGGAACGGGCCCGATGCCGTGGCAAAATCGACTGACAGGTTGCGGATTTCCAACAGTGGCATGTCAGCTTCTCTTGAGTTTGGGGTCAAGGGCGTCGCGCAGCCCGTCACCCATCAGATTGATGGCCAGAACCGTGATCAGAATGGCCAGCCCCGGAAAGGTCACGACCCACCACGCGCGCAGGATGAATTCACGCGATTCCGCCAACATCGTGCCCCATTCTGGCGTGGGGGGCTGTGCCCCCATCCCCAGAAACCCCAGCGCCGCCGCGTCAAGGATCGCCGTTGAAAACGACAGGGCTGCCTGCACGATGATCGGCGCGAGGCAGTTCGGCAGCACGGTGATGAACATCCGGCGAAACAGCCCTGCGCCTGCGACGCGCGCTGCGGTGACGTAATCCTTTTGCAATTCCCCCATCACCGATGCGCGGGTCAGGCGCACGTAATGAGGTTGTAGCACAATCGCGATGGCAATCATTGCGTTGGTCAGCGATGGCCCAAGGATCGCCACCAGCACCAGCGCCAAAAGCAGCGAAGGGAACGCCAAAATGATATCCATCACCCGCATGATGATCGTATCCAGCCACTTTGGCGCAAAGCCCGCCAGAAGCCCGACAAAGATCCCGCCAGAGGCGGCGACCGTCACAACGACGATCCCCACAAAGAACGAATAGCGCGCGCCGTGAAGCAACCGTGACAGCATATCGCGCCCCAACGGGTCAGTGCCCAAAAGGAACTGTGTGCTGCCACCTTCGGCCCAGAAAGGGGGGACAAGCGTGTGCTGCCGGAACTGTTCGGTCGGATCATAGGGGGCAATGATATCGGCCGCCGCCGCGACAAAAACAAAGGCCGCAAAGATATACAGGCCAATCACCGCGCCCCGGTTTTCCCGGAAATAAAACCAGAATTCAGACAGGCGGCTGGGGCGTTCGGGGGATTGCGCAGGTGCGTCAGACATCAGCGTTT
>NZ_JACUUJ010000051.1 GCF_014859355.1 Yoonia sp. | reverse complement strand
AGGCTTTTGGCACGATAACACGGAATGCCGCGCCGAACTGGCCAGGCAGATAGTTGATTTCGCCCCCAAGTCTTTGCATCACCTCTCGGCAGATCGCCAACCCCAGTCCGGCCCCCCCGGCCTTGGACTGATCCGCCACGCGCGAGAATTTTTCAAAGATCAATTGTTGTTTTTCGCGCGGGATACCGCTGCCGTTGTCAATGAAATCGATTTGATAGGCGGTTTCCTTGTCGCGCACCTCGATCTTGAGAAGGGGGCGTTCGGCATCACAGTATTTCAGCGCATTCGTGATCAGATTGATAAACACCTGCGCCAGACGGTCCAGATCTGACGTGATTTCCACCGCTTCAGCCGAGATGTTACGGACAATGCGCAGCCTTTCGTCTGATTGGGTCGATGCGCCAACTGCCCGGTCAATCAAATCTTTCAGCATGCCGGTCTGGCGGTGCAGCGTGACCTGACCATGTTCCAGAACAGCCAAATCCAGCAGGTCATCCAAAAGGCGCGTCAGGCGGACTGTTTCATCATGGATGATTCCCGCATATCTGCCTTGCGCCTGTTCTGACATATCACCATCGCGCAAAATTTCGGAAAACGCCCGGATCGAGGTCATCGGCGTGCGCAACTCATGGCTGATCTGGCTTAGAAAGGCATCCTTTTGAATGGACAGGGCTGTCAGTTTTTCATTTGCGTCGCGCAGGGCGCGGGCCGTGCGTTCCTGTTCGGCTGATTTCGCTTCCAGCCGGTTGGAATATTCAAGAATCTGCGCCGCCTCATCCGCGACCGCGATCAGGTCTTCGACCGACACACCGCTGCCGCCGGTCAAGGGGCCAATCATCGCATGGGCAGTCGCCGCCCCCACAGACCCGGCCAGCTCACGCTCCAGATGCTCGACAAAATCCGGTGTCACATCAGGCAAATACCCCGATTTACCCTGCCGGACGGCCGCGCGCTGAAAAATCGCCTGCGCCTTGCTGCTGCCAATGATCCGCTGCGCCATGATCAACAGATCCTCAGCCCCCGCGGCGGTTGTCGTCCAGGCCCGGGCAGACGCCGAATGTTCAAAGACATTGACAAACTGCGCCCCCTGCAAACGCTCAACCGGCGTTGGAAAGGTCAACAAAGACCCCAGAATAAACATCAGGGTATTCAGCAGCAACGACCACGTGACGCCATGGACCAGCGGATCAATCCCCGCGATTCCAAACAGCGCCTGCGGTCGCATCCAGCTAATACCGAAGGGGCCAAGATCCGTCACGCTCTGGCTGATCACAGCGTCCATACCGAAACTGGGCAGAAACAACGTCCAGCTCCAGATCGCAAGGCCCGTGACCAGCCCCAGGGCGGCACCGATCCGGTTCGCGGCACGCCAGAAAATGCCGCCCATCATGGCAGGCAGCACCTGCACGGCCCCGGTAAACGACACCAACCCGATCGCAGCCAATGCGGTTCCACCACCGGACAGGCGGTAATAGACCAACCCCAAGGCCAGAACCCCCGCAATGGACAAACGCCGTGCGAGGATGATCATTTTGCGCACGTCCCCCGACATCACCGCCCCCTGCCCGCCGCGCAAGTTCAGCCACAAGGGCACAACGATGTGGTTAGACACCATTGTCGCCAGCGCGATCGTTGCAACGATGACCATCGACGTAGCCGATGAAAACCCGCCTAGAAACGACAGCATCGCCAAGCCGTCGCGCCCTTGGCTCAGCGGCACGGTCAAAACGAAAAGATCAGGGTTGCTGCCTGCTGGCATCAGGTCCAGCCCGACCACCGCAATGGGCACCACAAACAGGCTCATCAAAAAAAGATAGAGCGGAAACGCCCAGCTTGCGGTCTGCAAATGGCGCTCATCCGCATTTTCGACAACCAGCACCTGAAACATGCGCGGCAAACACAAGAATGCCGCGCCCGATAAAAAAATCAACGTGATCCAGCGCCCACCTGACTGGTCCCACTGCTGGATCGGCGAAGCGACAATGCGGTTCATCATCTCGGCCGGGCCACCTGCAATGCTCCACACCACAAACACACCCACCGCAAGCAAGGCCACCAGCTTGACCACGGCTTCAACGGCAATAGCCATGACAATCCCGTGGTGACGTTCGTTCGCATCCAGATTGCGCGTCCCGAACAGGACAGTGAAAACTGTCAAACCGACAGCAACCCAAAGGGCAGTTACATTCAGTTCCGCCTGCTGCCAGCCCGGGCCACCATTTTCAGCGAACACGGCGAATGACAACGTGACCGATTGCAGTTGCAAGGCGATATATGGAATGGCCGCCATGACCGCACCCAAGGTGACAATAACCCCAAGAAAGGTGGATTTGCCAAAGCGCGACGAAATCAGGTCGGCGATTGACGTAATCCGCTGGGCGCGCCCGATACGCACCAGTTTGCGCAGGATCCACCACCAGCCAATCATGACCAGCGACGGCCCCAGATAGATTGTCAAAAATTCCAGCCCCGATCGCGCTGCATAACCGACAGCACCGTAAAACGTCCATGCCGTGCAATAGATGCTGAGCGACAGGGTATAAATTGCCGATGATTCAAGCCAACGGGAATGGCCTTTTGTCGCGCGCCGTTCGGCAATGAACGCCACGCCAAAAAGGATCACGACATATGATAGCGCAACACTGATCAGAATGTTGAACGACAACATCAGTCGATTGTGCCTTCCGGTGCAACAGTATCATCAAGACGTAATCTGCGCGAAATGATCGCCGACAACACGATCAGGAACATCCAGACGGCAAAAATGTAAATGCCGGTCTTTCCCGTGCCTGACCCAGCTGCGTCGTCCCGCCACAAAAGCGGCAGTATCCACAACACCGCGCCAAGCATTGGTAAAAGGCGGGCCGCATCACGCAGGCGACGTTGCCGGTAGTTTGCCCGCTCAAGAAAAACAAGCTTGTTGGGCGCGGGACTCATGCCTCCATCAGGCTGCGGACATGATCACGCACAGCCGAATTGGAAAATGGTTTTGTCATAAAGTGGTTCGCCCCGAGCCGCAGCGCCAGTTCCCTGTCCTTTTCCTGGCCGCGCGCTGTCAACATCATGACCGGGATCCCGGCAGTTGCCGTATCGGCGCGCAAGTCACGTAACAGGTCAAACCCGCTCCGCCCGGGCAGCATGACGTCAAGAATGATCAAATCAGGCGGAAAGGCATGGACCTTGGCCATGGCGGTCTGTCCGTCCTGATGTGTGTGCACAGTCCACCCGTCACGCGACAGAATGAAACTGATCGCTTCAATGATATTCGGCTCGTCTTCGATCAGAAGGACACGTTTGCCCATCTCATCGCCTCCCCTCATCAACTGCTGCCCTGCGATAGCAAAGCGGCCTCCCTTTGCAGACTATCAGGCCTATTGCGGCAAGTGTCAAAGCCGCATTCTCAGGCATCCACCGTGACAAGCCCGACAATTGCCATTTCACGGCGTGCGTTACACTGCGCGCGCGGGCAAATCCGGCAGGATGTGCCAACAGGCACCGGCGGCACCGGGCCGAATTCGGGGTCTGGCAACACCAGCATGGTGCTTTGCAACACCGAGGCGGCCTCGAAATCCAGGGCTGCGGCCGGTTCGGCGATCGTGTAGCATAAAAAGCGCGGTGCGACCTGCCCGGGCAGCACGACTTCGGAACGGATCGGTTGGGACGGGCGACTGAACGCCGTAAAGACCGGCCAAAGCGGGCACGCCCCACCCGTGCGCGGCATCGTAAACCCCGGCACTGGTTTCAGCCGTCGGACTGTGCCCGACGCATCGCAAACCACAAGCCCCATGGGCGGATGTCCTTGATGCAACGGTAAGGTTGTCATGCGACGCAGGACTTGGGCAAATCCGACACCAAAGCGTTGCGCAATCCGCGCCGGGTCATACTGTGCCGCCTTGCAGGCGGCGGCAAAGTCATCCAGAGGCAACGTTTGCGCATCCCGGACATACCCCTCACAATAGGCGCGCAATATCGGCGTTGCCGATGCCGACAACCCGGCATCGCCGATCATGTCATCAATATCTGCCGCACCCGTTTCAAGCGCGGCAAGATGAAACCCGGTTTGAGCCAACCATGCCTCGGCTTCTTCGGTCGGCGTCAGCGGGCCGATGTTATCCGCGCTTGGCGTTTCCAGATAGGCGATCAACGCCCCGCTGTGTTCGGCCAACCGCAGACTATCGGCGTGGATATTTTCATGAAACCGGCGTTCCCAGTCTGCATCCAGTTTTTCTTGCCCCACCAGAATGGATGCCGTTGCGCGGATGGCCGTCACCGCCGAAATAACCTCGTGCAGTGCTGAGGCAAGCTGCGGATCATGCGTCATACGGTCCTGTAACGACTGAACCCGCGTCTCCAACCCGACGATACGGCGGGCCTGCGCCGCGATCAACGCGCTCCAACCGGGGTAGCGCGCGGCCAGTTCCTCAGCGCGGGCCACTTCGGCAGAGTCACCGGTCAGGGCCGCAGCGGCGCGCATCTGATCCAGAAGGTCGCTATCGGCCCCTTCTGTCAGCGTTGACGGCTCTACGCCCAGCGCCCGCGCCAGATCGCCCAAGAGTTTCCCGCCGATTCTGCGGCGATTATGTTCGATCAGGTTAAGATAAGACGGTGAAATTCCCGCAGCATCCGCCAAGGCGGCCTGCCGCATTCCCCGATCAAGCCGTTTTTCGCGAATCCGCGCGCCCGTCAGCCTCTGTGTCGGCACATGCAATTCCCCCAAAGGTTTCAACCGCTTTCTGCAAGTGCAAGAAAATGGATTTACACACTTTTACCAATATCTGTGTAATAATTGACAAAGAAGTCAAGCGCCCACAATGACTTGTTGCTGAATTTACTGTCCGTGACTGATGCTAGGGCAGCGCTGTAAAGTGCGTGCCGCCCGGTGAGGAGACATTGGACGGCAGTAATCTTTAGGGAGGATAATAATGTCCAAATCCAATTTCTCGCGCCGTGGGGTACTGAAGACCGGTGCCATCGCGGGTGCCGGACTGGCACTGCCGACGTATCTGTCGGCGGCAAGCCACAGCGGTTTTACCAATGCACCAACCGGCAGCACGGTCACATTCGGCTTTAACGTGCCACAAACCGGCCCCTATGCCGAAGAAGGTCTTGATGAACTGCGCGCGCAAGAACTTGCCGTCGAACACCTGAACGGGATCGGCGACGGCGGCATGTTGAACACCTTCTCGTCCAAGGTTCTGGACGGAACGGGTATTCTTGGCAAGAAGGTCAATTTTGTTACCGGCGACACGCAGACCAAATCTGACGTGGCACGCGCATCCGCGCAGTCGATGATCCAGAAAGACAACTGCATCATGATCAACGGCGGATCGTCTTCGGGCGTGGCTGTGGCTGTGCAGGGTCTGTGCCAAGAGGCTGGCGTGATTTTCATGGCGGGCCTCACTCACTCGAACGACACCACCGGCAAGGACAAGAAGGCAAATGGCTTCCGCCACTTCTTTAACGCTTATATGTCCGGTGCCGCGCTTGGCCCTGTGCTGCAAAAGGAATACGGCACAGACCGTCGCGCCTATCACTTGACCGCCGACTACACATGGGGTTGGACACAGCAGGAATCGATCCAGGCGTCGACCGAGGCGTTGGGCTGGGAAACAGCCCAGAACGTGCTGACGCCGGTGGGTGCGGGTGACTTTTCGTCCTATATCGCGCCTGTGCTGAACTCTGGCGCGGATACGCTGATCCTGAACCACTACGGCGGGGACATGGTGAACTCGCTGACGCAGGCTGTGCAATTTGGTCTGCGTGACCGTCAGGTCAACGGCAAGGACTTTACCATCATTGTGCCACTGTATTCGGAACTGATGGCGGCAGGTGCCGGGTCCAACATTCGGGGCGTGTTCGGTTCGATGAACTGGAACTGGCAGTTGCAGGATGAAGGCACACAGGCATTTGTGCGCTCGTTCGGCCAAAAATACGGCTTCCCGCCATCCAACGCAGCGCACACCTGCTACGTGCAGACGCTGCTTTATGCGGATGCGGTTACGCGGGCCGGGTCGTTCAACCCTTGTGCGGTCGTCGAAGCGCTGGAAGACTTCGAATTCGACGGTATGGGCAACGGGCCAACCACATATCGTGGCGCCGATCACCAATGCTTCAAGGACGTGCTGGTTATGAAGGGCGCAGAAAACCCCACCAGCCAGTATGACACACTGGAAATTGTGGAAATCACGCCGCGTGCACAGGTCGAATATGACCCCGAACACCCCATGTTCGCCGGTGGCAACTTGGGCACTTGCAACCCGGGCGCATAACGACGCACTGATCATGTGGAACAGGCGGTTACCGCCTGTTCCACCCCCTGCGCAGGTGCGCAATCTCTGACCGCAGGGTCGGAACAGAATTCCAAAAACACGCCAAAGCGGCAGCCAGGAGCGGACAGATGGACGCATTTCTTCTTCAAATTCTGAACGGTCTGGACAAGGGGGCCGCATACGCGCTGATCGCCCTTGGTCTGACCTTGATCTTCGGCACGCTGGGCGTCGTGAACTTTGCCCACGGCGCGCTGTTCATGATCGGCGCGTTTTGCGCGGTGACGTTGCAGCGCATTCTCAGCTTCAGCTTTACGACAATCGATGAAACGCGCACCGATTTTCTGGGCAACCCGCTTAAAGTGCAAACCCCCTATGTGGAATCGTGGTTCGGGCCGGAACTCGGGGCCGCTATCCAGGATTGGTCTGTGCCGTTGGCCATTTTGATGGTCATCCCGGTGATGTTCCTGTTCGGCTGGATTATGGAACGCGGATTGATCAAACATTTCTATACCCGCCCCCATGCCGACCAGATCCTTGTCACCTTTGGCCTTGCCATCGTGATTGGCGAATTGATCAAATATTTCTTTGGCGCAAACCCGATCCAGACTCCTGCCCCGCAGATGTTCCTTGGCACCATTGATGTCGGCTCTTGGCTGGGGTTCGATCGCGGTGCTGTCGCCTATCCGATGTGGCGCCTGGTGTATTTCATGTTCTCGCTGTTGATCATTGCGGCGGTCTTTGCCTTCTTGCAATTCACCACCTTCGGCATGGTTGTGCGGGCTGGCATGGCTGACCGCGAAACCGTGGGATTGCTGGGCATCGACATCGACAAACGGTTCACATTCATGTTCGGGCTGGCCGCCGCAGTCGCAGGCATGGCGGGCGTGATGTATACACCGATCCTGTCACCCCATTACAATATCGGGATGGACTTTCTGGTGCTGAGCTTTGTGGTGGTCGTTGTCGGGGGCATGGGGTCGCTGCCCGGTGCGGTGCTGGCGGGCTTTCTGCTGGGGATCCTGCAATCCTTTGCCTCGATGAACGAGGTCAAGGCGCTGATCCCCGGAATCGACCAGATCATCATTTATCTGATCGCAATTATCATTTTGCTGACCCGTCCGCGTGGCCTGATGGGCCGCAAGGGCGTGATGGAGAACTAAGACATGCTTGGACTGAACAAAAGCGATTTCAAACTTTTCCTGATCGTCTGCCTGCTGGCGCTGGCCGCACCGATTTTGCTGAACCCCTTTCCCACAGACTCTGCGCTTGGGCAAAGCTTCAACGCCGGATATCCGGCACTGATGCAGCGGTTTGTCATTTTTGGCATCCTGGTGATCGGTTTCAACATTCTGTTCGGCCTGACGGGTTATCTGTCGTTCGGACACGCCGCCTTTCTGGGGGTGGGGTCATATGCAGCAGTCTGGATGTTCAAACTGCTCAGCTATAACGTGGTTCCGGCAATCCTTTTGTCGGTGGTCGTGGCGGGGGTTTTCTCGGTTGTGATCGGTTACGTTTCACTTCGGCGGTCGGGGATCTATTTCTCGATCCTGACGCTGGCCTTTGCTCAGATGTCGTATCAGCTGGCATATTCGGTGCTGACCCCCATCACCAACGGCGAAACCGGCTTGCAGGTTTATAACAATGATCCGCAAATCCTGATGCGTGCTGGCGACCCAACCGTGCCACACCTGTTTGGCTGGCGGATGAACGACAAAACGGAACTGTCCATGGGGGGCTGGAACTTTGTTTTCGAAAACGGCTATTACCTCGCCGCTATTTTCATGATCATTTCGTTCTACCTCGCAATCCGCATTTTCCGCTCGCCCTTCGGGATGATGCTGCGGGCAATCAAATCCAACCAGACCCGCATGAGCTATACCGGCCTGAACACCAAACCCTACATGCTGGCGGCGTTTGTCATCTCGGGGATGTATGCAGGGCTGGCCGGGGGACTGTTGGCTGCAATGGACCCGCTAACCGGAGCCGAACGGATGTTCTGGACAGCATCAGGCGAGATCGTCGTGATGGCTATTCTGGGCGGTGTTGGCACGCTGATCGGGCCTGTTCTGGGCGCGGGGTTGATCAAATATCTCGAAAACATCGTCTCGAAGATCAACGACAGTATCCTGCATAGCTGGTTTGCCTTCATGCCGGATTGGCTCGACAATCTGTTGGTCGGCATCATTCACCCGTTCATCGGCAAAGGCTGGCACCTGACGCTGGGTCTGTTGTTCATGGCTGTGGTGATCTTTCTGCCCGGTGGCCTTGTGCAGGGCGGCCAAAAGATTGGCGCACTATTCAATCGCAAGAAAAAAAGTGATGCCGCAGATGGCGCCACGAAACCAGCCGAATAAGGAAAGACACCATGGGTATCCTTGAAGTCAAAGGCGTCAACAAGCGGTTCGGCGGTTTGCAGGCGCTGGGTAATGTGAACCTGAGCGTGGCCGAAAACACCGTTCACGCCATTATCGGGCCAAATGGCGCCGGCAAATCCACCTTGCTGAACGTGCTGGTGGGCAAACTGATCCCTGACAGCGGGTCAGTGATGTTTGACGGCCAATCCGTTCTGGGCCGCAAGCCACACGAGATCAACCAGATGGGCATCAGCCGAGTGTTTCAGACACCTGAAATTTTCAGTGATCTGACGGTTTTTGAAAATGTGATGATCCCCTGTTTTGCCAAACGTGACGGGGCGTTTCGGATGCACGCGCTTGAAAGCGTGTTTCACGAAAAAGACATCAAAGCCCAAGCCGAGGCGATGCTAGCCGATGTGAACATGCTTGAGAAAAGCCATATGGTGGCATCCAGCTTGTCGCGCGGCGACAAGCGGCGGCTGGAAATGGCGATGTGTCTGGTGCAAGATCCAAAACTTTTGCTGCTGGACGAACCGACCGCCGGAATGGCGCGGGCTGACACCGAAAACACCATTGCACTGCTAAAGGAAATCCGCACCAAGCGCGGCATCACCATGGCAATCATCGAACACGACATGAACGTGGTGTTCTCATTGGCGGAACGGATCACGGTTCTGGCCCAAGGCACGCCTTTGGTCGAAGATACCCCTGAGAATATCAAAGGGCACCCCAAGGTCCGCGAAGCCTATCTGGGCGAAGCGCAGGTTTAACCCATGCCAATTTTAACTAAAATTGGCTGCACCGATCGTTTTTCATCCAAATGATCACGTCGGCAGGAGAAATGAAATGAACGCCCCTTTTAACAAAAACGCCAATAATGCTGCCACGCACCCCGCTTTTCTGAGCGTCTGGGAGGTCGAGGCTTATTACGGCGAAAGCTATATCGTCCAGAATGTCAGCTTTAACATCCACGAAGGCGAAATCCTTGCTTTGCTGGGGCGCAACGGGGCGGGAAAGACATCGACCCTGCGCACCATCGCCCGCATGGATGACCCTGCGCTGCATCATGGGGAAATCTGGTTGGATCACCAACCGTTACACCAGATGAAAAGCCATCAGGCCGCAGCCGCAGGCATTGCACTTGTGCCAGAAGACCGGCGGATCATTCCCGGCCTGACAGTCGAAGAAAACCTGCAACTGGCCCAGATCGCCCCCCCGATCGGCTGGGCGCTGGACCGCATCTATGAATTGTTCCCCCGCTTGGGCGAGCGTCGCAAGCAGGAAGGCGTGACGCTGTCAGGTGGCGAACAGCAGATGCTGGCCATTGCGCGCGCACTTGCACGCGACATCAAGGTGTTGCTGCTTGATGAACCCTACGAAGGGCTAGCGCCGGTCATTGTGCAGGAAATTGCCAAGACGCTGAACATCATCCGCGATCAAGGCATCACGACAGTGATCGTGGAGCAAAACGCAATTGCGGCGCTGAAACTGGCTGACCGTGCCGTTATTCTGGACACGGGAACCGTGGTGTTTGACGGATCTGCCTCCGAAGTGCTGGAAAACGATAAATTACGTGCCGAATACTTGGCCATTTGATGTGCGTATCCCGCCATTTAATTTAACTTGGCGGGATTTTTCTCGAGAACGTTAATTATTTGGTAAGGCAGGCCAAGACATGTTGATCAGGCAAATGATCCACATTTGAGAGCAACGGCCATGGATACATCATTGAACATTGCTGCAAAAGGGATTGCCGCGGTTGCATCTGTCGCCGAACCAGTCAAGCTGATCGAAACAACGCTGCCCGTCGTCATAGGCGCCGCCGCCAGCGTAATTTTGCCGGCCGACAAGATATTCATCGCACAGGTTGTGACCGCGCGGCTATCAGGCACTGAATTTCCCGAAAACCCCGGTGAAATTGCACCGGCGGATCGGACCCTCAAACCCTATGACGTTCCAATGCTGCCTTTTGACAAACCGTCAACAGATCATGTCTCGGGTCCCTCTACCGCCGCCGCGCCAGCGATAGCATCCGCCTCAATGCCTGCTGACACATATGGAAAAACGGGCGCAGCTCTACCATCACAGCCAGCTGGCGTCACCGGACGCGACGACAGATTTTTTTAAGGCGTCTGCCGCTTTCCACCTTCGCAGCCTTGCCCTATAAGAGAGGGCGGATTGCGTGACGTGGCGTCACGGAACTGCCACGACTTCAGGGGCAACGGGCCGAGGATAAGATGAGCAATAAAACCTCTCACGAAAGCGATGTAAGCTTCATTCAAGCACTGGCAGAGCTGCTGCGCGAAAATGATCTGACCGAATTGCAGGTGAAACGAGACTATGGTGAAAACGATAGCCTGAATGTCCGGGTCAGCCGCCAGACGCAAACGATCATCCAAAGCAGCGCCCAGGCACCCGCACCGGCCTTGGCTGCACCTTCCGCGGCGTCACCTGCGTCGCCTGCGTCGCAGAACAACACAGACCCGGCACGCCACCCCGGTGCCGTGACATCGCCTATGGTCGGCACGATCTACCTGGCCCCTGAACCGGGCGCGGCCCCTTTTGTCAGTATTGGCACCTCTGTCAAAGAAGGCGACACCTTGCTGATCATCGAAGCGATGAAAACGATGAACCATATTCCGGCCCCCAAGGCCGGCACGATAAAGCGCATTCTGGTCGAAGACGGCGGGCCCGTCGAATTTGGCGCCCCCCTTGTAATTATCGAATAAGGCTGACCCATGTTCGATAAAATCCTGATTGCGAACCGTGGCGAAATCGCCCTGCGTGTTGTCCGTGCCTGCCGCGAAATGGGCGTCAAATCTGTTGCTGTGCATTCCACCGCCGACAGCGACGCCATGCATGTGCGCATGGCGGACGAGGCGATTTGTATCGGCCCCCCTGCATCTGCGCAAAGCTATCTGTCGTTTCCGGCGATCATCTCGGCTTGCGAAATTACAGGTGCCCAGGCAATCCATCCTGGTTACGGGTTTTTGTCGGAAAACGCCGCATTTGTGCAGGCGGTTGAAGACCATGGCCTGACATTCATTGGCCCCACCGCCGAACACATCCGCATCATGGGGGACAAAATCACCGCCAAAGACACGATGAAAGCCTTGGGCGTGCCCTGTGTGCCCGGATCCGCTGGGGGTGTGCCAACCTTGGCCGATGCGCAACGTGTCGGTTCCGAAATCGGCTATCCCGTCATCATCAAGGCCACAGCCGGCGGCGGTGGCCGCGGTATGAAGGTGGCGCAAACTGCCGCCGATATGGAAAAGGCGTTCCATTCCGCCCGATCAGAGGCGAAAGCTGCCTTTGGTAACGACGAAGTCTATATCGAGAAATACCTCACCACGCCGCGCCACATTGAAATTCAGGTCTTTGGCGATGGTAAGGGCAACGCGGTGCATCTGGGTGAACGCGATTGTTCCTTGCAACGCCGCCACCAGAAGGTATTTGAAGAGGCACCCGGCCCTGTCATCACGCAAGAATTGCGCGACCGGATCGGCAAGGTCTGCGCCGATGCTATCGCCAAGATCAACTATATTGGCGCGGGGACCATCGAATTTCTGTTTGAAAACGATGAATTCTATTTCATCGAGATGAACACACGTTTGCAGGTGGAACATCCTGTAACCGAAGCGATTTTTGGTGTTGATCTGGTGCGCGAACAGCTGCGCGTTGCCTCTGGCCTGCCGATGTCATTCACGCAGGATGATCTGAAAATTAACGGACACGCGATCGAGGTGCGGATCAACGCGGAAAAATTACCAAATTTTTCCCCCTGCCCCGGCACAATCACACAGTACCACGCCCCTGGCGGTCTCGGTGTGCGGATGGACAGCGCGCTTTATGATGGCTATCGCATCCCGCCCTACTACGACAGCCTGATCGGCAAGCTGATCGTGCATGGCCGTGACCGACCCGAGGCGCTGGCCCGATTGGACCGCGCCTTGGGCGAACTGATTGTCGATGGCGTCGATACCACGATCCCTTTGTTCCATGCCCTTTTGGCCGAACCAGCCGTTCAGACAGGTGATTACAACATTCACTGGCTGGAACATTGGCTGGACCAAAACCTTGGCTAGGCGCGATGCGGCATGAACCACCGCCGCTGACCCCCGACCTGCTGTTACAGGCTTATGGGGTCGGTGTGTTTCCAATGTCCGAAGGACGGACCAACCCAGAGGTATTTTGGGTTGATCCCCGTATGCGGGGCGTTTTTCCTTTGGCGCAATTCCGCATTTCCCGCAGCCTCGCCCGGACGTTACGGCGCGGGCATTTTATGGTGACGGTTGATCGCGCCTTTGACAACGTTGTGCACGGATGCGCCGACCGCGACGAAACATGGATAAACACCACGATCTTTGGGCTTTATCAGGCGCTTTTCACCCGCGGCGATGCCCACTCGGTCGAGGTTTGGGAAAATGGCAAGCTTGTCGGTGGTGTCTTTGGTGTGGTGATCGGAGCCGCATTTTTTGGCGAAAGCATGTTCAGCCGTCAAACAGATGCATCAAAGGTCGCGTTGGCCTATCTGGTTGACATTCTGCGTCGGGGCCAATTCCAGCTTTTTGATACGCAGTTCATTACTCCACATCTGGCCAGTTTGGGCGCAATCGAAATACCGCGTGAAACCTATCGCAAACATCTCGCGCAAGCGACCAGCGCACAGGGATATTTCACAACGCAGGTTCCCTCTGCTCAGGACGTCATACAGCGCAAGGCCCAAACATCATAGCGTGGATGATCAACAGCATTGAGTGCAGGCGATGACGCCAACATCCAACCTTCGAAAATCGGCGCGGTCAGATTCCGGTAATACACCGTAACAGCGGCATATGCTTCACCAGACGGGTTTGTCGCCGGATAGCGGCAGTCATTCAGCGTTATGCGTAAATACCCTTGCGTCGCAGTCTCTCCAAAACTCAAGGATACGTCGGTTGCCAAGCCTGTCAGCTTGTCAAGAACCCGCAGCACAGCGCCCGAACCAGTCAACACCTCTTGCGCGGCAGCAGGCCCAGAAAGCAAGGCGGCGCAAAGGGCCAAAATGGCTTTGAATGGCATATGCAGTCTCTTATTCAGGCGTCCACGCCTCATAATCGGTGCGCTCGACCGGGGCAGATTTACGGATGGACCCAGCGGGCGCGTAGGCCGCCATGCTGCCAGTAAGGTTTTCTTGATGGGGCTTTTGCCATGGTTTGTGGGTCAAATTCGCCTCGGTTGGGGGTTGGTCCCATGTCCGATGCAACCAGCCGTGCCAATCAGGGCTGACGCGCGACGCTTCGTTTTCACCATTATAGATCACCCAACGGCGGCTATCGTCGGCATTGCGGTAATAGATATTGCCCTGCGCATCTTCACCCACCCGCGTGCCATTGCGGCTGGTCCAAAGCTGGGTGCCAAAAGATTGACCGTCCCACCAGGTAAAGATGCGTTTGATATTATGACCAAAGCCCATTTCGCGTCTCCGATTGTGTGCCCCTGTCTTGCACCAAAGGCGCGCAAAGGTCCAGTGGTGTCAGGCGGGAACCCGCGCGGTGACCTCTATCTCGATCAGCATTTCGGGGTTTTGCAAGCCTGCGCTGACCATCGTGGCCGCGGGTCGTGCCGCAGCAAAGGCCGCAGACACCACCGGCCAGCAATCGGGCCATTGATCTGCATCAGGCACGATATAATTTACACGCACCACATGATCCAACCCGCTACCTGCATCCTGCAACGCCCTGTCGATGGTTGCCAGCGCATTGCGGCACTTATCTGCGATGCTGTCAGGGATGGCCATTGTGGCATAATCGTAACCGGTTGTGCCCGCCACAAAAACCCAGCCATCCACCACAACAGCCCTGCTATAGCCGATCTGCGTCTCGAATGATGAACCCGTTGTTATATGGCGCACGACCAAGAGTTTAGCTGGCCGTCGCAGTTTCTTTTTTCTTGGTCTCATTGTGAATCATGAGAGGTGAAACGTCAGAAGTCACAGCTTCTTCGTTCACAACCACCTCTGTCACAGTGTCCATACCAGGCAGTTCAAACATGGTATCCAAAAGAATGTCTTCCATGATGGACCGCAGACCGCGCGCGCCCGTCTTACGGGCAATGGCCCGTTTTGCAATCGCAGCAAGCGCATCATCTGTAAATGTCAGCTTGGTATCTTCCAGTTCGAACAGACGCTGGTATTGCTTGACCAGCGCGTTCTTTGGCTGGGTCAAAATGATGATCAGCGCGTCTTCGTCCAGATCGGTCAGCGTGGCGATCACTGGCAGACGCCCGACAAATTCAGGAATCAAACCAAATTTCAGCAAATCCTCAGGCTCGAGATCCTGAAACACTTCACCAATGCCACGTTCGTCGTTCGCCTTGACATCGGCGCCAAAGCCCATGCCAGACCCTTTGCTACGCTGGCCGATGATTTTCTCAAGCCCGGCAAAAGCCCCGCCACAGATGAACAGGATATTTGTCGTGTCCACTTGCAGGAATTCCTGCTGCGGATGCTTGCGCCCCCCCTGCGGCGGCACCGATGCAACGGTGCCTTCCATGATCTTCAACAGCGCCTGCTGCACGCCTTCACCTGAAACATCGCGCGTGATACTGGGATTGTCGGACTTGCGCGTGATTTTGTCGACCTCGTCAATGTAAACGATGCCGCGCTGCGCGCGTTCCACATTATATTCCGACGCCTGAAGCAGTTTGAGGATGATGTTTTCCACATCTTCACCGACATAACCGGCCTCGGTCAGGGTGGTGGCATCGGCCATGGTAAAGGGCACATCCAGAATGCGCGCCAGTGTCTGCGCCAAAAGCGTCTTGCCGCATCCCGTTGGCCCGATCAGCATGATATTGGATTTCGCCAGTTCGACATCGGACTTTTCAGAATTGTTAAGGCGCTTGTAGTGATTATGTACAGCAACCGACAGCACCCGCTTTGCGTGCATCTGGCCGATGACATAATCATCCAGAACCTGACAGATTTCGCGCGGCGTCGGCACGCCATCGCCGGATTTGAGGCTGGAAGATTTGGTTTCTTCGCGAATGATATCCATGCAAAGTTCGACGCATTCATCACAGATAAACACGGTCGGCCCGGCGATAAGCTTGCGAACCTCGTGCTGGCTTTTCCCACAAAAACTGCAGTAAAGCGTGTTCTTGCTATCATTTCCGGTTGTCGTCGCCATCTCAAACCTCTTGGCCGGTTGGCCGTTCTCATGTGTTTCGCGCCAATTCTCGCAACAACACTAGGACAGCACGCCCCGGTCTACAATGTCAAAATGACCTGCAAGCCGGGGTCTTCATAATCTGGTTACTCGTCAGATTTTTCGCGGTTCTGGACGATTTCGTCGATATGGCCCCATTCCATCGCTTCCTCGGGTGTCATCCACTTGTCACGGTCAAGGGCCTGCTGAACCGTCTCATAATTCTGGCCGGTGTGGCGCATATAAAGACGGTAGAATCGTTCGCGCGTCTGTTCGATGTGGCGCGACTGGATCAGGATATCGGCCGCAGTCCCCTGGCTGCCTCCAGATGGCTGG
>NZ_JACUUJ010000090.1 GCF_014859355.1 Yoonia sp. | reverse complement strand
TGCAACAAAGTTTCGTTTAGCGCGCTCTTTGCGACATTTTATCCATATGTGGCGGTTGACGGGGTGTTTTGGGGGGCTTAGAAGGGCGGGGCTTTAAGGGTGATATTATGGATGATGTCGTCGTGATCGTAGGACATACGCGCATGGGCCTTTGACAGGTTTGACCATAACGATCCCATGCGCCCCCGATGATCTTCGGGGGTTTTTTTATGCCAGGTGCAACCAGTGGACAGGATAACGGAACAATGACCAAGACCATGACCGGCGCAAGAATGGTGGTGCAGGCCCTGATTGATCAAGGGGTAGAGGTCGTGTTCGGCTATCCCGGCGGCGCTGTCCTGCCGATCTATGACGAGATTTTCCAGCAGGACCGCATCAAACACGTGCTGGTGCGCCACGAACAGGCCGCTGTGCATGCCGCCGAAGGTTACGCGCGATCGACCGGCAAACCCGGTGTGGCGCTGGTCACATCCGGCCCGGGTGCCACCAATGCGGTGACGGGCCTGACGGATGCGCTGATGGACAGCATCCCGATCATCGTGCTGACGGGCCAGGTGCCGACCTTCATGATCGGGTCGGACGCGTTTCAAGAGGCCGACACCGTGGGCATCACGCGGCCCTGCACCAAACACAACTGGCTGGTCAAGGACACCGACCGGCTGTCGGCGACCCTGCACGAGGCGTTCCATGTGGCGACCCAAGGGCGCCCCGGCCCGGTTCTGGTGGATATCCCCAAGGACGTGCAGTTTGCCACCGGCACCTATACGCAGGCGCGCGCGGTTGAAACGCATTACAACCCGCAGGTAAAGGGCGATCTGGCCGCGATCACCGAACTGGCCGCCGCGATGGAAACCGCCAAGCGCCCGGTGTTTTATACCGGCGGCGGGGTGATCAACGCAGGGCCCGCCGCGTCGCAGCTGCTGCGCGATCTGGTGGCGGCGACGGGCTTTCCCGTCACCTCGACCCTGATGGGTCTGGGGGCCTATCCGGCATCGGGCGATGCCTGGCTGGGCATGCTGGGGATGCATGGCCTGTATGAGGCGAACATGGCGATGCACGACTGCGACCTGATGATCAACATCGGCGCGCGGTTCGACGACCGGATCACGGGGCGGATCGACGCCTTTAGCCCGAAATCGAAAAAGGCGCATATCGACATTGACGCCAGCAGCATCAACAAGGTGATTCACGTCGATATCCCGATTTTGGGCGATGTGGCGCATGTGCTGGAGGATCTGATCAAGATCTGGAAATCCCGCGGGGCGAAAACCAACCGCGACGCACTGGCGAAATGGTGGGGCCAGATCAACGACTGGCGCGGGGTGGATTGCCTGAAATTCCGCCAGCAGGGCAAGATCATCAAACCACAATACGCCCTGCAACGGCTGGAGGCGCTGACCAAGCAGCACGACCGCTATATCTGCACCGAGGTCGGCCAGCACCAGATGTGGGCCGCGCAATATCTGGGGTTCGAAGACCCCAACCGCTGGATGACCTCGGGCGGGCTTGGCACGATGGGTTACGGGTTCCCCGCGTCGATCGGCGTGCAGATGGGCCACCCCGATGCGCTGGTCATCAATGTCGCAGGCGAGGCATCGTGGCTGATGAACATGCAGGAACTGGGCACGGCGATGCAATACCGGCTGCCGGTGAAACAGTTCATCCTGAACAACGAACGCCTTGGCATGGTGCGCCAGTGGCAGGAATTGTTGCATGGCGAGCGTTATTCCAACAGCTGGTCGGAAAGCCTGCCGGATTTTGTCAAACTGGCCGAGGCGTTCGGCGCCAAGGGCATCCAGTGCAGCGACCCCGACACGCTGGATGACGCGATCATGGAAATGATCACCCATGAAGGGCCGGTGGTGTTCGACTGTCTGGTCGAAAAGCACGAGAACTGTTTCCCGATGATCCCGTCGGGCAAGGCGCATAACGAAATGCTGCTGGGCGACGCCGACACCCGGGGCGCCATTCAGGGCGCGGGCGAGGCGCTGGTTTAGATCCTTCCCCCCTCGGTTCGGGCGCTGCCCTCAGCGCATAACGCCACAGACAACACAAAGGCCCACACCCATGTCCGCACTGAAAATCAAAAAAGGCTCCTCCAGCCATTCCGCCTATAACCTGCGCCCCACCTTTTCCGACGTGGAAGAACGGCACACGCTGGCGGTGCTGGTGGAAAACGAACCCGGCGTGCTGGCGCGCGTTATCGGGCTGTTTTCCGGGCGCGGCTACAATATCGACAGCCTGACCGTGGCCGAGGTGGACCATCTGGGCCACCGGTCGCGCATCACCATCGTGACCCGCGGCACGCCGCAGATCATCGAACAGATCAAGGCGCAGCTGGGCCGGATCGTGGATGTTCACGAGGTCCACGACCTGACGGTCGAGGGCGCATCGGTGGAACGCGAACTGGCGCTGTTGAAGGTGGCGGGCAGCGGCGATCACCGGGTCGAGGCGCTGCGCCTTGCCGATATTTTCCGCGCCCGCGTGGTCGACAGCACGTTGAGCAGCTTTGTCTTTGAAATCACCGGCACACCGGAAAAAATCGACGCCCTTGCCGAACTTATGCGCCCCCTCGGCCTGACCGAAATCGCCCGCACAGGCGTCGCCGCGCTGGCAAGGGGCGGAAAGTAAAAACGCCCCAGTGC
>NZ_JACUUJ010000018.1 GCF_014859355.1 Yoonia sp. | reverse complement strand
CACCGCCATGATATGCCGCCCCTCAGGGCATCACCAACTTTCGCGCGTTTCTCGATCAGCAGGTGAAAGAGTAGCTTAATTAACGCCAGATCATGTCCAGCCGATGGGGAGCAGCTCACTTGCTCCGGGCAGGGCTTGGCAAGGGTTGATCGGCGATCTCGTCTTGCACTGAGCGATAAAACCATAATCCTCTTCAAGATGGCCACGGCGATGCTGTGGCCATCTTTTTTACCAATAAGACATACCACTTGCCTCAAGACCAAGCGCACCATGATCGCAGTCATTCAGCTGAGCAAGAGAAGCCAAAAATGTGGAGTTGCCGATCGGAAGCGATTGAGAACGGCTTTCTTTTGCGGCATCGCACGCCGGAGCGCGGAAATATCAAATTTCCATTTGGAAATTCCGCCTTACTGAGCCATCCTTTTTACATGAAGGTGAATACCAAGGCATGAATACTGGAGGTCATCAATCGCTCTCAAAGTGGCCAGTAATTGCTTTCAGTTTCAAGCAAAAACAAAGCCAAAATCATCAGCCACATTTCGAATAACCACATGATGCGCAGGTCATGCAGCCTTCGATCATCCGCAAATCATGTGACCCGCAAGCAGAACAGCTTTTGCCGCGCGGCGCGGTGTTCACGGCCATTACATCCGCGCGGGGGTCTGTCTTGAGCCCCATGCCTTCCCCTGCAAGAAACCCGATCGACACCATGTGTTTTTCGATCACGCCACCAATCGCCGCAAGAATGGACGGCACATATTTGCCCTGCATCCATGCGCCGCCGCGCGGGTCGAACACGGCTTTCAGTTCTTCCACCACGAAAGACACATCGCCACCGCGCCGGAAAACGGCGGAAATCATCCGCGTCAGCGCCACGGTCCATGCGAAATGTTCCATGTTCTTGGAATTGATAAATACCTCGAACGGGCGGCGGTGGCCTGCGATCACCAGATCATTGATCGTGATATAGATCGCATGTTCACTGTCGGGCCATTTGAGCTTGTAAGTCGCGCCTTCCAGTTCTGCGGGGCGATCCAGTGGTTCGGACATGTAGACAACTTCGCCCTCTGACGCAAAGACAGTGCCGCCGGCACCGTCGGAGCCTCCGGCGGGAGTATTTTCGGCAAGATGATGCGCAGGCTTTTCCTCGGACACCGACAAGACCGATCCCGTCACGTCATTCGGCCGGTAGGTCGTGCAGCCTTTGCAGCCCTGATCCCACGCGGCCATGTAGACATCTTTGAAATCGTCAAAGCTGATGTCTTCGGGGCAGTTGATTGTTTTGGAAATGCTGCTGTCGATCCATTTCTGTGCTGCGGCCTGCATGCGGACATGGTCCAGCGGCGCAAGCGTCTGGGCGTTCACGAAATGGTCGGGCAAGGGCGCGTCGCCCTTCAGGTCGCGCCACATCTGCACGGCGTAATCGACCACCTCTTCCTCGGTCCGCGAGCCGTCTTTTTGCAGCACCTTACGGGTATACGCATAGGCGAAAACAGGTTCGATCCCAGATGATACATTGCCCGCATAAAGGCTGATCGTGCCCGTCGGTGCAATTGACGTCAGCAGCGCATTTCGGATGCCATTTTGACGGATCGCATCGCGCACATCATCATCCATATGCTGCATTGCACCGCTGGCCAGAAATTTGTCGGCATCAAACAGCGGGAACGCGCCTTTTTCACTGGCCAGATCGACCGAGGCCAGATAGGCGGCGCGCGCAATCGCGTGCATCCATTCATCTGTCTGGGCGGCGGCCTCTTCTGACCCATAGCGCAGGCCGACCATCAGCAAGGCATCAGCCAGCCCTGTCACACCCAAACCAATGCGGCGTTTCGCGTGGGCCTCATCTGCTTGCGCCTGAAGCGGAAAACGCGAGGCATCGACAACATTATCCATCATCCGCACTGCTGTCGCGACCAGATCGGTCAACGCATCCTGATCCAGCGCCGCATCGGCCCCGAAAGGATCGGCCACCAGACGTGCCATATTGATCGACCCTAGCAGACAGGCGCCATAGGGCGGCAGGGGCTGTTCGCCGCAGGGGTTGGTTGCTGCGATGGTTTCGCAATAGGCCAGATTGTTCATCTGGTTGATCCGGTCGATGAAAATCACCCCCGGTTCGGCGTAATCGTAGGTTGATTTCATGATCGCATCCCACAGATCGCGCGCCCGCAAGGTGCGATAGCAGCTGCCATCGAACACCAGATCCCACTGGCCATCGGCCTTGACCGCCGCCATGAAGGCATCGGTGACCAGCACAGACATGTTGAACATGCGCAGGCGGGCGGGGTCGGATTTGGCGGTGATGAAATCCTGAACGTCGGGGTGATCGCAGCGCATGGTGGCCATCATCGCGCCGCGGCGCGACCCTGCCGACATGATCGTGCGGCACATCGCATCCCAGACATCCATGAAAGACAACGGGCCGGAAGCATCCGCCGCCACCCCTTTGACCGCCGCCCCCTTGGGCCGGATCGTGCTGAAATCATAGCCAATGCCGCCGCCTTGCTGCATGGTCAGCGCGGCCTCTTTCAGCATGTCGAAAATTCCACCCATGGTATCGGGGATCGTACCCATGACAAAGCAGTTGAACAGCGTCACCGACCGGGCCGTGCCAGCCCCTGCCGTGATCCGGCCCGCGGGCAGAAATTTGAAATCGGCCAATGCGTCGCGAAATTTGGCTTCCCACAGCGCCGGCTTTTTCTCGACCGCCGCCAGCGATTTTGCGATTCGTGCCCAGGTATCTTCGACCGTCACGTCGATCGGCATGCCATCGGCGCCCTTGAAACGATACTTCATGTCCCAGATCTGTTGGGCAATCGGGGCGGAAAATACGGTCATGGCGGTATCCTTGGTCACGGAAATGGCATTGGGAAGGACTGCGAACATATTGCGAACCCCCGCGCCGGTCAAACCATATCTGGTCATTTCGGCCCCTTGAAAGTAGGTTTCATCGGGTTAACTTTCATCCACATCCCGGGGGGGGATCGCATGACCAAAACAGTGCATATGCTGAAACTATCGGTCGGCACGGATGATGTGGCGGGCCTTGCCGCATGGCAGGGCAGCGCGCGCGCGCAAACCAGTGACGGTTTGCCGCGCCACATCACCCGCATGTGGCCAAAGCGCGGCGATGACATTCTGAACGGCGGGTCGATTTACTGGGTGATCAAGGGCGTGATTCTGTGTCGGCAACCGATTTTGCGGCTGGATGAATATATCGCAGGCGATGATATCCGCCGCTGCGCCATCGTCTGCCAGCCTGGCCTGATCCGTGTCGCAGCGACGCCCAAACGCCCCTTTCAAGGCTGGCGATACCTTGATCCAGCCGATGCCCCCGATGATCTGCCAAAGGGTCGGCAAGAGGAAGACCCCCTGCCGCCCGAACTATCAAAGGCACTGGCCGCCATCGGTGTGCGTTAGCGCGCGCAGCACCGTCGCCACCGTCATCACGTCATCGCGGGTGCAATCAAACTGCCCGACCTGCACGCGGATTACGAACTGGCCTTCATGCCGCGTCTGGGTCAGATAGACCCGCCCGTCATTATTGACCTGCGCAAGCAGGTTTTCCGTGGCCGCATCATCGCCATAACGAAAGGTGAACAGCGACAGAATCGGTGCGGTGACGATGGTAAAACCGGGCATATCACCGATCACCCGCGCCAGTTCCTGCGCCCATGTCACGTGGTTGCGGATACGGGCCCGCAGCCCCTCTAGCCCATAGACGCGCAGCACGAACCAGATTTTCAACGCCCGAAACCGCCGCCCCAGCGGCACGGTCCATTCGTTGAAATTCACCACCTCGTCCTGCCCCAGCGTTTGCAAGTAATCGGGCCGCAGCCCCAATGACCGGATCTGCGGCGCGGGATCGGCCAGAAACTGCACCGCACAGTCAAATTGCACCCCCAGCCATTTATGCGGGTTGAACACCACGCTGTCCGCGCCATCGACACCGCCCCATAAATACCGGAATTCCGGGCAGATCATCGCCGAACCCGCCCATGCCGCATCCACATGGGTGTAAAGATCATGCGCCCGGGCCACCGCCAGACAGTCTGCCACCGGATCGCAAGCGCCGATGGATGTGCCGCCCGTGCAAAGCACCACGCCCGCAGGTTTGTATCCCGCCGCCAGATCGGCGCGGATTGCGGCATCAAGGGCGGCAGGGTCCATCCCGAAATCGTCGCGCGTGGGGATTTTTACCAGATTGGCCTGCCCGATACCGGCCAACCGCACCGCTTTGTCCACAGATGAATGGGTCTGCGCCGACGCATAGATGCGCAGGCGCGGTGCGCCAAACAGCCCCTCGTCAACCGACCGCCAGCCCAAGGCGCGGTCGCGCATCGTCAGCACCGCCGACAGGGTTGCGGTTGTGGCGCTGTCATGGATCGTGCCGGTGAAATGCGCGCCCAGCCCCAGCGCCGCGCGCAGCCAGCCCACCATCACCTGTTCCATTTCCGTCGCCGCCGGCGATGTCTGCCACAGCATCGCCTGTGCCGCGATGGCATTGGCCAGTTGTTCGGCCAGCATCGATGCCGGCGCCGCGTTGGCCGGAAAATAGGCAAAGAAACGCGGGTGCTGCCAATGGGTCATTGCATCGGGCACGATGGCCTCGAAATCCGCGAAAATCGTGTCAACGGGCTCGGCCTGTTCAGGGGGCGCCGTGGGAAGGCGCGCCGCCGTTGCCCCGTAATTCGTCTGCGCCCGCACGGGCCTGTCACGCAGCCCCTTGTGATAGGCCAGCGCCCATTCGGCCGCGCGCCGCGACCATTCCAGCAATTCGTCATGTGTCATGCGCGCACTAAGCCACGGCGCCACCGCCACCGCAAGACAGAGATACCGCGCAAAGGCGCCAGAACGGCAAGCGGCTGATTCCTTTCACATCGCCCTTTGCAAATCTGTGCTAGGCTGACCCTGACAGCAGGGCAGAAACAGGGGCGACACGATGTCAGACAAGGTCACAAACCTGATTGCGCGGATCAAGTCCCTGGAGGACGAGCTGGAGGATGCTTTTGCAGAACAGCGCGCCGCCCTGAACTTGCGCATCGAACATGGCCGCGCCGTTTTCGACCAAGAGGTGCAGCGCCGCCACTCCGCGCTGCGCACCGGACTGCTGCAATATATCGCAGGCTCGCGCCCGCTGATCGTGCTGACCGCACCAGTGATCTATGCGGTCATCATCCCCTTTGTGCTGCTTGATCTGTTCATCACGATCTATCAGGCGGTCTGCTTTCCGGTTTACGGCATCGAAAAGGTCCGAAGGCGCGATTACATCGCGATTGACCGGCACCGGCTGTACTATCTGAACGCGCTGGAAAAAATGAACTGCGTCTATTGCGGATATGGCAACGGGTTGCTGGCCTATGCGTCTGAAATCGCGGGGCGCACCGAAAAATTCTGGTGCCCGATCAAGCACGCCCAGCGCATGGAAAGAACCCACCCGCATTACCCCGACTTTGCCGATTATGGCGACGCAGAGGCCTATCACAAAAAGGTCGAAGCCCTGTCAGCCCGGCCAAAAACTGAAGATTGAACCGCTTAGATCGCCAGCGTGTTTTGCAACGATTTCATCGTTGCCCGCTGCGCATCGGTCCAATCGCGCCGTCGCCCGCGAAACAGCGTGGCCTGCGAGGCATGGATCAAACCGTCTTCCAATATTTTCAGCCCGTTGGCGCGCAGGGTTTCGCCGGTTGATGTGATGTCGGCAATCGCTTCGGCGGTTTCGTTCTTGACCGTGCCTTCGGTCGCGCCCTGACTATCGACCAACTGATAATCCGCGACCCCCTGTTCGCGCAGAAATTCGCGTGCCAACCGGTGATATTTCGTGGCAATCCGCAACCGGAACCCATGACGCGCGCGAAACGCCGCCGCCGCCGCATCCAGATCATCCAGCGTATCCACATCAACCCAAGCCTGTGGAACGGCTACAATCAGATCAGCGCCGCCGAATCCCATCTGCGTCAATTCGGTGACATGGCTGTCCCAGTTCGCGAGCTTTTCACGCACAAGATCAGACCCGGTGACCCCCAGATGGATATTGCCGGCCGCAAGTTCACGCGGAATTTCCCCCGCCGACAACAGCACCAGTTCCATCCCGTCGATCCCGTCCACGGCACCGGCATATTCACGTTCCGACCCTGATTTGCGCAGCGTGACCCCGCGCGCGCCAAACCAGTCAAAGGTCTTTTCCATCAGCCGCCCCTTGGACGGCACACCCAGTTTCAACATCAGTGCAAGGCCTCCATCAGATCAGGGCGGATCACGCCACCCACGGCAGGCACCGCACGCCCCTGCCCCAGCCGCGCGGTCAGCGCATCATACCGCCCACCCGTCGCGACGGGCGGCCGGTCGGGCGCATCCACCGCATAAAACCCGAATACAAACCCGTCGTAATATTCCAACGATGTGCGGCCATAGCTGCCCTCGAATTCGAGCGTTTCCACATCCACGCCACGCGCAGCCAGCGCGTCCAGCCGCTGCGCCATACGTGTCACCGCGCTGTTGATTGCGGGCATATCGACCGCGATGTCGCGCAGCGCACTTAGCACATGTGGCGCGGTTTCATGCAGGCCAAGCAGCGCATCAATCAGTGCCAGTTCCTCGCCCGAGATGGGCGCGGCCGCAGCATCGGCCCGCAGGGCGGCGATGCGCTGTTCCACTTCTGCACGGCTGCGCAACCCGATATCCGGCCCTGCATTTGCAAAAGGATCAGATGCCGCCAGCAAGGCGCGCCGTGACGCAGGCACAGGCACCTTGCCCGCATAGCGTTGCAGCAAGGCCTTGAAACGACGCGGCCGCCAGATGTGGCGCAGCAGCGCATTCTTACGCGCCTGCGTTGTGCGCAACCCGCCCACGGCAGCCATCAGCAGCCCGATGTCACCGGTCGCCGCACGCAACGGCAGCCCTGCCAAAGCGTCGGCAAACAGCGCAAAGACTTCAGCATCCGCAGCAGCGGGGTTCTGGCCGTCGAACACCTCGTATCCGACCTGCACATATTCATTGGCGCGGGTTTCATCGCTGTCCTGTTTGCGAAACACCTTGCCGGCATAGGTATAGCGCGCCGGGTCAGCGTGGCTTTGCATATGCCACTGCACAACTGGCACAGTGAAATCAGGGCGCAGCACCATTTCACCGCGCAAGGGGTCGGTCGTCAGATAGGCGCGCCCGCGAATATCTTCGCCATAAAGATCCAGCAGCGTATCGGCAGGCAACAGCACATCCGACGCAACCACCTGCGCCCCCTGCGCAACGAACAGATCCAGCAGGCGGCGCGCTTCGGTCGAGATGCTCAACATATGTGCCATCAGCCTTGCCCACCCAGAATGGCGCGCACACGGGTCACCATCTGATCGCGCGGCACCTCGTATTGACTGGGCCGGTCCTTCCATTCCGCAAGCGAGGCATTCTTGGCAATTTCCGCCCCCAGCACCAGATCCTTGATCTGCACGACACCGCTGTCAAACTCATCCCCCCCCGCGATGATCGCGATGGGCGCGGCGCGTTTGTCGGCGTATTTCAACTGGTTGCCAAAATTCTTGGGGTTGCCCAGATAAACCTCGGCCCGGATGCCCGCGTTCCGCAATTCCGAAACCATCGCCTGATAATCGGCCATGCGATCACGGTCCATGACGGTGACAACGACAGGCCCCTGGGCTGCATGATCCACCTGCCCCTTGGCCCGCAACGCGGCCAGCAGCCGGTCCACCCCGATGGACACACCGGTCGCAGGCACGGATTGCCCGGTGAACCGCTTGACCAGATCATCATAACGCCCCCCCCCCGCAACAGAGCCAAAGTTGCGCGGCCGCCCCTTTTCATCGGTGATCTCAAAGGTCAGTTCCGCCTCGAAGACGGGGCCGGTATAATAGCCGAGACCACGAACAACGGAAGGGTCGATCACGATGCGGTCGGGGCCATAGCCTTGGGCGGCGAGGAGATCTGCAATTTCCTCAAGTTCATCAAGGCCAGCCGCGCCAACAGCTGATTCGCCAATCAGCGCTCTGAGATTTCGCAGCACCGTAACATCAACGCCCTTGGCATTTAAGACTTCAGCCGCCGTACGGATTCCTGACACGGCCCTTATGGTAGCACTTCGTTGGTAGGTTTTGTTACCGTTAAAATACTGCACAATCGGAGCAACTTGCACATCACTCAACCCAGCACCCTTGGTAAAATCCCCACTCTCATCCTTGCGGCCTTCACCTAGCAACGCACGCACGCCCTCCAAGCCCAACCGATCCAGCTTGTCAATCGCGCGCAGCACAATCCCGCGCTTGGCCTCATTGTCGTCACCCGACAGGCCCGCCACCTCCAGCACCCCGTTCAGCACCTTGCGGTTATTCACACGGATCACGTAATCGCCACGCGCGATGCCCACGGCCTCCAGCGTATCGGCCAGCATGGCGCAAATCTCGGCATCCGCTGCCACGCTCGGCGCGCCGACCGTATCCGCATCGCACTGGTAAAACTGCCGAAACCGCCCCGGTCCGGGTTTTTCATTCCGCCACACAGGCCCCATCGCATAGCGGCGATAAGGGCTGGGCAGATCGTTACGATACTGCGCCGCGACCCGCGCCAGCGGCGCCGTCAGATCATAGCGCAACGCCAGCCAGTCGGCATCCTCCTGCCAAGCAAAAACGCCCTCGTTCGGGCGGTCCACGTCGGGCAGGAATTTGCCCAGCGCCTCGACCGTTTCCACAGCGGATGTTTCCAACGCATCGAACCCGTAACGATGGTAAACCTCGCCGATCTTGCGCAGCATGTCGTTGCGCGCGGTCACATCCGCGCCGAAATAATCCTGAAACCCCTTGGGCGTCTGCGCCTTGGGGCGGGGTTGTTTCTTGTCCTTGGCCATCTGGTCCTGCCTTCGCTGGTCTCGGGGCCGTTTAACCCGACACTGTGACAGGGGCAATGCAGTCCTGCCCCTCTGGCGCGGCAAGGCAGCCGGTTTCGCGCAACGCTCCCCCCTTCATCTTGGCCAAAAAACTCAAATCCCGCCCGTGCAACCAGCGCAAACCGTTGCTTGTGACACGTAACGGTGTAAAAGGCCCCCATGACCGACATTACACATCTGGAAGAACAGATCGCCCATCTGACCCGCATGGTCGAGGATCTGTCCGACATCGTCGCGCGGCAGGAAACCGAACTGGCGCTGGCGACACGGCGGCTGCTGATGCTGATGGAACGCGAAGCCACCCGCGAGTTGGACAGCGGCGGCACCATGCCCCTGGCCGACCAACGCCCGCCGCATTGGTGAAACACCCCGAAAGGTGGGTTTAACCTACCCTACGCGTCCTCCACCTCGATCACACCACCAAGCGACCGCAAGGCGCCCTTTATCTGCGGGTTCACCGGAAATTCCTGCCCCAGATCCAGTTCCACCTCGCCGGGCAGATCATCGCCCATCAGGCAGAAGTAGATCGGCCCGCGCGCCGCGCGCACGCCGTCACGGGCGGCATTTTCCAGAATTCTGGCCACCGCGCCAATCGCATCCGGTGCGTCAATAAACACCCGCAGGCCCGCACCACCCGCATCGGCCACCACGCTGTCAATCGGCGCCACCGACCGGCCCAGCAATTTCAACTGATCGCTTTCCATTGTCGCCACCACCGTCATCACGACCTGCGCGCCGGTTTCCAGAAAATCCCGCGACGCGTCCAGCACATCGGAAAACAGCGTCACCTCATACTGACCCGTCGGGTCTGACAATTGCGCAAAGGCAAAGCGGTTACCGCGTGCCGATTTGCGTTCCTGCCGCCCCGACACGGTGCCTGCCATTTTCACGATGCATTCGCCGCGTTCGGCCTTGGCCGTCACCTCGTCCAGCGTCAGCACCTGCTTGCGTTTCAGCGCACCCATGTAATCATCCAGCGGATGCCCCGACAGATAGAACCCGATCGCCTTGAACTCCTCGGCCAGCCGTTCGGCAGGCAGCCAGTCATCGTCGCCTGCAAGCCGTGGTTCGGGCAAGTCATCGCCTGCCTCGCCGAACAGCGACACCTGGTTGGATGATTTCTGATCGTGGATCGCCGCCGAATAGCCCGACAACGCATCAAGGCTGGCCCTCACCCGCCTGCGGTTTGCATCCAGCACATCAAAGGCCCCCGCCCGTGCCAGCATTTCCAGCGGGCGCTTGCCGATGCGTTTCAGATCGACCCGGCGGGCAAAATCAAAGAGGTTTACAAACGGCTTGTCGCCACGCCCAGCAACGATCAGCTTCATCGCCTCGACACCCACGTTTTTCAACGCGCCCAGTGCGTAAACCAGCTTGCCATCCTTCACGTCGAACGTCGCCATGGACCGGTTCACGCAGGGTGGCGTATATTCCAGCCCAAGCCCCTTTTTCACCTCTTGAAAATACACACCCAGCTTGTCGGTCAGATGGATATCGCAGTTCATGACACCGGCCATGAATTCCACCGGGTGGTTCGCCTTCAGCCATGCCGTCTGATAGCTGACCACCGCATAGGCTGCGGCATGGGATTTGTTGAATCCGTAGTTGGCGAATTTTTCCAAAAGGTCGAAAACCTCGGTTGCCTTCTTTTTATCAACCCCGTTTTCCATCGCCCCTTTTTCGAACTTGGGGCGTTCCTTGGCCATTTCCTCGGCGATCTTCTTCCCCATCGCGCGGCGCAGCAGGTCAGCCCCGCCAAGGCTGTAGCCCGCCATGACCTGCGCGATCTGCATCACCTGTTCCTGATAGACGATGATGCCCTGGGTCTCTTCAAGGATATGATCGATCAGCGGGTGGATCGAGGCCCGCTCTTTCAGGCCGTTCTTCACCTCGCAATAGGTGGGGATGTTTTCCATCGGGCCGGGACGATACAGCGCAACCAGCGCGACGATATCTTCGATACAGGTGGGTTTCATCCGTTTTAGCGCATCCATCATGCCGCTGGATTCCACCTGAAACACCGCAACCGTCTTGGCACTGGCATAAAGCTGGTATGACTTTTCATCATCCAGCGGGATTGCACCGATATCGTATTCAAACCCTCCCGGCGGCTGGTAAAGCACCGTGCCATCGGCGGCCACATTCAGCGGGCGGCCCGCCTTGCGCACCAGGTCAACCGCGTTCTGAATGACCGTAAGCGTCTTCAACCCCAGAAAATCGAATTTCACCAATCCGGCCTGTTCGACCCATTTCATGTTGAATTGCGTGGCGGGCATATCAGATCGCGGGTCCTGGTACAGCGGCACCAACTCATCCAGCGGACGGTCGCCGATCACGACACCGGCGGCGTGGGTGGATGCGTTTCGCAGCAACCCTTCGACCTGCTGGGCGTAGGTCAGCAGGCGGTCCACGACCTCTTCGTTCTTGGCCTCTTCGCGCAGGCGGGGTTCATCGGCCAGCGCCTTTTCGATGCTGACGGGTTTCACGCCTTCCACCGGAATCATCTTGGACAGCCGGTCCACCTGACCATAAGGCATTTGCAATACGCGGCCCACGTCGCGCACCGCAGCCTTGGACAAAAGCGCGCCAAAGGTGATGATCTGCCCCACCTTGTCACGGCCATATTTTCCCTGCACGTAGCGGATCACCTCCTCGCGGCGATCCATGCAAAAGTCGATATCAAAGTCGGGCATCGACACACGTTCAGGGTTCAAAAACCGTTCGAACAGAAGGCTATAGCGCAGCGGGTCCAGATCGGTAATCAGCAACGCATAGGCCACCAGCGACCCCGCCCCCGACCCCCGCCCCGGCCCGACGGGAATGCCATTATCCTTGGACCATTTGATGAAATCGGCCACGATCAGGAAATAACCGGGGAACCCCATGCCTTCGATAATGCCCAGTTCGAATTCCAGCCGTTTTTCATAGTCTTCGACAGGTGCGGCATGGGGGATCACGGCCAGTCGGGCCTTTAGCCCCACATGTGCCTGGCGGCGCAGTTCCGCGACCTCGTCATCGGCAAACTTTGGCAGGATCGGCGCGCGTTTATACACCTTGAAGGCACAGCGGCGCGCGATTTCAACCGTGTTTTCAAGCGCCTCGGGAAGATCGGCGAACAGCGTCGCCATTTCCTGCGGCGATTTGAAATAGTGCTGCGGGGTCAACCGCCGGCGCGATTCCTGCTGGTCGACATAGGCCCCATCGGCGATGCAGATCAGCGCGTCATGCGCCTCGTAAAGTGAAGCTTTGGGAAAATACGCGTCATTGGTGGCCACCAGCGGCAGACCCTTGGCATAGGCCATTTCCACGAAACCGCGTTCGGACAGCTGTTCCTGTTCGGGCAGGCCGCCGTCACCGGGGTGGCGTTGCAGTTCGACATAGATCCGGTCGGGGTATGTGGCCGCCAGCCGGTCCATCAACGCCTCGGCCTTTGGCCGCTGACCCTGCCGCAACAGCCGCCCCACGGGGCCGTCCGGGCCGCCCGTCAGACAGATCAGCCCAGCATTATACTGTGCCAATTCTTCCAGTGTGACCTGCGGCACCTGCCCGTCGCCCTTTAGATAGGCGCACGAATTCAGCTTCATCAGGTTCATATACCCCGCCTCGGACTGGGCCAGCAGCACGACGGGGGCGGGCGCGTCAGGGCGCTTGCCCGGATCAGGGGCGGTATAGGTCACATCCAGCTGGCAACCGATGATCGGCTGCACTCCGGCCTTGGCGGCATATTCTGAAAACTCGAGCGCGCAGAACATGTTGTTGGTATCGGTCACGGCAACGGCGGGCATCCCCATGCCAGCGGCCAGGCCAGAAAGTTTCTTGACCGGCACCGCCCCTTCCAACAGTGAATATTCGGTGTGGACGCGCAGGTGGATGAATCGGGGATGTGTGCTCATGCCGGCCAAAGTATCCGATGCGCGCCAGCGCACAAGGCAGCAATCGGGCTTTGCACAAAACCGCCAAAACCTAGCCCGTTAGCTTAGTTTATTGACAGGGCCGGTGCGATCAGCGACGCGCATGTCATGACAAAACAGCTTGATTCTTTTTTCGGGGCCATGTCGGACCCCACGCGCCGGGCAGTGATCGAACGGCTGGTCAGCGGCCCGGCCACGGTCAGTGAATTGCATGCCCCCCATGCGATGGCGCTGCCGACATTCATGCGCCATCTGCGCGTGCTGGAGGAAACAGGCATTGTCAGGTCGATCAAGAAAGGCCGCGTGCGCACCTGCCATATCGAACCGCATCCCCTGATCGCAGCACAGGGTTGGCTGGCATGGCAGCGGCACCTGTGGGAAACGCGTGCCGACGAAAACACCCCGTATTTTCCCAACCTGTAGGGTGGGTGAAGTTCCACCCTATCTTGCGCGCACTTTGGGCAGGCTTGAGGCGGCACGAAACAGGGGGCGCCGAAATCTCTTGCCAAACCGGGCGGGTGCGGCTTTCATGGACGGGCAAAGGCAGGTTGGTGTCTACGCCGCATCGACACCAGCCAAGACCCTGAACATCGGTAAGGCGGCAGGTTTTACATCATGAATGTCACGTTTCTTCTAAATGGGGAAACCGTGCAGGTCGATGCGGGCGCTACCCGCACCCTGCTGGACTGGCTGCGCGAAGACCGCGCCCTTTGCGGCACCAAAGAGGGCTGCAATGAAGGCGACTGCGGCGCTTGCACCGTGATTGTGCAGGATGACGGCGGGCCAAAGGCACTGAACGCCTGCATCCTGTTTCTTCCACAACTGCACGGCAAGGCGGTGCGCACCGTCGAAGGCATCAGCGCCCCCGATGGCACGCTACACCCGGTGCAGGCGGCCATGGTCGATCACCATGGGTCGCAATGCGGGTTTTGCACGCCGGGTTTCATCGCATCCATGACCGCCGCCCATATGCAGGGCCGCACCGACCACGATGATGTGCTGGCGGGCAACCTGTGCCGCTGCACCGGCTATGCGCCGATCATCCGCGCCGCACAGGCCGCCGCAACCGTCCCGTCACCCGACTGGCTGGCCGATACTCCGCCGGATGTTGACGCCCGGCCCTATGCACCCGAGACGCTGGATGAACTGGCCAGCTGGTATGCCGCACACCCCGATGCGACCCTGATCGCGGGGGCCACGGATGTGGGTCTTTGGGTCACGAAACAACTGCGTGATCTGCCGCAGGTGGCCTTTCTGAACCGCTGCGCCGATCTGCGCGCGATCACGATGACGGATGACAGCATCCAGATCGGCGCAGGCGTCACGATGACGGAGGTCTTGCACAAGATGGGTGAGTATCACCCATCCTACGCAGAACTGATCCGGCGCTATGGCTCTGAACAGGTGCGCAATGCCGCCACCGTCGGCGGGAATATCGCCAACGGATCGCCCATCGGCGATAACCCGCCCGCGCTGATCGCGCTGGGGGCCGTGCTGCACCTGCGCCATGGCGATGCGACCCGCGACATGCCGCTGGAGAATTTCTTTGTTGCCTACGGCAAACAAGACCGCGTGCCGGGCGAACTGGTCACCGGCGTAACGATCCCGCGCAGGGCACCCGATCTGCGCTGCTACAAGATTTCCAAGCGCTTCGATCAGGATATTTCCGCCGTCTGCGGGTGTTTCAACGTCACCGTGACGGATGGCACAGTGACCGCCGCGCGCATTGCCTTTGGCGGCATGGCAGGCACCCCCCTGCGTGCATCAGCGGTCGAGGCTGCGTTGATCGGCAAGACATGGGCGCAGGATACCGTGGCAAACGCCGTGCAGGCATTTGCGCAGGATTACACCCCGATGACCGATATGCGCGCATCGGCGGGTTACCGGCTGCAAACGGCAGAAAACCTGCTACACCGCTATTTCGCAGACCGCAGCGGACAGGTGACAAGCGTGCTGGAGGTGCAAACATGAGCATCGCCAAATCCCTGCCCCATGACGCTGCCCGCCTGCATGTCACCGGCACCGCGCGCTATGTCGATGACATCCCGACGCCGACAGGCACGCTGCATCTGGCCTTTGGCCTGTCCGGTATCGCCTGTGGCGCGATCACGGCGATGGAGCTGTCCGCCGTGCGCGCCGCGCCCGGTGTGGTGGCTGTTCTGACGGCGGATGACCTGCCGTTTGCCAATGATGTGTCGCCATCGATCCACGATGAACCGCTGCTGGCGACGGTGGACCTGCATTATCTGGGCCAGCCGGTGTTTGTGGTTGTGGCCGACAGCCACCTGAACGCGCGCAGGGCCGCACGGCTGGGCAAGCTAACCTATCGTGAAGACCCCGCGATCCTGACCATCGACGCGGCACTTGCTGCCGACAGCCGTTTCGAGGATGGCCCTCGCATCTGGACCAAGGGCGATGTCGATCAGGCGCTGGCATCCGCACCGCACCGCCTGCAAGGCGCGATCAGCATGGGCGGGCAGGAACATTTTTACCTTGAAGGGCAAGCCGCCCTTGCCCTGCCGCAGGAAGGTGGCGACATGGTGGTGCATTCTTCCACCCAGCACCCCACCGAAATCCAGCACAAGGTGGCCGATGCACTGGGCTTGCCGATGCACGCTGTGCGCTGCGAGGTGCGGCGCATGGGTGGCGGATTCGGCGGCAAGGAAAGCCAGGGCAACGCGCTGGCGGTGGCCTGCGCCGTCGCCGCGCGGGCGACGGGGCGGCCTTGCAAGATGCGCTATGACCGCGACGACGACATGATGATCACCGGCAAAAGGCACGATTTCCGCATCAGTTATGACGTGGGTTTTGACGATGACGGGCGGCTGCGTGGCGTGGATTTCGTGCAGATGACCCGTTGCGGCTGGGCGCTTGACCTGTCGCTGCCCGTGGCTGACCGGGCGATGCTGCATGCCGATAACGCCTATCACCTGCCTGCCGCGCGCATCACCTCGCATCGGTTGAAAACCAACACCCAATCCGCCACCGCCTTTCGCGGCTTTGGCGGCCCGCAAGGGGTGCTGGGGATCGAACGAATAATGGACGAAGTTGCTGCCCATCTAGGGCTGGACCCGGTCGCGCTGCGTCAGCGGAATTACTATGACGCGATGCACACAGGGGGGCTGTCTGCCCCCCGCGCTGCGCGCCCCCCCGAAGGTATTTCTGAACAAAAGAAGGCAGGGGCGGTGCAGACGACGCCCTATCAGATGCCGGTCACGGATTTCATTCTGCACGAGATGACAGAAGCGCTGTTGGTCACATCGGACTATCATCACCGGCGCACGGCAATTTCGGATTGGAACGCCGCGAACGCGATCTTGAAAAAGGGGATCGCCTTTAGTCCGGTGAAATTCGGTATTTCCTTTACGCTGAGCCATCTCAATCAGGCGGGCGCCTTGGTGCATGTGTATCAGGACGGGTCGGTCCATATGAATCATGGCGGCACCGAAATGGGCCAGGGGTTGTTCCAGAAGGTCGCACAGGTTGCGGCATCACGGTTCGGGATTGATGTGGCTGCGGTCAAGATTACCGCCACGGATACGGGCAAGGTGCCAAATACATCCGCCACGGCGGCATCGTCGGGGTCGGATCTGAACGGGATGGCCGTGGCTAATGCCTGCGACACGATCCGCGACCGGATCGCGGCCTGTCTGGCCGAATTGCACCATACAAGTGCCGAGAGCGTTCGTTTCGCGGACGGGCAGGTGCATGTAGGTGGGGAAAGCATAAGCTTTGCGCAAGCCGCGCAGACCGCCTATCTGCACCGAGTCAGCCTGTCGGCGACAGGGTTTTACAAGACCCCTGGCCTGTCGTGGGATCGGATCAAGGGCGCCGGCACCCCGTTTTTCTATTTTGCCCAGGGTGCTGCGGTGACCGAGGTGGTGATCGACACATTGACCGGCGAAAACCGCATTCTGCGGACCGATATCCTGCATGATGCGGGGGCATCGCTGAACCCCGCGCTGGACATCGGCCAGATCGAGGGCGGCTATGTGCAAGGCGCGGGCTGGCTGACGACCGAAGAACTGGTGTGGGATGACACGGGCCGTTTGCGCACGCATGCGCCATCCACATATAAAATTCCCGCCTGTTCTGATCGTCCTGATATTTTCAACGTGACGCTGTGGGATGCGCCCAATCCGGCGCAGACGATCTATCGGTCCAAGGCGGTAGGCGAGCCGCCGTTCATGTTGGGCATTTCCGCCTTTCTGGCGCTGTCGGATGCGGTGCGCGCCTGCGGGCCGCATGACCCTGATTTGCAGGCCCCCGCCACGGCTGAACAGGTGCTGGCCGCCGTGCAAAGGGCGCGGGGATGAAAGATTTTATTCGCATCAGCGTGCTGAAAACCGCAGGCTCTGCGCCGCGCGGGCCAGGCACGCAGATGTGCGTCTGGGCGGACAGGACGACAGGCACAATCGGCGGCGGTGCGCTGGAATGGCAGGCCATGGCCGAGGCACGTGCAATGCTGGCGAATGGCCGCGCACATCTGACGCGAACAATTCCGCTTGGTCCTGCGCTGGGGCAGTGCTGCGGCGGATCTGTCACGCTGGATTGGGCACGCAATGTGCCGGCGCAGGCACCTGCGGGGCGTCCTCTCTGGATTTACGGGGCCGGGCATGTGGGGCGCGCCATTGTCACCGTCATGGCCCCCCTGCCCGATTTCACGATCACTTGGGTCGATACCCATGCTGACAGGTTTCCCGAAACGGATGTAACGACACTTGTGGCCACTGCCCCTGCGCTGGCCGTGAAACATGCGCCCGACGATGCCGCGCATCTGATCCTGACCTATAGCCACGAGATCGACCTTGCCTTATGCCATGCCATTTTGTGCCGCGATTTTTTCAGTGTCGGGTTGATCGGATCGGCAACCAAATGGGCGCGGTTCAAAACGCGGCTGGTCGCCTTAGGGCACAGCCCTGCCCAAATTGCGCGCATTGCCTGCCCGATTGGCGACCCTGCCCTTGGAAAACATCCCGCAGCAATTGCACTTGGCGTCGCAACTGCCATGATGGCCGACAACACACACCGCGCCAAGGACCGCACGGCATGACTGAACCACTGTTGCGCCTGTCCGGCCTGACCAAAGCCTACCCGGGTGTCGTCGCCAACCGCGACGTGTCATTTGATATTGCGCGCGGCGAGGTCCATGCCCTGCTGGGGGAAAACGGCGCTGGCAAATCGACGCTAGTGAAAACGATCTACGGGTTGGTCAAACCCGACCACGGCACGATGATGCTGGCGGGGCAACCCTTTGCCCCGGCAGATCCCCATGCGGCGCGGACTGCCGGCGTGGCGATGGTGTTTCAGCATTTTTCGCTGTTCGACGCGATGAACGTGGCCGAAAATATCGCCCTTGGCATGGAAAACCCGCCCCCCCAGCGCGCGATTGCGGCACAGGTGCGCAGGGTGTCCGACCAATACGGGCTGCCGCTGGACCCGACCCGGATCGTGGGCGAATTGTCTGCCGGGGAACGCCAGCGGGTTGAGATCATCCGCTGCCTGCTGCAAGACCCCAAGCTGTTGATCATGGACGAACCCACATCGGTGCTGACCCCGCAAGAGGTGGCGATCTTGTTCGAAACCCTGCGCAAACTGCGCGCGGAAGGCACCGCGATCTTGTATATTTCGCACAAGCTGGAGGAAATCCGCGCCCTTTGTGACACAGCGACGGTGCTGCGGCTGGGTGCGGTTGTTGGCACCTGCGACCCGCGCGTGACATCAGCCCGCGATATGGCCGAACTGATGGTGGGCGCGGTGTTGCAGGCGCCGCAAAAGGCCGACCGGCGCGCAGGCGACGTGGTTTTGACACTGCAAAACCTGAGCGCGCGCGCGCCCCATCGTTTCGGCACGGCACTGATGGATATCTGCCTTGATGTCCGCAAAGGCGAGGTACTGGGCATCGGCGGGGTTGCGGGTAACGGGCAGGACGAACTGGTCGCGGCGCTGTCGGGCGAGCTACGCACAAAGGCCGGGATGATCACCTATCAAGGACGCCAGATTGGCCAGATGTCGCCCAACGCCCGCCGCCGGATCGGCCTGCTGGCCGCGCCCGAGGAACGGATGGGCCATGCCGCCGCCCCTGACATGTCGCTGACTGAAAACGCAGTGATGACGGCAATGACGCGACAGGCGCTGACCAGCTATGGATTTGTCCACTGGGCCCGCGCGCGGGCTTTTGCCCAAGGTGTGATCAGCACGTTTGACGTGCGTACCCCTGGGCCAGGCACTGCCGCGCGGTCGCTGTCGGGGGGCAATTTGCAGAAATTCGTTATTGGCCGCGAGATCATGCAGAACCCCGATGTGCTGGTGGTCAATCAGCCCACATGGGGTGTTGATGCATCGGCTGCCGCCGCAATCCGGCAGGCGCTGCTGGATCTGGCCGCCAAAGGGGCGGCGGTGATCTGCATTTCGCAGGATCTGGACGAATTGATGGAAATTTCCGACAGGTTCGCCGCATTGAACGAGGGCCGCCTGTCGGTGCCGCGCCCGGCAAAAGGGCTGAGCGTCGAAGAGATCGGCCTGATGCTGGGTGGTGCGCATGATATGGAAGTCGCGCGGAACGGGCGCGAAGCAAAAGGTGCGCGGGACGCGCAGAAGTCAGGGGTGTCGCATGTGGATGGGTAGGGATGCCTCCGGCGGGAGTTTTTTGGCCAAGATGAAGGGGGAGACGGACAGATGATCACCCTTGACAAACGGCCGCAACCGTCGCGGCTGTGGACAATTGCGACCCCGCTGCTGGCAGTGGTGTTGACAATGGTCTGCGGCGGACTGTTATTTGCCGCGCTTGGCAAGAATCCTGTTGTCACGATCCGCACGATTTTCCTTGATCCCTTGTTTTCGGAATTCGCATGGTATTACCGCCCGCAACTGCTGATCAAGGGGGCGCCATTGGTGCTGATCGCCATTGGCTTGTCATTCGGGTTTCGCGCCGGGATCTGGAACATCGGGGCCGAGGGACAATATATTGTCGGAGCGATTTGCGGGGCAGCCGTTGGGCTGGCGTTTTATCCGGTAGAGTCTGCGCTGATATTTCCGCTGATGGTGCTGGCCGCGGCACTGGGGGGCATTGCATGGGGGATGATCCCCGGTGTGTTGCGCGTGAAATTCGGCACCAATGAAATTCTGGTGTCATTGATGCTGGTCTATGTAGCCGAGCAATTGCTGGCTGCCATGGCGCTGGGTCGGCTACGCAATCCGCAGGGCATGGGGTTTCCCGGCAGCCGGAACCTTGCGCAATATCCCAGCGCGACAAGCTGGATCAACGAAAGTGCGGGGATGCATTGGGGCATTGTTGCGGCCTTTATTGCCGTGATCTTTGCCTATATCGCCCTGTCGCGGCATATTTTCGGGTTTCAGGTGCGCCTGTCAGGGCAAAGCCCGCGTGCGGCACGCTTTGCCGGGGTGAACCCCGGCTTGCTGGTGTTGGTTTGCATGGGCATTTCGGGCGGGCTGGCGGGCCTTGCGGGTTTGTTCGAGGTTGCGGGCCCCGCTGGCCAGATCAGTATTGATTTCAACGCAGGCTATGGGTTCACGGCCATTATCGTGGCCTTTCTGGGCCGGTTGCACCCTGTCGGTATCTTGCTGGCGGGCGGCCTGATGGCGCTGACCTATATCGGGGGCGAGATTGCGCAATCCAATCTGGGCTTGCCGGGGGCGGCGATCCAACTGTTGCAGGGGATGCTGTTGTTTTTTCTGTTGGCGGTGGACCTGCTGACCAATTACCGTGTCCGGCTGCGCAAAAGCGAGGTGGCATGATGGACCTGTCCGCGATCAACCCGATCCTGTTGCTGGCATCACTTATGGTTGCGGCCACGCCCATTATGCTGGCCGCGATCGGCGAACTGGTTGTCGAACGCGCGGGCGTGCTGAACCTCGGGGTAGAGGGGATGATGATCACAGGGGCCGTCTGCGGCTTTGTCGTGGCGGTCAATACCGGGTCGCCGTGGCTGGGGTTTCTGGGGGCTGCTGTGGGCGGGGCGTTATTATCGCTGATTTTCGGGGTGCTGACGCAGGTGCTGTTGTCCAATCAGGTGGCCACCGGGCTGGCACTGACACTGTTTGGACTGGGGCTGTCGGCATTGATGGGACAGGGGTATATCGGGGTCAGGGCACCTGGGTTTACTGACCTTCATATCCCGCTTTTGGCGGATATTCCGGTGATCGGGCCGATTGTTTTTCAGCATGATCCGATGGTCTATGTCGGGCTGGGGATAGTCGCCGCCGTTTGGGCGTTTCTGACATACAGCCGTGCCGGGCTGATCCTGCGGGCGGTTGGCGAAAACCACGAGGCCGCCCATGCGCTGGGATATCACGTGGTGCGGGTGCGTCTGCTGGCGATCATGTTCGGGGGCGGCTGCGCGGGGCTGGGTGGCGCCTATCTGTCGCTTGTGCGGGTGCCGCAATGGACCGAAGGCATGACCGCAGGCGCAGGTTGGATCGCGCTGGCGATTGTCGTGTTTGCAAGCTGGCGGCCATGGCGGCTTTTGCTGGGGGCCTATTTGTTTGGCGGCGTCACGGTATTGCAGCTTAATCTGCAAGCGGCCGGGGTTGCGGTGCCTGTCGAATATCTTTCCATGTCGCCCTATCTGGCCACCATCGCCGTTCTGGTTATTATGCGGACGGGGCGGGCACCGGGGTCGCTGGCCCAATCTTTCCATGCCTCACGCTGAGGCGAAACCAAGTCCACCAAGGGGATGAACATGACGATAAAAACACTTTTGGCTGGGGCTGGCATCGCGCTTGCCCTTGGCACAGCAGCCTTTGCTGACGCGCACGGACCGACAAAGCTCGGTTTTGTGTATGTCGGGCCCGTCGGTGACGGCGGCTGGACCTATGAACACAACAAGGGCCGCCTTGCGGTCGAGGCACATTTCGGCGACGCCGTTGAAACGGTCTTTGTCGAAAGCGTGCCAGAGGGCCCCGACGCCGAACGCGTGATGACCCAAATGGCGCTGCAAGGCGCTGATCTGATCTTTACAACGTCGTTTGGTTTTATGGACCCGACGATCAACGTCGCGGCGAAATTTCCCGATGTGAAATTCGAACACGCCACAGGCTACAAACGCGCCGACAACGTATCGACCTATTCTGCACGTTTCTACGAAGGCCGTGCCATTCAGGGCCATATCGCTGGGCAGATGACGCAAAGCAACATCATCGGCTACATCGCGTCCTACCCGATTCCAGAGGTGATCCGTGGTATCAACAGCGCCTTTGTTCACGCCAGGGAAGTGAACCCGGATGTGGAATTCAAGATCATCTGGGCCTATACATGGTTTGACCCTGCAAAAGAGGCCGAATCCGCCAAAGTGCTGATCGAACAAGGGGCAGACGTGATCTTGCAACATACCGACAGCACCGCGCCACAAGCCGCAGCACAGGCCGCAGGCGACGTTGTGACGTTCGGTCAAGCGTCCGATATGGCCGAATTTGCGCCCTTCCCGCGGGTGTCGTCCATCATTGACGACTGGGCGCCCTATTACATCGCGCGGACCCAAGCCGTGATTGACGGCACCTGGGAAAGCAAGGACACATGGGACGGTATCGGGCCAGGCATGGTTGGCATTGGTGAGATCACCGACGCGGTTCCCGCTGAAATCAAAGCCTCTGCCGAGGCGCTGCGCGACCGGATCGCATCGGGCGAATACCACCCGTTCACCGGCCCGCTGAACAAGCAGGACGGGTCCGCATGGTTGGCGGCAGGTGAAACTGCCGATGACGGCACACTGGCTGGCATGAATTTCTATGTCGAAGGACTGACCGGCGAAATTCCACAGTAATTCAGCGATATAATATTTAGATCTGACCCCGCTTTGGCGGGGTCTTTTTTTGTTAAGAGGGTGGCAAAAGCGGCTGACAACCGCCCTGACGGCCGGGCGCGGCTTTGCCTATATTGCATTTTGATATACAGCATCGCATATCCCCGCAAACTGATGAAAAGGAACAGGCCTCATGTCAAACTCGGTGGCTTTGATGGGCGTCAAAGGTGGCCCGGCGATCCGTCCGCATTCGCATATGCCAACGGCAAACCTGCTGCGGTTGGACGGCAAGACAATTGTCGTTGATGCGGGGCTCGGCGTGACCCGCGGCATCTGCGATCAGGGTGTCGCGCTGACCGATATCGACATGATCTTTATCACCCACCTGCATTCCGATCATTATCTGGAACTGGGGCCGCTGTTGCATACCGCATGGACGGCGGGTCTGAACCGGCCTATCCCCGTGATCGGGCCTGTCGGGCTGTCGGCCTATTGGGTGGGCTTTCAACAATCCATGGGGTTTGACATCGCCCTGCGCATTCAGGATGAAGGGCGCTGCCATTTCGGTAGCCTTGCAAAAATCAGCGTGCTGACCCCCGGCCAGGCGCAATATGGCGACATCACCGTCACCACCCTGCGCAACACCCATCCGCCGATCAAGGAAACCTTTGCCCTGCGCTTTGAAACAGGCGACGGCACGGTCGTGTTTTCCGGCGACACCGCCTTTATGCCGCAAATGACCGAATTCGCGCAGGGTGCCGACCTGTTGGTGCACGAAGCGATGTTGCGCGACGGGGTCGAGGCGCTGTGCGCCCGCATGACCAATGGCGACGAACGCCTGCGCGCGCATATCCTGAACAGCCATACCGATGCCGCCGACGTGGGCCGCATCGCCACCGAGGCCGGGGTCAAGCAACTGGCGCTGAACCATTTCGTGCCTGACGGTGACCCCGATTTCACGGATGACCACTGGACAGCCGAAGTGCGCAAACACTGGTCCGGCCCGCTGCATCTGGGCAAGGACGGCATTGTGATCGCGTTCTGACGACACAAAAAGGGCGCGCAGGTTGCCCTGCGCGCCCCTTTGTCATGTCAACACCTTCACTGCTTGAATTTGACAATCTCGCCCGACTTCAGGCGGCTGACATAGCTGTTCAATTCGCGCCTGACGATCGGCATCAGGAAATACAGCGCGATGATGTTCACGATGGCCATTGAAAATAGCATGGCATCCGAAAAGTCGATGACAGGCCCAAGGCTGGCCGCCGCACCGATCACGATGAACAGGCAGAAAATGATCTTGAAGACCAGCTCCTTCATCGCGCCTTCACCGAACAGATAGGTCCAGGCCTTCAGCCCGTAATAGGACCAACTGATCATGGTCGAAAAGGCAAACAGCACCACGGCCACCATCAGCAGGACAGGGAACCATGAAAACGCCTGTGCATAGGCCGCCGATGTCAGGGCAACACCGCCCACATCACCTTCGGTCGCGATCCGGCCCAATTCCGCGTTCCAGATATACAGCCCGGTTTCAGGGTCAAAGTTCAGCACACCGCTGATCACGATCACCAGTGCGGTCATTGTGCAGATCACCACCGTGTCGATGAACGGTTCCAACAGGGCCACATAACCTTCGGTCACGGGCTCCTTTGTCCGCACGGCCGAGTGGGCGATGGCCGCCGACCCAATCCCTGCTTCGTTGGAAAACGCTGCACGCCGGAACCCCTGGATCAGCGCGCCGGTAAAGCCGCCGACAACGCCAAGCCCGGTAAAGGCCCCCACAAAGATCTGCCCGAACGCCCATGCGATCTGGTCATAGTTGATGATCAGGATCAGGATCGACACCAGCACATAGAAAATTCCCATGAACGGCACGACCTTTTCGGTCACCCGCGCAATGGATTTCAAGCCGCCCGCGATCACCGCGAACGTCACCAGCGCCAGCACCACACCGGTGATCCAACCTGGATAATCCCCGACAACACCGGAAATCTGCGCGTGCGCCTGATTGGCCTGAAACATGTTGCCGCCACCCAGCGCGCCCAGAATGGTAAAGATGGAAAACATCACCGCCATGAACCCGCCCAGCGGCAGCCCGCGTTCCTTGAACCCTTTGGTAATGTAATACATCGGCCCGCCGGACACGCTGCCGTCAGGGTATTCGTTGCGGTATTTCACGCCCAAGGTGCATTCGGTGAATTTGGTCGCCATGCCAAACAGGCCCGCAACCACCATCCAGAATGTCGCACCTGGCCCGCCGATGCTGACCGCCACCGCGACACCCGCGATATTGCCCAGACCCACAGTGCCCGACAGCGCCGTCGCCAGCGCCTGAAAATGGCTGACCTCGCCCGCGTCATTGGGGTCGGAATAATCGCCCTTGACCAGCCGGATCGAATGGACAAAGCCCTTGAACTGGATCGCCCCGAAATAGACGGTAAAGACCAGCGCACCAACCACCAACCAAAGCGCGATCCACGAAAAACTGGTGCCCGGCAAAGGTGCAAAGATGAACGACACATACCAGCCGGTATAATCTGCGAAAATCGCATTGATCCGCGCATCAAGGCCTGACGCTTCTTGTGCAGCGGCCATGCCGGGTAGAAGGGCCGCAATCAGCCCTGTCACAAAGACAAAGAATTTCGACATAACTTTACCCCTCATGGAATGATCGTGACAGGAACCGAGGCTGTCGCCACCAGCCGCCCTGCGACGCCACCGAAAATGCGTGACTTCAGGCCGCGTGTGCCCACACGCCCGATGATGATCTGCTTGGCGCCACGTTCGCGCGCCAGAGATTCCAGAATATCCGCAGCATCTCCGTGCCGGACGATCCCCACCACATCAAAGCCTTCCGTCGCGGCCCGTTCCAGCGCCGGATCAAGCACGCGTTCACGCGCCATGGCGATTTCTTGTTCGCGGCGTTGGTGGCGTTTTTCGTTTTCTTCGGGGGTTTGAAAGCTGAATGGCGACCATTCAATCACATAACAAATCACGATCGTGCAGTCCCCGACGGCTTTGGCGCGGTCCTTGGCAAAGGCAAGCGCCCGCGCCCCCGCCTCGGACCCATCCAGACCAACAACAAATGTTGTCTTACTCATGGCAATGTCCCTGTGTTGCTTTTGTTGCGTATCGTCAGACAAGGCTTGCGCCCGGTTCATCGTGCAGGTTCTGCTGCCTGCCTGTTTTGTATCTTAGGGGATTGTGCTAACTTTGCGAAAAAAACTTGTTACCTGCCTTGATTACAGTTCTTTTTCGCGAATATTTAATCAAAAATTATCGTTTGGCCTGAATATCAGTCAGTTTAAGGCAGATTTCCCGTCACAAAACTTTTAACACAGACAACATTCATCCCGATTTACCGGAAAATTCAATCATTGACGCAGCGACCACCATGCCTGTTTGACTCGGCAAACATGGTTCGGCAGGAATATTAACCTGACCTAGAGGATTGCGTGAAAAAGATGCGTCAAAGGAAATAGTCACGTTTATTGCCATGTTCAGTCCACCCATTATTTTCAGCATATTTTCCCTACCCGCGCTTATCGCCGTTGGCTTTGGATGGCGGCAGCATACGCACCTCAGACGTGTTCAGGCCCAGCTTGCGCAGGAACGGCAGGTTACGTCCTATCACAGGATGTCGTCACAAAATGCCGATGCCGGAATTCTGGTGCAGACGATGGATGGCATCACGCTTTGGGCCAACGATGCCTATTACAGAATAATGAAACGCACCCCACAAGAAGTATTGGGCCGGAACCCCTTGTCATTTGCCCTGCCCCCGGACAAGACGCCGGAAGATGCGGAAATCAAAGCATTTCGCCATGATAATGACGACCCCACCAGCACAAAAATCATCTTGCGCGAAAACATCCGTGGAGATGGCAAAACGATCTGGCTGGAAACTACCACATCTTTTCAGGTTGAAGATGGCGACGAAGAACGCGCCATACTGGTTTGTCGCGACGTCACCAACACCATCAACAGGGAACGGCGGATCAAGGCCGCAAGTGACAAACTGACCCATATCGCGGCGCATGATACGCTGACCGGGTTGGCAAACCGGGGTGAATTTCTGCGGTTCATCAACCAGGAAATGACAAAAAAACAGCAGCAAACCACCTTTGGCATTTTGCATATCGATCTCGATAATTTCAAACAGATAAATGACACGCATGGTCATTCGGCCGGCGATACCATTCTGGTCACGATTGCCGGACGCATGCGCGAATGTATGCGCGAAACCGACCTGATCGCGCGGATCGGCGGGGATGAATTTGTCGCTGTTTGCACCGGTTTGCACAGCCTTGAAGAACTGGAAGAGATTGGCAAATGCGTCATTGAAGCCGTCGAGGAACCCATCATTTGGGACAATCGCGCCTTGCGGTGCGGCATCAGCATCGGGGCTGCGCTGTCAAATGAAAATATCATGTCGGCCGACGACCTGCTGGTCCGATCCGATTTTGCGCTTTACGATGTGAAAAAAAACGGCAGGGGCAGAATTGCCACCTATAATAAAGAGCTTTACGTTCGTCATACGAATGAACGGTGCATAGCGCACAAATTGCATAAAGCCGTACAAAACGAAAGTCTGGCTTTTTTGTATCAACCCATCGTGGGAATCGCATCCGGGCAAATTCGCGGGTTTGAAACGCTTGTGCGGCTAAACCGGCCAACCGGCGATTTGCTTGCCCCCACAGCCTTTTTTCCCGTGGCACGGTCTCTCGGACTGATGGCCGATATTGATTTTCTGGCAATGCGCGCCGCAACGAACCTCAAGGCGCAGTTGAACGCTGCCGACTTTGGTCAGATTTATATCACTTTCAACGTCTCACCCGAGGCAATCAGCCATCCTGACTTTGCCTCACGACTAGATCGCGACATCTTATCACATGCGCTGCGATGCCGGGACATCATCATCGAACTGCCTGCGACAATAACCCAGCAAATCCATGACAATGACTCAGCTATCAAAAAGGCCATCATCGCATTGAACAAAGCGGGGTATATCACAATTTTGGATCATTTCGACTGTGGCAACGTGGGTCTGGGGCATCTGGCAAAACTGGCGGTCAGCGGCATCAAACTTGATTGTTCAATGACCGGTTCCATCCGTGACGACCACAAGGCCATGACAATTTTCACAACCCTGATCGACCTGTGCCGCAAACTGGACCTGAGTGTCGTGATCAAGTCCGTGGAAGACCCTGATCAGGCGAGCTTGATCACAGATTGCGGCGGGGACGTCATGCAAGGGTTCTGGATTGCCCCACCAATGCCCGAAGAAGAGGTCATTCCATGGCTTTCGGCCAACACCGATTGCCCCGGCGGCATGGCATCGCTATCTAAGGAGCAACTCATACCATAGCGGAGCATGCCAAATGGCTAGCAATCAATTCGTCTATTTCATGGACGGCGTCTCAAAAACTTACCCCGGCGGAAAAAAGGTGTTCGAAAACATCCGCCTGAACTTTCTACCCGGTGTAAAAATCGGCGTCGTCGGCGTGAACGGCACCGGTAAATCCACACTGATGCGGATCATGGCGGGCCAGGACAAGGATTTCGCAGGCGAGGCATGGGCGGCCGAAGGCGCGCGCGTGGGCTACCTGCCGCAAGAGCCCGAACTGGACCCCAACCTGAGCGTGCGCGAAAATGTCATGCTGGGTGTCGCTGACAAAAAGGCGATTCTTGACCGCTATAACGAAGTCGCGATGAACTATTCGGAAGAAACCGCCGATGAAATGGCGCAGCTTCAGGATGAAATCGACAGCCAGAACCTTTGGGACCTCGACGCGCAGATCGACATTTCAATGGAGGCCCTGCGCTGCCCCCCCGATGACGCCGACGTCACCACCCTGTCAGGCGGTGAAAAACGCCGTGTGGCGCTGTGCAAACTATTGCTGGATGCGCCAGACATGTTGCTGTTGGACGAACCGACCAACCATTTAGACGCCGAAACAATCGCATGGCTGCAACAGCACCTGATTGATTACAAAGGCACAATTCTGATCGTCACCCACGACCGCTATTTCCTTGATGCGATCACCGGCTGGATTCTGGAACTCGACCGCGGGTCGGGCATCCCGCACGAAGGCAACTATTCCAGCTGGCTGGAAGCCAAGGCAAAGCGGCTGGAACGCGAAGCCAAAGATGATAAATCCAAACAACGCACCCTGCAACGCGAACTGGAATGGATGCGGCAGGGCGCCAAGGCGCGGCAGGCGAAATCAAAGGCGCGGATCAGCGCCTATAACGATCTGGCCAACCAGTCAGAGCGTGAAAAGATGGGCCGCGCCCAGATCATCATCCCCAACGGCCCCCGTCTTGGGTCCAAGGTGATCGCCGTGGACGGGCTGAAAAAACATATGGGTGACAAGCTCTTGGTCGAAAACCTGTCGTTCGATCTGCCCCCCGGCGGTATCGTTGGTGTGATCGGGCCGAACGGCGCGGGGAAATCCACGCTGTTTTCCATGCTAACGGGCCAGACCGAACCGGATGAAGGCACCGTGGAATACGGCGAAACTGTCCAACTGTCCTATGTGGACCAGTCGCGCGACGCCTTAAGCCCTGACAGCACGGTCTGGGAAGAAATCACCGGTGGTGCGGAAATCATCGAACTGGGCGATGCATCAATGAACAGCCGCGCCTATTGTTCGGCTTTCAACTTCAAGGGCGGCGACCAGCAGAAAAAGGTCGGTCTGCTGTCGGGCGGTGAACGCAACCGCGTGCATATGGCAAAACTGCTGAAATCCGGCGGCAACGTGTTGCTGCTGGACGAACCGACCAACGATCTGGACGTTGAAACGCTCCGCGCACTTGAGGATGCCCTGGTCGATTTCGCCGGCTGCGCAGTGGTCATCAGCCACGACCGTTTCTTCCTTGACCGGATCTGCACGCACATCCTTGCGTTTGAAGGCAACGCCCATGTCGAATGGTTCCAGGGCGGGTTCACGGACTACGAAGAGGATAAAAAGGCACGGCTGGGCGCCGATGCGCTGGAACCCAAGCGGATGAAGCACAAGAAATTCGTGCGCTAAGGATTCATTGCACGCGAAATGAAGGGCCACGCGTCAGGTGTTGCCGATCATTTCAGGCTGATAAATTTTCCGGATGTTTTGCCTTTGGAGAACATCAGGATCTACACATCCACAAGCCCGACGCGAAATTGTTACACGGATTTCACTTGCATTTCACTGCGCAAAGCCCCATGTGAAGGCTGCATACGTTATTCATCTCGACCACTGTTTTCCCTTTCGGCTACAGTCATTCGATTTTGCACTGACTACGCCGGGCTGTCGCAATCACGTGGGCAGCACTGATACTAAAGGAAAAACACGATGGCTACTGGCACCGTGAAATGGTTCAACGCAACTAAAGGCTTCGGCTTTATCGCTCCCGATGGCGGCTCAAAGGACGTATTCGTCCACATCTCCGCTGTTGAGCGCTCTGGCCTGACCGGCCTGAAAGACGACCAAAAGGTCACTTTTGATGTCGAATCTGGCCGTGACGGTCGTGAATCTGCGATCAACCTCGCACTGGCATAAGCTGAGTGCATGAAATTTAGGCGCGCAACGATATGCGCGCCTTACCTTCGGCAGTCGGTTGCTGGCCGAATGTCAATTATCCAAATTTCTTGATTTTTACGCTGATTCTGGCATGATGAATCTGCGACGTTAACCTATCGAACACTGTATCCTTCACGGCCCAGTCACGCGATCCGAGTTTGACCGAGCCAGCCCGCTGCAATTTCGCGAGCGGGAAAAGATGAAGGAAGGCAAAGACATGGCTTCAGGCACTGTCAAATGGTTCAATACAACCAAAGGTTATGGATTTATCGCTCCCGATGGCGGGTCGAAAGATGTATTTGTGCATATTTCAGCAGTTGAACGGTCTGGTTTGACCGGGCTGAAAGATGACCAAAAAGTCAATTTTGATATCGAAGCGGGGCGTGATGGGCGTGAAAGCGCTGTAAACATTACCTTGGCCGGCTAAACAGTTAAAAACGCGAAAAGGGCGCTTTTGTCGGGCGCCCTTTTGCATGCGGGTCACTTCCCTGTCGCGCTTGTCAAAAGCGATATTCGCCCCACCTTTCCATCTCGAAGGAGATTGGGATGCGTGCATTGATAATTGGGGCCAGCGGCGGCATCGGCGCAGAAATCGCCCGCCAGATCACGCGCTTGGGCGGAAACGTCACTGCGCTGTCGCGCAGTGTTGACGGCTTGGATTTGACAGACCCCGCGTCGGTCAACCGCCACCTGGGGCAATTGACCGGGCCATTCGATCTGATTTTTGTGGCTGTAGGTATTCTGGCACCGACAGGCAGCAGTCCGGAAAAATCGCTAAGCGCCATCAGCGCAGGCGATCTTGCGCAGGTATTTGCCGTCAACAGCATTGGGCCCGCGCTGATCTTGTCCCATGTGCCGCGCCTTTTGCCCAAAGACGGGCGCAGCGTGGTGGCCGTTTTATCGGCGCGCGTCGGTTCCATCGGAGATAACAAGATCGGCGGTTGGTATAGCTATCGTGCATCCAAAGCGGCGCTGAACCAGATCGTGCATGGCGCAGCGATAGAGCTGGGCCGTTCGCACAAAGGATCAATTTGCGTGGTCCTGCATCCCGGCACGGTGGAAACGCCGTTTACTGCCAATTATGCGGGCCGTCATAAAACTGTTCCGGCAAGCACAGCCGCCACAAACCTGCTGACTGTGCTGGATAGGCTGAAACCCGAAAATTCTGGCGGTTTTTATGATTACGCAGGCAAGGAAATCCCATGGTAAGGTTGGTTTTGGTCCTGGGCGACCAGCTGTCGCACAACCTGTCTGCCTTGCGCAAGGCCGACAAAGGCCGCGACATCGTCGTCATGGCAGAGGTCGCCGACGAGGCATCCTATGTCCCTCACCACCCCAAGAAAATCGCTTTTACTTTTGCTTCGATGCGCAAATTTGCCCGCAGCCTGCGCGATGACGGCTGGCAGGTGGCCTATGCCACGTTGGATGACCCTGACAATGCCGGTTCCATCACCGGCGAACTGATCCGCCGCGCGTCGGAACATGACGCAGCCGGTATTATCTATACCGAACCGGGCGAATGGCGGCTGATCAGCGCACTGGCCGAAATGCCACTGAAATCCCACTGCTTGCCCGATGACCGTTTCATCGCCAACCATCAGGAATTTGATGCTTGGGCCAAGGGGCGCAAGACGCTGCGGATGGAATATTTCTACCGCGAAATGCGCCGCAAGACGGGCCTTTTGATGGATGGCAAAAACCCTGAGGGTGGCAAGTGGAACTATGACCACGACAACCGCAAACCGGCCCCGGGTGATGTTGATTATGACGGCCCAATGCAGTTTGCAACGGATGACACTGTTAATCAGGTGCTTGATCTTGTCCAAGCCCGCTTTGGCCATCATTTCGGCACGCTGCGCCCATTCTGGTTTGCGACAGATGCAGCACAAGCGCGGCGACATCTGGACCACTGGATCAAGGGTGGGTTGCCAAATTTCGGAGACTTTCAGGATGCAATGCTGGATGATCACCGCTTTTTATATCATGCGGTTGTCGGGCTTTACATCAATGCGGGCCTGCTGGATCCGCTCGATGTGTGCCGCCGCGCAGAACAGGCCTACCGCGAAGGCGCGGCACCGCTGAACGCCGTCGAAGGGTTCATTCGCCAGATCATCGGCTGGCGCGAATATGTGCGCGGCATCTATTTTCGCGAAGGCCCCGATTATGTCACGCGCAACGCGCTGGGACATACCCGGGACCTGCCCGCGATGTTCTGGGGGGCGGCGACGCGCATGAATTGCATTGCAAAATCTGTCGCCCAAACCAAGGCCGAAGCCTATGCCCACCATATCCAGCGTCTGATGGTCACGGGGAATTTTGCGTTGCTGGCCGGGGTTGATCCGGCCCAGGTGCATCAATGGTATCTGGCCGTCTATGCCGACGCCTATGAATGGGTCGAGGCCCCGAATGTCATTGGCATGAGCCAATTCGCCGATGACGGGATCATCGCATCAAAACCCTATATTTCATCGGGTAACTACATTCACAAAATGTCAGATTACTGCGGCAACTGCACCTATCGCGTGCAAGACAAGAGCGGCCCAAAGGCCTGTCCTTTCAATGTTTTATACTGGCATTTTCTTGATCGCCACCGCGACAGATTTGCACGCAATCCACGCATGGGAAATATGTATGGGGTCTGGGACCGGATAGACGAAATCCGGCGCAACACGATCCTGCAAGCGGCAGAGGATGTGTTGCACCGGCTGGATGCAGGCGACGCGGTCTAGCGATCAGTTCGCGCCGCCTGTTTCTGATACCAATGCGCCATCAGACCAGATGCCGACACTTTGCTGGCCAGTGGCGTAACGCATTGTGCCTTCACCTTCACGGCGGCCCCGCACAAAGGTGCCTTCATAAACATCGCCGTTGGCATAGGTCGCCACCCCTGCACCGCTAATTTCACCATCCGCCCATTCTCCGACATAGGTAAAGCCGTCAGGCAAGGTGATTTCGCCGCGGCCATGCCGTTGTCCGTTCAGGAATTGCCCTTCGTAGACGGTGCCATCGGCATAGGTGGCGGTGCCACGACCGTTGCGCTGGCCGTCAGCCCACTCACCCTCGTAGACATAGCCGTCGGCATAGGTCATCTTGCCTTGACCATGATTTTTGGCGTTCAGAAATTCACCTTCATAGGACAGACCATTCGGATAAAGGGCAATCCCGAAGCCGTTGATCACACCTTTATCCCAAGCCCCTTCGTAGCTTGATCCGTCAGGATAGGTGATTTTACCCTGACCATCAGCCAGATCAGCGGTGAATGACCCCTGATAGACAGCCCCGTCAGGATAGGTGACTTCGCCCTGCCCTTCGATCTGGCCGTTCACCCATGCGCCAATGTAAACATAACCATCCGTGCCACGAAACGTGCCTGCACCATGCCGCCGGTCGTTCAGAAATGACCCTTCATAGGTGTCACCGTTGGCATATGTTACTTTGCCGTTGCCCTGGCGCTGGCCGCCGGATAGCGGACCTTCGTAAATATCGCCATTGGTCTGGATCAATGTGCCATTGCCTTCGATCTGGCCATCCACCCAATCACCGCGATAGACGAGACCATCAGCCATGGTCATCGTGCCAAAACCATCGCGTTCACCGGCGCGCAACATGCCTTCGTAGACGGCACCATCGGTATAGGTGACGCGGCCTTCGCCTTCTTTGACGCCATTGACCCACGGACCTTCGTAGATATACCCATCCGGGCTGGTCATCTTGCCGACGCCGTGGTGCATCGCATTACGGAATTCACCTTCATAGACCACACCATTGGCGTATTCCGCACGGCCTTGTCCGGTAATATTGCCGTCAACCCAGTCACCTTCAAAGGTGCCACCATCGGCGAATGTGATTCGCCCGCGCCCTTCAGGCTTACCTGCAGCAAAGGTGCCTTCGTAGATTGAACCGTTCGGGAAGCGCGCCACGCCCTGACCACGGATTTCACCCTGTGACCATTCGCCGGTATACTGATAACCGTTGGGCAGCGTGTAAGTGCCGGTGCCGTCTTGTTTTCCGTCAACAAAAGTTCCCCGGTAAACGCCTCCATCATCGTAACTTTTGGTCTGAACGTCCTGCGCATACGCAGCGCTGGCCAGCGCTGCCGCCGACAAAACCGCAGCTGTGCCCGTGTTCCATCCAAACTTCGTCATTCGTCTCTCCGATCCATCCGTCAAGTTTTCAGCCTAGAACAGGGGCCAGAATGTGACAACGTTAAAGGATTGTCCCATCTGTTCATCGGGCCTTCTGGCTTTCCACTCCGTCGTAATCTGCTACATCATTCGCAAGCTATTGGGACAAAACTATGACAAAGACATTTCGCCTGACCATGGCGCAGTTCAACCCGACGGTGGGCGACATAACGGGCAACGCAGCCCAGGCCCGCGACGCATGGGCGCAGGCAAAGACAGCCAGCGCCGATATGGTCGCGCTGCCGGAAATGTTTCTGACCGGGTATCAGGCCCAAGACCTGATCCGCAGACCCGCCTTTGTTGCAGATGCCATGCGCACACTGCGCCTGCTGGCGCTGGATTGCGCTGAAGGCCCCGCGCTGGCCATCGGTGGCCCCCTGTCCGAGAAAGAGCAGTTATACAACGCCTATTTCATCCTGAAATCTGGCAAGATCCACGCCACCATGCGCAAGCATGTCCTGCCAAACTTCAATGTTTTTGACGAAAAGCGCCTGTTCAAAAGTGCCGATATTTCAGGCCCTTACACGGTGGGTGACGGACCCCGTATCGGCAGCCCGATTTGCGAGGATGCGTGGTATCCCGATGTGGCAGAGGCCATGGTCGAAAGCGGCGCGGACATTCTGATCGTGCCGAATGGATCGCCCTATTTTCGGGGTAAATTCCCGATCCGCATGAACAATATGGTCGCCCGCGTGATCGAAAACGATGTGCCACTGGTCTATCTGAACATGGTCGGCGGGCAGGATGATCAGGTGTTTGATGGCGGGTCGTTCGTGTTGAACCGGGGCGCAAAACTGGCGGTGCAGATGCCGGTGTTTGAAACCGGTATCGCCCATGTGGATTTTCACCAGACCGATCAGGGCTGGGTGGCGCAGGCCGGCACAAAAGCCACCCTGCCCGACGACATCGCGCAGGATTACCGCGTCATGGTGGAAGGTCTGCGCGATTATATGCGCAAGACAGGGTTCAAAAAGGTTTTATTGGGTATGTCAGGGGGCATCGATAGCGCGATGGTTGCGGCCATCGCCGTTGATGCGCTGGGCGCTGACAACGTGCGCTGCGTGATGCTGCCGTCGGAATATACCAGTCAGGCGTCGCTGGATGATGCGGCCGCAGCGGTCAAGGCGCTGGGCTGCGCTTATGACACCATCAGCATCGCAGGCCCCCGCGCCGCTGTGACCGCCGCACTGGCGCCCGTGTTCGGTGATCTGCCCCCCGACCTGACCGAGGAAAACATCCAGTCGCGCATCCGTGGCCTGTTGTTGATGGCGCAATCCAACAAATTGGGCGAAATGCTTCTGACGACCGGCAATAAATCCGAAGTGGCCGTGGGATATGCCACGATCTATGGCGATATGGCGGGCGGTTATAACCCAATCAAGGACATGTATAAAACTCGCGTTTTCACCACCGCGCGCTGGCGCAATGCCAATCACCACAGCTGGATGCATGGCCCGGCGGCCGAAGTGATACCGACCGCGATCATCGACAAACCCCCGTCAGCCGAACTGCGCCCCGACCAGCGCGATGACGACAGCCTGCCGCCCTATGATATCCTTGACGGCATTCTGGAAATGCTGGTCGATCGCGAAGCATCGGTCGCGGATTGTGTTGCTGCCGGTCACGACCGTGCCACGGTTAAGAAAGTCGAACATCTGATTTACATCAGCGAATACAAACGGTTCCAATCGGCCCCCGGCCCGCGCCTGTCGAACCGGGCGTTCTGGCTGGACCGGCGCTATCCCATCGTGAACCGCTGGCGGGACGATAGCTGATCATGACGCAGGATCATCAGGCGGCGCACCTGCCGGGGCGCTGGTTTGCCATGGCTGCGCTCCTGATGGCGAATTTCATCAACCTGATCGACGTGACCATCGTCAACGTCGCCCTACCCAGCATGCAGGATGCTTTCGGCGCGACAGATAGCCAGATCGAATGGGTCGTGGCCATCTATATCCTGACATTTGCGCTCTTGTTGCTACCCATGGGCCGGTTGGGCGATGTGGTGGGGCGCAGGCGGATGTTTCTGCTGGGCGTTGGCGTTTTCACGATGGGTTCAACACTGTGCGGGTTAGCGCCGGGTATCAACAGCCTTGTCGCCGCGCGCGTCGTGCAGGGGGTCGGCGGGGCGATGATGATTCCGCAGACATTGGCGATTGTGCCCGCGCTTTTTGCGCCCAAGGAACGCGGTCTGGCATTTGCACTTTTTGGGCTGGCCTCGGGCCTTGCGGCGGTGGCGGGGCCGGTTTTGGGCGGGTTGCTGATTGCAGGCGATTTCTGGGGGCTGGACTGGCGGCCAATCTTTCTGGTGAATATCCCGGTTGGCGCGATTGCAGTGCTTGCAACCCTCCGCTTTGTCCCTTCATTGCCGGGCGATGCCGCTTTGCGGCTGGATTTTATTGGTGTAGGCATCGCGGGTCTGGCCCTGCTGATGGTGTTGTTTCCACTGATCGAAGGGCGGCAGTTGGGCTGGCCCTTGTGGTGCTGGCTGCTGATGCTGGGGGCGATCCCCGTAACCGCTGGTTTCGTGATCTGGCAAAAGGCGCAGGCCCGCCGCGATGCCCCGCAACTAGTCCCCGCCAGCCTGTTCGACAACCGGGAATACATGATCGGCACCGGGCTGATCATGCTGATTTTTGCGGGCATTCCAGGTTTTTTCCTGATCCTGGCTGTTCTTTTGCAGGTCGGCAACGGGCTGACGCCCCTGCAATCCGGCCTGACCACGGTGCCGTTTTCCGCAGGCGTGCTGGTTGCGTCGATCCTATCGGGCAAACTGGGCGTGCGCTGGCCCCGCGAAAGGATCGCCACCGGCGCTGTCTGCCTTGCGCTTGGTATGATCGGGCTGCGCTTTGCCCTGCCCGGCGCGGGCGAAGACCTGTCTCGCACGGTGCTTGCCCTGCCGCTGGTCGTGGCAGGGGTTGGGTTGGGCAGCGCGATATCGCCGCTGTTCCAGACCGTTCTGGCCAATGTCGCGGGGCGCGATACCGGGTCCGCGTCGGGTGCGCTGCAGGCGTTTCAGCAGGTGGGGGCAGCACTGGGCCTTGCCGTAATGGGCGAGCTATTCTTTTCCACGCTGAAAACTCGCCTGCCCCGTGCCGCTGACCCGGTTGCTGTTTATTCCGATGCGATGTCGCTGGCGGTGACCTTTTCAACGGTGTCATTCTTCCTGATTGCCCTGCTTGTCTGGCGCCTGCCGGCCCCACCTGACCCGACCGCCAAGGTGGACAAACCCGCAGCAGTATGAGACAGGCAAAACCAACAGGAGATACCCCATGACCATCACCAGATTTGCCCCATCACCGACCGGCTGGATCCATATCGGCAACCTGCGCGCTGCCTTGTTCAACTATGCCATCGCGCGCCAGAACGGCGGCACATTCATTCTGCGGATCGACGACACCGATGCGGAACGGTCGAAAGAAGAATACGTTGAAGGCGTGAAAGAAGACCTGACATGGCTGGGCATCAAATGGGACCGGATAGAACGCCAATCCTTGCGCTTGGATCGTTATGCACTGGCCAAGCAGCGCCTGACCGACATGGGCCGCCTTTATGAATGTTTCGAAACGCCGACCGAACTGGACCTCAAGCGCAAGAAACAGCTGAACATGGGCAAGCCGCCGGTCTATGACCGCGCGGCGCTTGATCTGACCGAGGCGCAGAAAGAGACCTATCGCGCCGAAGGACGACAGGGGCACTGGCGGTTCAAGCTGGATCTGGAACGCATCGAATGGCATGACGGGATCATTGGCGACATTTCCATTGATGCGGCATCTGTCAGCGACCCGGTGCTGATCAAGGGCGACGGGCAGATCCTTTATACCTTTGCGTCGCCGGTTGATGATGTGGAAATGGCGATCACCGATATCGTGCGCGGGTCCGACCATGTGACCAACACCGCCACGCAAATCCAGATCATTCAGGCGCTGGGTGGCGCTGTGCCGCGTTTTGCCCACCATTCACTGCTGACCGGCCCACAGGGCGAGGCACTGTCGAAACGGCTTGGCACGTTGGCGCTGCGTGATCTGCGCCGTCAGGGCGTCGCGCCGCAGGCGGTGCTGTCGCTGATGGCGCGGCTGGGGTCATCTGACCCGGTGGAACTGCGCGCCAATATTGATGCGATTGTAGCGAATTTCGATGTGTCTAAATTTGGTGCCGCCCCGACAAAATTCGATGCCGCCGACCTGATCCCGCTCACTGCGCGCTATCTGGCAACACTGGATCACACCGACGTGGCCGATACGATCCGCACGGCAGGCGTGCCCGATGCACTGGCCCCGCTGTTCTGGCGTGTCGTGCGCGAAAATATTGAAAAACTGGATGATGTGGCCCCTTGGTGGGCGTTGTTCCGTGACGGGGGCACACCGTTGGTCGCAGATGAAGACCGCGACTTTGTGGAAAAAGCCTTTGGTCTGCTGGATAATCCGCCCTATACCACCGACACTTGGGCGAACTGGACCACTGCGGTCAAGGACGAAACCGGGCGCAAGGGCAAGGCGCTGTTCATGCCGCTGCGCAAGGCCGTGACAGGCATGCAACGCGGCCCGGAAATGGCCGATGTCATGCAGCTTTTGCAGAAAAAACCAAGCTTGGGCTAAACGTTTACCTGCGCCAGATGGTGATCGACAAGCGCCGTTTCAGCCTGCGTCAACTTTTGGTGGCGCGGGTAGACGGGGTTTGACCGGTCATCGTGAACCCGCGTGTCCCAGCCTGCGGTCGTGGCGAAAAAATGCGCCACGCCTTGCGCCCCATACATCCGCAAATACCCCTGCACGACCACATCAAGATAGCTGCGCAGGATTGGATGATCACCGCCGGATGCCGAAACGTGGTGCGGGCTGACCTGATAGACCGCCGTGGGCGCATTGGGGCCATCATGCAACACCGCACGGCTGACATCGTGCCGGACATAGGCGGCTTCACGGGCGTCCAGCGCCAGCCAGTCGGCACCGGGCACACGCGCGACAACACCGTAGATCACGCTGGCGGGGTCAGGTTCAACAGACAAAAACGCCACTTCGCGCAGGCGGGTGTGCCGCCAGACCCGCCGCCAGCCCTGCAAGCGCGCCGGGCGCGGATCTGCGTAAACATGGGTGGCCAGATTGACCAGACTGCCATAGCCGAAAAACGCCGGATCACTCATTCGCGCGCCCGCAACACCTGTGCCGGTTTCGCCGCCAAGGGCCGCCACGCAAACGCCAGCCCCGCCAAAAGCGACGCCAGCACGCCCCCCACGATAATCGCCAAGGCATTGCCCCATATCACCGTATAATCACCATTCATGACAAAGGTGGATACCGCCCAACCGCCCAGTATCCCCGCGCCCAACGCCACAATTCCAGCAGCAAAGCCCAACAGCGCCGCGCGCAGCGCAAAGCTCGCCAGAATACGGGCGCGGCTTGCACCAAGGGTTTTCAGCACCGCCGCTTCGAAAGTGCGCGACCGTTCACCGGCCGCTGCGGCCCCGATCAGCACCAAAAAGCCGGTCAACAGGGTGATCAGCGCGCCGTATCGGGTGGCTGCCGAAATCCCGCCGATCAGCTGAACCACCTGATCAATCGCATCACGAATACGAATGGCCGTGATGTTGGGATAGGCGGTGGCCACATCCCGTAAAATCGCGGCCTCGGCCTGTTCTTCGGCATAGACGGTGGAAATCCAGCTATGCGGGGCACCGGCCAGCGCAGCCTGATTCAGCGCCAGCACAAAGCCGATTCCGGCGTCCTGCCAACTGACATTGCGAAAGCTGGTCACAGTGCCGGTGATGTCGCGGCCAAGGATGTTGACGGTCATCGTATCGCCCAGTTGCAACCCGATCTCGGCGGCTTCCTCAGCGGCAAAGCTGATTTGCGGCGCGCCATCATAGCCTTCGGGCCACCATTCGCCCGCCATCACCTCCGTGCCGGTTGGTTGTGCATCAGCATAGGTCACGCCGCGATCACCACGCACGACCCAATGGCCATCTGCAAATTCTTCGGCCGCTTGGCCGTTTATCCGCGTGATGATGCCGCGCAGCATCGGGGCGCTGTCCACGCGTGACACGGCAGGGTCATCGGCCAGCCGTTCCCGAAAACCGTCGATCTGGTCCGGCTGGATATCGACAAAGAAATAGCTGGGTGCCACGTCGGGCAGATCGCCCGCCAACGACTGGCGCAGGTTGCCGTCGATCTGGCCGACAGCCGCTAGCACGGCAAGCCCCAGCCCCAGCGACAACACGACCGAGGTGCTTTCGCCGCCACGCGCCCCAATGGCCCCCAGCGCCAGCCGCAGCACAGGCCACCCCCGAGCTGGTTGGCGGAACCGCCGTGCGACCCAGCGGATCATCAGCGCAGCGACGACAAGAATGGCCAGCGCGCCTATGATACCCCCCGCCGTCCAAAGTGTCAGAAAGACGGTGCCGGAAAACCAGATCGCCGCCGCCAGCAGCACCGCCAGCAAGACAGCAATAATGACCAGGTATCGCGTCGCAGGCAGCGCGCTGGATGACGCGAATGCATCACGAAACAGGGTGGCGGCGCGGATATCTTCGGTCTTGGCCAAGGGCCAGAGCGTAAAGATCAGCGCGGCCAGCACGCCGTAAACCGCAGCCTCGATCAACGGCGCGGGGTAGATCGCGAAAACGGCGGGAATTGGCAGGCTTGCGGTGATGACAGTGGCAAAGGCAAGCGGCAGACCGGCCCCGATGACCAGCCCCAGCAGCACCCCAAGCAGCGTCAGCGCCGCAATCTGGATAAAATAGGTCTGGAAAATCGTGGCCCGTGTCGCACCCAGCGTTTTCAGCGTAGCGATCACGCCGGTCTTGCCCGCCAGATAAGCGCGCACCGCAGCGGAAACACCGACCCCGCCCACAGCAAGGCCCGACAGCCCGACAAGGATCAGAAATGCCCCGATCCGGTCCACGAACATTTCGGCCCCGCCAGCGCCGCGCCGCGCGTCGCGCCAACGCAGACCGCTGTCGCGAAACCGTGTCTTGGCGGCATCCTCCAGCGCCTGCAAATCAGCGCCGGGGGGAAGGTCAAGCCGGTAGTGCGTGGAAAACAGCGTGCCTTCGGCGATCAGCCCACTGTCAGCCAGCGCATCTGTCAGCACGATCGTGCGGGGGCCAAGGCCGAAACCACCCGCCGCATTATCTGGGTAACGCTCAAGCACGGCGCGCAGGGTAAAGGCCTGCGTGCCAAGGCTGAACTGATCCCCCGGCGCCAAACCCAACCTATCGGCCAGCACCCGTTCCATCACGCCACCATAATCAGCCAAAGCGACATCAAGCGGCATATCGGGGCTCAGCGTGACCGCGCCGATCAGCGGATAGGCCGCGTCAACCGCGCGCACCTGCGTCAGCGCGCGTTCGGCATCATCGCCCCGGTCCACCACGATCATCGACCGGAAATCGACCGTTTCAGACACCTGATCAGCGATAGATTGCATCCACGCCAGCTCTGCCTCGCGGGCGAAACGATAAGTGAAATCCACCTCTGCATCGCCGCCCAACAAGGCCGCACCATCGCGTTTCAGACCCGCCTCGATGCTGGATCGCACGGTGCCGACTGCGGCAATGGCCGCCACGCCCAGCGCAAGGCAGGCCAGAAACACGCGGAACCCGCGCAAACCACCGCGCAATTCACGCCCGGCCAGACGGAACGGAACAGGCAGGATCATTCGGCAGCCTTTGCCATGGCGTCTTCTATCCGTCCGTCGCGCAAGCGCACCACGCGGTCGCAGCGGCTGGCCAGTTCGTGCGAATGGGTCACCATGATCAGTGTGGCACCGTGCCGGTCGCGCAGATCGAACAGCAGATCAATGATCGCCTGCCCGTTGGTTTCATCAAGGTTTCCGGTTGGTTCATCCGCCAGCAGAATACGCGGCCGCGGGGCCGATGCGCGCGCCAGCGCGACCCGCTGCTGTTCGCCGCCCGACATCTGGCCGGGGTAATGGTTCATCCTGTCGGCCAGGCCGACGCTGCGCAATTCCGCCTCGGCGCGGGCAAAGGCATCACGCGCGCCGGCCAGTTCCAGCGGGGTTGCGACGTTTTCCAATGCAGTCATTGTCGGGATCAGGTGGAAAGACTGGAACACCACCCCCATATTATCCCTGCGAAAGCGGGCCAACTGGTCTTCGTTCATCGCGGTCAGATCCTGACCCAGTGCCATGATCTGCCCCGATGACGCCTGTTCCAGCCCGCCCATCAACATAAGGAGCGATGATTTGCCCGACCCACTTGGCCCCACAAGGCCCAATGTTTCCCCTGCCGCCACGCTAAGCGTGATGTCGTGCAAGATGTCCACGCGGCCAGCGTTACCATCCAGCGACAGGTTGGCGTCTGAGATTTTCAAAACAGGGTCGGTCATGCGGGCGGCCTTTGATCGGGTCATTTCATTTGGATATGGGGCAGTTTGCGCCCTGCGCAACCTGACGGTGGCAGTTTTGCTGGCAAGTGGTGCCGCACAGGCCGAAACCGTCACGATTGCCGCCATGGGTGACAGTCTGACAGCAGGTTACGGGCTGCCGCAGGGTGACGGCTTTGTGGCGCAACTGCAACGCTGGTTGCAGGAACAGGGTGCCAACGTGACCTTGGTGAACGCAGGCGTTTCAGGGGACACAACCGCAGGCGGGCGCAGCCGCGTTGACTGGACCCTGACGCCAGAGGTGGACGCGATGATCGTGGCGCTTGGCGGCAACGACTATTTGCGCGGCATTGACCCGGCGGTCAGCCGCGCCAACCTTGATGCCATCCTTGCCGCTGGTGATGCCGCTGGGGTGCGGATGTTGCTGGTCGGGATAGAGGCAGGGGGTAATTACGGCCCCGCCTACAAGACAGCGTTTGACGGGATCTATACCGATCTTGCGGCGCAGTATGACCTGCCGCTTTATCCTGATTTCTTTGACGGGTTGCGCGCTGCGGCCGGCAGTCAGGACGGGATCGCCCCCTATATGCAGGCGGACGGCATACACCCGAACGCGCAAGGCGTCGCCACGATTGTGGCCGATATCGGGCCTTTGATCCTTGATCTGATTGACGCAACCCGCCCCCCTGACGCCACGTTTGCGCAGTGATCAAAATTGTGACCGGCACATACAATTTGAACTTTTCAATAGAAAATTCCAGAGTATAACAGCAGTCATGATGATCAGCGCACATATCACCGACCTGGCCCCGATTGGGCTGTTTTCGCGCGACATCCTACTCCTTAGCCACGTCTGAGCGTGCCTTTCGGCGCGGACGCTCGGACTGGTGCAGCGCCGTGACACGCTAAGGACAAAAGGAATACCAAAATGACCAAAGAAAAAGTGTTGATTTTCGACACCACATTGCGCGACGGCGAACAATCGCCCGGTGCCACCATGACCCATGCCGAAAAGCTGGAAATCGCCGAACTGCTGGACGAAATGGGCGTAGATATCATCGAAGCCGGTTTTCCCATCGCATCAGAGGGTGATTTTCGCGCTGTCAGCGAAATTGCGCTGCGGTCCAGGGACGCCACGATTTGCGGACTGGCGCGCGCCAACTACAAAGATATCGACCGCTGCTGGGAGGCCGTGAAGGCCGCAAAATCCCCGCGCATCCATACCTTTATCGGCACCTCGCCGCAGCACCGTGCGATCCCGAACCTGAACATGGATGAAATGGCCGAACGCATCCACGACACGGTGACCCATGCCCGCAACCTATGCGACAACGTGCAATGGTCGCCTATGGATGCCACCCGCACGGAAGAGGATTACCTCTGCCGCACCGTCGAAATCGCGATCAAGGCAGGGGCGACGACGATCAACATTCCTGACACCGTGGGTTACACCGCCCCGGTCGAAAGCGCGGAATTGATCCGCATGTTGATCAACCGGGTGCCCGGTGCGGATGGTGTGATTTTCGCCACCCATTGCCACAACGATCTGGGCATGGCGACCGCCAACAGCCTTGCCGCTGTCGCAGGCGGGGCGCGCCAGATTGAATGCACGATCAACGGGCTGGGCGAACGCGCGGGCAACACCGCCTTGGAAGAGGTGGTGATGGCACTGAAAGTCCGCGGCGACATCATGCCGTATGAGACCCGCATCGACACCACAAAAATCATGCATATCTCGCGCCGTGTGGCGACTGTTTCGGGTTTTCCGGTGCAGTTCAACAAGGCGATCGTGGGCAAAAACGCCTTTGCCCATGAAAGCGGCATCCATCAGGACGGCATGTTGAAAAACGCCGACACGTTCGAAATCATGCGCCCAGTCGATGTGGGCCTTGCAGGCACGTCGCTGCCCTTGGGCAAACATTCGGGTCGGGCCGCGCTGCGGGCGAAACTGGGGGCCTTGGGTTACGATGATCTGGCCGACAACCAGTTGCAGGATGTGTTCGTCAGGTTCAAGGAACTGGCTGACCGGAAAAAGGAAGTGTTTGACGACGATCTGCTGGCCTTGATGCAGCAGAACGACGGCGCCGAGGACCGGCTGAAGCTGAAATCGTTGCGGGTTGTCTGTGGCACCGAAGGGCCGCAGCAGGCCGACATGGTGCTGGAAATCGACGGTGCCGATGTCAAGACATCGGCCACGGGCGACGGCCCTGTTGATGCGACGTTCAACGCGGTCAAGGCGCTGTTTCCCCATGGCGCGCGCTTGCAACTTTATCAGGTCAACGCCGTGACCGAAGGGACCGATGCGCAGGCCACTGTTTCCGTCCGAATGGAGGAGGAAGGCCGCATCGCCACCGGCCAGTCCGCCGATACTGATACCGTCGTCGCCAGCGCCAAGGCCTATATCAACGCGCTGAACCGGCTGCTGGTGCGCCGCGAAAAATCTGCGCCCGGCTATGACGTCAAGGGCGTCAGCTACAAAGACAGCTGAACAACAGACTCAGTCAGCAGTCTGAAGGGCGATCCGGGTGACCAGGTCGCCCTTTTTTGTTTTTCTGCCAGGGTGCTTGCCGTGGTGTATAAGAGCCTCCTTTGTTGAAAATATCATAATAAGACAATTAAATTGATAATTTCTTGCATTTAACACCTAATAAAATTGCAAATTTTAAACTGGCAAATTGCCGCCGCAAGCTTGAAATCAAGGGCTTCTATCCACAGGCAGCACCGTTTATAACGCCCTAAGGCTGCAATCGCGGGACACGGCGGCCATTCACTCTATCACACGGGAAGGCCACGGCATGTTCGGCTTAGGCGGTTTATTTTCATCTGACATGGCGATTGATTTGGGTACGGCGAACACGCTGGTCTACGTGAAAGGCCGTGGCATCGTTCTGTCGGAACCATCCGTGGTCGCATACCATATCAAGGATGGCGTCAAAAAAGTTCTGGCCGTTGGCGAAGACGCCAAACTCATGCTGGGCCGCACCCCGGGCAGTATCGAGGCGATCCGGCCAATGCGCGACGGTGTCATCGCAGATTTTGATGTGGCCGAAGAAATGATCAAACATTTCATCCGCAAGGTGCATCGGCGGTCCACTTTTTCGAAACCCAAAATCATCGTCTGCGTCCCGCATGGCGCTACGCCGGTTGAAAAACGGGCGATCCGCCAGTCGGTCCTGTCTGCCGGCGCACGTCGGGCGGGGCTTATTGCCGAACCTATCGCAGCCGCCATCGGGGCCGGCATGCCGATCACCGATCCAACCGGTAACATGGTTGTGGATATCGGCGGGGGCACGACCGAAGTCGCGGTTCTGAGCCTTGGCGACATCGTTTATGCACGCTCCGTCCGCGTCGGCGGCGACCGTATGGATGAGGCAATCATCAACTACCTGCGCCGCCAACATAACCTGCTGATCGGGGAAAGTACCGCAGAGCGGATCAAAACATCTATCGGCACCGCCCGCATGCCCGACGATGGCCGCGGCCAGTCGATGCATATCCGGGGCCGTGACCTGCTGAATGGTGTGCCAAAGGAAACCGAAATCAATCAGGCCCAAGTGGCCGAGGCGTTGGCCGAACCCGTTCAGCAAATCTGCGAAGCCGTGATGACAGCACTTGAGGCCACGCCGCCCGATTTGGCCGCCGACATTGTGGACCGGGGCGTGATGCTGACAGGCGGTGGCGCCTTGCTGGGTCAGCTTGATCTGGCATTGCGCGAACAGACCGGCCTGGCCATTTCGGTGGCGGACGAGTCACTCAATTGTGTTGCCTTGGGCACGGGACGCGCACTGGAATATGAAAAGCAGCTGCGGCATGTGATAGACTACGACAGTTAAAACCGAGGAGCGCCTTGGCACGCGACGCAAACAGCGAAGACTTTATCGGCCCGATCCGCAGATTGCTGGTTGGGTTGCTGGTGCTTGTGCTGTTTGGTGTGTTCGTGATCTGGCGGATCGACAACCCCCGCGTCGAACAGTTTCGGGCCGCCGCCATCGACAAGGTTGTGCCTTCCTTTGAATGGGCGATGCGCCCGGTCACAGGCATGGCCAATCTGGTCAGTGATTTTCAAAGCTACAGCCAGTTGGCAGCGCAAAATCAGGATTTGCGCCGCGAATTGCAGCAGATGAAAGCGTGGAAAGAAGCAGCTTTGCAGCTTGAACAGGAAAACGCCAAACTTTTGGGGTTGAACAATGTCAGCCTCAATCCGCAACTGACCTATGTCACGGGGGTGGTGATTACCGACAGCGGATCACCCTTTCGGCAATCTGTTTTGGTCAATGTCGGCACACGCGACGGGATCGTCGATGGCTGGCCGACAATGGACGGCATCGGGCTTGTTGGCCGGATTGCAGGGGTGGGTAAAAGCACGAGCCGTGTGATGCTGCTGACCGACACGTCCAGCCGTATCCCCGTCACGATCCAGCCATCTGGGCAAAAGGCCATTCTTGCGGGCGACAATACGCTGACCCCGCCACTGGATTTTCTGGAAAATACAGATTCGATCCGCCCCGGAGACCGCGTTGTTTCGTCAGGTGACGGGGGTGTTTTTCCGGCGGATTTGCTGGTGGGTCAGGTCGCTCTTGGGGTGGATCAGCGGCTCAGGGTGCGCTTGGCGGCCGATTATCAACGTCTGGAATTCCTGCGCGTTCTCCGCGCCCCACCCCATGAAGAGATTACCGACCCAGGCGGGTTGCTGACCCCGAATACTGGTTTCATCGGTCCTGTTCCCCTGAACGCGTTGGAGCTTGCCGATGGCTGAGGCGGTATCGGCATCGACCTGGGCCAAGCGGCTGATATTTTTGGCCTTGGCCTTTTTGATCATTATCATGCAGCTGGTCCCGCTTGATATGCGCCCGCCCCGCTGGGCCGCGCCGGATCTGCTTTTGGCTTTTACCTTGGCATGGGTGGCACGCAGGCCAGACTGTCTGCCGGTGGCGGTGGTCGCTGGGATTTTTCTGTTGGCCGACCTTTTGTTCCAGCGGCCGCCAGGGCTTTGGGCGGCGCTGGTCGTGATCCTGAGCGAAACGCTGCGGCGGCGTTCACGCGAATTCCGCAATATGCCCCTGCTGCTGGAATGGGGCACAATCGCGTTTGGGATTGTCGCCATCACGCTGGCCAACAGGGTCGTGCTGGCAATTGTGATGACACCACAGGCGCCGCTAGGGTTGACGCTAAGCCAGATGGTGCTGACGATCGCCATTTATCCACTGGTCGTTTTTGTCAATCACAGCCTGCTGGGCGTGCGTCGGCTTGCCCCCGGGGCGGTTGATGGGAAAGGGCACAGATTGTGAAACGGACGGCAAAGGACATTATCGAAAGTTCGCGCATGATCAGCCGCCGGGCATTGGTCATCGGGGCCGCGCAGATGGGTATCGTTGGCGCACTGGGGCTGCGTCTGCGGTCCATGCAGGTGGAACAGGCTGACCAATACCGACTTTTGGCCGAAGAAAACCGGATCAACATGCGCCTGTTGCCCCCTGCCCGTGGGGTGATCTTTGACCGTAACGGCATTGCGATTGCCGAAAACGAACAGAATTACCGTGTTGTTATGGTGCGCGAAGATGCAGGCGACGTCGGCGAGGTGCTGGCGAGGTTGACAGAGATCGTTGATATCGATCCGGCAGACCTGACCCGCGCGATGGAAGAAATGCAGCGTCGTTCGCCCTTTGTGCCGGTAACGATCGCGGAACGGCTATCGTGGGAAGATGTGGCGCGCATTAACCTGAACACCCCCGCCCTGCCCGGCATCTCTGCCGAAGTGGGGCTAAGCCGGGTTTACCCTTGGGGGGCGGATGTGGCGCATGTGGTGGGCTATGTCGGCCCGGTCAGCGATTACGACCTGAGCCGGATCGATGATCAAGACCCGCTGTTACAGATCCCCAAGTTCCAGATCGGCAAAAACGGCGCTGAAAACAAGCTTGAACACGCCCTGCGCGGCAGCGCGGGCACCCGCCGGATCGAAGTGAACGCCGTCGGCCGTGTGATGCGCGAACTTGACCGGCAGGAAGGAATCCCCGGCAAGGATGTGCAACTGACAATCGACTCCCGGTTGCAAAGCTATGTGCAGGCGCGGCTGGACGGAGAAAGTGCCGCCGCTGTCTTGATTGATCTGGAACATGGCGACCTGCGCGCGATCGCATCTGCCCCGGCGTTTGACCCGAACCTTTTTGTGCGTGGCATCTCTGTGCGCGACTGGACCGACTTGAACCAGAACAAATACCGCCCGCTGGCTGCCAAGGCCGTACAAGGCACCTACCCGCCCGGTTCGACCTTCAAAATGATGACAGCTCTCGCCGCGTTGGAAGATGGCGTAATCAGCCCGGAAGACACAGTCTATTGCCCCGGTTACACCGATGTATCAGGTATTAGGTTTCACTGTTGGAAACGTGGCGGGCATGGCAACATCAACCTGCACGAAAGCCTGAAACAAAGCTGCGACTGTTATTATTACGAGATCGCCCAGCGCGTCGGCATCGACAAGATGGCCGCAATGTCACGCAAGTTCGGGCTTGGGGTGCGCCATGATCTGCCCTTGTCTGCCGTCGCCGAAGGGCTAGCCCCCGACCGCAACTGGAAATCCTCCGTGCGCGGCGAAAACTGGCGGATCGGCGATACTGTCAATGCTTCGATCGGGCAAGGCTACGTGCTGACTTCGCCTTTGCAACTGGCGGTCATGACGGCCCGCATCGCCACGGGTCGCGAAATCACGCCCCGGCTGGTACGGCTGATCGACGGGGTGGCACAGCCCAGCGGGATGGGCGAAAGCCTTGGGCTGAACGAAAATCTGATGCGCCGGATCAGGGCGTCGATGGATGACGTGTGCAATGACCGGCGCGGAACGGCCTATGGGTCGCGGATCCTGAAAGAAGAATACAAGATGGCGGGCAAGACCGGCACAAGTCAGGTTCGGCGGATTACCCCTGAAGAACGCGCCGCCGGTGTCACGCGCAACGAAGACCTGCCATGGGAACGGCGCGACCACGCGCTTTTTGTCAGTTTTGCGCCCTTTGACAAACCGCGCTATGCGTTGTCGGTGGTGGTGGAACATGGCGGTGGCGGATCAGCAGCCGCGGCTCCGATCGCCCGCGATATCATGCTGCAAGCCTTATATGGCGGCCCACCGCCGCTGGATGCCTACCCGGCCGCCGTGCGCGAGCGGATCGCGGCGCAGCAAGAACGGATCAATGCCCGCATCCCCCCCGGGTCCAAGGGACTGGGCCGCGCATGACCTATCTTGCCTATAACACCAAATTCGTTCCAACCGGATTTCGCAAGTTGTTCTACCTGAACTGGCCTGTGATCCTGCTGCTGACGGCTGTCGCCTCTGCCGGATTTCTGATGCTCTATTCAGTCGCCGGAGGCTCTGCAACACCATGGATGGAACCACAGATGAAACGCTTTGCCGCCGGGATGGTCCTGATGGTGGGGATCGGGATGGTGCCGATCTGGTTCTGGCGCAATATGGCGGGCGTCGCCTTTGGTATTTCGCTTTTATTACTCGTCGCGGTTGAATTTTTCGGCTCTGTCGGGATGGGGGCGCAACGTTGGATTGATCTTGGTTTCATGCGGCTGCAGCCATCAGAGCTGACGAAGATCACGCTGGTGATGTTCCTGGCCGCCTATTACGATTGGTTGCCAAATGATCGTGTCTCGCGCCCGCTGTGGGTGCTGCTGCCGGTTTTGTTTATCCTGACGCCGACCGCCTTGGTTATAATGCAACCCGATCTTGGCACGGCCATACTGCTTTTGGCAGGGGGCGGGGCTATCATGTTTCTGGCGGGTGTGCACTGGGCCTATTTTGCAACCGTCATCGCCGGTGGCATCGGGGCGATTGTCGCCGTCATGCAAAGCCGGGGGACAGATTGGCAGCTGCTTAAGGAATATCAGTATCGCCGGATCGATACCTTTCTTGACCCCTCAAACGACCCGCTTGGCGCGGGGTATCACATCACGCAAGCCAAGATCGCGCTGGGGTCGGGCGGCTGGACAGGACGGGGGTTCATGCAAGGCACCCAAAGCCGGTTGAATTTCCTGCCCGAAAAACATACCGATTTCATTTTTACAACTTTGGCCGAAGAATTCGGTTTCGTCGGCGCGATAACGCTGCTTGTGCTTTATCTGCTGATCGTGGTGTTTTGCGTCGTGTCGGCCATCAACAACCGCGACAGGTTTGCATCACTTTTAACGTTGGGAATCGCCGTGACATTCTTCCTGTTTTTCGCGGTCAATATGGCGATGGTCACTGGACTGGCACCCGTGGTCGGTGTGCCGCTTCCCTTGGTCAGCTATGGCGGATCAGCGATGCTGGTCTTGCTGGTGGCCTTCGGGCTTGTCCAAAGCGCCCATGTTCACAGGCCACGCTAATGATCAATGTTCTTTTTTCCGCCCAGCCCCAAAATTGGGCCGACTATGAAACGCCATTGCGGACTGCCTTTGCGGATGCTGGGCTTGATGTGAACCTGTCGCAGGATCACCCGCCCGAGACAGTCGATTACATCGTTTTTGCACCGAACGGCCCGGTGACAGACTTTCGCCCTTTTACCACCACCAAGGCCGTGATGAGCCTTTGGGCCGGCGTTGAGACAGTGGTGGACAATGCCACATTAACCCAACCGCTGGCGCGGATGGTGGATGACGGACTGACGCGCGGCATGGTCGAATGGGTGACAGGCCACAGCCTGCGGCATCATCTGGGAATGGATACGCATATTCACGGGCAAGACGGCGCGTGGCGCAACAGCAGTTACCCGCCTCTGGCCAGTGATCGCCCAGTTACAATTATGGGGCTTGGTGCGCTGGGGCAGGCCTGTGGTCAAATGCTGCATCTGCTGGGTTTTCCTGTCACAGGGTGGAGCAGATCACCAAAATCAGTGCAAAACATCCATTGTCTGCATGGGGATGACGGATTGGCCGCTGCGCTGCGCGACGCACAGATCGTCATCCTGTTGCTGCCACAAACCCCCGAAACAGAAAATCTGCTCAATGCTGAAACGCTGGGCTTGCTGGCACGGGGGGCCTTTGTGATCAACCCCGGTCGCGGCCCGTTGATTGACGATGCGGCACTGCTGGCCGCACTGGACAGCGGGCAGGTCCAGCATGCGACGCTGGATGTCTTTCGCACCGAACCGCTCCCGAAAGATCACGCCTATTGGGCGCATCCACACGTGACTGTGACACCACATATCGCGTCAACCACGCGGCCAGAAACAGCTGCACGGGTTATCGCCAAGAACATTGTGCGCGGCGAACAGGGGCAGCCGTTTCTGCATCTCGTGGATCGAAAACTGGGATATTGACCCCCGGCAGGTCAAGATCCAGTGAGATGCCACGCAGCGCAGGCCCGGCCGCTATTTCCGACGGGCAAGTCAGCGCACCATTCCCCTTAGGGCGCCGGGGCCATAAAAGATTATTCACCCGCAATCACGCCACGACCATCAGCCTTTGCGCGATATAGCGCCGCATCTGCGCGGCGCATCAACTCCTCTACCGGGGACGGTTGGGATGCTTCGCTAAATCCAATGCTGGCCCCGGCAACCAGCGGGATATCCCCCCATTGGATCGGCTGGCGCAAGCGGCACAATACATCTTGCAAATGGTCTTTGCCGGAAATGTCAGGTCGCACTTCCTGCCAAAGCACAAATTCATCGCCCCCGATACGAAAAATCTGGCCATGCGTATCATCGGGCATGATCCGCAGCCGCTGCCCGATTTCCTGCAACACGTAATCACCGGCCGCATGGCCGTGGGTGTCATTGATCTGTTTGAAATAATCCAGATCGATACAGGCGCAGATGATTTTCCGATCCAACAACAAACGCTGGTCATCAGCCCATCTGCGCGAAAATTCGGCCAACGCATAGCGATTTTCCAGACCCGTCAGTGGATCAAGCCGCGCCATCTGGTCAAGGCTTTGGTTCAGGCGGTGCGCACGGATCGACATCATTGCGAAAACCCACAGAACTGCCGAAAATGCCAGGACATAGGCAATTGTTACCCCCGCCTGCACCAACGCCGTCGCCGATGCGCCAGCGGCTACCATCCCTAGGCGCACCAGATACGCCAGCGCCACAGCAACAAATGGCAAAGTCAGCAAAACCCGACTGTTCATATCAAGCGTATCAGCCTGCTGCCATAATCGTCGCGCCAGACCCACGCAGATGGTACCGTTGATCAGTGAACTTGTCAAAAACAGGGCAAGTGGGTTAACCAAAACCACTGCCACAACGCATTGCGCTGCCGTCAACCCGCACCATAGCAGCGCCCAGATTGGCCAGCGGTAGGGCACGTCCAAAACGGTCAATGCGGCCAGGTATGCCGTCAAGATGCCGCCAAGTGCGCCAGCAATGACCAAAGTCGCCGCCAGCCAGAAATCCAGCATCGCACCAAATGCCAGGGTTGCGGTGGCGATCAGCAAAAATACATGCGTCAAAACCAGTTCTTTTGCGGCAGCCTGATGCCCCTGCATCCGGTCATGCCGCTGTTCGACCAAGAGCAAGACCAGTGAAAAGACCACAACAATACTGGCAATCGCAACCACGATGCCAATGTCGACGTCACGATTGATTTCACCACCGTCCATTTGGGGCCTGTGTGTTGCCTGCATCGGACAAAATTAACACGAAGGTCTAAAAGGCCACTTAACAGCCCACTGGAAAATGTCGTGTTCAGCGTAGCCGCGGTGGTTTTGCCGGGTCCATGCCCGGTGCGCCCGGCGTTTGCGGCGCAACGGCTTCTGGCAGGTCAAACCGCAAACCGACCCGCGCCAGATGCGCCGCCAGCGGGTCAGACGCCCGCACAAACATCACATCCATCACGCCAGCTTCGATTCCGGAAAATGTCAGGGCTTCGCTGGCAGCATTGGCCAACGCCCGTTCTGCCCCCGAAACTGCATCGACAAAGGCCAACACATGCCCACGTGTGCCATCATCATAAATGGCTGCCGCCAAATAAGCAAAGCGCGCCAGCCCTGACGCAATCGCCAGCTTCCGGTCCAGCCCGGTGATCACCGCCTCTGGCAGACCCTTGGGGGGGGCAAGCTGGGACAGGCGCGCCTCTTTTTCATCGGGGGCGTTTGACAATGTGGCGACCAGCCAATCCACCGCCTCTGCCGGGATCAGCATGGCAGATGGCGCGATCTCTGGGTTCAGAGCAAGCCCAATCCCCTGCCCGGCCAGCATTTGCACCAATGCCCGCCCCGGCATCCCGGCATAAGGCGCGGCGCGGCCCACGAATTGCGACAGCCTTTCCTCTCGATCAAACACAAGGGCAAATTGCTGATCTTCGATTTCGAACAATTCGGGCGAAACCTGATCATCGCGCGCCTCTTCTCCCAGCAGCATGAACAATTCGCTATCCGCCAAACGTTCGTAAAACCGCAAGCGCGCGGCGTCGTCATCAGGCGCAGCCTGCATGGCGGCATGGGCTTGGTCCAGATCGGTCATTGCAACACGTCCTTTATACGGGTCTGCAGTGCAGGCAGCAGGTCTGCCGCAAACCACGAATGTTTCTTGAGCCATCCGGTATTACGCCACGACGGATGCGGCAAGGGAAAGACACGCGGTGCATGGTCGCGCCAGCCGCGCACTGTCTCGGTGACGGTGCCTGCGCCACCCAGACGCCAACGATGGGCGTAACCGCCAACCAGCACGGTCAGTGGCACGTCACCCAGCATGTCCATCACCTGATCATGCCATGTCTGGCTACAAATTCTTGGCGGCGGCAGGTCCGACCCGGCCTTGTTGTAACCCGGAAAGCAAAAGGCCATCGGCACAATCGCCACCTGTTCGCGCCTGTAAAAGGCATCTGCGTCCAACCCCAGCCAATCGCGCAAACGATCGCCGGAACGGTCCCAAAATGGCTTGCCTGCTGCATGCACGCGCATCCCCGGGGCCTGACCGACAATCAAAAGACGGGGTTTTCCCGCAAACCAGACCACAGGCCGCGGCTGGTGGCCCGTCGCTGTTGCGGCAAAGCGCGCGCTGCACAAACGGCAGTCCGAAATACGTGATTGCAGTGTCATCCGCACAGGTTAACGACGGACAGATAAAACGAAAGCCCCGCTGACCTGTTTCGTCACAGGAATTCAGCGATTCATACTATAATAATACCGTATTTTTGCGCTAAACTAGCAATACCGCGCATGTCATATCACAAACTTAACCCGTTTCGCATACGACCAATGTTATGCACCCGGGGACCAAACAAAGGGCAACAATGCTGGAATTCGCGCAGGTCAGCAAAACTTTTTGGACGGGGACGCAGCGCAAGGTGATCCTTGATCGCGTGTCATTTCGTGTGGAACTGGGCCATTCACTGGGGATTCTGGCCCCGAATGGCACCGGCAAAACGACGCTGATCAATATGATGGCAGGGCTGGAACGACCGGATGAAGGCCAGATCACGCGCGGATGCCGTATTTCGTTTCCGCTTGGTTTTATGGGGGGCGTGGTCAACCGGCACACTGCCATGGAAAACAGTCGCTATATCGCGCGGCTTTACGGGCTGGATCCTGACTATGTTGAAGCATTTTGCCGATGGCTTTGCGGGCTTGAGGAATATTTCGACATGCCCGTCGGCACCTATTCGCAAGGCATGAAACAACGGCTTAACTTTGCGCTGATGCTCGCTCTCGATTTTGACATATACCTGATCGACGAGGGCATGCCAAACGCCACCGATGCGGAATTCAATCGCAAGGCGGGCGAAATTCTGCGCGAACGGCTTGAGAAAACGACAGTGATCATTGTATCGCATCAACCAGCCACGCTGGAACGGTTCGCCCGGTCGGCGGCCGTATTGAAAAACGGGCAGTTACATATATTTGACACCCTGGAAGAGGCAAAGGCGGTTTATGACTACCAAATCCAAGGTTGACAAATTTCGCATCCGGCGGGGCGGTGCGCATGATGTGGCGGCAGACAACGGCCCGACGCACGCGCCGATGGTCAACGATCCCGATACCACCGCTGTTCTTGATTCCATCAGCAAGGAAGGGCTGACTGGCCGCCAACTGCGTCTGGCGCGCCGGGTTGCGCAAAAACGCGGGCTTGCGGTCGAGTCTGACTTTGATGCAGTGCGTCAGTTACGGCAGGCGGGCATTGATCCGTTTCAGCGCTCTTCTGTGCTGGACCTGATCGCGCCTGTTGCATCACAGGCGAACGGCCAGCCCGAACAGTCGCAACTGCCGGACAGCTTGCCGCGCGGCGGAATACATCTGCCAACCGCCGATCGCAACACGGCCGCCGACAGGCGCACTGCAGAAATCATGCAGATACAACGTCATATCGCCAGCCGCCGCCGCCGCAAGCTGGCGTTGTTGATGACGCGCCTGTCGTTCTTTGTCTTTTTGCCAACCTTCATTGTGGGGTGGTATTTCTTTACGATGGCGACCCCGATGTATGCCACCAATTCCGAAATAGTGATCCAACAGGCTGACAGCGCAGGTGCCGCAGGGTTGGGTGGGCTGTTTCAGGGCACATCAATGGCGACCCAGCAAGACAGCATCGCGGTGCAATCCTATCTTGCCTCGCGCGAGGCGATGCTGCGGCTGGACCATGACCACGGCTTCAAAGCGCATTTCAGCGACCCCATGATTGATCAGATCCAGCGCCTGCCTGAAAACGCCACAAATGAGGCTGCCTTCAAGGTTTACAGCAAGCAGGTGCGCATCAGCTATGACCCCACCGAAGGCATCCTGCGGATGGAAGTTGTCGCCGCTGACCCCGCCAAAAGTCAGGAATTTTCCGAAGCATTGATCAGCTATGCCGAAGAACAGGTTGATCAATTGACCAGCCGTTTGCGCGCCGATCAAATGCAAGGTGCACGCCAAAGTTACGAAGCAGCAGAGGCGCGCCGTGCCGCAGCACTTGCACAATGGCTGGCGATTCAGGAACAGGTGCAGCAGATTGACCCAGCGGGCGAAACAGCCGCCCGCACCCAGCAGATCGCACGCCAGGAAAGCGAACGCCAGCGACTGGAACTGGTGTTGCAATCGCGCCTGAACGTCGAACGCCCAAGCGAAGTGCAAGTGCAGGCGCTGCGCGACCAAATTGCCAACATCGACAGGTTGATCGCCGCACTGCGCAGCGATATGACATCGGCCAGTGATACCGGCGACGCATCACAGGCATCGCGCAACACCGAACTGCGCGCTGCCGAGGAAAACTACACCTTTCAGACGCTGATTGTGCAACAGGCCCTGACCCAGATGGAGGCCGCCCAGATTGAAGCCAACCGTCAGGTCCGCTATCTGTCCCAAAGCGTCAAACCCATCGCCCCGGACGAGGCGACCTATCCACGGGCCTTTGAAAACACTGTTCTGGCCTTTCTCATCTTTTCAGGGATTTATCTCATGATTTCACTTACCGCATCGATCCTGCGTGAACAGGTCAGCGCATGATGCACGATGTTCAAATCGGCGCACTAACCGTCAGCAATGACCGCCCTCTGCTCGTCATTGCAGGCCCATGCCAGTTGGAAAGCGTGGATCACGCCCAAATGATCGCGGGCCAGATGGCCGAAAACTGTGCTGCGGCCGGCGCGCAGTTTGTTTTCAAAGGCAGCTACGACAAGGCCAACCGCACGTCACTGGGCGGCAAGCGCGGGCTGGGCATGGATGCAGGGCTACGCGTCATGCAAGCGGTAAAAGATACCATTGGTTGCCCGGTGCTGACGGATATTCACGCGCCTGAACATTGCGCAACCGTCGCATCGGTCTGTGATGTGATGCAGATACCGGCGTTCCTGTGCCGCCAGACAGACCTGTTGCTGGCGGCTGGCGAAACTGGCGCGGTGATCAACGTGAAAAAAGGGCAGTTTCTGGCACCTTGGGATATGCCCAATGTGGTGGCAAAGATCGAAAGCACCGGCAACCGGCGGATCCTTTTAACCGAACGCGGCGCGTCCTTTGGTTATAATACACTGGTGGCTGATATGCGGTCGCTGCCAATCATGGCGCGCACCGGCTATCCGGTCGTGATGGATGCCACACATTCGGTCCAGCAACCCGGCGGACAGGGCGGGTCATCTGGTGGGCAGCGCGAATTTGCGCCTGTCATGGCCCGGGCAGCGGTATCACTGGGAATCGCTGCGGTGTTTATCGAAACACACGAAAACCCCGACACGGCGCCATCTGACGGGCCAAACATGATTCCACTGGGCCAAATGGGTGCCTTGGTGCGCAGTCTGATGGCGTTTGACGCCTTGGCAAAAGCCGACCCGCTGCGGGTGTGACAACGGATGGGGCCTTTTGGGGGCCCTGTCAGCAGCACGAACGTTCCGGATGTCGCCAGCATTGGTGATGCTGGTTTACGCAAAACCCTGACCAGACAAATATACCGAATGAATAGCATATTTTTGTGCAAACGGGGCTTGAACCGGCCACGCCTTCGCAGTATCCAGCCTCACGCTGATGGGATGTAGCCAAGTGGTAAGGCAACTGTTTTTGGTACAGTGTACCGTAGGTTCGAATCCTACCATCCCAGCCAGCTAACCTTAACTGTTACTTTTCAATGGCTTACGTGCTTGCGGCTAGAGCAAAGTGTTACAAACGGGTGTGTGTCATTCATGGCACAAAGTTAGACGCCTTTGGCGCCTGAGCCCAGCCAGTTTCATGCTTTTCACAAAGTAACTGCCTTGGCAGTGATTCCAATGATCAAGACAGGCAGAACTGTTGTGGTCGTAGCTTATCGTTGACTGCTGGATCGGAAGCGATTGAACTCTGATTTCTTCGATCGATACCGCGGGAC
>NZ_JACUUJ010000089.1 GCF_014859355.1 Yoonia sp. | reverse complement strand
CGATGGTCGACCCACCCCCGATCGACACGATACCATCCGCGCCTGCGGCCTTGAACGCCGCGATGGCGTGATCCGTCACATCAACGGGCGTGTGCATCGTCGCATCCGCGAACACACCGGCGGCAAGATGTCCGATATCGCGCGCAATCTGTTCCGCATCGCCTTTTTGAAAAGCGGTGGACAGGACAAGAACACGCTTGCAACCCAGCGTTTCAATCTCGGCGGCCAGTTGCGAAACCGTGCCTGCGCCGAATATGACCCGCGACGGTGCGCCTTGGTAGATGAAAGGTGATGTCATCGGTATCAGCCGCTCTTTTCGGTTTGGGGCCGGGGCGCTTATGTTTCAGCGCGCCGGCGGGCCGTGGAATAGATCAGGGCTGCGGTCAGGATCAGACCGCCCTGAAAGATGTATTGATACATTTGCGAAAGACCCAGGAACGACACCGCGTTCAGCACCTCTGTCAGCAAGACCGCGCCAAGGACGCTGCCAATAAACGTGCCGCGCCCGCCACGCAGGCTGGTGCCACCCAGAACAACGGCCGTGATGCTGGCCAATGTATAGCTGACCCCCTGCGCGGGGTCACCGACGCCAATTTGGGCCATCAGCATCACGGCACCGCAGGCCGTGAGCAGCGACACCGCAATATAACCAAGCACAAAGGCCCGGTCGATCCGTATCCCCATCCGGCGCGCTGACCCTTCGTTGGACCCGATGGCGCGCAGCGTCCATCCGACACGGCGCTTGCGCAAAAAGTATTCACCGATCAGGGCAAAGGCGACCAAGACGATAAAAGCGACAGGAATAGGGCCAAGTTTGTAGGTGATCGCGTCCATCACCGGGAAATTGATATAGCCGCCCGGGCCATCGCGCAGCACGAAGCTCATCCCCTGAAGGCCGATATACATGGCCAGTGTCGCCGCAATCGGCGTGAAATTCGCAAATCGTATCAGCGCACCGTTGATGGTGCCGACAACAAGACCGCCTGCGAATATCAGAGCAAAGCCCAGCGCAATCATCGCAGGCGTTTGCCCGTCATTGACAAAAAAGGACGCCACAACAACCAGAAAACCGGCCAGCGGACCGACAGACAGATCAATCCCGCCCATCAGCAAGGCAATGGTCTGGCCCATCGCAATGAACCCCAGCGCCGTCGCCAGCAGCAGGATGTTGGAGATGTTGAAGAACGATAGATATCGGTCGTTTTGCCCGAACACATACATCGCAAGCAGGGCGATCACGATGGCAAGCGGCACCGCAGTGGCATTGTCCGATTGCAGGAAATGGCGCAGACGGCCCCCTTTGGCGGCCTTGCTTTGAATGACGTCGCCCACACCCACGACATGGGATTCCGCGCTGACCGCCGCCTGAACGATCTTCTGTTCGGTCACATCATCGCCGCGCAGTGTCTTGACCACGTGACCACGTGACATGACGATCACGACATCGCACAGACCTTCGAGTTCGGACGCATCTGACGAGTTCACGATCACCGGCGTTCCAGACAGCGATACCTCGCGCAGGATGCGGTAAATTTCGAACCGCGCGCCGACATCGACACCCTGGGTCGGTTCATCGGCGATGATGAAACTCGGTTTGGACATCAAGGCCCGCGACATGACTACCTTTTGCTGATTGCCGCCCGAGAGCGACATGATATTGGCGTCAAGTCCGGCGCTTTTGACCGAAAGGGAATCGAAAACGCGGCAAACCTCGGCCACCTCTTTTTTCCGGCTCAGAACGCCCGCGCTGCTGAACCTGTCCAGGGCTGTAAAGGTTGCGTTTTCGCGCACTGTCAGATCCGGCGCCACGCCTTCGGCATGGCGATCAGACGGCATGAACGCGGTTTGGCGGGACAGTTCGGCATGTGAAAGGGGCGCACCGTTCAGTATGACCTCACCCGCCCATAACGACAGGCCCGCAAGGGCGCGCATCAGGTCGCTTTGGCCGTTCCCGTCGACACCGGCAACACCGATGATCTGGCCACATCCAACCGCAAAACTGACGTCTGTAAAACCGGCACCTGTGAACGATTTCACGGCAAAGTTAATGTCTGGTGAAGTCTCTTCACACTTGGGTGGGAACGTCGACGCCAGCGTGCGCCCGACGATCATGCCAAGCAGCTTTTCATCCGAAATTTCGCGCACCAGTGCGCTGCCTTGCATCTTGCCATCACGCAAAACGGTCACGCGATCCGCGATCTGGCGCAATTCGGCAAGACGGTGTGTAATATAAATAACGGCCGTGCCCTTGGCTGTGACATCGCGGATGTGCCCAAACAACATGTCCGTTGCATCCTGGTCCAGCGACGCCGTCGGTTCATCGAGGATCAAGACCTTGGGGCGCGTCGCCAATGCTTTGGCGATCTCCAGCAAGTGCTTTTGGGCAACTGTCAGCAAAGCCGCCCGCATGTTCAGCGGCACGTGCAGACCCACGTCGTCCAGCATTTTTTCGGCAATCTGGGGGGCCACGCCGTCTGCGAACACCGATTGCGGCAGCGCCACGCGCAGGTTTTCAAGCACCGAAAGGTCTTCGAGGATCGCGGGGTGTTGAAATGATATCGATATCCCCAGCGATGCTGCTTTTTCCGGCGTCATGGGCGAAACCGTCGCGCCCTCAAAATCAATACTGCCAATCTGGGGTTGCAGAACGCCCGAGATCACGTTCATCAGCGTCGATTTGCCCGCCCCGTTTTCACCAAGGATCGCATGAACTTCACCGGGATAAATATCAACCGATACGTCCGACAAGGCCATGATACCCGAGAACTGTTTCGTGATATTT
>NZ_JACUUJ010000050.1 GCF_014859355.1 Yoonia sp. | reverse complement strand
CTTCCCGATCTTCCCTATGCCCATGACGCCCTTGCCGCCAAAGGCATGTCGGCGGAAACGCTCGAATTTCACCACGACCTGCACCACAACGCCTATGTCACCAATGGCAACAAGGCGATTGAAGGCACAGAGTGGGAAGGTAAGACCCTTGAAGAGATCATCAAGGGCACTTACGAGCCCAGCGCCACCGCGCAAAACGGTATTTTCAACAACATCAGCCAGTTGTGGAACCATAACCAGTTCTGGGAAATGATGACCCCGAACGACAGCAAGATGCCGGGCGAGCTGGAAAGCGCGCTGAACGTCAGCTTTGGGTCCGTAGACAAGTTCAAGGAAGCATTCGCCGCTGCCGGCGCCGGTCAGTTCGGGTCAGGTTGGGCGTGGCTGGTGCGTGATACCGATGGCAGCCTGAAGGTCACGAAAACCGAAAACGGCGTGAACCCGATCTGCTTTGGCCAGACAACACTGCTGGGCTGTGATGTGTGGGAACATTCCTATTACATCGATTACCGCAACAAGCGGCCCGCCTATCTGACCAATTTCCTTGATAATCTGGTCAACTGGGAAAACGTCGCCTCGCGCATGTAAGCCATTCGCGATGGACAAGTCACAAGGCCCGTGGGACACCCTGCGGGCCTTTTGTTTTGGGGAATACTATGACCGGACCGGACCTATCAGAAATCATCACTGCTGCCGCTGCGCTGGATGGGATCGTGCTGCGCACCCCCGTTTTGCCGCTGGCATCGGCCCGTTGGGATGGTGTGCTGCCCAATTGCGCCAGCGCGACGGTCAAGTTGGAGCTGTTCCAGCAGGCCGGATCGTTCAAAGCGCGCGGCGCGTTTCTGGGTATTGCCGGGCTGACCGATGCGCAGCGCGCTGCGGGTGTGGTCGCGGCCAGCGGGGGCAACCATGCGCTGGCGGTGTCATGGGCGGCGCAGCAGGCGGGTGTTGATGCACTGATATGTATGCCGCGCGCGACCGATCCGTCGCGCATCGCGGGCTGCGAGGCGCTGGGCGCGACGGTGGACCTGTTTGATGACATGGCCGCCGCCTTTGCCGCCATGACGCAGGCCGCCGACGCGGGCCGCACCCTGATGCACCCTTTCGAGGCCCCGCACATGACCTTGGGGGCAGCGACCTGCGGGTATGAATATGTGGCTCAGGCGCCGCAGATCGACACCTTTGTCGTGCCTATCGGGGGTGGCGGGCTGATCAGCGGGATGGCCTGTGTGATCAAACAGATGCGCCCCGATGCGCAAGTGATCGGGGTGGAACCCTTTGGCGCCGACAGCATGACGCGCAGCTTCGCAGCAGGTCATCCGGTGCGGCTGCAAAGCGTTGACACCATCGCCGACAGCTTGGGGTCGCCGCTGGCGATGCCCTATTCCTATGGCGTGGCGCGCGCCCATGTGGACCGGATCGTGCGGATCGCGGATGCGGAGATGCTGCGCGCGATGGATCACTATCAGCAGATCCTGCGGATAACGGCAGAACCGGCCTGTGCGGCATCGCTGGCGGCCATTCTTGGCCCGCTGGCGGATGATCTGGCGGGGCGGCATCTGGGTATCATCGCCTGCGGGTCAAATATCAGCCTGACCCGTTATCAGGCGTTGATGGGCTGATCAGGCCAGCGCGTCGCGCAGCGCGGTTTCCAGTGTGGCGACATCATTGGCGGTGATAACGAATGACAACAACGATGCATCGGCAAAGCCGCTGGCGACCACGTGATCCAGCAGGGATTTCAGCGGATCCCAGAAACCGTCGATATTCAGCAGGATGATCGGCTTGGCGTGCAGGCCCAACTGCCGCCATGTCAGCGCCTCAAAGAATTCGTCCAGCGATCCGGCCCCGCCGGGCATCACGACCACCGCATCGGCGTTCATGAACATCACCTTTTTGCGTTCGTGCATGGTTTCGGTGATCACGAAACTGTCCAGATCGCGCTTGCCCACTTCCTTTTCCATCAAATGCGTCGGGATCACGCCAAAAGTCTTGCCGCCTGCGGCCTGCACGGCCTTGGCGACCCGGCCCATCAGGCCGACATCGCCCGCGCCATAGATCAGCCGCCAGCCATGCGCGGCCAGCATTTGACCTGTCTGTGTAGCTGCCGCGGCATAAGCAGGGTTGCCGCCGTCGCGTGAGCCGCAATAAACACAAACGGATTTTGGAAATGTGGTCATATTCAGGTCCTTATCATGCAGCTTCGCTTTGACCGTTGATAGCGGTGTTGCTAAGGTTGCTCAACCAGATGTGGGTGTGGATGCCACATTTGCCGCTTCCAGAAGGGCATATCGTGACGGATAACAAGCAATCGCAAGCCAGACGGATCGGTCTGGGCGCGCTCAGCGCGGTGCTTTTGATCATGGTCGGCTTGTTTTTTTTGCCTGACCCTGCGGTTGAACCTGCCCCCGAAGCGGTAGTCACCACGCAAGAGGCCGTCGCACCGGCGCCGGTGGTTTCAGATGCCGCACCTGCGACGCCAGAACTAGAAACGCCGCTGGCGCCTCGCTTCGATACGTTCCGGGTGGAACTGGATGGCGCGATGTTGATCGCCGGGCGGGCGATGCCGGGCCAACAGGTTGATGTGGTTCTGGGGGGGGTGGTGATTGCGCAGGTCATAGCTGATGCCTCAGGTAATTTCGTGGCTTTTGCGCAGGCTGGTCCCGCAGATGTGCCACGGCGCCTGTCTCTTTTGGTTGATCCTGACGGGGCCGCGATCATGTCTGAAACCAGTTATATTGTGGCGCCCATTGCGCCGGTTCAACAGGTGGCGTCAGCCCCGCCTTCGCCAGCGGTTGTTGCCCCCCCGCCAGAGGATGTAGCGCCCGAACCGGACGTGGCGGGGGGCGCGCCTGATGCGCCAGCGGTGCCCACTGTCTTGCAAGCGGATCAGGCAGGGATCAGCGTTGTGCAGGCAGCGCCGCAACCTGTCGCCAATGTGGCACTTGATGCAATCACCTATGACCCTGACGGTGACATACAACTGACGGGACGCGCAACAGGGCCGGGCGAGGTGCAGGTGTATCTGGATAACCAGCCGATTGTCACATCGCCCGTGACGCAGACTGGTGATTTCCGGGTTGATCTGCCGCAGGTTGCGACGGGTATCTACACATTGCGCATTGATGAAGTGAACGCCGCAGGCAGCGTCGTGTCGCGGATCGAGACGCCGTTCAAGCGTGAAGAAGCGGGCGACGTGGCGGCCGCCTTGGCCGAAGAAACGACTCGCGTCGGATTTGAAGTGGCCGTGCGCACCGTGCAGCCGGGTGAAACGCTTTGGGCCATTGCAGAGCAAAATCTGGGGCAGGGGATTTTCTATGTCAAAGTGTTCGAGGCAAACCGCGATCTGATCAGGGATCCTGACCTGATCTATCCGGGGCAAATCTTTCGCATTCCCAACAACGCTGACTGACCACGGGGCTGGTCATTGGTGGCGCAGCCCCTTAACTAAGGGGGCCGATAGCCGGAGAATGCGATGCGCCGCCTGACAAAGACTGCCGCCAATCTAGAAAATTCGAAAGTGCAAGGCATCGCTGTCATCCAGCGTGTCGTGCCCTACCTTTGGCCCGAAGGGCAACGATGGGTAAAGCGGCGTGTGGTTGCTGCGCTTCTGATTTTGCTGCTGGCCAAGGTGATCGCGGTCGGCACGCCGATTTTCTATAAACAGGCGGTGGATGCGCTGGCCCCTGAAACCGCATCTGCGGCAACGTTTCTGGGGTTTGGCGCGGTCGGGCTGACCCTGGCTTATGGGCTTGCGCGGCTGATGAACGTGGGCTTTCAACAGTTGCGCGACGTGATCTTTACCCGCGTCGGCCAGCGGGCGCTGCGGCAACTGGCACTGGAAACCTTTACCCATATTCACCGCTTGTCCCTGCGCTATCACATCACCCGCAAGACCGGCGGGTTAAGCCGTGTGATCGAACGCGGGGTCAAGGGTGTCGATTTCCTGCTGCGGTTCCTGTTGTTCAGCATGGGGCCGCTGCTGCTGGAACTGGTCATGATTTCCGTGGTTTTGTTTTTTCTGTTCGATGTCTGGTATCTGGCTGTCGTGGTGGCGACGATCGCGCTTTACGTGATTTTTACGTTCAAAGTCACCGAATGGCGCGTCAAGATACGTAAAATCATGAACGATCAGGACACCGACGCCAACCAAAAGGCCATCGATAGCCTGCTGAACTTTGAAACGGTCAAATATTTCGGCGCCGAACAATGGGAGGCGAACCGCTATGACCGTGCCATGGCGCAATATGAAAACGCTGCCATCCGCACGAATTATTCGCTGGCGTTTTTGAATTTTGGCCAGTCTCTGCTGATCACCGGCGGGCTGGTGGCGGTGATGATCATGGCCGCGATGGGCGTGCAGCGTGGCGATCTGACAGTGGGTGATTTTGTCATGGTCAACGCCTATATGATCCAGATCACCATGCCGCTGAATTTTCTGGGCACGGTTTACCGCGAAATCCGCCAAGCGTTGATCGACATGGGCGATATGTTTGATCTGCTGGGCCAGCCTGCGGAAGTGACCGACAAACCCGGCGCTGCGGATTTGCAGGTCAGCGGGGGCCGCGTGACGCTGGATGGTGTGACCTTTGGCTATGACGCGGCGCGCCCGATCCTGAAAGGAATTAACCTTGATGCGCAACCGGGGCAGACCGTGGCGATTGTCGGGTCGTCGGGGTCGGGCAAATCGACCATCGGGCGACTGTTGTTCCGGTTTTATGATGTGACCGGCGGGGCGCTGCTGATTGACGGTCAAGACGTGCGCGACGTGACCCAAGCCAGCCTTCACGCCCTGATCGGTGTTGTGCCGCAGGATACGGTGTTGTTCAATGACACGGTGCATTACAATATCGCCTATGGCCGCCCTGATGCGACCGAGGCTGAAATTGTTGCTGCCGCCAAGGCCGCTAAAATTCACGAATTCATCATCAGTTTGCCCGACGGGTATCAGACGACCGTGGGCGAACGCGGGCTCAAACTGTCGGGCGGCGAAAAGCAGCGGGTGGGCATCGCGCGCACCCTGCTGAAAAATCCGCCTATCCTGTTATTGGACGAAGCAACCAGCGCGTTGGATACGCAAACAGAGCGTGAAATTCAAGCCGAGCTGAAGGCCATGGGTGAGGGGCGCACGGTGATTACCATCGCGCACCGGCTGTCGACGATCGCGGATGCGGACCAGATCGTCGTGCTGGAAGATGGCGTGATCGTCGAACATGGCACCCACGACAAGCTGTTAGAGATGCAGGGCCGCTATGCCCAGCTATGGCACCGCCAGTCGGAAGAAGAAACGCACGCTGTCGTTGCCGCCGACGGGTAAAAGCCTGCCCAAGGGCGGCTGAAAAGAGGCCGGGAATGGGCTAATTCGCATCTGGTCAATGCGCAGGGTGGGGCGTATAGGATCGGCTATGACTGATACATTACCCCCATGCCCCGAATGTGGCGCCGCCTTTACCTATCAGGTTGATGCCTTGTTGAACTGCCCGTCTTGTGGGCACGAATGGTCCGGCGCTGATACCGATGATGTTGCTGACGTGGTCCGCGATAGCGTGGGCAATATCTTGCAGGATGGCGACACCGTAACGGTGATCAAGGATCTGAAGGTCAAGGGATCATCGACGCCGTTGAAGGTTGGCACCAAAGTGTCCGGCATCCGGCTGGTCAGCGGGGATCATGACATTGATTGCAAGATCGCCGGTTTTGGCCAAATGGGCCTGAAATCCGAATTCGTGAAAAAAGTGTCTGATTGATCAAACAGTCTGTCGCGTCACGTTTTTCATGTGTCACTCACAAAAAAGCCGGACCGTTTTGCGGATCCGGCTTTTGTCATTCGGCGGCTTGCAGCGGGCTTTTGGCCGGCAGCGGGGCAAGGGCTGCATCTTCTTCTGTCCAGATTAACTCTGGTGCCTTGATCTGGCTGGCCTGCCGGGCCAATGCCCAATCCTGCGCGGCACGGCTGCTGCGCCCAAAGGACAGTTTCGCCAGGAATTGCGCCAGCCAATGCGCATATGTGACAACCCAAACGCGCAGCGCCAGCATGGACGGCGTGAATATCAGCGTCAGCACTGTTGCAATGCCCAATCCGAATACAACCGCCGTCGCCAGTTGTTTCCACCACATCGCGGTCGGGCTGTCGATGGAATAGCCGCCATTGATGAAATCAAGGCTTAGTCCGAACATCATAGGTGCAAGCCCGGCCATCGTCGTGATCGTCGTCAGAAGCACAGGGCGAATACGGTCTTCGGCGGTGCGGGTGATCGCCTCTGATTTGGGCATATATTGACTGTATTCCTGATAGGTGTCGATCAGGATGATGTTGTTGTTCACCACGATCCCGGCCAATGCCACGATCCCTGTGCCCGTCATGATAATCGAAAACGGTTGCCCCATGACCAACATGCCCACAAGTGACCCGGCGGTGGACATGACCACAGCCATCAGCACCAGCACCGCATTATAGAAGCTGTTGAACTGCGCCAGCAGGATAATGAACATCAGCCCAAGGGCGGCTACACCGGCGACGGCAAGAAATTGCTGGCTTTCGGCCTGATTTTCCTGATCGCCGGTCCATTCCCATTCAACCGTGCCGGGGAAGGGATTTGATTTGAGCCATTCAGTCAAAACCGCGATACGTTCATTGGGGTTCATCAGGGCAATCGTGCCCGACGTCGCCGCAGCGCTCAACGCTTCTGGATTGGCCGCGTCGGTCTGTGACACAAGCGCATAACGGCTGTCGTTTTTCGTCAGATCGGCCGGGGCGCTGGCGTTGTCAACCTCGCGCAGGACGCCAAGCAGCGTGCCATCGGCAGAAGACAAGCTGAACAAGCCCGACCCGACCCCCGCCTTGACGTCGAAATAGCGTTTCTGGTCAACACGATCTATCTTTGCCAGCTTTTGCACCGGCGTGCGGGTGATAAAGTTGGACAGCGGGATCAGCCCGTCAGAGGTGCGCACACGCAGGCTGTCAAGCGTTGATAAAACGCGGTCCTGTTCGGGCAGGCGCACGCGGATTTCGATTTCTTCGTCCGAGGTATCAACGCGCATGGTATCCAGCAAAATCCCGCGTGTGACCATCTGCACCATCGCGCCAACCGTCGCCACATCCGCGCCATAGCGCCCGGCTTTGGCGACATCCACGTCGATTTGCCAGTCAATGCCCGGCAAGGGCGTTGTGTCTTCGATGGTGATCAGCCCCGGCGTCTTTTCAAAGTGCGCGCGCGCGGTTTTGGTGGCGGCGATCAGATCGGGCCAATTGTCGCTTTTCAGGCGCAAATGCACCGGTTTGGCAGAGGCCGGTCCGCCTGCCATGTTCAGTACCTCGAACCGGATGCCAGGAATGGTTGCCAGTTTTGCTTCGAGGTTTGCCAGCACGGTATTGCCGTCAAAATCGGGGTTCACCTGCGTGCTGGTCCACGGGATGAACCCGAGCAGACGGATGGGTTTGGACAGGGTGGGCCTGTCTTCCCAGGGGATCAGTTGCAATTGCATCTGGCCAACTGCGTCTGATGGCCCTTCGGCGCCGCCGGTGTTGGAATTCAGCCCGCCTTCACCGGCAAAGGCAAACACGCTTTGCACACCGGGTGCGCCCAGCGTGATCGCCTCGGCCTGTTGCAGCAGCGCGTCTTTTTCGGACAAGGAAAGATTACCGCGCGCCTGAATATAGACGATGGCTTGTTCCGGTTCGGATTCGACGAAAAATTCAACGCCGTTATTATTGGCGCCGTAATAACCAAAGATCGAGACCACGAAAAAAATCACCGCGCCAACCGCAACCAGCGGCATCACCGGGTTGCCGGTGATGAAATACATCAGGTGCCCAAAGGGGCTGCGCTGATAGCCAGCCCTGATACGTTTGGCAGGCCGTTCTATCCTTGCGGCGCCCATCGTGATCGACAAGAACACAGCCCCCCCCAAAAACAGAATGATCCCGGGCAGCGATGCAATAAATCCGTCTGTTTGCACCGCTGCGCCCGACAGATAGCCGGGGTTCAGCGTCAGCATCGCGCCGGTGAAAACCACCATGATCGCAGGCACCACAAGCAGAGCGTTGACACCCCAAGGCAGGCGTGCGCGCAGTCCGTCAGAGGCGTTGCCGAAAAGCCGGCTCATCCGGCCGGTGACGCCACCCATGACGGGCAGATAGATCAGCGCTACGACCAGCGATGCACAAAGCACGAAAATCAGTGTCACGGGCAACATCCCCATGAATTGCCCCGCAACGCCCGGCCAGAACAGCATTGGCAGGAACGCGCAAAGCGTCGTTGCCGTGGACGAAATGATCGGCCAGAACATCCGCTTGGCAGCTTCGGTATAGGCGTGCATCGGGCCTGACCCTTCGCTGATCCGCTTGTCGGCGTATTCGACCACCACGATCGCGCCGTCCACCAGCATCCCCACGGCCAGGATCAGACCGAACATCACGATATTGGAAATCGTAATATTCATGACCGCCAGTAACGCAAAACACAAAAGGAACGACGTCGGGATCGCGAAACCCACCAGCAGGGCAGGGCGTGTGCCAAGGGCTGCCAGCACCACGATCATTACCAGCGCGATGGCGGTCAGAACCGACCCTTCCAGCTGGCTGACCATCGACGCCACGTTGCGCGATTGGTCATTCGATGTGCCAACTGTGACGGCCGCTTGCAGTTCGGGCGACCAACTGGCGCGTTCGGTTTCGACCACATCCTTGACCAGTGCTGCGGTGTCGATCAGGTTGTAACCCTTGCGCTTGACCACTTGCAGGGCCACGGTGTTGATCCCGTTGAAACGGGCGGTGCCGACACGGTCTTCGAATGTCAGGCGGATTGTCGCCAGATCACCCAGCGTCACAACCCGGTCACCATTGGTTTTGACCGGCAGCGAATACACATCCTTTGGATCGTTGAAAGACGAAGGAATCTTGACCGAAAAAGACCCTTGGGCGGTTTCGATCTCGCCTGCGGCAATCAGCAGGTTGTTATTGGTGACAACACCAATAAGTTCGCCCGCCGTGACGTTATACGCCTCTAGCCGCAGCGGGTCGATCACGACTTCAAGCATTTCGTCGCGTTGGCCGGCCAGACCGGCCTCTAGCACGGCATCAAGCCCTTCGATGCGTTCCTGCAAGTCCTTGGCGACGCGGATCAGCGTGCGTTCGGGCACGTCGCCCGTCAGATTGACAATGATGATCGGAAATTCGGAAAAATTGATTTCATTGATCGAATACTGGTCGGCCCCGTTGGGAAATTTGCCTTGGGCGTTGTTCATGGCCTGCCGGATATCGGCCAGCGTCTTGGTCTTGTCCCAACCATATTCAAATTCCAACGCCACACCGGCATAGCCTTCGGCGGCGGTCGAGGACATGGTTTTCAAACCGTCCAGATCGGACAGTTCCGTTTCCATCGGCTTGACAAGCAGGCTTTCTGCATCTTCGGCCGAAATGCCAGGAAAGGGCACCGACACGAAAATCGCGGGGATTTCAATGTCGGGTTCGCCTTCTTTTGGCAGGCCGACATAAGCAACGGCACCCGCCAGAAGAGACAGGCCAATAAAGGCAATCACCATCCGCGCACGGGCGGCGGCCCAGTCAACTAATCCGGTCATCCCTTGGCCTCGGTATAAGTCGGGTTGACGCGCACACCGTCGGTGACAAATTCATGCCCGATCGTAATAATCTCAACAACGTCGGGCAGGTCCGTGACCCAGACACCGTCGGCTGTGTCACGCAGCAATGTGACCGGCATGAATGCGACACTCTTTTCGGGCGTGATCGTCCGCACGCCCAGCACGCCGTTATCATCCAGCGTCAGGCTTGATTGCGCCAGCAGGTGCGCTGTCCGGCCATCCGACGCGACGATAATTTCGGCAGTCTGACCGTCACTAATGCCCAGATCCGCATTTGGCACGGTCACTTCGACCCGAAAGGTGCGGGTCAGGTCATCGGCACTGCGCGACACAAAACTGACCTGTCCACGCACCTGCAGGCCATTGGTCAGCCGGGCGCCAGCCATCGCCCCGACCGTCACTTTGCTGACTTCGGTTTCAGGTACGAAACCCACCAGTTTGATAGGGTTCAGCTGGATGATGGTCGCGCAGGGGCTGCCCGGTTGCATCAGCGTGCCAAGTTCGGCCGTATCCGTTTCCAGCAAACCGGCAAAAGGCGCGATGATGTGCAGGCGTTCGATTTCACGCTCGGCAGTGGCGACGGCGGCTTCGGCCGATTGGATGCCCGCACGCGCCGAAGCGACAGCCGAATTTGCACGTTGCAGACCGGCTTGCGCGGATTCCATTGTGGCCTCTGCGCTGACCAGCCGCGTTTCAGAAGCAAACCCATCCTGTGACAAGCGGCGCGCTGCATTCAAATTGACCTCGGCCTCGCGGATACGGGCCGCGGCTTCGATGACGCCTGCTTCTGCTTCGGGTTCACGGCTGACCGCCTCGGCCAGCCGCGCGCGCGCTTCGGCCAGTGATGCTTGTCGCGTGCCGGGATCCAGCTGGCAAAGTTCGTCACCGGCATCAACGAATGCGCCTTTGCGCAACGGTTCCGAAATGACGGCGCCCGATGTTTCCGCAGCGACTGTCACCTCGCGGGCGGCCTGGGTCTGACCGCGCAAAATCACGGCACTGTCAATGGTCTGCGCTGCGGACCGCATGGCAACAACGCGCACACCTTCCAGTGATTCGGTTGCGTCGGGGGCCGCGTTATCGGCGTTGTCGCTGGCAGTTTCTTCTGTCGGTGTTGCCCCGGCGAACTTGAACAAAAGATCGCGCTGAAAGACGGTGAAGTAAAGGGTGACGCACACGACCAATGCGGTGATGACAGGGAAAATCTTCATAAAGCAGCTTTCATGGTGGTTTACAGGCTGATGTGCGAAACCATTTCTTTATTACTTACGTGGTCGATATATTCCCTGGATCAAAAAATTACTAAACTGATCGGTTCAAATTAAACAAATCCATGCGATGCTGCAAGCAAGGTTTTCTGCACTGCCCCAAGACCATTTTTGCAAATCATCGCTCTGCTCTTGTCCATCTGGCGGGCTTCGCGATATGTATTCCGAAACAGCGGATCGCGCAAACGCGCATTATGGGGGCTTGAGTGAGCAACGCGGACAGTTTCATTAACGAAGTGACAGAAGAAGTCCGGCGCGAAAAGCTTTATGGCTATTTGCGACGCTACGGCTGGGTTGCTGTGGTTTGCGTGCTGGTGTTGGTTGGCGGCGCCGCCTGGTTTGAATATCGCAACGCGCAGGACCGGGCCGCTGCCGAAGCCCGGGGTGATGCGCTTTTGGCCGCGCTGAACGTGAATGATCCTGCAGCGCGGGTGGCGGCTTTTGCGCAGATTGGCACCGGGGATGACGCGGGGGCCATCACCGGGCTGTTGCTGGCGGCCATGCAGCAGGAAGCCGGTGACGCGGAGGCGGCGCGTGAGACTCTGATCGATATCGCAGGTCGCGGCACGGTACCGCAGATGTATCGTGATCTGGCGACATTCAAGGCGGCGATGTTGCCGACACGTGATGCCGCGGATCGGGTCGCTTTGCTGACCGATCTGGCAGCACCCGGCCAGCCTTACCGGTTGCTGGCGCTGGAACAGCTGGCGTATCTTTCGGTGGAAAGTGGCGACCGGGACGCAGCCCTTGGGTTGTTGCGCCAGATCGAAGAAGATGCGGATGTGTCGCGCGGCTTGCAAGAGCGTGTGCAAATGGCAATGTTGGCGCTGGACGCGCCTTTGCCGGACGCAATAACGGAATAATTGGGATTGGACCGCGCTTTGACACGTAAAACACGCTTTTGTGCCGTTCTCGCGCTTGTCCTGTTGGCGGCCTGTGGCGAAGAACAGGTGATCCTGCCCGGCGAACGGCTTGACCTGCGGGCCAGTGCCGCGCAAGTTAATGAGGCAAGACCCATCAATTTGCCGGTTGCACGCGTGAACGCCGATTGGACGCACCGTAACGGTGGGCCGACACATCAGATATCGCATCCCGCGCTGGGGGCTTCACTGGCACCGGCGTTTGTGGCCGATATTGGCCAGGGCGACAGCCGCCGCGCGCGGATCACGGCAGACCCTGTTGTGGCCGGCGGAGTTGTCTATACTCTGGATGCGCGCGCGCAGGTCACGGCAACAACAACATCAGGTCAGCAGCTTTGGTCGGTCGATCTGACCCCAAGACGCGCAAACCCGGCGGCTGCATCGGGCGGCGGATTAGCGGCGGGTGGCGGCCAGTTATTTGTCACGACGGGTTTTGGTGAAGTGTCGGCGATCGATTCCGCAACCGGCCGTGTGGCATGGGTGCAAAGACTGGACGCGCCTGCTATTGCCGCACCCACTGTTGTGGGGGATCTGGTCTATGTGGTGGCCCGCGACAGTGTTGGCTGGGCGCTTGATGTGACCAACGGGCGGATCCGCTGGCAGCAGACGGGCACGCCGTCAACTGCGAATTTCGCCAGCGGCGCGGCCCCAGCGGTCAACGATTCCATTGCGATCTTTCCGTTTCCGTCAGGGGAAGTTGTGGCAACATTTCCCGCGGGCGGTTTGCAGCGTTGGTCCAGCGTGATTTCTGGCGAACGGCTTGGGCGGGCGATATCGCTGATCACGGATATCGGCGGTGATCCGGTGATCGACGGCGCGCGCGTCTATGTGGGTAACTTTGGTGGCCGCACGGTGGCGTTGGATCTGCTGAACGGTGATCGGATATGGACCGCATCAGAAGGCGCCGTCGGCCCCGTATGGCCAGTGGGCGATGCAGTATTCCTGATCAATGACCTGAACGAATTGTTGCGGCTGGATGCGGCCAACGGTGCGGTGGTTTGGCGTGTTGCGCTGCCACGGTTCGCCGATGGCCGGACAGCACGCCAACGCAGCGTGTTTGCACATCGGGGGCCGGTCTTGGCTGGGGGGCGGCTGATTGTTGCATCCTCTGATGGGGTGATACGGCAGTTTGACCCGGCCTCTGGCGGGTTGATCGGCACACTGGATCTGCCCGGTGGGGCGGCCAGCAGCCCGGTTGTTGCCGGACAAACTCTCTATGTCGTCAGCAAGACCGGGCAATTGCACGCTTTCCGTTGATCCCGAATTGGTGTATCGGCCCCTTTCATACCCGTCAGGAGCCGCGACATGACCTTTACCCTTGCCATTGTGGGGCGTCCCAATGTGGGCAAATCCACGCTGTTTAACCGTTTGGTCGGCAAAAAACTGGCCTTGGTCGATGATCAGCCGGGCGTGACACGTGACCTGCGCGAAGGCGAAGGGCGCATTGCCGACCTGCGGTTTACCGTGATCGACAGCGCCGGTCTGGAAGAAGCGACCGACGACAGCCTGCAAGGCCGGATGCGCCGCCTGACCGAACGCGCGGTCGAAATGGCCGATGTCTGCCTGTTCATGATCGACGCCCGTGTCGGTGTTCTGCCCGCCGATCAGGTATTCGCCGATATCCTGCGCAAGAAGAACGCGCATGTAATCCTTGCCGCCAACAAGGGCGAAGGCCGCGCCGCAGATGCCACGATACTTGAGGCCTATGCGCTGGGGCTGGGTGAACCCATTCGCCTGTCTGCCGAACATGGTGAAGGTATGGGCGAATTGCTGGATGCGCTGCGCCCCATCGCCAAGGAACATGAAGAACGCGCCGCATTGGATGCGCCCGAAATTGACGTGGACGTGGGCGAGGATGACGAAGACGCACCGCGCGTGCCGACCCGTGCCAAGCCCTTGCAGATCGCCGTTGTCGGCCGCCCGAATGCGGGAAAATCAACCCTGATCAATAAGATCATCGGCGAAGAACGCCTGCTGACCGGACCCGAGGCCGGGATCACGCGCGATGCGATTTCGGTGCAGACCGATTGGGCGGGGCCGGATGGTGTGGGCGTTCCCATGCGGATTTTTGATACCGCAGGGATGCGCAAAAAGGCCAAGATTCAGGAAAAGCTGGAAAAGCTGTCCGTGTCCGACGGGCTGCGCGCAGTCAAGTTTGCCGAGGTCGTCGTGGTCTTGCTAGACGTTGAAATTCCCTTTGAACAACAGGATTTGCGCATCGCCGATCTGGCAGAGCGTGAAGGCCGCGCCGTGGTTGTCGCGGTGAACAAATGGGATACCGAGGACGACAAGCAGGACAAGCTGCGCGAATTGAAACAATCCTTCGAACGCCTGCTGCCGCAGTTGCGCGGCGCGCCGCTGGTCACTGTTTCGGCCAAGACAGGCAAGGGGTTGGACCGGCTGCAACAGGCGATCATGCGCGCGCATGATGTATGGAACCGGCGCGCGACGACCGCGCAGTTGAACCGCTGGCTGACGGGGATGCTGGAACAGCACCCGCCACCCGCACCCGGCGGCAAGCGGATCAAGATGCGCTATGCCACGCAAGTCAAAACGCGGCCCCCCGCGTTCGTGGTGATGACATCGCACCCCGATCTGGTCCCCGAAAGCTATAAACGCTATCTGGTCAATGGCTTGCGCGAAGATTTCGACATGCCCGGCACGCCGATCCGGCTGTATTTGCGCGATCAGGGCGACAAGAACCCTTACAAGGATCGCAAGTCATCGCAGCCCTCGCGCTTGTCAAAGCACCTTAAAAAGGGGTCGGGCGACCGCTAGGGCGTAATGTCAGCACCAGCATCGCCCCGATGCCAAGGGCGGCCAGCGCGCTGACGCCCATTTCGGCGGTTCCATTGGCGACGATAATACCGACCAGCGCCCAGATCACCGTCAGCCCGTAACCCGGTGCGCCGGTCTGGCGTTGGACGATGGCGGCCACAAGCAGCGCGCCGATGATCCCCGCATAGGCCCAGCCCAGCGGCCCCATGACCAGCCCGTAACCGGCGGCGGTGCTGGCCAGCGCGACGAAAGATGCCGCCGTCAGCCAGCCTGCATAAATCCCCACCGGCGCGCGCAGCCACCACCTGTCGGCGCGGGGCGCGCGCAGCAGCGCCATGATGGCACTGACCGCCATGACAAAGATCAAAACCGTCGCCCAGACGGCGCTGTTGTTGGCCACGGCAAGCCATGGCGTGCCCGCCCCAAGGCTGATGATCAGCGGCAGGCGCACGCTATTCCACGCCGCACTGTCAGCGCGCTTCAAAAGGCCGAACACCGCCGACACCACCAGCCAGGCATATATCAGCCCCCAGATCGCAAAGGCATAGCCCGCAGGCTGCACCGGCGGGTTGATCTGCGGGAACGGCAACTGATCTGCCCGAAACCCGCTGAACGGCGCGGTCAGCGCGGGTGACAGCACAAAGGTGGCGGTGACCAGCAGCGTCAGCGCGGCGAGCGCACGGTTCATGCCAGATCACCGGATGCGGTGATCCGCGTCTTGCCGCGCAGATAGGGGTGCAGCACCGCGGGCAGATCGACAGACCCATCCGCCTGCTGGCCGTTTTCCACCACCGCGATCAGCGTGCGCCCCACGGCAAGGCCGGACCCGTTCAGCGTATGCACGAACTGCGGCTTGCCACCGTCCGTTGGTTTGAACCGCGCGTTCATCCGTCGCGCCTGATAGTCGCCACAGACCGACACCGAGCTGATCTCGCGATAGGTGTTCTGGCCGGGCAACCAGACCTCGATATCGTGGGTCTTGGTGGCACCGGCGCCCATATCGCCCGCGCACAGCACAACGGTGCGGTAAGGCAGGTCCAGTTTTTCCAAAATCACCTCGGCCCTGCGGGTCATGGCGGTGTGTTCGGCGGCGCTGTCTTCGGGGGCGGTGATGCTGACCATCTCGACCTTTTCGAACTGGTGCTGGCGTAACATGCCCGATGTATCACGCCCCGCGCTGCCCGCCTCGGACCGGAAACACTGGGTGTGGGCGACATAGCGGCGGGGCAGGTCGGTTTCATCCAGCGTCAGCCCGTTGACGATATTGGTCAGCGTCACCTCGGCGGTGGGGATCAGCCACCAGCCGTTTGTGGTTTGGTAACTGTCTTCGCCGAATTTGGGCAGTTGGCCTGTGCCATACATCATTTCCTCGCGGACCATGACGGGGGTGATGGTTTCCAGCAACCCGTGGTCTTCGACATGGGTGTCCAGCATGAACTGCGCCAGCGCGCGGTGCAGGCGGGCGACGGCCCCCGACAGCAGCACAAAGCGGCTGCCCGACAGTTTGGCGGCGGTTTCAAAATCCATTCCCGGACGGATTGCGGGGATGTCGTAATGTTCAAGCGGGGCGAAATCCATGGTGCGCGGTGTGCCGTAGCGGCGGATTTCGACGTTGTCGGCCTCGTCCTTGCCGTCGGGGATGGACGGGTCGGGCAGGTTGGGCAGGGCGATCAGCAGGTCTTGCAGGCGGGCATCCTCGGCCTTGGCCTGTTCGGTCAGCGTGGCGATCTGCGCCTTTTTGTCAGCGACCAATGCGCGCAGGCGTTCAAATTCCGCGTCATTGCCCGCGGCCTTTGCGGCGCCCACATCCTTGGCGGCCTTGTTCGCCTCGGCCTGTGCTGTTTCGGCGGCCAGGATCGCGGCGCGGCGGGATTCGTCGATAGCAAGGATTTCAGCGGACACAGGGGCGATCCCACGGCGCGACAGGGCCGCGTCGAACGCTGCGGGGGTGTCACGGATGGTGCGGATATCGTGCATGGGTCTGGTCCTTGGTTGGTGGTGTCAGGGGACATATGCCGCAGATTTGAAGCGGTGGAAAGCGGGGGAATGGACGCTGACATGATATTGCACCCCAAGAAAGCGACCAAACGACCGGACCAAAAAACGCAGACTTTGGAAACGCGTTGGATTGCACCCGGCCCCCGCTTGCCCCATATCGCGATTACGGCTGCGACAGCGTTGCCAATCGGT
>NZ_JACUUJ010000017.1 GCF_014859355.1 Yoonia sp. | reverse complement strand
TCGCGCACGATTTCCATCGCGCGCCCGCCCAGCACATAAGACGGGCGGATCACCAGCGGAAAGCCGATATCGGCGGCAATGGCAAAGGCCTGTTCATCGGTCGATGCGATCCCGTTCACCGGCTGTTTCAGGCCCAGCCGGTTGACCAGATCCTGAAACCGTTCGCGGTCTTCGGCCAGGTCGATGGCGTCTGGTGTTGTGCCCAGAATGGGGATTCCGGCCTCTTGCAGGGCGTTGGCCAGTTTCAACGGGGTCTGCCCGCCGAATTGCACGATCACGCCGTGCAATGTGCCGTTATCCTGTTCGACACGCAGAATTTCCATCACGTGTTCAAAGGTAAGCGGTTCGAAATACAGCCGGTCCGATGTGTCGTAATCAGTGGATACGGTTTCGGGGTTGCAGTTTATCATGATGGTTTCATAGCCCTGATCGGTCAGGGCAAAACAGGCATGGCAGCAGCAGTAATCAAACTCGATTCCCTGCCCGATCCGGTTGGGGCCGCCCCCCAGAATAACGACCTTTTTGCGGTCCGACGGGCGCGCCTCGCATTCGACATCGCCCATTACCGGGGTTTCATAGGTGGAATACATGTAGGGCGTCTGCGCCTCGAATTCGGCGGCGCATGTGTCGATCCGTTTGAACACGGCGTTCACGCCAAGGTTCAGGCGTGCGCGGCGCACGTTGTCTTCGGTGCGGCCGGTCAGTTTGGCAAGGCGGGCATCGGTAAAGCCCAACATCTTGACCGCGCGCAGCCCGCTTTCGGTCACGGGCAGGCCGTTTTTGCGAATTTCGGCCTCGGCTTCGATGATTTCGCGGATGCGGGCCAGGAACCACGGGTCGAATTTGGTGACGGCGTGGATGTCATCATCGGACAGCCCGTGGCGCATCGCCTGCGCGATGACACGTATGCGGTCGGGGGTCTGTTTGGCCAGCGCCTTGGTGATGGCGGCTGCATCGGGGGCGCCGGGGATGATGATTTCGTCAAACCCGGTCAGCCCGGTTTCCAGAGACGCCAGCGCCTTTTGCATCGATTCGTGAAAGGTGCGGCCAATCGCCATGGCCTCGCCCACGGATTTCATTGCGGTGGTCAGATGCGGTTCGGAACCTGCGAATTTTTCGAAAGCAAAGCGCGGGATTTTCGTGACGACATAGTCAATCGTGGGTTCGAACGACGCGGGCGTGACACCGGTGATATCGTTGTCCAGCTCGTCCAGCGTATAGCCCACGGCCAGTTTCGCCGCGATTTTCGCGATCGGAAAACCCGTGGCCTTGGACGCCAGCGCAGAAGACCGTGACACGCGGGGGTTCATTTCAATGACCACCATGCGCCCGTCTTCGGGGTTGACCGCCCATTGCACGTTTGATCCGCCGGTTTCCACGCCGATTTCGCGCAGCACGTTGATGCTGTGCGTGCGCATGATCTGGTATTCCTTGTCGGTCAGCGTCAGCGCCGGGGCCACGGTAATGCTGTCGCCGGTATGCACGCCCATCGGGTCGACGTTTTCGATGGCACAGACAATGATGGCGTTGTCGGCCCGGTCGCGCACGACCTCCATTTCGAATTCTTTCCAGCCCAGCAGGGATTCATCGACCAGGATTTGCCCGACGGGCGATGCCTCCATCCCTGACCGGCAATAGAATTCGTATTCTTCGCGATTATAGGCCACGCCGCCGCCGGTGCCGCCAAGGGTAAAGGCGGGGCGGATGATCGCGGGCAGGCCAACATATTCGATGGCATCAATGGCCAGTTGCAGACCCGCCTTGATGTCGCGCTTGCCGTTGACCTCTGGCGCGGTGATGATCGTGGCCTTGGGGTTTTCAATGCCCAGCCGGTCCATCGCCTCGCGGAACAGTTTGCGGTCTTCGGCCATTTCGATGGCTTCGCGTTTGGCGCCGATCATCTCGACCCCGAATTTTTCCAGCACCCCCATATCGGCCAGCGCCAGCGATGTGTTTAGCCCGGTTTGCCCGCCCATGGTCGGCAGCAAGGCATCGGGGCGTTCCTTTTCGATGATTTTGGCCACAACTTCGGGAGTGATCGGTTCGATATAGGTGGCATCGGCCAGCCCCGGGTCGGTCATGATCGTGGCGGGGTTCGAGTTTACCAGAATAACCCGATACCCTTCTTCGCGCAGTGCCTTGCAGGCTTGCGCGCCGGAATAGTCGAATTCGCAGGCCTGTCCGATAATAATGGGGCCAGCACCAATAATCATGATCGACTTGATGTCGGTACGCTTTGGCATGGCAGGCCCCTCTGATTTGCAAATTCTCGCGGGTTATAGGGAAGGCGCGGCCATGTGCAAGGGGGGATAGAACATCTGGCGGGGTTCGGCGCGGCAAATCGGCGTGGCGCGCTTTGATCCATGTCAAGTTAAATGGACAGCTATTGTGTCAGATTTATCTTACACAATGGAGACAAGGCCATGCGCATCCTGTTTATTCACCCCAATTACCGTTCCGGCGGCGCCGAAATCGCCGGCACGTGGCCCCCTGCGTGGGTGGCCTATCTGACAGGGTCGCTGCGGCGTGTCGGGTTTGACGATATCCATTTCATTGACGCGATGACCGACAATATAGACGATGCCGATCTGGCTGACCAGATTGCCGCACTTGCCCCCGATGTGGTGGGGGTCACAGCGATCACCCCGTCGATCTACCGCGCAGAGGAGGTGTTGCGCATCGCGCAAGACCGCGCGCCAAAGGCGCTACGCATGTTGGGCGGTGTCCATGCGACATTCATGTATAAACAGGTTCTTTCCGAGGCCCCATGGGTCGATGTGATCGTGCGCGGCGAGGGCGAAGAGATCCTGACCGAACTGATGTGCGCGGTCCGCGACGGGCGCTGGCCTGCGGACAAGCATCAGATCAAGGGGCTGGCGTTCATCGACGGCGACCAGATCGTCGCGACACAGGCCGCCAGCACGGTCAAGGATCTGGACGGGATCGACCCTGACTGGACAATCCTTGAGTGGGAAAAATACATCTATATTCCGCTGAACACGCGCGTGGCGATCCCGAATATGGCGCGCGGCTGCCCCTTTACCTGTTCATTCTGTAGCCAGTGGAAATTCTGGCGCGATTACCGCGTGCGCGACCCTAAAAAGGTCGTCGATGAAATCGAAAAGCTGGTGAACGAACAGGGGGTCGGGTTTTTCATTCTTGCGGATGAGGAACCCACCATCAACCGCAAGAAATTCATCCAGTTCTGCGAGGAACTGATCGCGCGCGACCTGCCGCGCCGGGTCAAATGGGGCATCAACACCCGTGTGACGGATATTTACCGCGACCGCGAATTGCTGAAATTCTACCGCAAAGCCGGGCTGGTCCACGTCAGCCTTGGCACCGAGGCCGCAGCGCAGATGAAGCTGGATATCTTCAACAAGGAAACAAAGGTCGAGGAAAACAAGACAGCCATCCGCCTGCTACGCGAAGCCGACATTCTGGTCGAGGCGCAGTTTATCGTGGGGCTGGACAACGAAACCCCTGAAACCCTGAACGAAACCTATAAAATGGCCTGGGATTGGCAGCCCGATCTGGCGAACTGGGCGATGTATACGCCGTGGCCTTTCACGCCCTTGTTTCAGGAACTCAAGGATCAGGTCGAGGTGTTCGACTTCAGCCGCTACAACTTTGTAACCCCGATCATGAAACCCGCCGCCATGACGCGGGGCGAATTGCTGGACGGGGTGATGAACAACTATCGCCGGTTTTACATGAAAAAGGCGCTGTTCCACTATCCATGGCGCGGCACCGGATTTCGGCGGCGGTATCTGTTGGGATGCCTCAAGGCCTTTATGAAGGCCGGTTTCGCGCGCACGTTCTATGATTTGGGCAAGGTCGGCTATACCGGACCGCAATCGAAAAACAAGCTGGACTTCCAGTTTGACACCACCCGCACCATCGCCGAGGCGCAGATGGACGATTGGGACGCCAGCGCCGACAAGGCCGCGCGCGCCGCCGAACGCCGCGAAGCCCTGCGCGCGCAAGGCAAGGAACGCAGCCGTCAGCGCACCGCCGATTTCAAAATGCCCAATGGCGCGCAGGTAAAAGCCTGCGGCGGTGGCACCGACCAGATGGAAGAGGTCTGACCCAATGCGCGCAACAACCGGCCTGATCGGGCCGAACGCTGTCTTGCAACTGTTGCCGCTGCTGGAACAGGCCGGTGGGATGGCATTCCGCGACCGCGTGATGGCCGAGGCGGGGCTGTTTGCACCGCCCGATGATACCGGGCTTATGGCCGAGGCGCCTGCCGCGCGGATGCATCAGGCGCTGCGCGCGATCGACCCCGAACTCGCGCCTGCGCTGGCATGGGCGGCAGGCGAACGCACGGCAGAATATATCATGACGTACCGGATACCGCTGTTGGTCCAACGGGTCTTGCGCGCCTTGCCTGCGCGCGTGGCGGGGCCGGTTTTGACCCGCGCGATTGCCCGCCATGCCTGGACTTTTGCAGGATCGGGGGTGTTTTCGGTGCGCGCGCCGCTGGTCTTCGACATTGCCGACAACCCTATTGTGCGGGGGGAACACAGCGATGTGCCGCTGTGCCATTGGCACCGTGCTGTGTTTGAAACCCTGTTCACCGCATTGGTGGACCGCCGTTTGCGCTGTGTGGAAACGCGCTGTTGCGCGATGGGCGCCCCTGCCTGCCGGTTTGAACTTGTCGCGGGCTGATGGCATCAAATTTAGCAAAATTTGATGCGCGCGCGCCGCGATATTGCGGGGTAGCTGCCGCATAAGGTTGACACCGCCGGTGCAAAGGGGTGTATCGGGCCGAAGCCTGACCAGTTTAAGGAATAACCCATGCACGCCTATCGCAGCCATACCTGTGCCGCACTGACCGCCGCCGATGTCGGCCAGACCGTCCGCCTGTCGGGCTGGGTCAATCGGGTTCGTGACCATGGCGGGATCTTGTTCATCGACCTGCGCGATCACTATGGCATCACGCAGGTCTTGTGCGACCCTGATTCCGCTGCCTTTGCCGATGTTGAAAAGGTGCGGTCGGAATGGTGCATCCGCATTGATGGCGAGGTCAAGGCGCGCGACCCGGAACTGGTCAACCCCAAGCTGCCCACCGGCGAGGTCGAGGTCTTTATCCGCGATATCGAGGTGCTGGGTGCGGCAAAGGAACTGCCCCTGATGGTGTTCGGTGATCAGGAATACCCCGAAGAAACCCGCCTGAAATACCGCTATCTTGATCTGCGCCGCGAGGCGATGCAGGATAATATGAAACTGCGTTCGGATGTTGTGGCATCCATGCGCCGGCGGATGTGGGACAAAGGGTTCCGCGAATACCAGACGCCGATCATCACCGCATCCAGCCCCGAAGGCGCGCGCGATTTTCTGGTCCCGTCGCGGCTGCATCCGGGCAAGTTTTATGCCTTGCCGCAGGCCCCGCAGCAGTTCAAACAGCTGATCATGGTCAGCGGGTATGATAAATATTTCCAGATCGCCCCCTGTTTCCGCGACGAAGACCCGCGCGCCGACCGGTCGCCCACGGATTTTTACCAGCTTGATCTGGAAATGTCGTTTGTCACCCAGCAGGATGTGTTTGACACGATCCAGCCCGTGATCGGCGGCATATTCGAGGAATTCGGCGGTGGCCGCACGGTGGACCAAACCTGGGAACAGATCAGCTATCGGGATGCTGCCCTGTGGTATGGCACCGACAAACCCGACCTGCGCAACCCGATCAAGATGCAGGTGGTCAGCGACCATTTCCGCGATTCAGGCTTTGCGATCTTTGCCAAACTGCTGGAACAGGATGGCACCGAAATTCGTGCCATCCCGGCCCCCGGTGGCGGGTCGCGCAAGTTCTGCGACCGCATGAATGCCTTTGCCCAGAAAGAGGGTTTGCCGGGCATGGGCTATATTTTCTGGCGCGATCAGGGCGAAGGGCTTGAAGCCGCAGGCCCCCTGGCCAAGAATATCGGCCCCGAACGGACTGAGGCGATCCGCCAGCAGCTTGGCCTAGGCCTTGGTGATGCTGCGTTTTTCCTGGGCGGTAGGCCGGATGCCTTTGAAACTGTTGCGGGCAAGGCCCGCACTGTGATCGGCGATGAATTGGGCCTGACCGATACGAACCGGTTTGCCTTTGCCTGGATCGTGGATTTCCCGATCTATGAAAAAGACGATGAAACCGGCAAGGTCGATTTTGAACACAACCCGTTTTCGATGCCGCAGGGTGGCATGGATGCGCTGAACGGTGACCCGCTGGATGTGCTGGGCTATCAGTATGATCTGGCTTGCAACGGCTATGAGCTGGTGTCAGGCGCGATCCGGAACCACAAGCCTGAAATCATGTTCAAGGCCTTTGAAATCGCTGGTTACGGCGAGGATGAAGTGCGCAAGCGGTTCGGTGGTATGGTCAACGCGTTCCAATACGGCGCCCCACCCCACGGTGGTTGTGCTGCGGGGATCGACCGGATCGTGATGTTGCTGGCCAATGCATCCAACATCCGCGAGGTCATCATGTTTCCGATGAACCAGCGCGCCGAGGATTTGATGATGGGCGCCCCATCAGAACCGATGAACGAACAGTTGCGCGAATTGCGCTTGCGTGTCCTGCCGCCGGAAAGCTGACGCATCAGATCGGTGCGCTTGCCGCGATGCGGTTTTGCACGATTTGCAATAGCCTCGCGATACAGGATGACAGGTTGGCCCCGGTCTTGCGGTGTCGGGCCAGATCATGCACGGCGTGGGCTAATTCATCATCCCGCGCGGACCGCGCAACGCCATCCAGAAATTGGGTGATATAGGCGATGTCGCCAGCTGCATTTTTGGCAAGCACTTTGGCGATATGGATCAGATCGTCGTGATAGGCGACCAGATCAGGGTTGACCGTTTCGTCGCTTACCAATCTGGGGCCCGGCGGACGCTGGTCGTCGGGCAAATGGTCAAGAATTGCCGCCTGAAACCTTGCCAGGCTGGCAATCGGCTTTTCCAGAAATCCATCCGCACCGGCGGCTATGACCGATTCTTGGGCGAGGGTGTCACCGCTGATGCCAAGGATGACGTCAATCCGCGGGGTGGCGCGCGCGACCGCCGCGATCAGCGCCAGCCCTGATCCGTCCGGCAGGCCGACATCAACCATCAAGACAGACGGCCGATAGACCGCCAGATGCCGTTTGGCATGTTCCAGACTGTCGGCCCGCCTGATCCGCGCGCCAGACCGCTGACACAACAAGCGCAATGCTTCGGATGCAAAACGGCTGTCTTCGACCAAAAGCACAGTCAGCCCCATCAGTGGGCGTTGCGCCGTGGGCGCGCGGGTTTGCAGCAATTCATTCAAGACATCCATGACGATTCGTCCCTTTCTGCGTGACCGGCCCCATTCAGCACAGAACAAAGTGAACAGCCTCTTAACATACCCAATACGCATTGCGCCGCCGCGCCGCGCAGGCCATATTTCCCGCAAAAAAGGAGTATCGCATGATCGGCCGTTTGAACCATGTCGCTATCGCTGTCCCCGATCTGGCGGCCGCAAGCGCGCAATATCGCACCATGTTGGGGGCCGATGTGGGTGCCCCGCAGGATGAACCTGATCACGGTGTGACGGTGGTGTTTATCACCCTGCCCAATACCAAGATCGAGCTGCTTTATCCTTTGGGCGATGCATCCCCGATTAAGGGGTTTCTGGACAAGAACCCATCAGGCGGCATTCACCATATCTGTTACGAGGTGGATGATATTCTGGCCGCGCGCGATCATCTGCTGGCCGAAGGGGCGCGCGTGCTGGGTGGGGGTGAACCGAAGATTGGTGCCCATGGCAAGCCGGTGCTGTTCTTGCACCCCAAGGATTTCAACGGGTGTCTGATCGAACTGGAACAGGTCTGACCCTTGTTCGCCGCTGAAATCGGCGTATCTGTGCAAGGATAATCTGGAAAGGATAGCATATGGGGCCGACATCAGCCTTTGTCTTGTTTGCCGTGGTTTGGTCCATGGTGTTTTTTATCGTTCTGCCGCTGCGCATGGTCAGCCAGGGTGACGCGGGCGAGATCGTGCCGGGCACACATGCATCCGCCCCCGCAGATGCGCAGATCGGGCGCAAGGCCAAGATTACAACGCTTTGGGCTGTGCCAATCTGGGCAATTTTGGCCGGCACGATCTTGTCGGGTGCGATCACTGTGCGCGATCTGGATTGGTTTAACCGGATGGCAACGCCTGCGGTCAGCGCTGACTAAGCCTATGATATAGATGGGTAAAGGTTGCCGCGCCAAGGATCGGAATCACCAGATTGACAATCGGAAATGACAGCGGCACCGCCATCAGACAACCGGCAGCCCAGACTGTCATGCTATGTTGTTTGAACAGGGCCCTGGCGGCTTCGCGCCCTTCACGGCGCATCGCGGCAAGCTGGAAATATTCCCGCCCCAGCAAATATCCGTTCAGCGCGTAAAAGATGAACATGGCGGCAAAGGGCAGCAACATGTAAAGAATGATCGCCAGCAGGTTTGCGCTGATCAACACGCCCAGAAAATTCACTGTGTCGCGCAGCCCTTCCCAGAACCCGATGGGTGGCACGGGCGGCAGCATGGGAAAATGTTCGTCTTCAACAGCCTCTGCGACCTCATCCAGAAACAGGGATGTGATGGCGGATGCCACAGGCACCATCAGGAACACCGACAACAAGATAACAAGCCCCAGTGACCCCCAGCCCAGAAGGTCGCCCAGCCACGTCACCTCGCCCACGAAGGGCAGGGTGATGGGATCGGTGGTCAGCGCGTCGATCAACCATAGCAGCCCGGCATAAATTCCCACCAGCAGCGCGACAGTCAGCCCGATCCCGCGCCACAACACGGATTGGAACCGGCTGTCGGACAGTTGTGCAACGGCCTTGGCAAAATCAGTCAGTATCATGCGCTGGCCCATGTGGTGATGCGGGCCAGATCGGGGCGGGGTCGTTCGGGCGGCGCACTGGTTTCGGTGCCGATATGGATCAGCCCGGCGATGTTTTCATGATCGGCCAACCCCAGCCCGTCGCGGATGAATGCGCGGTCATGGCTGGCCCAGCCCGACAGCCAGTTCGCACCCCAACCGGCGGCAAGGGCTGCGTTCAGCAGCGCCAGGCAGACGGCGCCGGCGGAATAGATCTGTTCAATCTGCGGGATCTTGTCGGATGCTTTGGGGGTGCTGACCACCACGATGGCCAGTTCGGCATCGGCGTATTGTATGACAGCCTTGGTAATCTTTTCAGGATCAAGCCCCAGCGCCGCGCCGCGCGCGGGGATCATCGCGGCCAGCCGGGCCAGCGCGGGCCGTTCCAGCACGATAAACCGCCATGGTTCCAGCTTGCCATGATCGGGCGTGCGGGCGGCTGCGGTCAGCAGCGTTTCCAGTGCTGTGCGGTCCGGCACCGGGGCGGTCAGCGTCTTCGCGGGGCGTGACCGGCGGGTCAGCAGGAAATCAAGGGCAGCAGGGTTGGGGACGGGCATGGGTGATCCTTTGGCGGGTCTGATCAGCAGATAAGGGGGCGATCATGCGCTGACAACATGTCGGGTGGGTTAAAACCCACCTTACGTCACAGTGCTGCCACCATATCGCTGATCACACCGTCCAGATAGGCATCAAACCCCGCATCGGGCTGGCGCAGGGGAAATACCTCGGCAAAGGGGTCGGGCGCAGTGATCGCGCTGCCGGACATCTGTTGCAGCACCGCATGGCCGCAGAACGGCACATAGGTTTCCGAATAGCCGCCTTCATGCACCATCAGCAGTTTGCCGCCGCAGATATCGCGGGCCAGGTCCATCACCTGCCGTGTCATCTGTGCGAATGTATCGGCGGTGGCCAGCATCCGGCCCAGCGGATCATTCGCCGCCGCGTCATACCCGCAGGCGATGATCAGCACGTCAGGCGCAAAGGCGCGGATCGCGGGCAGGGCGATCCTGCCCATCGCCGCCAGATACCCCTTGTGGCCGGTGCCGGGGGGCAGGGGAATGTTCAGGTTGCACCCTACACCAGCACCCGTGCCACGGTCGGCAAAGGCGCCAGTGTCCATGGGATAGTTCCGGTCTTGGTGGATCGACACGGTCAGCACATCGGCGCGGTCGTAGAACACTGCCTCGGTCCCGTTGCCATGATGCACATCCCAGTCCAGCACCGCAAAACGCTGTGCCAGACCTGCGGCGCGCGCCGCCTCGATTGCGATGCCGATGTTGTTAAGAAGGCAAAACCCGTTGGGGAAATCCGGCAGGCAGTGGTGCCCGGGCGGGCGCGACAGCGCATAAGCATTGTCCAGATCACCGCGCAGCACCGCCGCCAGCGCGGTTTTGGCCAGGCCTGCCGATAGCGCCGCCAGTTCGTATCCGCCGGGGCCAAAGGGCGTCCGCCGGCCCAGTTCGCCGCCGCCTGCATCTGACAGAGCCTTGAATTCATCCAGATAATGCACCGGATGCACCCGCAGCAGATCGGCACGGCTGGCCGAATCGGCACCGCGCAAGTCCAGATCGCGGGTCAGGCGGGTGACTTCGATCAGGTTTTTCAGCCGCCGCTTGGTTTCGGGGCTTTCGGGCAGCCCACCGTCCAGCGGCTGCACCAACCCGCCCACGGGCAACATGCCGGCATAATTCCCGCCGCCATGCCAGAAACACCGTTCGTCCCAGAAAAACCCTGTTGGCATATCTGTCCCCTCTTGCCTGTGTTTGACGCATCTTTGTCGCACCAGCCCCCTGATGCAAGAACCGTTGACGCCGCCCTGCGCAACGGGCAAATCCGACCTATGGTTGATTTGAAACATCTTGCCGTGCCGGGCAGCCAGTTTGCCGTGCGCGTCACCCCCAAGGCCGCGCGGGCCGACGTTTTGCTGCGCGACGGGCAGATTCGGGTCAATGTCACTGTGGTGCCCGAAGATGGCAAGGCGAACGCCGCGGTTCTTGTGCTGCTGTCCAAGGCGCTGGGCGTGCCAAAATCCCGCCTGACGGTCATGCGCGGGCACACCAGCCGCGACAAGGTGATCGCTGTCACCTAGGGCTTGCGCAAACGGTAAATGCCTTCGGGCAGGTCAAGCGCGGCCTGAAGATCGCGCAATTGCGTCAGCGACAGGGTGATCTGCACCGTCTGATCGCTGCGCGGATCGACTTGCACGACGGTAATGCAATCGTCAAAGGCATTGATGACCACATCCTCTTGCAAGGGCGCGGGGCCTTCATCCACCAAGGTGATGACTGTGGCGTCATAATCGTGTTCGATGGTAAACATATTTTGTAACCTAACGGGCCATGTCAGGGTTGCAAGGGGGATGGCATTGGATCATCTTTCCAAGCCTGAAAACCGGAGGTTTCAATGCGTTTCATCGTGCTTGCCCTGTGCCTGCTTGCCGCCGCTTGTACCGTGCCTGAGGAAACTGCGCCCCCACCGCCTGCGCAGTTTGCACCCGAACCGCAGGTTTCCACGGGCAGGGCGATGGACAACTTTGTGCAGGTTGTCGCCACGGTCGCACCCGTCGCCGAGAGATTTTGCCGCCAGCGCGCGGTTGATCAGAACTGCGACTTCCAGATCGTCGTGGATACGCGCCCGGAATTGGGCGCAAACGCCTATCAGACGCTGGACCGGCAAGGGCGTCCGGTTATCGGCTTTACCCCGGCGTTGATCGCTGAAACCCGCAACCGCGACGAATTGGCATTCGTTCTGGCGCATGAAGCGGCCCACCATATCCGGGGTCATATCGGACGCACGCAACGCAATGCGACCGTTGGCGCGTTGGTTTTCGGGGAACTGGCCGGGGCAATGGGTATCAGTGATGCTGCCGTCATCCAGTCTGCCCAGCAGATGGGGGCGAATGTCGCTGCGCGCAGCTATTCCAAGGAATTTGAGCTTGAGGCCGACGCGTTGGGCACGCAGATCACAGCCGCCGCGGGCTATGATCCGTTGCAAGGGGCTGCGTTCTTTTTTCGCATCCCCGATCCGGGCGACCGGTTTCTGGGAACACATCCGGCCAATGCCGACAGGCTGCGCACGGTTCAGCGTGTGGCGGCGGGGTTATGACAGGCCTGTGGTTTGGCGTTTGCACCGGTTACCACGCGGATCGCGGGGCGATTATACCGCGCTAACAATGGCCAAAGTGATCGCGGCGAAAAAACAGCCCGAAGCCGCTACCACAAACCCATGCCAGATTGCCGTCGAAAACCGCAGCCTTTCGGACGCATAAAACGGCACCCCGCCTGTATAAAGCAGCCCACCCACAGCGATCAGCGCCATCGCGATGCCCGGAACCAGCGGCCACAACGACCAGATCAGCGCAACGCTCAACCATCCCATGACCAGATAAAGCGTTGGCCCAAAGCGCCCGGGCGCACGCCAGAAAAACAGTTTGAGCACCATGCCAATCACTGCCAGTGCCCAGACGATCCCAAGAATGACATAGGCAAATCCATTGCCGATCATCACCACAAGCGGTGTATAGGTGCCAGCAATCTTCAGATAGATGGCTGCATGATCAAAACGGCGCAAGACCGGCCGGATACCATGCCAAGGGGTCATATGATACATGGCAGAGGCCACAAAGGTCGCAATCAGCGTCGCCCCATAGACCGAAACCGCAACCATCTGCCCAGTGCTGCCCAAATCTGCCGCCCAGATCATCAGCACGATGGCCCCGCTGACTGCGCCAATCACACCAACCGCATGCATGGCACCATCGGCAATCCGTTCAGATAAGACATGCGTTGGATAGGTCATTTTTGTCTCCTGGCTTTAAATGTAGTCAGGCAGCGGCTTTGGTCAATCCTTCCCCAAGGTCAGCCGGATCGCCTGACCGCCCTGGCCGCAGTTGTCAATTTGATCCAGCGCAAAGACCGGATTTTGCCCCTTTGCTAGACGATTCCCAACAGATTGGAGGATCGTTATGCAGACCCTTGGTGATATGCGCGCCCATTTCATGCGCGTCTTGAAAATGTCCAAAGCCAACGGGGTTGATCTTTCGACCGCGCTGGACGAAGGCCAGATTGATACGGATGACTTTGCCGATATGGTGACGGCCTGCCGTGGTTGCGCGCAGGTTGGTCAATGCGACCGTCTGCTGGCAACCATGCTGGCCCTGCCGCAGGCGCCGGATTATTGCGAAAACCGCAAGGAATTTGCCCAACTGCGCCGCGTGCAGGTGACCTGAGGGCAGGGTTTTCAAGTCGCGATCTGTCCTGTCGGCATGCCAGTTCGCCCTTTGGGCACCGGCGGTGCCGGACTGACTGCATTTCAATAGATGAGCGCGTGTCGGGATTTGATCGTATCAAGATCTGTCAGAAACGGTGCCCCACAGGTCATATTCCCCCGCTTCCTCTACCACAACCTGCACGATATCCCCCACGGCCAGCGCCTCTGTCCCTTCATCAATAAACAGGTTTCCGTCGATCTCGGGGGCGTCGGCCCATGTGCGGCAGGTCGCGATGCCGTCTTCGTCGATGTCGTCCACGATGACCTCCAGCCGCTTGCCGACTTTTGCCTCCAGCTTGGCGGCAGAAATGGCTTGAGCCTTGGCCATGAACCGGTCCCAGCGGTCTTGTTTCACATCGTCCGGCACATGGTCGGGCAGGGCGTTTGACCGCGCGCCAGCCACGTTTTCGTATTGAAAACACCCCACACGATCCAGTTGCGCGGCATCAAGCCAATCCAGCAGATGCTGGAACTCTGCCTCTGTCTCGCCGGGGTAGCCGACGATAAAGGTGCTGCGCAGGGTGATATCGGGGCAAATGGCGCGCCACGCGGCGATTTCATCCAGCGTTTTCGCCCCCGCAGCAGGCCGCGCCATGCGACGCAGCACATCAGGGTGGGAATGCTGGAACGGAATGTCCAGATAAGGCAGCACGCCAGTGACGGGATCCGCCATCAGCGGGATCAGGTCGCGCACATGCGGATAGGGATAGACGTAATGCAGCCGCACCCAAGCGCCCAAACGCCCCAATTCGCGGGTCAGATCGGTGATATGGCTGCGCACAGCGCCATCTTTCCACGGGTTTACGTCATATTTACGGTCCAGCCCATAGGCTGAGGTATCTTGCGAAATCACAAGAAGCTCTTTCACACCCGCCTCTACCAGTTTTTCCGCCTCTCGCAGCACCGCATGGGCCGGGCGGCTGACCAGACGCCCGCGCATATCGGGGATGATGCAGAATTTGCACTTGTGATTGCAGCCTTCGGAAATCTTCAGATAGCTGTAATGCCGTGGTGTCAGGCTGACGCCAGTGGCGGGCAGAAGATCGACAAACGGGTCGGGGTTGGGCGGCACCGCGCCATGCACGGCATCCAGCACTTGTTCGTATTGATGCGGGCCGGTCACAGCCAGAATTTGCGGGTGGTGTTCGCGGATATAGTCGGGTTCGGCCCCCAGACAGCCGGTGACGATGACGCGACCGTTTTCGGCCAATGCCTCGCCGATGGCATCAAGGCTTTCGGCCTTGGCGCTGTCCAGAAACCCGCAGGTGTTGACGATCACGGCATCAGCGCCGGCGTAATCGGGGGAAATGGCATAGCCCTCGGCGCGCAGCCGCGTCAGGATGCGTTCGCTGTCCACCAGCGCCTTGGGGCAGCCCAAGCTGACCATGCCGATGGTCGGCTGGCCTGCGCGGCGGGCGTCGGTGACTTGCGTGCGGGCGTCTTGCGGGATGCGCGCATTCGCCAGATCGGGGCGGAGTGATGGCGGGTTCTGTGTCATTGGCCGCCTCTAGCGTGGGTTGCGGATGTTGGGAATGGGGCGATCAGCGGGGCGCGCGCCGCGTGACACGCATCGGTGTGCATGTCGGGCGGGGCTTGCCCCGCCGCACGCGTTGCATCAGCGGCGGCGGTCCCGCCGCGACGACATCGGCTGGAACGCCACCCCGACATGCGCCTCGCAATAAGGTTTGCCCTGTTGCACACCCAACCCGCAGAACCAGAAATCTTCCGTCGCCGGATCGCCTACGGGCCATTTGCAAGTTTTTTCGGTCAGTTCCATCAGCGTCAGCCGCTTGGCCTTTTTTTCGATTTCATTGACCTTGGCCAAAGCCTCTGGGCTGATTTCATTGGCTGATGGCTGTGGTGGCAAAGGCTGGCCCGCCGGAATGATCGCCCGCCGCGCGGCAGAAATTGGTATACCGTTTTCGTCCAGTTCTTCTTTTTCGACGACAGCGGGCACCTGTGCCGGTTTTACCTTGGTCGCGGGCTTTGGTGCGGGCTTGGCGGCGGCGACCGGTTTTTCCTTGGCGGCTGTTTTCGGGGCCGGGGCTGCGCTGGCGGTCGTGCCGGCACGGTTCGACAGGCCCAGCCGGTGCACCTTGCCGATCACGGCGTTCCGGGTCACGCCGCCCAATTCCTTTGCGATCTGGCTGGCCGACTGGCCTTCGCCCCACATCTTTTTGAGCGTCTCGACGCGCTCGTCTGTCCAGGACATATTTATTCCTTTGGTTCGGGAAAGCGGCAAAGCACTACACATCTGCCCGCGTGTCATCTATCAGCCTTCTATTCTAAGCACCACGATCACGGAAGTGAAGCACCAAGGCGTGCATTAAAAACGAGGGATGAGATGACGGATCAAACAATGATGGGTGTGCGCCGGTTTGGGCTTGTCAATTGGCTGGGGACCTGGACGCTTGCGAAACGCGAAATTCAGCGGTTCATGAACGTCTGGGCACAGACGGTCATGGCGCCCCTGATCAACGCAGGCTTGTTCCTGATGATCTTTACCATCGCCATCGGCCCGCAGCGTGGTGACGTGATGGGCGTGCCTTTCATGACTTTCCTCGCCCCCGGTATTTTGACGATGACCGTGATCCAGAACGCCTTTGCCAATACGTCATCCAGTCTTGCATCGGCCAAGGTGCAGGGCAATATCGTCGATACGCTGATGCCACCCCTGTCGGGGGCCGAATTGGTTGTCGGCTATATCAGCGGGGCGATTGCGCGGGGGTTTTTGGTTGCAGTGGTCATTGCTGCGGGGGCCGCGCTGTTTCTGGATGTCGGAATGCGCAACCCGGTCTGGGTGATGACATTTGTCTTTCTGGGGTCGGTCCTGATGGGTGGGCTTGGTCTGATCGCAGGTATTTATGCAAATAAATTTGACCAGTTGGCGGCCATTTCAAATTTTCTGGTGACGCCTCTCGCGTTCTTGTCGGGGACATTCTATTCCATCGACGCCTTGCCGGGTTTCTTGCAGACGCTCAGCCATGTGAACCCGTTTTTTTACATCATTGACGGGGTGCGCTATGGCATGATCGGCGTCAGTGACAGCAGCCCTTGGGTCGGGTTGGGTGTTGTCGGGCTGGCTTGCACGGTTGTTCTGGGCATTTGCTGGCAGTGGATGCACCGCGGGTATCGGCTGAAAGGCTAGGCGCCCCCGGCGCGATTGCTGCGCCAAAGCATCTGTGCGGGCTGGGCGTTCGGGTTTGAAATTGCTTGTTTCATCTTCCATGAAACGCCGCTATGACCGCGCCATGATGATCCAGGTGACACAAGCCAACCGACGCCGACGCTGACCGCGCCGCCCTTTTGCCTGCCAGTCATAAGCCCCCAAAAACGTTGACACCTGGCCTGTGGTCCTGCACCAATCAGGTCTGTATTCAAGGATGATCGTGATGATCCCATCTATTTTGCCGACCTATAACCGCGCACCTATGACCTTTGTTTCCGGCGACGGGTCATGGCTGACTGAAGCAGATGGGCGGCGGTTTCTGGATCTTGGCGCGGGTATTGCTGTTAATGCGCTGGGCCATGCGCACCCTGCACTGGTGGCGGCGCTGACCACGCAGGCGCAGGCGCTGTGGCATACGTCGAACCTGTATCATATTCCTGCCCAGCAAAAACTGGCCGATGCGCTGGTTGCCCATACCTTTGCAGATACGGTGTTTTTCACCAATTCCGGCACCGAGGCCTGTGAACTGGCCGTCAAGATGGTGCGCAAATACTGGTATGACAAAGGCCAAGACCGGACCGAGATCATTACCTTTTCAGGGTCGTTCCATGGCCGGTCCGCGGCTGGCATTGCGGCGGCGGGTTCGGAAAAGATGACCAAAGGCTTTGGCCCCTTGCTGCCCGGCTTTACCCATCTTGAATTTGGCGATCATGATGCGCTGAACGCTGCGGTGACGGACCAGACGGCGGCGGTGCTGATCGAACCGGTGCAGGGCGAAGGCGGCATTCGCCCGGTGCCGGATCAGTGCCTGAAGGGCCTGCGTGCGCTGTGCGACCAGCATGGTGTGTTGCTGATCCTTGACGAGGTGCAGTGCGGCATGGGGCGCACGGGCAAGCTTTTTGCGCATGAATGGGCCGGGATTACGCCCGATATCATGATGGTGGCCAAGGGCATCGGCGGCGGGTTCCCGCTGGGCGCTGTGCTGGCGACCCAAAACGCCGCATCAGGCATGACAGCGGGCACGCATGGGTCCACCTATGGGGGCAATCCGCTGGCCTGCGCCGTCGGCGCCAAAGTAATGGAGATCATCGCAGATGACGCATTTCTGGCCGATGTGAACCGCAAGGCGGGGCATCTGCGGCAAAAACTGGAAGGTCTGGTCGCGGCTTTTCCCGATATCTTTGAAAAGGTGCGCGGCAGTGGTCTGATGCTTGGGCTGAAATGCAAGGTGGCAAACACCGATGTCGTGCAAGCCGGGTATCAGGCGCTGGTGCTGACTGTGCCTGCAGCCGACAATGTGATCCGGCTTTTGCCCCCGCTCACGATTTCCGAAGATGAGATCGACACGGCAATTGCCCGGTTGGGCACTGCGGCACGTCAGCTTCGTGGGGACAATGCGTAACGTCCCCTTTCCCCGCCCGCGACGGCAGGCCGGTTCAGGTCATGCCCTAAAATGAAAAGTTCCCGGCCAAATTTTTCGGCCCAAGAAAAGCGAAGTAAATGACACATTTTCTCGATATTCATTCGACGCCGACAGATGACTTGCACGCTATCATTGCCGATGCGCGCGCAATGAAAAATGCCCGTGCCGGTCTGCCCAAAGGCACGCCTGACGCCGAACAGCCACTGGCCGGTCATATGGTGGCGCTGATTTTTGAAAAACCATCGACGCGCACGCGGGTGTCCTTTGATGTGGGTGTGCGCCAGATGGGTGGGCAAACCATGGTGCTGTCAGGGGCTGATATGCAGCTTGGTCACGGCGAAACCATTGCCGATACCGCGCGTGTGCTGTCGCGCTATGTCGATCTGATCATGATCCGCACGTTCGAGGAACAAACCCTGCTTGATATGGCGGAATACGCCAGTGTGCCGGTCATTAACGGGCTGACCAACCGCACGCATCCTTGCCAGATCATGGCCGACATCATGACGTTTGAAGAACACAACGGCCCGATCAAGGGCAAAAAGGTCGTCTGGTCAGGCGATGGGAACAACGTCTTTGCCAGCTTTGCCCATGCCGCCAAGCAGTTTGATTTTGATCTGGTGTTCACCGGCCCGCCGCCGCTTGACCCCGAACCGGCGCTGGCAGGGCTTTATACAACTGTGCGCGACCCGAACGAGGCCGTGAAGGGCGCTGACCTTGTGGTGACGGATACGTGGGTGTCAATGCATGACCCGCAATCGGCGCGCGAACGGCGGCACAACCAGTTGCGCGGCTATCAGGTGAATGATGCGCTGATGGCCAAAGCGAAACCAAATGCCCTGTTCATGCATTGCCTGCCTGCCCACCGCGAAGACGAGGCGACAAGCAGCGTGATGGACGGCCCACATTCCGTGATTTTCGACGAAGCGGAAAACCGCCTGCACGCGCAAAAGGCGATCATGCGGTATTGTCTGGGGCGGTGATGTGCAAGACAGGCGTCAGCCCACAAAGGCCATGCGCAGCATCACGAAAATGAACCCCGACATCAGCGCGGCGGCGGGCACGGTGATGACCCATGCGGCGATAACGGTCAGGAAATGCGACCGGCGCACCAGTTTGCGGCGGCGGCGTTCCTCGGGGGCGATGCGTTTGGCCTCGGGGCGGTTGTTTGCCGACAGACGCGCGCGGCGCTCTGAATCCCATTCACGGAAAAAGCCCACACCGAATACCCCGCCGACAGCGATGTGGGTCGATGACACCGGCAGGCCCAGCGCACTGGCGACGATTACGGTAATTGCTGCTGACAAGGCCACGCAATAGGCGCGCATCGGGTTCAGCTTGGTGATCTGGCTGCCCACCATGCGGATTAGTTTCGGCCCGAACAGCACCAGCCCGAAAGAAATGCCAAAGGCGCCTGTCACCATGACCCAAGTGGGAATATCCACCTGACCTGCAAAGGTGCCAAAACTTTCTGCATGCACGATTGCCGCCAGCGGCCCCACCGCATTGGCCACATCATTGGCGCCATGGGCGAATGACAACAGCGCAGCCGACAGGATCAGCGGGATATTGAACAGCACCTTCAATGACTTGTTGCGGTTTTCCAACCCTTCCGATTGCCGCCAGACCAGCGGGCGGACGATGGTCAGCGTGACCAGTCCCACGCCAAGCCCGACGAGGCAAGCGGCGCCAAAGCTGATGTTGACGATCCGCGACAGACCCTTCATCGCCAGATAGGTCGCGAAAACCCCGCTCATGATGCCGATCAGTGTGGGCACCCAGCGGCGGGCTGCGGCGATCTTGTCATCACGGTAGATGATCATGATCTTGATAAAGGCAAGAAAACCCGACGCGATCAGCCCGCCCAGAACGGGCGAAATCACCCAACTGGCGGCGATGGCCCCCATCGTTGGCCAACTGACGGCAGCAAACCCGGCTGCGGCGATGCCCGCGCCCATCACGCCGCCGACAACCGAATGGGTGGTGGAAACCGGGGCCCCAACCCATGTTGCCATATTGACCCACAAGGCTGATGAAATCAGCGCCGCCATCATGGCCCAGATGAACACTTCGCTGCTGGCAACGCTGTCAGGGTCGATAATGCCCTTGGAAATGGTCGAAACCACATCACCACCAGCAAGCAGCGCGCCCGCGCTTTCGAATACGGCCGCAATGACGATTGCGCCGCCCATGGTCAGCGCATTGGCCCCCACGGCAGGCCCCATATTGTTGGCAACGTCATTGGCGCCGATATTCACTGCCATATAGGCGCCAAAGGCCGCTGCCACGATCACGATATAGGAATACTGGTCGCCGCCGAAAAACAACGTGCTGGCAAAGGCCGCCACAGCAATGAACACAAGCGCGATGCCAAACCCGACAAGGGGCTGTGCCACGTAATGCGTTGCATATTCAACTGCACCGATCCGGCCAAGGTCGCGGTCAAGCTGTTTCCATCGATGTGTTGGCTTGCTGTCTGGCATTACCATGGTTCCCGATATTGCTGGATGGCACGCCTAGCGGGTCAACCGCCGCAACACAACATGGCTATTCAGAATGATCTGCCGCGAATTGTGAAAGCAACTGTTTCAGACCGTCTTCATCGACCATGTTCAGGGCATCTGCAATGGACACCCAGGCGCGATCGCGGCGGTCATCTTCGGGGTAAGTGTCGGCCATGGATGTCACGCACATTGGATAAACACGGATTTCACAAGGGACAACAGCCCCGTTGTCAAAGCGTTTTTCTGTCAGGTAATTGGCAAAGGCGGCGTCACCAACTGTATTGGACTTTGCGCCGGCCTCTTCCCAGGCTTCCTGTTTGGCGGCTTCTGCGGCTGTCAGCCCGTCGATGGGCCAACCCTTGGGCAGGATCCAGCGCCCGCTGGAACTGGTAACAAGCAATACCTCTGGTCCGTCGGGGCCGTCGCGATGACACAGCGCCGCAACTTGCAACGCAGGGGGGCGCGAAATCAACGGGCGCAGTGCGCCCGTCCAAAAGGATTGAAGCATAGAAGTCATAACAGGCCTGATATTATTCTTGATTTATTACCGTGTTGATAACACAGGTTGAATTGCTTGGCAAATCAGCGGAATTGTTCCCGTGTCGTGACGCCCCTCAGGTGCCCCGCGGCTTGGCCCGCTGGGTCGGGTCTGCCTGTGTCGGGTCTTCGGGCCAGGGGTGACGGGGATAACGCCCGCGCATATCGCGGCGCACATCATCATAAGATGTGGCCCAGAACCCCACGATATCCTGCGTGGTTTGCACCGGTTTCTGCCCCGGCGATAACAGCGTGATCCGCAGTGGCGTGCGGCCCACGATGGGGTGCATCGTGACCCCGAACATTTCCTGCAAACGCAGGGTGATTTCAGGCGCTTCGCCTTTGTAATCAATAGGAATTTTCCGCCCCAGCGGGGTTTCGAAATGCGCCGGTGCCGCGCGGTCCAGCCGCTGTGTCTGGTCCCAGTCCAGCATCGCGCGCAGGGCGGGCAGCAGATCGAACCGTTTCCAGTCATCGGCACTGCGCACACTCGACAAATGCGGCAGCAACCAGTCTTCGGCAGTATCCAGCAGCGTGGCGTCATCCATCGCGGGTAGATCATCAACCAAGGCGACCCGCGCGCGGAACCTGTCGGTCGCCGCGGACGGGCGCAGCCCCAACTGCCGCACCCCATCCAGCATGGCACGGGCAACCGCGTCATCAGGTGCGTCTGACCACACCCGGTCATCCAGCACCAGCGCGCCGAATTTTTCCTGCCGCCGGGTCAGCACACGGCCTTCGCGGCGCGACCATGTGCAGACATCGTGCCATACGATCTGGTCGGCAAAGGTGTCGCGCAGTTCTGCCTCGCTGATGGCCACGGCCTGCCGGATGCGTGCCTCGCGGGTGTCGCCATCCAGATCGGTGGCCACGATCAACCGCTGGCCCGCCAGCGGGTCGCCCGCATTCATCACAGCGCCCTTGCCCCCCGAAAGGACATAGCGTGGATCATCGCCCTTGCGGCGCAGCCCGACCCTGTCGGGGTAAGCCAACGCCACCTGTTGCGCCAACGGCATCGGTGGCACCTTGGGCAGCCCCTTGGACAGGCGCGGGATTTCCGCCTTGATCTGCGCCAGCGCGGCGGGGTTGACCGTGCCCGGTCCGTCATAACGCCCGCGCAGCGCTGCCATCCGCAGGTGCAGGTCCGCAGGTGCGCCGCGCAGCGGGTCGCGCGCCGCCAGCAGTGCCGCCAGCGGCGCCGCTTGCGCGCCTGCGGTTTGCATCATGTGCCCAAGCCGCGGATGCAGCGGCAAGGCGGCCAATGCGCGCCCGTGTGCGGTGATGCGCAGATCGGCATCCAGCGCGCCCAGGCCTTGCAACAGCGCGCGCGCCTCGGCCAAGGCACCCGGCGGTGGCGGCGTCAGAAAGGCCAGATCGTCACTGCCCCAGACGGCCAGTTCCAGCGCAAGGTTCGCCAGATCGGCGGCTTCGATCTCGGCGGGGGCAAAGGCGGGCAGGGCGCCATCCTCGCCCTTGGTCCACAGCTTGTAGGCATCGCCGGGGGCAACGCGGCCCGCGCGGCCCGCGCGCTGCGTTGCCTCGGCGCGGCTGACCCGTTCGGTGACCAGCCGCGGCATGCCTGATGCAGGATCAAACCGCGCACGGCGCGCACGGCCCGCATCGATGACAACGCGGATATCTTCAATCGTCAGCGATGTTTCTGCGATGGATGTGGACAGCACGATCTTGCGGCCTGTCGTCACCGGCGCAATCGCGGCGCGCTGGTCCTTGAACGGCAGCGCGCCATAAAGCGGGCGAATGTCGCAACCTGCGGGCAGGCGGCCTGCCAGCGCGGATTGCACGCGGCGGATTTCGCCTTCGCCGGGCAGAAAGACCAGCACGCCGCCTGTTGTCTGGCTGACGGCATCGGCCACCAGATCGGCGCAGGCCTGTTCCAACCGGATGCCCTTTGGCACGGCACGGTCCAGAAAATGCGTGGCAACGGGATAGCTGCGCCCTTGGGATGTGATGACCGGCGCGTCATCCAGCAGGGCTGCGACAGGGGCTGCATCCAGCGTAGCGGACATGACCAACACCACCAGATCAGGGCGCAAAACGCCGCGCAATTCCCACACCAGCGCCAGCCCCAGATCGGCATTCAGGGACCGTTCGTGGAATTCATCGAATATCACGGCACCAATGCCGGTCAGGTCCGGGTCGGATTGGATCATGCGGGTCAGGATGCCTTCGGTCACAACCTCGATTCGGGTGCCGGGGGTGCTGTCGCCGCGCATCCGGTAGCCGACGGTTTTGCCCGGCACCTCGCCCAGCCCTTCGGCCAGCCGGGTTGCGGCGGCGCGGGCGGCAAGGCGGCGGGGTTCCAGCATGATGATCTTGCCCGTTGTCAGCCCCGCCACCAGCATCGCCAGCGGCACGCGCGTGGTCTTGCCCGCACCCGGGGGTGCTTGCAATACCGCGCGGCCTTCGCGGCGCAGGGCGGCGATCAGTTCGGGCAGGATGGGATCAATGGGCAGGCTGTGCATGGCGGGGATGTGGCCCCTGAAACAGAGGTGGGTCAAGACCCACCCCGCCAAAAACAAAAAACCCGGTCGCAAGTTGCAACCGGGTTTCGAACTTTCCGAAAAAACAATCGATTTACGCGACGGTTGCCTTAGCAATCTCTTTCTTGACCTTCAGCGCATCGGCTGACAGTTCGGTGTCTTTGGCCTTGGCCATAAACGCATCCAGACCACCACGGTGATCGACGGTGCGCAGCGCAGCGTTCGAAATCTTGAACTTGAACGACCGGCCCAGCACGTCGGACTGAAGCGTCACGTCCTGCAGGTTGGGCAGGAACCGGCGGCGGGTGCGGTTCTTGGCGTGGCTTACGTTGTTGCCCGACATCGGGCCTTTTCCGGTCAAATCGCAACGGCGCGACATGGGCGTTTTCCTTGTCTTGTGGATATCGCCGACCAAAACGGGTGGGACATCGCGTGAAACGGGTTGGACCCCCCTAGCGGCAGGGTCGTTTATAAGGTCAGCGCCAGATATGAGGATTCCGCCCGCCCGTCAACCCGCTATGCCCGGCCCGTAGAAATTATCGTGGCCCTTTGCCCAAAGCATCCAGCACCAAAGCCGCGCCTGCGGCGGGGGCCAGCGTGCCGGCGCGCACGTCGTCCTCGGTGGCGCGCATCCGGGCGGCGGTTTCGACATCGTTGCGCAAGAACTGCAACATGCCCTGCCGGACTTCCTCTTGAAACCAATAGATCGCCTGCGCCTGGCGTGTCTGGTCCCAGACGCCGGCTGCGCGGCGCCAGTCGATCAATGCCTGCATCTCTGCCCATGCTGCCGCCAGGCCCGCGTTTTCCAGCGCAGAGACGGTCAGCGCCTTGGGAAAACCGGGCGGGTCTTGCGGGCGTTTGCGCAACAGGCGCAGTGCGCCGGCATAATCCGCACAGGTGCGCATCGCCTGCGGTTTCAGATCACCATCGGCCTTGTTCACCAGAATCAGGTCAGCGATTTCCATGATGCCGCGCTTGACGCCCTGCAATTCATCCCCGCCAGCGGGGGCTAGCAGCAGCACAAACAGGTCAGACATCTGCGCCACCACCGTTTCGGATTGCCCCACGCCCACGGTTTCGATCAGCACCACATCGTATCCCGCCGCCTCGCACAGCGCCACGGCCTCGCGCGACCGGCGGGCCACGCCGCCCAGTTCGGTCTGGCTGGGGGATGGCCGGATAAAGGCGTTGGGATCGCGCGCCAGATGGTCCATCCGGGTCTTGTCACCCAAAATAGACCCGCCGGATCGGGCCGATGACGGATCAACCGCAAGCACGGCCACCCGCAAGCCCTGAGCGGTCAACATCAACCCGAAACTTTCAATAAAGGTGGATTTGCCCACGCCGGGCGTGCCGGACATGCCGATGCGCAAGGCTTCGCGGTCGGTGCCGATGGCAGACAGTAGCGCTAGCGCCTGTGTGCGATGATCTGCGCGCGCGCTTTCTACCAGCGTGATTGCGCGGGCCAGCGCACGGCGGTTGCCGGCACGAACATCGGCAGCAAGGGCGGAAATGTCGGTTTGTGGCTTCATACGAACCTTCTTATCGGGCGCGGGCGCGCTGTCCAGCCCGCGACAGCATTTCAGGGGTCTTTTGGCCTTGTTCCGATGGCGTTGTTGAGTTTTAATCGCAATTGCCATGCCCCGTTGCAAAGGACACCCGCGATGATCAAGGGTCACACCCCAGCGGTACGCCCAGCCACCTTGTGGCGCAGCTGATGCGCATTCTGTTTGTGTGTCTTGGTAATATTTGTCGATCACCCGCTGCCGAGGCGATCATGCGCGCGCTGGCCCCCGGTCTGACGCTGGACAGTGCGGGCACCGGAAACTGGCATGTTGGCGAACCGCCTTATGCCCCGATGCAGGCCGCGGCCGCCGCGCGTGGGTTGGACCTGAGCGGTTTGCGTGCGCGCCAGTTCACCGCCGCGGATTTCGACGCTTTTGACCTGATCGTCGCGATGGACCGGAAAAATCTGGCCGACATTGCCGCGCTGCGGCCCTTGGGCCACCCGACGCCACTGCGCACAATGGCGGCGCGGGATGTGCCAGATCCTTATTACACCCGCGATTTTGACGGCTGCCTTGATCTGTTGGAACGGGCTAACCGATCTTTGCTGGCTGACATATCTGGGTGGCAAGATCGGTGAACGCGCGGTAGCGGGTCCAAAATGCCCGGTCGCGCGCGTTGTCGGATTGTCGGGCATCCTGTGCCAGTTGCGGGTCTGCGAAAAACGCGACCGCGCGGGATTGTTCCCGGTTTGACAAGGTTTGATCTGCAACCTGCTGCACGCAAGTGCAAAGCGCCGGTGATGCGTCGCGGCGGCCTGAATCAACGCAGGCCTGGGCAATATCACCGGACACACGACCGCCACCGCCACAGGCGGCGGTGCTGGCCAAAGCACCAATCAATAGAATGTGACGCATCGCTGCCTCTGGATTGTTTCGGCACCCGTCTGCGCGGGCGTCCATCGCGTTACAATTGAGCAATAACTATGGCGGGCCTTGCCGCACAAAGCAATGCGGCATTCGCACAAAGACGGGTATTTGACTTCTGCGCAAGGCGGGCCGGCTCTGGTAAAAACGGGGCGTTTGTGGTTGCGGTTGCCTGCGCGCCTGTCCGGCGACTGCTGGCATCAGGGGGGCGGGCTACATGATGTCCGCCGCGCCGCGCATCCTGGTGGCTTTCCCACTGTGCAAACCCATTGACCAGCCATGAAAACACCTACATATGCGTGCTATGACAGAGCTTTCGCACATCCGCAATTTCTCCATCGTCGCGCACATCGACCATGGCAAATCCACGCTGGCCGACCGGCTGATCCAGTCCACCAATACGGTGGCCCTTCGTGATATGAAGGAACAGATGCTTGACGCCATGGATATTGAACGTGAACGCGGGATCACGATCAAGGCCAACACGGTTCGCATCGACTATACCGCCGACAACGGCGAAAAATACGTGCTGAACCTGATCGATACCCCCGGCCACGTCGATTTCGCCTATGAGGTGTCGCGGTCCATGCGCGCGGTTGAAGGGTCTCTTTTGGTTGTGGACAGCACCCAAGGGGTCGAGGCGCAGACGCTGGCCAATGTTTATCACGCGCTGGATGCCGACCACGAAATCGTGCCGGTGTTGAACAAGATCGACCTGCCCGCATCCGAATGCGATCAGGTCGCGGCCCAGATCGAGGATGTGATCGGCCTGGATGCATCCGAGGCGATCCGGGTCAGCGCCAAGACCGGCGTTGGCATTCACGAAACGCTAGAGGCGATTGTGCACCGCCTGCCTGCCCCCAAGGGCGACCGTGATGCGCCATTAAAGGCGATGTTGGTGGACAGCTGGTATGACAGCTATCTGGGCGTGATCGTGCTGGTGCGGATCATCGACGGCACGATGAAAAGAAATGACCGTGTGAAATTCATGTCGAACGGTACCGTCCACCAGATCGACAAGATTGGCGTGTTCCGCCCCAAGATGCAGGATGTGACAGAACTGGGGCCGGGCGAGATCGGATTTATCACAGCATCCATCAAACAGGTGCGCGATACCCGTGTCGGTGACACGATCACGAGCGAGAAAAAGGGCTGTGAGACCGCGCTGCCGGGCTTCAAACCCGCGCAGCCTGTGGTTTTTTGTGGGCTGTTCCCTGTGGACAGTTCCGAGTTCGAAGACCTGCGCGATGCCATTGAAAAACTGGCGCTGAATGACGCGAGCTTCAGTTTCGAGATGGAAACATCCGCCGCCCTTGGGTTCGGTTTCCGTTGCGGGTTTCTGGGGCTTTTGCACCTTGAGGTGATCCGCGACCGGATCGAACGCGAATATGACATCGACCTGATCACCACCGCGCCGTCGGTCGTCTATAACGTCTATATGCGCGACGGGACGATGCAGGAATTGCACAACCCCGCCGACATGCCCGACCTGACCCATGTGGACCATATCGAGGAACCGCGCATCAAGGCGACGATCCTTGTGCCCGATGACTATCTGGGTGACGTGCTGAAACTGTGCCAGGATCGGCGCGGCGTGCAACTGGACCTGACCTATGCCGGATCGCGCGCCATGGTGGTTTACGATCTGCCCTTGAACGAGGTGGTGTTCGATTTCTACGACCGCCTGAAATCGGTGACCAAGGGCTATGCGTCGTTCGACTATGTTCTGACGGGGTATCAGCAGGACAATCTGGTAAAAATGTCGGTGCTGGTGAACGACGAACCGGTTGATGCGCTGTCGATGATGGTCCACCGCGACCGGGCCGAGATGCGTGGCCGCGCGATGGTGGAAAAACTAAAGGATCTGATCCCCCGTCACATGTTCAAGATCCCGATTCAGGCGGCCATCGGCGGCAAGGTCATCGCCCGCGAAACCCTGTCGGCCCTGCGCAAGGACGTGACTGCAAAATGCTATGGCGGGGATGCGACGCGCAAACGCAAACTGCTGGACAAGCAAAAGGCGGGGAAGAAAAAGATGCGCCAGTTCGGGAAAGTTGATATCCCGCAAGAGGCGTTTATTTCGGCGCTGAAGATGGATAGCTAGGGGATCTTCCTGAGATATCACCAACGCCAAATCTTCGATTTGGCAGCGCCCGAACCGCCCCCCACGGGGCCGGCACTTCGCTTGCCGCCGCCTCGGTTCGGGTGCGACCTGACTGCGAAGTCACACCCCCATTTGACCCAAATCAAACCCACCCCTGCGAAAACCTGCGATACCCCCTGCGACATCATTTGAGGGACTTATCATGCTTCGCCTTGCAGCCATGCTTTTTGCCATCATCGGAACCAGCCTTGCCGGGTCGTTTATCGTTGTCAGCCTTGTCATGGGCTACGACACCACCCGTCCCATCATTATCGCGGCTGTGCTGGGCTTTGGTGTGGCGCTGCCGGTCTCATATCTTGTGGCCCGTGCGGTCATCGGTGCTGATAAATCGCAGCGCCCGACCTAAGCAGGCATCCCTTGCGTGTGGCCGGTCCACACGGCAGTGTGCCCGCGCAACATCAAGGGGGCCGTGTGATGATTCCAGTGCAAGGGTATACAGGCCGGTGCGTGGCTGTGTTGGGGCTGGGCCGGTCTGGCCGGACAGCGGCGACGGCGTTGCGCGCAGGTGGTGCCGATGTGGTTGTCTGGGACGACGGGCAGGTGGGCCGTGATGCAGCACTGGCAGACGGTCTGACGCTGCGTGATCTGACGCAGCCGCAGTCTTACAATGATGTCGCCGCGCTGATCGTCAGCCCCGGCGTCCCGCATCTTTACCCCGCCCCGCATCCCGCCGTTGCCGCGGCATGGGATGCCGGCGTGCCGGTGGATAACGACATCGGGCTTTTTTTCCAGTCCTTTGCGACCGACGACTGGGATGGCTTTGATGTGGCCCCGCGGGTCATCGCCGTGACCGGATCGAACGGAAAATCGACGACGGCGGCGCTGATCCATCACATTCTGGTTGAAAATGGTCGCCCTGCGCAACTGGCGGGCAATATCGGGCGCGGTGTGCTGGATATCGCCCCGCCGTGCGATGGCGCTGTTGTCGTGCTGGAACTGTCGTCCTATCAGGCCGACCTTGCCCGTGCGCTAACCCCGGATATTGCTGTGTTTACCAATCTGTCGCCCGACCATCTGGACCGGCACGCGGGGGTGGGCGGCTATTTTGCGGCTAAGCGCAGGTTGTTCGCCGAAGGCGGCCCGGATCGTGCGGTGATTGGCGTGGATGAACCCGAAGGCAGGTACCTGGCCAATCAGATCAGCACAGGGCAGGCCGACGACCGGGTGATCCGTGTGTCTTCGGGGCAGAAGTTGGCGGGGCAGGGGTGGTCGGTTTTTGCCCGCAAGGGGTTTTTGTCTGAATTCCGCCAAGGTCGGCAGGTCGGGGCGATCGACCTGCGCGAGATCAAAGGGCTGCCCGGTGCGCACAACCACCAGAACGCCTGTGCCGCTTATGCAGCCTGCCGGACGCTTGGCCTTGGTCCGCGTGGGATCGAAGCGGCAATGCAAAGCTATCCCGGGCTTCCGCACCGGAGCCAACTGATTGCAGAGCGAAGCGGGGTCACGTTTGTCAACGATAGCAAGGCCACGAATGTGGACAGCGCCGCCAAGGCCTTGCAGGCCTTTCCCAAGGTCCGCTGGATATGTGGCGGCTTGCAAAAAGAAGGCGGTCTTGACGCGTTGCTGCCGCATCTGAGCCACGTGGTCAAAGCCTATGTGATCGGGCGCGATGCGGCAAATTTTGCCCGTCAACTGACCGGTACGCAGGCCGAAATCTGCACGACGATGGCGGTTGCCGTGTCGCGGGCCGTGGCAGAGGCCCAGCAGGGTGATGTTGTGTTGCTTGCCCCTGCGGCGGCATCGTTTGACCAATATGACAACTTTGAAAAACGTGGCGAAGACTTCACAGCCTGCGTCATGGCGGCCGCACAGCCGGGGTGACAGTGAACAGGCCGGCATTGGCAACGGAAAATTTAAACTTGCGGTGTAGCAAAGCCTTTCGGACTATATTTGCCTGGTTATACCCATGCCACGTCGCAGATAAAGGCGCTTTTATACCGCAAAATGCGCGGTTTTCGGGGGCAGCTGCGTGCGGTGGGCATCAGGCGGGCGGTGACCGTGCTGACGCGGGCCTTTGGCCTGGATATGCATGTCGTGATCGACGCCTATTTCGCCCAGATGGAAGAACAGAACATCGCTTTTCAACATATCCACGACGGTATCGCCCGTATGGCGGCCAAGGATCTGTCACACCGGACAGAAACGCAGGTGGCGGCATTGGAACAGACTGCCGCGGCGGTTGACGAAATCAACGGCAACATGCGCGCATCCAACAATGCAACGGCAGAAACAGACCAAGTGGTGGCGCAAACGCACGAAAATGCCCAACGCGGCAATGCTGCAATGCAGGAAAGCGTGACGATGATGCGCGAGATTGCAAAATCCTTGGCGCAGATATCGCAGATCATCACCTTGATCGACGACATTGCCTTTCAGACCAATTTGCTGGCGCTGAACGCGGGGGTCGAGGCCGCCCGCGCCGGGGAGGCCGGGCGCGGGTTTGCCGTTGTCGCGTCAGAAGTGCGCGGTCTGGCCCGACGGGCGTCAGAATCCGCCATGAAAATTGGAACCCTGATCCAGAACAGCGGGCGTCTGGTTGAATCAGGTGTCCAACTTGCGGATCAGGCCGGCGATTCACTCAGTAACATTGTCAGTGAAGTCAACCGGGCGTCAGTCTTGATGGCGCAGGTCACGAGCGCCTTGCAGGAACAGGCAACTGGCCTTGCCGAAATTGCCGCCGGAGTCGCCCAATTGGACAGCATGACCCAGCATAACGGCGCGATGGCAGGGCAAACCGCCGCAGCGATTGCGGCAATGCAACATGATACGCGTCTGCTCGCGCAGTTGGTTGATGCCTTTATCCTTGTGGACAAGGCGAAGGTCTGGCAGGCGCCAGCCGCCGCCTGAACAAGGATCTGTTGAAGGCCACAACCGCGCAAACCGCCGATCTGCTGGCCCGAGGGCAGAGGGCAGATCAATGCCGGGTGATCCTGTCAGCCTGATGATCGGATCGCCTGACCAGCGGCCCAGCCTGACGACCACGCCCATTGAAAGTTATAACCACCTAACCAACCAGTCACATCGACGCATTCACCAATAAAATATAAGCCTGACACAGATTTTGCCCCCATTGTCTTGGAGGAAAGTGCCGCCGTATCCACGCCGCCGCGCGTGACCTCAGCGGTGCGATAGCCTTCGGTCCCGCTTGGGGTCAGGGTCCAGCTTTGCAGTTGGTCACATAGGCTTTGCAGGGCGGTATCGCTTTGATCGGCAAGATTGCCCGCCAGCCCCCAGTCAGCAGCCAGATGATCAACCAAGCGCGTGGGCAAATGTTGCGCAAGGACGGTCGTTAATGCCTTGCGCCCGGCGATTTGCCGTTGCGCACGCAGCGTCGTATAAAGCGTATCGGCGGGGTTGAGGTTGATACTGATGGCCTCGCCATCGCTGATGTAGGAAGACACTTGCAACACGGCTGGGCCTGACAGTCCCCGGTGGGTAAAAAGGATCGCTTCGTCAAAGGCGGTGCCATGGGCCGTGACGCGCGCCTGGGTGGCGACCCCGGCAAGTGGTTTGAACCGGTCATCCGAGAATGTCAGCGGCACCAGCGCAGGGTGCGGGGCAACAACTGGCAGGCCAAACCGGTCTGCGATGCGATAAGCCAGATCGCTGGCCCCCATTTTGGGAATGGATTTGCCGCCCGACGCCACAACAAGGTTGCGCGCGGCCACCTGATGCTGGTGCCCTTCGCGCATCAGGGTGATCCGAAAGTGGCTGCCGTCATGGCTGATGTCACCGACGGTTGTTTGCAGCCAGAGCATTGCCCCCGCCCTATCCATTTCCGCATGCAGCATGGTGATAATATCGCGGGCGCTGGTGTCGCAAAAAAGTTGCCCCAGCGTTTTTTCATGCCAAGGGATCCGGTGCTGATCCACAAGGTTGATGAAATCCCATTGGGTATATCGCCCTAGCGCAGATTTGCAAAAATGCTTGTTTTGACTGATGAAACTTGCAGGGCTGTTGTGCAGATTGGTGAAATTGCAGCGCCCGCCGCCAGAGATGCGGATTTTTTCACCCGGTGCCTTGGCGTGGTCAACCACCAGCACACCCGGCCCGGCATGTGCGGCTGCCATCATGCCCGCCGCACCGGCGCCAATGATCAGAGTTTCGATATTCATGGTGCGGATGTGGCGTGGAATGCGGCCTGGTGCAAGTGTGGTCTGCTGCGAGAGCCTCTGGCGGGGATATTCATGCTTGGAAGAAGCGATGGCGTTGCCATGGATTTTCAGTGGAATCGCGCGGCAATGCAGGGTAGGGTCATGTCAGACCCGGAAAACGGGCGATTGAGGCAGTATGGCGGTGATCCATGACGGAAATGGTCTATGGCACGGTCCCGGTGGTATCCGGTGACCCGGTTCTTCCACGGTGGTGGCGGACGATCGATAAATGGACGATGTGCTGCATCCTGATCCTGTTCGGGATTGGTTTGCTTTTGGGGTTGGCATCGTCGCCGCCACTGGCGGCTAAAAACGGGTTGGAACCTTTTTATTATGTCACCCGGCAAGCGGTTTTTGGCGGGGTGGCCGTGGTGGTGATGTTCGTTGTGTCCATGATGTCGCCGACAATGGTGCGCCGTCTGGCTGTGTTGGGGTTTTTGGCCGCATTTGCTGCGCTGGCGATGTTGCCGGTGTTCGGGACGGATTTCGGCAAAGGGGCCGTGCGCTGGTATTCGCTGGGGTTTGCGTCTTTTCAGCCCTCCGAGTTTTTGAAGCCGGGTTTTGTTGTCATGGCGGCATGGCTGTTGGCGGCATCCCAACACATAGGCGGACCACCGGGTAAATCCTGGTCATTCGTGCTGACCATTGTCATCGTGCTGATGCTGGCGGCGCAACCTGATTTCGGGCAGGCGGCGTTGGTGCTTTTTTCTTGGTCGGTCATGTATTTCGTGGCAGGTGCGCCGATACTGTTGCTGTTGGTGCTGGCTGGGCTGGTCGTTCTTGCAGGCAGCATTGCCTATACAAAATCCGAGCATTTTGCCCGTCGTATCGATGGGTTTCTGTCGCCTGAGGTCGACCCGACCACCCAGCTTGGCTATGCCACCAATGCGATCCGCGAGGGCGGTTTTTTTGGCGTCGGTGTTGGTGAAGGGCAAGTGAAATGGTCGCTGCCCGATGCGCATACCGATTTCATCATTGCTGTCGCTGCCGAAGAATACGGTTTGATCTGCGTGCTGGGTATTTTGGCGCTCTATTCCACAATTGTGGTGCGGTCGTTGTTGCGCCTGATGAAGGAACGTGACCCGTTTATCCGGCTGGCGGGCACGGGCCTGGCCTGTGCGTTTGGCGTGCAGGCGATGATCAACATGGGCGTTGCCGTGCGTCTGCTGCCCGCAAAAGGCATGACCCTGCCTTTTGTCAGCTACGGGGGGTCATCGCTGATTGCGGGCGGTATTGCTGTGGGGATGCTTTTGGCGCTTACCCGCACGCGTCCACAGGGTGAGATTGGTGATATTCTGTTGCGTCGGGCAAACCGATGACGGCGCCATTGCTGATTATCGCGGCCGGTGGCACAGGCGGGCATATGTTTCCTGCGCAGGCCTTGGCCGAGGCGATGCTGGCTAAGGGCTGGCGTGTGCGTCTGTCGACCGATCCGCGCGGCGCGCGCTATACGGGCGGTTTTCCCGCCGCGGTGGATGTCGAGGTTGTCGACAGCGCCACATTTGCCCGCGGGGGGCTGGCGGGGAAACTGACTGTGCCGTTCCGTATACTGGGGGGTATCGTGGCGGCCACGTGGCGGATGATGCGCGACCGGCCGGCGGTTGTTGTCGGGTTTGGCGGCTATCCCGCGATCCCGGCCATGGCCGCTGCTTGGGTCCTGCGCCGCCCGCGGATGATTCATGAACAAAACGGCGTGCTGGGGCGTGTGAATCAGCTTTTTGCACGTCGGGTCGATGCGGTCGCCTGTGGCACCTCGCCTACGGATTTGCCAAGTGGACTTGACGGCGTTCACACGGGCAACCCGGTGCGCGCGGCGATTTTGGACAAACATGGCGCACCCTATATTCCGCCAGGGGATTACCCGATGGCGATCCTTGTGCTGGGTGGAAGCCAGGGCGCGCGAATCCTGTCGGATATTGTGCCGCCTGCGATTGCACAGCTTCCTGAACATATCCGGCGCAACGTGCGCGTCAGCCATCAGGCCCGTGCCGAGGATTTGGCCCGCGTATCCGATTATTATGCCAGCGAAATGATCAAGGCGGATGTCCAGACCTTTTTCACGGACGTGCCACAACGTTTGAGCGAGGCGCAATTGGTCATCGCACGTTCAGGCGCGTCCACTGTTGCGGATGTCAGTATCATCGGGCGGCCTGCGATCTGGGTGCCGCTGGCAACTGCGATCCGGGATGAACAGACAGCCAATGCCCGCCAGTTGGTCGCGGCTGGTGCGGCGGTTTTGATGACCGAGCCGGACTTTACCGTGGCAAACCTGTCTGCCGCAATCGAAAATGTGCTGTCGGATGATCGGCGCGCCGTGAACATGGCGCATGCCGCACTGGCCTGTGCGGTGCCTGATGCGACGGACCGGCTTGTGCAGCTGGTGGAAAATCTGGCAGAGGGACGCAAAACATGATGGATGGAACACCGCTGATGAATGCTGCAACAAAACTGCCCCTTGATGTCGGCCCGATCCATTTTGTCGGTATTGGCGGCATCGGCATGTCGGGCATTGCCGAGGTGCTGTTGAACCATGGTTACCGCGTGCAGGGGTCTGACCTGAAGGCCACCAAGATCACCGAACGGCTGAAAAAGCTGGGCGCGGTGATTTACGAAGGCCAGCGTGTCGAAAACCTTGAAGGCGCGGCTGTGATCGTGATTTCATCCGCGATCAAACCCGGCAACCCCGAACTGGACGCCGCCCGCGCGCGTGGCCTGCCAGTTGTGCGCCGTGCGGAAATGCTGGCCGAACTGATGCGCCTGAAATCCAACGTGGCGGTGGCCGGCACCCATGGCAAGACGACGACAACAACCATGGTCGCGGCCCTGCTGGACGAAGGCGGGATCGACCCGACGGTCATCAACGGCGGGATCATCCACGCTTATGGGTCGAACGCGCGCATGGGGCAGGGCGAATGGATGGTGGTCGAGGCGGATGAAAGCGACGGCACTTTCAACCGTTTGCCTGCCACAATCGCCATTGTCACCAACATTGACCCCGAACATATGGATCATTGGGGCACCATCGAAAATCTGCGGCAGGGGTTTTACGATTTTGTGTCCAACATCCCGTTTTACGGGCTGGCCGTCTGCTGCACCGACAATGCCGAGGTGCAGGCGCTGGTGGGCCGGATCACCGACCGCCGCGTCGTGACATTCGGCTTTAACGCGCAGGCGGATGTGAGGGCGATCAACCTGACCTACAAGGCGGGCGTTGCGCATTTCGATGTGGCATTGCAGGCCGAGGATAGCATCATTGAAGGTTGCGAATTGCCCATGCCGGGCGATCACAACGTCAGCAATGCGCTGTCTGCTGTCGCAGTTGCGCGGCATCTTGGCATGAAAAAGGATGAAATCCGCGCAGCCCTCAAGAAATTCGGCGGCGTCAACCGCCGCTTTACCAAGGTGGGCGAGGTGGGTGGCGTCACCATCATCGACGATTATGGCCACCACCCGGTCGAAATTACAGCGGTGCTGAAAGCGGCCCGTCAGGCAACAACGGGCCGTGTGATTGCCGTGCATCAGCCACACCGTTACAGCCGCCTGTCGCATCATTTTGAAGAATTCTGCGCCTGTTTCAATGATGCGGATGTGGTTGGCATCACCGAGGTGTTTGCCGCAGGCGAAGACCCGATCCCCGGTGCCGACCGTGACAGTCTTGTCGCGGGCCTGATCCGCCACGGCCACCGCCACGCTAGGGCTGTGACATCCGAGGATGATCTGGAACGTCTTGTGCGCGAACAGGCAAGGCCGGGCGACATGGTGGTCTGCCTTGGCGCCGGCACGATCAGCGCCTGGGCGAACGGGTTGCCCGCAAGGTTGGCTAAGTGACGGTATCGGCGGTTGTTGCCTGCCTTTGGGTCATCGCCGCCACGATCACGGCGTTTTTGCCGATGCGCCACCAATACGCGCCCGGCATTGCTCTGCTGGTCGCGGCCCCCGTCCTGATCATCTGGATCGGGTATGATTACGGCTGGTTCTTTGGGGTGCTTGGCCTTGCCGCCTTTGCCTCGATGTTCCGCAATCCGTTGATTTACATATATCGCCGGGCGCGGGGGGAACGGCCAGAGGTGCCCAAATGAATGGGCTGTGGTCCGATCCGCAGTTGCTGGGCCTGTGCTTGTGGGTGGTGTTGGCCTTTGTGCTGGCGATGATCCCGTCGCGTGATAACCACTGGCGGCGGGCCTATGTGCTGATCGCAATCGGTGTGCCTTTGCTGGTCTGGGTCACATGGACGGGCGGTATCTGGTATGGGGTGCTTGGGCTGGTTGCGGGCGGGTCGTTTTTGCGTTGGCCGCTGTTCTATTTTTGGCGCTGGATCAGGCGGAAGGCGGCGCGTTGATGGCGGGTTTCGGGATCATTGCAATCATGGCGGTTTGCGCGCTGGTGACCTTTGCGCTGCTGCTGCGCTGGGTGCGGGCGGGGGGCTTTGGTCTGGCGCTCAGCGTTTTGTCGGTCATCGGGGGCTGTCTGACGATCCTGATCTATGCCACCGGCCGCCCATTTGGGATAAATCCGCTGTTGGCAATGGATCTGGCGCTGTTATGGGTGTTTCCGTCGCTGCTGGGCGGATTGGCCGGCGCGCTGTTGGGGTGGCTTTTGCGTCGACGTGATGATCGAAAAGGGTGACAAAAACCGTGCAAAACAAAGTGACGTTCGATCTGCCCTGCGTGCGCGGCACGCTGACGCTGCAACGCCCGCTTGCCGACCTGACGTGGATGCGCGTCGGCGGCCCGGCCGAGGTGCTGTTTCAGCCCGCTGATATTGACGATCTGTCCAGTTTTCTTGCTGCCCTTGCCACCGATGTGCCGGTGTTTACGATGGGCGTCGGTTCTAACCTGATCGTGCGCGATGGTGGCATCAGCGGTGTGGTGATCCGGCTTGGCCGTGGGTTCAACACGATCAGTATCGCGGATGGCATTGTCACCGCCGGTGCCGCAGCACTTGACGCCCATGTCGCCCGCAAGGCCGCCGAGGCGGGGCTGGATCTGACATTCCTGCGCACCATTCCTGGTACCATCGGCGGGGCGGTGCGGATGAACGCGGGCTGTTACGGGGCCTATGTGGCCGATGTTTTGACATCGGTGACGGTCGTGCGCCGCGATGGGTCTGTGGCTGAACTTGCGGTGAAAGATCTGCAACTGGCCTATCGCAGCAGCGTTTTGCCCGACGGTGCGGTGATTGTTGCTGCCCGGTTTACCCCCGCTGCAGGGGATCCGGCCGTTCTGGCGCAGCGGATGACCGACCAGCTGGCCAAGCGTGATGAAACCCAGCCGACACGTGACCGCACCGCCGGATCGACCTTTCGCAATCCGGTGGGATATTCCTCGACCGGGCGGGCAGATGATACCCATGATCTGAAGGCATGGAAGGTGATTGATAACGCAGGCTTGCGCGGGGTTGCGCTTGGCGGTGCGATCATGAATGTAAAACATTCGAATTTCCTGACCAACGCGGGCGGGGCCACCGCGGCCGATCTGGAAGATTTGGGCGAATTGGTGCGGAAAAAGGTTTACGCTGGCCAAGGCATTACGCTAGACTGGGAAATTATGCGGGTCGGCAAACGGTTGGGCGACGACAGCGCGGAATAACAGGCCAAAATGGCCAAGGTCCCGGGCAAGGACCACATAATTGACGGGTCAAAATGACCCGCGTTCGAGGCGGTAAGGGTATGTCGAGCAGGGCAAACCCGAAGGTTGTTGTTCTGATGGGTGGCCCATCGGCTGAACGCGAGGTGTCGCTTTCGTCGGGCCGTGAATGTGCAACAGCTTTGCGGGACAGTGGATGCGAAGTGATCGCGCTCGATGCGGGCCGCGACATATCTGCACGGCTGATTGATATCGCGCCTGACGCTGTTTTTAACGCGCTGCATGGCCGCTGGGGCGAAGACGGGGCCATTCAGGGGCTGCTGGAATGGCTGCGCATACCTTATACACATTCGGGCATTCTTGCCTCGGCGCTGACGCTGGACAAACAACGCACCAAGGAAATTTACCGTCTCAACGGGCTGCCTGTGGTCAACAGCGTGATCGCGGCCGCCGATGATGTGCGCACAGCACACGTCATGCCGCCGCCCTATGTGGTCAAACCCAACAACGAAGGGTCCAGCGTTGGTATTTATCTTGTGCATGACGATGCCAACGGCCCGCCGCAACTGGGCGATGATATGCCCGATCGCGTCATGGTCGAGGCTTTCGCGCCGGGGCGTGAACTGACCACCACGGTGATGGGGGACCGGGCCCTGACGGTGACCGATATTCTGACCGACAGCTGGTATGATTACGACGCCAAATACAAACCCGGCGGGTCGCGCCATGTGGTGCCAGCCGAAATTCCAACAGAAATCTTTGATGCCTGTCTGGATTACGCCCTGCGCGCGCATCGCGCACTGGGGTGCCGTGGCATCAGCCGCACCGATTTCCGCTGGGATGAATCTCGTGGCATTGATGGCCTGATCCTGCTGGAAACCAATACGCAACCGGGTATGACGCCGACATCACTGGCCCCTGAACAGGCCGCACATGTGGGCATCAGCTTTCCCGATTTCTGCCGTTGGCTGGTCGAGGATGCATCATGCGACAGATGACCGCCCTGCGCCGCCCGCAATCGCCCCTGCGTGACCCTGCGCCATCGCGTCTGGGCTATCGTTATCAACGGTTGATGTTGACGCCGGGGTTTCGGCTGTTCGTGCGCATCGGTGTGCCGCTGATCGTGATCGCGGCGCTTGCAGGGTCTTGGCTGGCCAAACCGGACAACCGCGCCTTGCTTGAGGGGCAGGTCGCACAGGTCAAGCAGAATTTTCAGGAACGCCCGCAATTCATGGTGCAATCACTGCTGCTGACAGGAGGGGATGCAGCGCTGCAATCGCGCGTCGCGGCGCTTTTGCCAGACAATTTCCCGGTGTCGTCTTTTCAACTTGATCTGGAGACGATGCGCCAAACGATCGAGGCCCTTGCTGCGGTCAGATCGGCCCGCGTGCGGCTTGGCGAAGGCGGCGCGCTCGAAGTTGCGCTTATACCGCGTGTGCCCGCAGCCCTGTGGCGTGACGGGCAAACCCTGCGCCTGATCGACGCCGATGGCGTGCCTGCCGGCACGGTCGATGCCCGCAGCGACCGGTTGGATTTACCGCTGATCGCGGGGGATGGTGCGGAACAGAATATCGCCGAGGCGCTGGCGCTTTATGCGCGTGCCGGCCCCTTGCGCGACCGGGTGCGCGGGTTGGTGCGGATCGGACAGCGCCGCTGGGACATCATCCTTGACCGTGATCAGCGCCTGCTGCTGCCCGGCGCAGATGCCCCTGCGGCGCTGGACCGGATCATCGCGCTGAACGCCGCGCAAGACATGTTGGAACGGGATGTGGCGATTGTTGACATGCGCAAAGCCAGCCGTCCGACCTTGCGCATGAATGCAGAAGCTGCGGCAGCAATGCGGCGGGTAAATGAAATACAAATAACAAACGGGGCGAATAACTGATGGGCGATCTTTACGACAGCCAACGTGCGATGCGCCAGATGCGCAAGGCCGCACTGCAACGTGGTGTAGTAGCTGTTCTGGATGTAGGCACGTCAAAAATCGCCTGTCTGGTGTTGCGCTTTGACGGGCCAGAGCGGTTCCGTAGTATCGATGGGATCGGATCGATGGCGGGCCAGTCACAGTTTCGGGTGATCGGTGCTGCGACAACCCGGTCCCGTGGTGTGCGCTTTGGCGAAGTCGAGGCGATGCAGGAAACTGAACGCGCGATCCGCACGGCGGTGCAGGCGGCGCAAAAAATGGCGAATGTGCGTGTCGATCATGTGATCGCGGCTTTGTCGGGCGCGCGCCCGCGGTCATACGGCTTGGACGGGGCGCTGGATATTGCGGGCGCGATGGTAACAGAGCAGGACATCAGCCAGGTGATGGCCAATTGCGAGGTGCCAGATTATGGTGCCGGCCGCGAAGTCTTGCACGCGCATCCGGTCAACTTTGCGCTGGATCACCGGTCGGGTTTGGCGGACCCGCGCGGGCAGATCGGCAACCGGCTGACCACGGACATGCATATGCTGACGGTGGATGCGACGGCGATCCAGAACCTGTTTTACTGCATTAAACGATGTGACCTGGAATTGGCTGGTCTTGCGTCGTCTGCCTATGTGTCGGGCATGGCATCGCTTGTGGAAGACGAACAGGAACTGGGGGCGGCCTGTGTTGATCTGGGGGGCGGGTCTACCGGTATTTCGGTCTTTATGAAAAAGCACATGATTTATACCGATGCCGTGCGCATGGGGGGGGATCATGTGACATCTGACATTTCCATGGGTCTGCAAATTCCCGCGGCAACCGCCGAACGGATCAAAACCTTTTACGGCGGGGTTGTGGCCACCGGCATGGATGACCGCGAGATGATCGATATCGGGGGCGACACAGGTGATTGGGAGCATGACAAACGCACTGTCAGCCGTGCCGAATTGATCGGGATCATGCGCCCCCGCGTCGAAGAGATTTTGGAAGAGGTGCGCGCGCGTCTTGACGCGGCAGGGTTCGAACATCTGCCAAGTCAGCAAATCGTGCTGACCGGCGGCGGCAGCCAGATCCCGGGTCTTGACGGGTTGGCCAGCAAGATCCTGGGCCAGCAGGTGCGCCTGGGCCGTCCCTTGCGGGTGCAAGGCTTGCCGCAGGCGGCGGTTGGCCCTGCGTTTTCATCGGCTGTCGGGCTGACTTTATTTGCCGCAAATCCGCAAGATGAATGGTGGGATTTCGAAATTCCGGCCGATAGATACCCCGCGCGTTCGCTCAAGCGGGCCGTCAAATGGTTCAAGGATAACTGGTAATGCGCAATATCTTGCCGATTTGTGGATATCGGGCGGTTAAAGTGAAAAATTCATCCATATTTGGTGGTCATTTTATGTTTTTATCGTGACGTTTCCGCATCACTCGGTTACGATCAACTATACATGGCAGGCAGCGTTCGCTGGGGTGGGCGCAGAGGTAAACAGGCGGATCACATTATGACATTAAACCTTTCCCTTCCGGGACACGAAGAATTGAAGCCACGCATCACCGTCTTTGGTGTGGGCGGGGCTGGTGGTAACGCTGTCAACAACATGATCGAGAAGGCGCTCGATGGTGTGGAATTTGTTGTCGCCAATACAGATGCGCAGGCGCTGCAACAGTCGCGGGCCGAGGCGAAAATTCAAATGGGTCTGAAAGTCACCGAAGGTCTGGGTGCGGGCGCGCGCGCCAGTGTCGGCGCTGCGGCCGCCGAAGAAAGCATTGAACAGATCGTCGATCATCTGGCTGGTGCGCATATGTGTTTCATCACTGCCGGTATGGGCGGGGGCACCGGGACAGGGGCCGCGCCGATCATCGCGCAAGCAGCACGCGAGCTGGGTGTTCTGACTGTCGGTGTTGTGACCAAACCCTTCCAGTTCGAAGGCGCCAAGCGGATGAAACAGGCCGATGCAGGCATCGAGGCGCTGCAAAAGGTCGTGGATACGCTGATCATCATCCCCAACCAGAACCTTTTCCGTCTGGCCAATGAAAACACCACATTTACCGAAGCTTTCGCGCTGGCAGACGATGTGCTGTATCAGGGTGTCAAAGGCGTGACCGACCTGATGGTCCGTCCCGGCCTGATCAACCTTGATTTCGCTGATGTGCGGTCTGTCATGGACGAAATGGGTAAGGCGATGATGGGCACCGGCGAAGCCGAAGGTGAAAACCGCGCCATCCAGGCCGCCGAAAAGGCGATTGCGAACCCGCTTCTGGATGAAATCAGCCTTGAGGGTGCGAAAGGAGTTCTGATCAACATCACCGGCGGCTATGATCTGACCCTGTTCGAACTTGACGAAGCCGCGAATAAAATCCGCGAAAAGGTCGATCCAGAAGCGAATATCATTGTTGGTTCCACGCTCGACACCAACATGGAAGGCAAGATGCGCGTTTCCGTGGTGGCCACGGGTATTGATGCCATTGTCAGCAATGCGGATACACCTTTGCCCCGCAGGCCCATGTCAAACCATGTTTCCCGCCCTGTGATTGCAGAACAACCCGCCGCTATGGACGAACCAGATCTGCAGGCCCCTGCCATTGCGGCGCGTGCCACGCAAGAACGCACCCTGTTCGAAGATTTCGGCGAACAAGAAACGCAATCTGCTGCGGCCTTTACGCCCCGGCGCGATACCGACGACCGGACACAGGCCACAAAGGCGGTTGCCGATGATCTGCCACCCCCGGCTTATCCGTCGCGCCCGGAACCTGCGATGACCGAAGCAGACAGTTTTGTCGCACCGCGTCCTGCCGCCGCCCCCGGCACCCCGACACCCGAAGCGATGGCGCGCTTGCAAGCGGCCGTGAACCGTGTTCCCAAGCAGGCCGCCCAACAGCGCCCAGCAGCACAAGCGCCTGCTGAACAGGAAAAGTCCCGTTTCGGGATCAATTCGCTGATTAACCGGATGACCGGCGCGCAGCCTGATGCGGGCGGGCATCAACCGTCGCGGCACCAACCGCAAGTCACCGCTTTGCGTCACGATGAGGATGCAGACGAAGATCAGGAACGTGTTGAAATCCCGGCTTTCCTGCGGCGCCAAGCGAACTGAGGCAGTTTGCTTCTGCACAGGCGGGTGCTTTGCGCTATAAAAGGTCGCCCAAGGGTGGCCTTTTTCCGTTTTGAAACAAGCGGATGTTCGCGGCGGCTTGGTTGCGGGGGGGGGATTTGCGGCGCATGTTTCAGACCGTTGCAAAGAGTGAGTTGAGACTCGTCGCCGCGCATCTTAGGTGGTGAAGCGAGATGAAGAAATATAATCAGAGGGACGTTCGCGTGCAGACCACGCTTCATTCGCCAGTAACCTTCGACGGTGTTGGGCTGCACTCTGGTGCGCCTGTGCGGGTTGTCCTGCGCCCCGCTGGTGCGGAAAGCGGAATCGTCTTTCGCCGCGTTGATTTGCCTGGTCAGCCCATTTTACCCGCCCGTTGGGATCATGTGGTTGTGTCGCCGCTGAATACGCGGCTTGTGACGGCTGCGGGTGTGACGGTTTCGACCATTGAACATTTGATGGCCGCTTTGTCTGGCTGTGGTGTGCATAACGCAGTGGTCGACATTGATGGACCAGAGGTGCCGATCCTTGATGGCAGTGCGGCTGCCTTTGTGCGCGGTATCATGCATGTTGGGCTTGCCACGGTGTCCGCACCGTTGCGCGCAATCGAAATCTTGCGCGATGTCACTGTTACCGATGGGGTATCGACGGCTAGCCTGACGCCGGCCACGACATTGCAGATTGATTTCCAGATTGATTTTGAAGAACCCGCAATTGGCAGGCAGCAAAAGTCGCTGAATATGGCCAATGGTGCTTTTGTGCGCCAGCTTTGCGACAGCCGGACCTTTTGCCGCGCGTCCGATGTGGACGTCATGCGCGCCAATGGGCTGGCATTGGGTGGCACGTTGAATAACGCTGTCGTGTTCGATGGGCATCAGGTGCTGACGCCTGGCGGCCTGCGCCACCCGGATGAAGCCGTGCGTCACAAGATGTTGGATGCTTTGGGTGATCTTTACACCGCAGGTGCGCCAATTCTTGGCCGTTATACCGGGATCCGCGCGGGACACGCGATCACCAACCGGTTGTTGCGCCAGCTTTTTGACCAGCCGGAAAATTGGCGCTGGGTTGCCTGTGATGCCGCAATTGCGGCGCGTTTACCCGGTGTGGGTGTCAGTCTGGCGGATTTGCCAGCTGTTGCTTGAAACAACGGCGCTCGGTCTTGTCGACTACACCATGCAAAAGGCATTTTGCCTCAGATTTTTCTATGCTAGATGAAAAAGATAAGACGGGGCGTCAGCCCTGTTTATCAAGCGCGACTTGTGGGGACTTCGATTATGTTGGGTAGCAGTGACAAGTGGTGTGCGGCACTGGCCTTTGTCGTGCTGGCAGCTTGTAGCGGCGGTGATGCTACGAATCTGGATAACCTGACTGCGCAACAGATTTTTGCGCGGGGCGAATTACAGATCGAACAGGGGCGACCGGATAATGCTGCGTTTTCCTTCGGAGAGATCGAGCGCCTTTATCCTTATTCCGAATTTGCGCAGCGGGCACTGATCATGCAGGCTTTTGCCTATCACCGGGATCAGGATTATCCTAACAGCCGTGCCTCTGCGCAGCGGTATCTTGATTTTTATCCAGCCGAACAGGATGCCCCTTATGCCGCATATCTTGTCGCGCTGTCATTCTATGACCAGATTGACGAAATTGGCCGTGATCAGGGCCTGACGGTTCAGGCACTGGGTGCCTTGCGCAATGTGTTTGAACGCTATCCCAACAGCGAATATGCGCGCCCTGCCAAGCTCAAGTTCGATCTGGCCTTTGACCATCTTGCCGCCAAGGAAATGGAAATCGGGCGCTATTACCTCAAACGTGGGTACTACGGGGCCGCAGCGAACCGTTTCCGCATCGTGGTCGAGGACTTTCAGACCACGACCCACACGGCAGAGGCGCTGCACCGGCTTGTTGAATCTTATCTGTCGCTGGGGCTGGTGGAAGAGGCGCAAACCGCTGGTGCGATCCTTGGGTATAACTATCGGTCCAGCGAATGGTATCAGTCCAGCTATGCCCTGCTGACCGGTCAGGGCCTGACAGCGGATGCGGCGGGCAACAGTTGGCTTGCCTCGATTTATCGGCAGGTGGTGCGCGGTGAATGGCTCTAGTCACAGGGGCATGAACCCTGGCGCGTGGGGCGGTTATGCTGCGTAGCCTTGATATCCGTGACATGCTGATCATTGACCGGCTGGAACTGGCTTTCCAGCCGGGCCTGAACGTGTTGACGGGGGAAACCGGCGCGGGCAAATCAATTTTGCTGGATTCACTTGGGTTTGTGTTGGGGTGGCGTGGCCGGGCAGAGCTGGTCCGTCAAGGTGCTGACCACGGCGAGGTAATAGCCTGCTTTGATCTGCCGCCAGACCACCCCGCGCATGCGGTTTTGCAAGAGGCCGGCATCGCCGTTGAAGATGACCTGATCTTGCGGCGGGTGAACACGCGCGATGGCCGCAAAACTGCTTGGGTCAATGACCGGCGTGTCAGCGGCGAGGTGCTGCGCGCCCTGTCGGATACGTTGGTCGAACTGCATGGCCAGCATGATGACCATGGCTTGCTCAACCCGCGCGGACACCGGCAGATGCTGGACAGTTACGCAGGGGCAGATGATGCATTGGCGCAAACGCGTGCGGCTTGGCGCAAGCTGCATGATATTCGTCAAGCATTGGCCGCAACCGAAGCCCGCATTGCCGCAGTGCGCAATGAAGAAGACTATCTGCGCCATGCTGTGGCTGAACTGGATGCTCTGGCCCCTGAACAGGGTGAAGAGGCAGCGCTGGATACGCAACGCCGCATGATGCAGGCTGCGGCGCGGATTCGCAGCGATATTGGCAAGGCGGGTGACGCCTTGGGCCTGAACGGGGCCGAAGGCATGATAAATGATGCTGCGCGTTGGTTGCAGGGTGTGGCAGATCAGGCTGAAGGCCAGCTTGACGCACCTCTTGCCGCGCTCGAACAGGCGATGCTGGCTCTGGATGACGCACAGGGCGGCGTCCTGCAATGTCTTGATGCGCTGTCGTTCAATCCATCCGATCTGGAGGATGTCGAGGAACGCCTTTTCGCGATCCGGGGGCTGGCGCGCAAACATGGCGTTTTGCCCGATGATCTGGGTGGTTTTGCCGATGACCTGCGCGCCAGGCTTGTGCTGCTGGATGCCGGCGCAAATGATTTGCAAAAGCTGCAATCTGATCTGACGGCGGCGCAGGCACAATATGATGATGCAGCGGATCGACTGTCACAGTTGCGGCAAGGGGCTGCGGCGGGGTTGGATATGGCGATGGCGGCCGAACTGGCCCCTTTGAAAATGGAGCGGGCGCTTTTTGCGACAACGATCACCCCGGGCGATGCGGGCCCCGAGGGGCGTGATGCGGTTGCTTTTCGCGTTGCCACAAATCCCGGTGCGCCCGCCGGGCCATTGAACAAGATCGCCTCTGGCGGTGAGCTGAGCAGGTTTCTGTTGGCGTTAAAGGTGTGCCTGACGCAGGCAACCGACGGTTTGACCATGATCTTTGATGAAATCGACCGTGGTGTCGGGGGTGCCACTGCGGATGCGGTGGGGCGCCGCTTGCAGGCCCTGGCGCAGGGCGGGCAGGTGCTGGTTGTTACCCATTCGCCGCAGGTTGCTGCTTTTGGCCAGCACCATTGGCGCGTTCAGAAACATCAGGATGCAGATGCGACCATCTCGACAGTTGTGCCGTTGGACGCGGCGCAAAGGGTCGATGAAATCGCGCGGATGCTGTCAGGCGATACCGTCACGGATGCGGCGCGCGCTGCCGCAAAGGTTTTGATCGACCAGTAAAAAGAAGTGACAAAAACCGCGAACAGTCGAAGCTGCCGTTGGATTTTGCCACCTCTGTTACTTGTCAACACGCTTACTCTTTAACAGGTGTCCGTTCTGGCCACTCACGCCCATCACGAACATAATCTGACGCGACAACGGCCAAACAAGGCCCCTGTTTTAACGTCATGAAGTCATCACTCAAACCGGCTTTTGACTTCACTTACTTGCGGCAAGGTCAAGATATTTCTTTCTCGACACCCTTGTTTTAGCAGTTTTGGTTGTTTTTCGACAACCTATACCAAAGTATGTCATATATACTGACCCACAACCAAAAGAGGTAATTTGAGAGATTATCACAAGATGAACGCCAAGCGGGATTATTGGTAAAGTGATACATTAATTGGCAACAATACAAGCATAAAATAGGTATTGATTGGCATCCACGGGCATTCGTCGTCCATTTTGGTCACCATTGCGGCATGTTTGAAAAACAATGCTGTCGCGGGTCAAAGTTTCGTTAAGGTTGTAATTTTGTCTGTTTTGTGGCGATGCGATGCCCTTTGCAATCGCTAAGTCAATTTGGTGAAATTTGCGGTTTTTGTGATTGAAATGATTCTCTCAGCTGCCAAGGTTATATGCCGGACAAGATTCCGCGATAGCAGGGTTGGAGCGGGGCAGATGTTCTTTTAGTAACGATGATGTGGTGCTGCGGCAGGTCACCCAAGCCACCCAGACCGGCTGTAACATCTGTTGCTGCCCAGAAAGTTGATAAAAGGGTCTTCCTGATGCCAGAGCCATTGAAATCGGTCGTGGGGCAGGGTGCGATAAACCTGCGTGCGGCCTTGGCCAACGCGCTGCGGGTGGTAAAAACCCGTGGTCCAAGCCAGGTGCAGTTCTGGTTCATTGCGCTGGCCATCGGGATCGCTGCGGGTTTTGCGGCTTTGTTGTTCCGGCTTGGCATCTACGCCATCCAATCGTCGCTTTACGGGTCCGATGACCCCACGCTGCTGGCAAGTTTTGCCGCCGATCTGGCATGGTTCCAGATCTTGTTGATCCCTGTCTTTGGCGGGTTCGTTGTCGGGTTGTTGTTGCATTTCGGAACCGATGACGGCCGCGTCCGGTCTGTGTCTGACGTGATCAAGGGCGCCGCCCTTGACAATGGTCGGGTCGAGGCGCGGCGCGGCCTTGTGTCGGCGCTTGCGTCTTTGATTACCTTGTCAACTGGCGGGTCAAGCGGCCGGGAGGGGCCGGTCGTGCATCTGGCGGCTGTTATTTCAACCTGGGTCTGTCGCGTGATCAAGGCAAATGGCATCACGGGGCGCGATTTGCTGGGTTGTGCGGTGGCCGCGGCGGTATCGGCCAGTTTTAATGCGCCGATCGCTGGTGCGCTCTTCGCGCTTGAAGTGATCTTGCGGCATTTCGCGGTGCACGCCTTTGCCCCTATCGTCATCGCGTCTGTGGCGGGGACGGTGATCAACCGCTTGGCCTTTGGCGATGTGACCGAGTTTATCTTGCCGGGTTCGACGGCGCTGACCTTTTACATCGAATTGCCTGCATTCTTGTTGCTTGGGTTGCTGTGCGGGCTTGTTGCCGTTGTTTTCATGAAGGCGATTTTCTTGGCAGAGGATGTCGCCAGCTATTTGCAAGACGCCGTGAAACTGCCGCGCTATCTGCGTCCGGTAATTGCGGGCGCGCTTTTGGGCGGGTTGGCAATCTGGTGGCCCCACATCATCGGGGTGGGCTATGAAACGACATCGGCCGCCTTGACAGGAAGCCTTTTGTTTCATGAAGCGGTTGTTTTTGTCATTCTCAAGGTGATTGCTGTTGCAATTACTGTCGGGGGGCGCATGGGCGGCGGTGTTTTTTCGCCATCTTTGATGGTAGGGGCGCTGACCGGGCTGGCCTTTGGTATCGTTGCGACAGCCGTTTTTCCCAACATGTCGGGCGAAGGGACACTTTATGCGCTAGCAGGTATGGGTGCTGTGGCGGCTGCCGTTTTAGGGGCGCCCATTTCGACCACTTTGATCGTTTTCGAACTGACCGGAGATTGGCAAACAGGCCTTGCCGTGATGGTGTCCGTGTCGCTGTCAACGGCTTTGGCGTCACGGCTGGTGGACCGGTCGTTCTTTCTGACCCAGCTGGAACGGCGGGGCGTGCGTCTTGCTGCGGGGCCGCAAGCCTATCTTTTGTCCACGTTCAAAGTGGCTGATATCATGCGGGACAAGTCGATGTCGCGCGCTGCGCCTGAAGACCAGTGCTGGGATCTTGTCCGCGACGGGGTGTATATTGACGGACAGGCAACGTTGGAACAGGCGATGCCGCTGTTTGAACGCACCGGGCATGCGTTTGTGCCCGTTGTCATTTTAGGGGGGGAAAACAGCCCGCCCGCGCTTTTGGGCGCGCTGTTTCAGGTCGATGCGCTGCGGGTGATGAACCGTGCATTGGCCGAAACCGCCGCCGAGGAACATTCCTGACCTTTTCGCGTTTCGACTTAACCTGGATCACAAGTTGCTACCTCTCTTGGGCGGATGGTCGCGTTTTGTGATCCCCTAAGTGAATGCCGCAATGTTTATTGGTTTGGCGCGTTTTTCGCCAGCCAGTCATGCATCCAGGCGATCTCGGCCTCTTGTGCTGCAATGACTTCCATCGCCAGTTTGCGCACATCAGGGTCGCTGCCGTATTCCAACACAATTCGCGCCATATCGACGGCCCCTTGGTGATGCGGGATCATGCCGCGAATGAAATCGACATCCGCGTCACCTGTCATCTCGATCATCATTGCGCCATGCATGGCATCATTGACAGCCGTATAGGCGGCGGAAGATCCTGACATGTCTGCCATGCCGTGTGTTGCGGCCCCGTGATCCATGTTTGAATGATCCATCGTGGCCTGCTGGGCAAAGGCCGCAGCACCTGCAAGTGCCAGCGCGCTGAAAAGGACGGTGTGTTTTTTCATTTTATTCTCCTGTTGTTGTCACACGGGAACGTAGAGTCCAGTCACTGCTGGACAAGTCACGAAACCCGCATTTCGATCGAAAAGCATGTTGCGATTCATTTGCCCTGTTTGCGGCGCCCCGCCCATTTCAGCAACAGGTCACACGCATAAGATACAGCGATCACCCACAAAAGCCCAAAAAGCGATGCAATCAGCCATAACGTCATGAAAACAAATACCCATGCCGTAACAAGAAATGGGCGTGTATAATTTTCGACCCGGCCGTGCGGTTGGTAGGACATGATCCCGGATTCCTACAAATTTGGCAAGAGAATAGCGCAAGAACAGCAAACGTCACCTGTGACGAATTGGCTAATTCGGGGTGGCGGTTCCCCTAATCGTTTCGTTGCGCAGCAGGTCAACAATATCGTCTGGGTTTGTGGGGCGAGGCTTGGGCGGTTCGGCGTTGCCACTGAAAAGCGCATTGAGGTCAAAGGTGCCCGTATCATCCACCATCGCGTTAGGCAGCCGTCCCGTATAGGTGCTGACAAACTGCACCAGAAAATAACGCCGCGCCTCGTCTGTGGTCAGGCCAAGCTCTTGGGATGCAGTGGTAAATCTTCCTGCAAGATTACGACAAGCATCAATTTTATTGGCAACACCGTCAGCATCCGCAGCCAGTTCAAGGTCACTGATTTCCTTTATTCCGAGGATGATTTTTTCAGCATAGAAAGTTAACCGTCGCTTGTCCTGCGCGGTCAATGCGTCCAGATCAACCAGCACCAGATCCGCGCGGTCCGTTGGCACAGCGACGCGCGCAATGTCACCCGCAGCGCTGGCGATTTGAGGTGTGATCGCTATCGCAAAAACGGTCGCGAACTTTCGAACCGTGATCAGCATGACTGCTGTTCCCCCCGGACCCTATTGCGACGGCATTTCCACGGTCAGACCAACGGTCAACCAACCCTGCATCCCATCACGATAATAGCGAATTTTTTCGCCCGGGTAACCAATCTTCATCAGGTTTCCAATTGCCATGTGCGATTGCCCGCACCATTGGCCGTCGCAAAACATAAGCAGTTCCCGGGCATCAGACATATCCCAATTGCCATCATCCGCCTGCACCCCGCCAAGTGCCTTCAGCACCGGCACCAGAAACGGGTTATTTGCAGGGTTGTCGAACAGCGTAAATGGCAAATTGGTCGCGCCCGGGATTGTTCCGCGCAAATACCATTCGTTCAGCCGGGCATCAACGATCAACCCCGTGCCGTTTGTGACCTGTTGTTGCATGAATTCAAGCACTTCAAGTTCACCAACGGTTGTCACACCTTCACCGCCAGACATTGGCTGTATGCAAAATGGCGGGCATTGGCGCGACGTCATGGTGAAAAAGTCAGGGATCCGCGCTTCTGCGTCCTGATTGCGTTCAATAACGAAAAATTCCCGCCCGTTGTCAAATTCGACATAAGGAATATCGGGCGTGATAAAAACATTCTGGGCGATAGCTGGCCCCATGGACATCATGCTGGCGCCTGCCACGCAAATGATTGTTTTCAAGCTATATTTTATTTTCACGGTGATTGATTGCGCCGGTTTTTTTTGCGTTGAGTTTGGTCGCATGTCCTGCTGCCTGTCCTGTTACCCGCTCTGAATATCTTCAAAACATCCATTAATTTTGGATTAATTTTGCGGTTTGTTACGGCGCAACAAAGGCATTTTAATGACAAATGGGACAAATTCCGCGCCTTGGGCGCATAGGCGCAGATTTCGTCGGCGCAAAGAGCCACCCGGATCAGAGGATGACACCAGTCGCCCCAGGGGCTGACCCTGCGCTGGCCCTTGTCACTGTGGCGGGCAACAGGGCGTGGGCCAAACCTTGGGTCATCTGACTGCGTGCAGAATTCGCGGCGCCATTGTCGATATTAACCTTTGGCCCGGCATCACGCAACGGGGCCGCACGGCCCGAAAGCCGGTCTTTTAGCGCATCTTCGGGCCCAAAGCGCGCGCTTTGGGTTGCGCAATGATCAACTGCGATCAGGGCTATGCGAAATATCAGGCCCGCTTTTTCCACTGGCTGGGCGGATCGCGGTTTGCGTGGCGGGGAACCAGTGGCGCGTGCGATTGGCAAACCAGACCAGCGACAGCATGATGGGCACTTCGACCAGCACACCGACAACCGTGACCAAGGCTGCGATGGAATTGAGGCCAAAAAGCCCAATGGCCACGGCGACTGCCAGTTCAAAAAAATTCGATGTGCCAATCATTGCACATGGGGCGGCGATGTTGTGCGGCACACGCCACGCTTTTGCGGCATAATAGGCAATCGCGAAGATACCGTAGGACTGGATCAGCAAGGGGATCGCGATCATCACGATGACGACTGGCTGGGCAAGAATGACTTTGCCCTGAAAGCTGAAAAGCAGCACTACAGTCGCCAGCAAACCGATCACTGAAAAGGGCTTTACCTTTGCTGTAAAGGCATTGACGGCGGCGTCAGCTTCGGCGGGACGAGCCGTGCGGCGTGTCATCAACACGCGCGTTACGATCCCCGCCGCCAATGGCACGACGACATAAAGCCCGACAGACAGGACCAGCGTCGCCCAAGGCACCACGATATCCGTGACACCCAACAGCAGTGCCACGATCGGTGCATAGGCAAACACCATGATCGCGTCATTCAGCGACACTTGCGCCAGCGTGTAATTTGGATCGCCCTTGGTCAGTTGCGACCAAACAAAGACCATGGCCGTGCAAGGGGCGGCCCCCAGCAGGATCAAACCCGCAATGTATTGCCCCGATGTGCCCGGTTCGATGTAAGGCGCGAAAATCCATTCGAAAAACAAAAGCCCCAATGCGGCCATGGTAAACGGCTTGATCAGCCAGTTCACAGCCAGCGTGATGATGATACCTTTGGGGCGTTCATGCACCCGTGCCAGCGCGCGAAAATCCACCGAGACCATCATGGGATAGACCATGGCCCAAATCAGTACGGCGACAACAAAATTGACCGACCCGTATTCCAGCGAGGCCAGAAAGCTGACCAGCCCCGGCGTGATCTGGCCAAGCACGAGACCGGCGATAATCGCCAGCCCAACCCAGACGGACAGGTATCGTTCAAAAGCAGACATTCATTCGTTCCTTTGTTCGCGGTATCTCGGCGGGGGGGGCGGCGCATGTTGCGGCGTTTTTCAAGGCGACGTGTCGCAAACACTGTTTTCCCCGCTTGCGGGGCGCGCGGCGACTGCATCGATCAAGGCGCGCAGCGGGGCCAAGGACGCAGGGTTGAGCCAATAGCAGGTCCGTGGATAGGTGATGGTGCCCTCGATCAGTCCCGATTCCTTGAGAATCCGCAGATGTTCTGACACCGTCGATTGCGCAAGCCCAACCTGATCGACGATATCGCCGCCTATGCAGCCGGGACGCGACAACACAAAAGCAATGATCCTGACCCGCGCGGGATGTGCCAGCGCCTTGGCAATCGCGGCGATGTCTTTCTCTGCAAGCAGGGGCGACAAAACCTGGTGGTCTTTGATCGGCATGGCATGCTCCTGTATCGTCTTTAGCCTATACATATCAATCGGGAAATGACGATACCAGTGAAAACAACGCTGGAGGCGCAAGGCAGGTGCCGTGCCGCCAGAATGGCCTGACGACCCGCAACAAGGGGAAGGCGATCACCGCCACGATCACCGAAAGGCACATTGCCGGTGCCATCGCTGAAACCCGGATACAATCAGATTTGTCGGCTTGCCGATCAGCGTAGGCATCATGCCAGACTTCGCGGAATTGTTGTGCAAGCGGATCAGAAAAAGGGCGCATCCTCGATCGTGTGTTTCAAAAACTGCCCAGCAGGCTGCCCAGCGTCACCAGCACGACAAGCGCGATGATCGGTATGATGACGGCGACCACGGCGACATCCCGATAGGCTTCGCGATGCGTCAGCCCGCAGATCGTCAAAAGGGTGATCACCGCACCGTTGTGTGGCAAGGCGTCCAGCCCTCCTGTGGCAACAGCCGTGACACGGTGCAGCAGCGCGGGCGATATCCCCGCCGCCTGACCCATCGCCAGATATGTTTCGCCCAAGGTCGCCAGTGCAATGGACATCCCCCCCGATGCCGAGCCCGTCATCCCCGCCAGCAAGCTTGTGCCAATGGCAAGCGATATCAGCGGGTTGTCACCGCCAAGGTTGACCACCCAGTCACGGATCACGCCAAAGGCTGACAGCGTTGCAATTACCGCGCCAAAGCCGACAAGGCTTGCGGTGTTGAAAATCGGTTGCAGCGAATCCCGCGCGCCATCGTCCAGCGTCTTGCCCAGACCATCCGCCAGACGCCGCCAGTTCAACGCCACCAGCACCAGCGACGCAAGCGTCAGCGCCGCAATGATCGACCAGATGCCGCGCAGCGCTGAGACATCTGTTGTGCCAAAGTCTGATCTTGCCAGATAGCCGGTGTCCATCCGCGGGATCACCCAGAAAGTGAAAACAAGGTTTATCCCCAAGACCAGAACCAACGGAATGACCGCAACGAAAAGCGACGGCAGATTGTCCTGTTGCGCATTTTGGGTGGGTTCTGCGGTGCTGGCGTAGCCCGGTCCCAAAGCCCGTGCGCGGTATTCCAGCCACGCCCAGCCCATTCCGAACATCATCGCCCCTGAAATGATCCCCAGCCCCGGTGCTGCAAAGGGTGTGGTGCCAAAATACGGCATCGGGATAGCATTCTGGATCGCTGGCGTGCCGGGCAGGGCTGTCATGGTAAAGGTAAAGGCACCCAGCGCGATCGTGGCCGGGATCAGGACTTTGGGCAGGTTCGCCTCGCGGAACAGTGCCGCTGCGATAGGCCAGACGGCAAAAGCCACAACAAAAAGCGAGACCCCGCCATATGTCATGACCGCGCAGGACAGGATCACCGACAAAATTGCGCGGCGTTCCCCAAGCCGGTGGATAATACCATCTGCCAGAACGCGCGCGGCACCCGACGCTTCCATCAGTTTGCCAAAGACCGCGCCCAGCAAGAACAACGGGAAGTACTGGATGACGAATCCGCCCATCGCGCGCATGAAAACCTGGGTATAGCTTGCCAGAACTGGCCCACCTTCGGCGATCAGCACGGCGGTCATGGCCATGGCCGGCGCGATCAGCAACAGGCTCAGCCCGCGATAGGCTAAAAAGATAAGGGCCGCCAGTGCCGCGAAAATGACAAAACCACCCACCATGCGCTAGCCCTTCGCCCAGGCAAAGATGATGTGCCTGACCAACGCCCCCATGCTGTTTACACCGCGGGGGCGCTGGCCTGAAAGCACCGAATTAATGTATTCTTGCGTGCGAAACCCGGCCATGTCGCCCTCATGCTGCGTTGCAGCAAGGCTATTGCGACGCCGATCGGATCACAATAAAAATCTGCCTGCGCACGAGGCTGGGCCGGGACGTTATTTGAACCGGGACATGGCCTTTTCAATCGAAGTCGATATGTTATCCCACGCCTTATCGAAGCCGGCTTTCATTTCGGACCATGCATCGTCGCTGGCTTCATGAACTTCCTTGAGCTTTGCTTCCGCGGCATCGCGCTGGTCGCGGAGTTCGTCGATCTGTTTTTGATATGCGATCTTTGCATCGGCTTCGGATTCTTCAGCTTTGGCTTTCAGCTTGTCGATTTCTGCATTCCACTGATCCAGTTTTGCCTTTGCTTTTTCGGTATATGCGTTTTTGTCAGACATTAAGGTTTCTCCTTTATCTGGTTGTGCGATGCGGACCCGATATATGCCGGGGATGGATCCTGCATGTTTGCGCAAGATTTTCCAGTAAAGCACACGTCATCACGTGGCGGCCACATCGCAGCATAAGCCTAACACATCTCGGGCCTGAACACCTAGCCCGATCACTGCGCGCTTTGCTGTGCCGTGCCGCGCCAGACAAGCGGCGCCAGACATGCGGCGGATGTCAAATCAGCGGCCCCGTGTTGCAAGCGCACTTTGCTCTTGCGCGACCGAAAGCGGCGCGCCTGCGGCAGATTGCGTGAAATACAGATCCAGCAGTTCGGGCGCAGCGGCGGGGGCGTAACCTTCGGTGTCATTGAAGGCCAGCATCAACTGCATTTGCCATCCGGTGCCGGCGTCGCAAGCGACTTCGATCGTCTGTGCGCCGGTGGGCTGTCGGCGTTCGTATTCCCGGCAAAATGCGCCTTGTGCATTGTAAAAACTGGATACCAACCGCACGACGGTTCCGTCTGCCAAGTGTTCCTCGGATCCTGATGGCGCGCGGTCTAGCGCCGCCGCCAGGGCCAGATTGTCGCTGCCGGCAGGTTGCGAAGCCATGAAATAGCCTGCACCCAGGCCCACGGCCAAGGCCAGACTGGCAGCAAGCGCGCCAGACCAAAACGGCGCCAATCCGCGCGATTTGCGGGCAAAAGGTAACAGGTTTGCGGGTGCTGCCGCCTTTGCCTCCGCAGCGGCGTTTATCTGTGCGCGCAATTTCGCCTGCAAGTCGGTAGGCAGTGGGATGTTGTCATCATCCTTACGCCGCAGCGCCGCCAGCGCATCGCGGGTGCCCGTAAAACCTGCCAGACGCTGCGCCAGTATCGGGTCCGCTGCGACCATTTGCGCAACGCGCGCGGCCTCTGCGGCGTCAAGCGCGCCGTCGGCATAGGCCATCAAGGTAAGATCGTTAACTTTATCACTGTTCATGTCCATCTCCGCACATTGCCCTGTGATGACGCATGCGCTGTCAATTTATTCCCAACTTTTCTGCCAAGGCGGCACGCGCACGGGCAAGGCGGCTCATGACAGTGCCTTTGGGGATGCCCAGAATGTCTGCTGTATCAGCATAAGACATCTCTTGATAACACACGAGCAACAGCACGCTGCGCTGGTCTTCGGGCAGGTCTTGCAAGGCGCGTTCGGTGGCGTCCAGCATCAGTGCGTTTTCGGTCACACGTGCCCCATCGACCGTCGCTGCATCTGGCGCGTCAAAGATATCGATTTCTGTGCCCCGCGTCTTGTTGCGCCGGGTCATGTCAATATAGGCGTTGCGCAGAATGCGGATCAGCCAGGGTTCAAGGCGGGTCGCCGCATCCAGCGTGTCGCGCGCGCCAAGTGCGCGTTCGACCGTGATCTGCACCAGATCCTCTGCGATGTCGGGCCGGCGCGAAAGGCGCAGGCCATACCGATACAAATTCGGCATCAGGGCGATCAGGGTGTTTTCAAAATCAGGGTAAGACAATCGCTTGAGCCAGCTGTGGGAATCATGAATTACTTCGGCTTGTAATGGTTAGCGGGGAATATATTCTTTTTCCATGCGTCTAATTCACGTCAGATAACAAATCGGAATTCATTCATGCCACGTCATTTCATCCTTTTTCTCTGTATTGGCCTGTTGATGGTCGCACCGATTTTGTCGGTTGGCGAAAGCTGGTCGTTCGGTATGGCCTATGCCGACGATGACGATGACGATGATGATGATGACGACGATGACAGGTCCAGCCGGTCCCGTTCGGCCAGACGACCGGCCCCCACGGCTGACCCTGTCACGATTGATCTTGCTCCGTTGTTGTCCCGCATTTTTCGCCCTGCGCCTGGGCCTGCCCCGACCGCAGCGCCTGTGGTGCGGCCGGTGGCGTTTTCCGATGAAATTGTCACTTTGAACCTGTCGCCTGACGATCTGACAGGGCTGGTGTCCCAAGGGTTTGCAATCATTGAAGAACGCGACCTTGATTCGCTTGGTGTCGTTTCGCGGCGGCTGCGCATCCCGGCGGGGCTGACGCTTGACGCGGCCCGCGATATTGTGCGCGCCGCGCCAAGTGGCGAAGCTGCGGATTTGAACCATTTTTACCGCGCCGAACAAGGGTTTGACCCCGATTGCATCGCCCTCGAATGCCCGATCAGAATTGATTTCGGGTGGTCCTTACCCGAAAACCGGGCCAATGGGTGTGGCGGCGGACTGCGCATCGGCGTTGTCGATACTGGCATCAATCCCGACCATGAGACTTTTGCAGGTGCCGCGCTGACTGTACTGGATTTTGCGCCATCGGTGGCCACACCGTCGCGCGAACTGCATGGCACCGCCATCGTGGCCTTGTTGATCGGTCAACCTGGCACACGGTCGCCGGGGCTGGTTCCCAAGGCCGAGGTGTTTGCTGTCGATGCCTTCAGCGTTCAGAACGGCGATGAACGTGCAGATGTTTTTTCATTGCTTGCGGCGATTGACCTGTTAGCCAAACAGGATATCGATGTGATGAACCTGAGCCTTGCCGGGCCGCCAAATGCCGTTTTGGACGAGCTAATCCGCAGGATCATCGAGACAAGGGATATCGTCGTTGTGGCCGCTGTGGGCAATGCTGGGCCACGGTCCGACCCGCTGTATCCGGCGGCGATTGAACCGGTGATTGCAGTCACCGCGGTGGACCGTGACAAGAATATCTATCGGCGCGCGGTGCAGGGCGAACACGTCGATCTTGCCGCGCCGGGTGTTGCAGTCTGGACGGCCGCTTCTGTGCGGGGCGCGCGTTGGAAAACCGGAACATCCTTTGCAACACCTTTTGTAACGGCTGCTGCTGGGCTGCTCCGGGTGGCCGTGCCTGACCTGACGGCCCCGGAAGTCGCCGAGTCATTGAATCAATTGGCGACGGATATTGGCCCTATTGGGCCCGATCCTGTTTTTGGGGCAGGGCTGGTGCCTGCGGTGGATGCGTCGTGTCGTCTGATGTCAGCCAATCCGCAGTATTTGCCTGCATCTGATGAATGAAAAAGCGCACCCCCCTAACATGGTATCGGGAAAATGCCGTGATTAGAAAAGATAAAGCAGAAATGCGATCAGTGCGAAAATAAAGAAAATACCCATTTTCTTGGTTCCTATGTGGTGGCACAGGCCGGCAAAACCCATGGCGGCCCGTGATTGCAGCAAAAGCCTGTTCAGGTTTTGCCCGTAACGCTTTCGTCTGCGGTGTCAGTGTCGCATGTATTGGTGCGCCGTTCCCAGACTTGGGTCCAACCGACACGCTGAACCGCGCGCACCAGCCCCTCGCTTTCCATGCGACGCAACAGATGCAGGGTGCCCGAATTGCTCATGCCCAGATAGTTGCGCAACTCGGTCTGCGTCCGGGGCCGTTCAAGCGCGCGCAAGACGACCCTTCTGCGAAACGTTGCACCCGAATTGCGGCGCCGTAAAAGGGTTTGTGCTTGTTCAAACTTCATGGCCTTCTCCGATGATAACGTGCACTGCGTTGATGATGGTCAATCCGATGATACCAAGTGATGCTGTGTCATGCGGCGGTTTGTCCTTCGATCTCAAGCGCGTCTGCGACCGTTGTCGTGTAACAAGTTTCAGGGGGCCGCACCCCATGCGTCAACAAGGCGCGGCGAATGTCTGGGTTTGCGGCAGCAATATAAAGCCGCACCCCTTGCCGGTGTGCCTTGTGGGCCAGACCTTCGATCACATTTGCGCCGGTGGAATCAAGGAATGGCACAGCGCCAAAATCGACAATCAGTGCTTTGTGTGTTGTCTGAATACGGTCCAGCACCGACCCGATGGATGCGGCGGCACCAAAGAAAAATGCGCCCGTGATGTGATACACCACAATTTCGGGGTTAGCGGCTGTCGTCTCTTGATAGGATGTGCCGCTGTCGGCAACATCCTGCCCGACAAAGGGGGTCTCTGTTTCTACTGCGGCGCTTTGGCTCATCCGGTTGATGAACAGGACAGACCCCAGCGCAAAGCCGACGATGATTGCCTCGGTCAGGTCACGGAAGATGGTCAGAAAGAAGGTCGCGCCCAGCACGCTGGCATCGCCCCAGCCGGACCGGACCAGAACCGAAATGGCGGGCCGTTCAATCATGTTCCACGCGACCACGGCCAAGACCCCGGCGAGAGCCGCAAGCGGGATATAGGCGGCCAGTGGTGCGGCCACCAGCATGAATAACAGAATGAAAATGGCGTGCAGAATGCCTGCGACAGGCCCATGCGCCCCGGCGCGCACGTTGGTGGCGGTCCGCGCGATTGTGCCCGTGACGCAGAACCCGCCAAACAGTGCCGCCCCGATATTGGCCGCACCCTGTGCGACCAGTTCGCTGTTTGACCGGTGCCGCCGCCCGGTCATCCCGTCGGCCACGACCGCTGAAAGCAGCGATTCAATCGCGCCAAGCAGGGTAAAGGAAATGGCGGCGGGCAAGACCTGAAGCGCCAGATCTACCGTGAAAACAGGCAAAGCCGGTGCAGGCAGGCCAGAGGGGATGCCGCCGAACTTGGTCCCGATGGTTTCCACCGGCAAGCCAAACAGGGCCGTTGCCCCCGCCGCAACTGCCACTGCAATCAACATGCCGGGCCAATGCGGCCGCCAGTTTTTCAATCCAAGGATGACAGCGACCGTCACGACCGAGACCGCCAATGCCGCCGCTGTCAAGCTTGCGCGCGCATCCCACAGCGCGGGGAGTTTTTCCAGCAGCTCGCCCGGCTCGTCGGTAAGCGACAAACCCAGCAATTCCTTGATTTGGCTGGCAAAGATGATCACTGCGATCCCGGCGGTAAAGCCGACCGTGACGGGAAAGGGGATAAATTTGATATAGGTGCCAAGCCGCAGAAAACCGACGGCCACCATCATCATGCCTGACATCAATGTTGCAAGGATCAGCCCGTCCATCCCGTGCAGCGCGACGGTGCTGGCCACCAAAACAATGAAGGCCCCCGCGGGCCCGCCGATCTGAAACCGCGACCCGCCCAGCAGCGACACAAGAAACCCGCCGACGATGGCTGTATAAAGCCCCTGCGCCGGTGTCGCCCCTGATGCAATGGCGATGGCCATGCTCAGTGGCAATGCAACAATAGCGACCGTCAGCCCGGCCACCGCATCGGCGCGCAATTGCGCCAGGCCATAGCCTTCGCGCAGGACTGTCACCAGCTTTGGTGTAAAAAGTTCTGCGAAACTGGGCGCGTTGCTTGGTTCTTTTGCTTTGGTATTCATCTTATCCGCACCTTGGTAAAAAAGGCGGCGGGATCGCAGGCTTTGGTCGGCGGTCGCCGTCGCGGGGTAAAGTCGTGTTAGGGTGTTTGGGGGGTCTTCAAGCGAACACCGCGTCCGCTGGCTGTGCTGGTTGCACCTTCGCTGATCAGCTCAACGCCGGCCTGTTCAAGCGCGCCAACAACCTTGGTCAGGCTGTCCACAACCCCCCTGACGTTGCCGCTGCTGGCCTCCATCCGCTGGATCGTGGGCACCGAAAGGCCCGCTAATTCAGCCAGTCTTTTTTGATCAATACCAAGTAATGCACGCGCGGCACGGAGTTGGGTAGCGGTAATCATGGATCATGTCCTGACGTCTATGACTGCCATATAAAAATGGCAAGATGATATGTCAAGTATCATAATAACTG
>NZ_JACUUJ010000002.1 GCF_014859355.1 Yoonia sp. | reverse complement strand
CGGTGGTCATGGTCTTTACCGGCTACGGAGAGACGTTCCTGCTGGGCATCATCCTTTGCCTGCTGATGTATGCGCGCCACGCTGAAAACATCAAACGCCTGCGGGCAGGAACAGAGACGCGGATCGGCGCGAAATAGGGCGAGACGTCACGACGGAACATAAACCGCCCCCGCGTCAGGTGCCTCGAGGAACGAAGGTCAAAAGCACCGTCAACCAGTCTTGTCCGACGCTTCAAACTACACGCTACTCTGATATAGCGCTTTCATGTCAGATTTAATTGAGAATTGTTGGAGCGGCTTGCAGTATCGCTTCACGCGAACGAGGCTCTCGTCATGACCGATGACTCTCAAACACAGACCAGCGCAAAGACTAAGACCGAGAGTCGCAAACCTCTTTGGGTCTACCTTAAGCAGTGCGCCGCGTACTCGTGGCTCAGTATACGCGCTCTTTGGCCTCTTTGGTTCGGCATTTTTGCTTTGGTCGCCGTTTGGTCAGTTTTATTTATTTTGGGTTGCCGAGAAAAAGACATCCGATTGCTAGGGATGTTGCTGCAATTAGGTGGCTTCCTGACTGTCGCAAAGGGACTGAGAGACTCCGGCAGGCTGTTCCAAAAACCTACTTTTCGAGAAAGAATCGCGATTTACTTCAAAGGATTTCCACGACCCAGCGCTACAAACCACTTCCGTTCGGCACACATCTCTAAAAAGGCCATGATTGAAACCAAAAGGATAGTTGTTTTGTCCGGGCCAAACACACCGCTCGAAAATCGTGTGGAAAAGCTGGAAGAAATAACAAAAAGCCTCTTCGGTGAAGTTGGCGAACTTGGAGGAAATCTCAGAGCGCAATCGGATGAGTTGACGCTCAAGATCACAGAAGAAGTCACCCAAAGAAAGGCAGGGCATAGAGCGTTTGAAGAACAGCTTGAAAGGGCCGTCATCGGCGGTATTCATGTCGATTGGTGGGGCGTTATCTTATTCATTGCCGGTATTATTCTCGCAAGCGCATCGCCAGAACTTGCGGGTATGCTAGGGAATGCTGGAAACTGTAGATAATGAAGCCGACGTTCTGCCAGCGGCAGGTCAATATACGACAAAGCAACCTGAATCCCCCTTCACGTTGAGAACAACCGAGTGCTGTTGCGGTCATTTAGGGCTTACTGCCGAATCACCCTATCGGATCAGCCCCCTAATAACTATATTCCGCGTAAATTCGTTTGATATCGCCGTTCCAGTCGCCGTTGTAATGATCCAGCAATTCATCTGCCGGGGTCTTGCCGGTTTCGACGGATTCTTTCAACGCGTTCAGGAAATGGGTTTCATCCGGGACCATGCCGCCGGCGCCGGGCATCGCGCGGGCCTTTAGACCGGCCTGCGATATCGCGACGCATTGGCGGGCAAGTTCGTGCATGTTGATCTCGTCCACCTGCGCCTGCAACCCGTCGATGGATGCCGCCACGCGCAGCGCCTCGCGCTGGTCGGCTGTCCAGTCCTTGCACAGATCCCACGCGGCATCGAGAGCGGTCTGGTCATACATCAGTCCGACCCAGAACGCCGGCAATGCGCAAAGCCGCCGCCACGGGCCGCCATCGGCGCCGCGCATTTCGATATATTGCTTGATCCGCGCTTCAGGGAACACGGTTGTCAGGTGGTCGGCCCAATCGGACAACAGCGGTTTTTCACCGGGCAGCGCAGGCAGTTCGCCGCGCAGGAAATCGCGGAACGACATGCCCAGCGCGTCGATATATTTGCCGTCGCGATAGACAAAATACATCGGCACATCCAACACCCAATCAACCCATGCCTGAAACCCGAAACCGTCCTGAAACACAAAGGGCAACATACCCGTGCGCGCAGGGTCCAGATCGCGCCAGATGCGGCTGCGCCATGATTTATGGCCGTTCGGCGCACCCTCGAAGAACGGGGAATTGGCGAATAGGGCGGTCGCCACCGGCTGCAAGGCCAGTGCGACGCGCAGTTTCTGCACCATGTCGGGTTCCGACGCGAAATCAAGGTTGACCTGCACGGTGCAGGTGCGGCGCATCATCTGGGTGCCCAGCGTGCCGACCTTTTGCATGTAGTCGTTCATCAGCTTGTAACGCCCCTTGGGCATCAGGGGCATCTGTTCGTGCGTCCATTCGGGGGCGGCCCCCAGCCCGATGAATTTCACCCCGATGTCATCGGCAACCGATTTGACCTCGGCCAGATGCACGTTCACCTCGTCACAGGTCTGGTGGATGGTTTCCAGCGGCGCGCCCGACAGCTCCAGCTGGCCGCCCGGTTCAAGGCTGACGTTCGCGCCATCCTTGGTCAGGCCAATGATTTCGCCGCCTTCAAAGACCGGATCCCAGTGGAACCGGGTTTGCAACCCTTCCAGCACCGCCTTGATCGACCGGTCACCGTCATAGGGAAGCGGCAGCAGGGTATCCTGACAAAAGCCGAATTTTTCATGCTCTGTGCCGATGCGCCACTGGTCCTTGGGCTTGCACCCCTTGGACAGGGTTTCGACCAGTTGGGCGTAATTCTCGATCGGACCACCGCCGGTTTGAGGAATAGACATGGGGCCGTGCTCCGCTTGTTGTCATACGTGTATTGCTGCCTGCACCAGCCGCGCTCTCAATGCAAGAGCGGACGATCCCGTTGCCACACCGTAACACGCGCATCAGGTGTGTGTGAAAGCACATCCAGCAGGGCACCGGTTTTGATATCAGGCAGGGCCGAAAAAATATCAAAAAGCGCCTCGGCCCCGGCTGCATTGACTGGGATCGCGATGCGCTGGCCACTGATCCCTGTCAAAACCCAGACCGGGGCGGGGTGGGCCGTCGGGTCCAGTTCCAGCAGGGTCAAGTCATTCACATCCATGACACCGCCATCCAAAGGGCCGAAATAGGCCAGTCGCCGTTCCCTGATTTGCACCACGCCCGGCCCGTCGCCCTTCTGGCGAAACCGGCCCCGCTGCACGCCAGCGGCAGCCCAAATTCCGCCTGCTGCCGTCAAAAGCCATCCCAGCCAGACTACCGCGCCAACGCTGTTCAACCCCCACCACAGCCCGAAAGACACCACCGCCAGCCCCAGCCAGACATCGCGCCAGCGCCACAGAAACGCGCGCGCCTCGGGTCGCAGAAAATCAGCCATGCACCATTTGCCCTTCTTCATAGACCACTGCGGCATAACTGCCTTGGCGCTGGAATCCAATGGCGGCATAGGCTCGGGCGGCAGCAACCGATGCCGCAGCAAGATAGGCGCTGCACACGCCCTCGGCGCGGGCCTGCGCCAGATGCAAGGCCACAGAGATGCGCCCAAATCCGCATCCGCGCAGATGTGGCGGCACAAAGACACCACCCACCTGAACGACGTCAGCAAAGGCCGCGTTGAACCCGGTCATCGCGACTGGTTGGGCACCATCCATCAACACACGATAGGTGTCGCGTTCGCTGATTTCCTTTAGGTCATGCCGCGCGCGCTGTTGCGCAACCGTGACCGCATTTCCTTGGGTTTCCATCAGGAAGGCCGCGCGCCAGTTGACCAACAGGTCTATCGGGGCCGCAACCAACGGCTGCAAGCACAAACCATCTGTCTGCGGCATCACCAGATCACCCAGCGGCAAGCAATAGACAGGTTCGGTAAAATCCAGCACGGGGGGCGCGCGCAGGCAAAGTGCGATGCGCAACTCCGCCACCGTATCAGGCGCGCCGCCGATCCCTGTCACCCGCGTTCCATTCAACAGCGCCGGTGTCTGCCTGACCACATCCGTGTTAAACACAGGGAACAGAAACCCTGCCCCCGTCACCCCCAAAACATCCGTCAATTCGCCCTGATCATGCCACAGCCAGAACCGCATCGCCTTGGGGTGGTCAGTGCCCAACCCGTGACAGGTCAGGTTGGTCAGCGGATAGAATGCCAGCGGCAATTGCCTGCGCAGGAACGCCGTGATCGCTGGCAGGTCGGCCGGAAGGGCGCGGATCACCGCCAGTCGCCAAGGGCCTGCTGCCAGACCGTCAGCGCCGCTACCGCGGCAGTATCGGCGCGCAAGATGCGGGGGCCAAGGCTGACCGGATGGGCAAAGGGCAGACTGCGCAAACGGTCCCGTTCGGCGGGGGAAAAACCGCCCTCGGGCCCGATAAGAATCGCCCAAGGGCCGGGCAGATCGGGCAGACCGACGGGATCGCCGATCAGCGCCTCATCACAGAACATCAACTGGCGGTCGGCAGGCCAAGCAGCCAGCACCCGCGACAGTTTTGCCAGATCATCCACCGGCGGCACAAAGGTGCCGCCGCATTGTTCTGCGGCCTCGATCGCGTGGGCCTGCAATTTTTCCTGCCGGATGCGGTTTGCCGCTTGGGTAAAATCGCTCTGCACCGGCATGATCCGGGCGGCACCCATTTCCACCGCCTTTTCCACAATAAACACCGTGCGTTCCTTGCGGATGGGGGCGAACAGGAACCACAGGTCAGGCGGCGATTGCAGCGGCGCTGTCTGGGCGCGGCAGATCAGCACACCGCCCTTTTTGCCCACCTGCACGACCTGTGCATCCCATTCGCCATCGCGGCTGTTGATCAGCGACAGCACGGCCCCCGCGCCCAGCCGCATCACCCCGAACAGGTAATGCGCCTGATCGCGGCCCAAGGGAACCGTTTGCGCTTCACCCAACGGGTGATCTACATAAAGCCGAACCTTCGATGCCATAAGGCGGATCATATGACCCAGAATGCCAAGACACCAGAGCCAACAGGCACCGTTGCCGATGCCGTCAAGGGCAACTGGGTTGACCGGCTGGCACCCGAATTTTCCCGCCCTTACCTGCGGCTCAGCCGCGCAGACAGGCCCATCGGCACATGGCTGCTGTATTTGCCCTGCCTCTGGGGGCTGGCGCTGGCGATACTGGCAACAGGCAGCCCGCGTCCGTTTGATCTGTGGATCATCGTCGCCTGCGGGGTGGGTGCCTTTCTGATGCGCGGCGCGGGCTGCACCTGGAACGATATCACCGACCGCGATTTTGACGGTGCCGTGGCGCGCACGCGGTCACGCCCGATCCCGTCAGGGCAGGTCACGGTGCGGGGCGCGCTGATCTGGATGGTGGCACAGGCGCTGGTGTCCTTTGGCATCCTGCTGACCTTTCCGGCGGCGGCGGTCATTCTTGGCATCATCGCACTGGCCCCGGTGGCAATTTATCCATTTGCCAAACGGTTCACCTGGTGGCCGCAGGTGTTTCTGGGTCTGGCGTTCAACTGGGGCGCACTGCTGGCCTGGGCGGCACATACCGGCAGCATCGGGCCGGTGCCCGTTGTGCTTTATCTGGCGGGGATCGGCTGGACCCTGTTTTACGACACCATCTATGCCCATCAGGACACCGAAGATGACGCCCTGATCGGTGTGAAATCCACCGCACGGCTGTTTGGCGATGCTTCGCGCAAATGGCTGCGCCTGTTCCTGACCATCACGGTGATCCTGTTCGGGGCTGCGGTGGTTCTGGCCTGTATCAACCGTTCCGTGCTGTCACTGGTGATCGCCATTGCCGGGCCTTGGGCAATGGGCTGGCACATGACATGGCAATTGACGCGTTTCGATGCCGACGACAACGACAGCCTGTTGCGGCTTTTCAGGTCAAACCGAAACGCCGGGCTGATTCCCTTGCCGTTTTTCGCCGTCGCACTTTTGGTGTGATTGAACCCTGCGCCGCTGCGCCCTAAGGGTAAAGCCGGGACATCGGGAAGATACGAATGAAGATGCGGCTTTCAGCCATTTTTCTGCGCATTGCAGCCTTCGGGGTTGCGGGCGTTGGCGCCTATGCAGCGGCCCAGACAACAGTGGCCGTGGTCGAGGATCGTTCCGTGCTAGCCGTGCGGGAAACGCTTGCAGATCAGGGCTATACATGGGCAACAGTGCTGGGTGACGGGCTTCAGATCATCCTTGAAGGGCAAGCCCCAACCGAGGCACAGCGGTTTCGCGCGATCTCGGCGGCGGGGGGCATGGTCGATGCCAGCCGGGTCATCGACAATATGAGCGTGATCGATTCGGCGGCCTTCACTCCACCGGAATTTGCCATCGAAATTCTGCGCAATGACAGTGGCGTTTCGCTGATCGGGCTAATCCCCGCAACAACAGACCGTGATCAGCTTGCGGCGCAGATCACCAAAATAGCGGGCGGGCAAACTGTGACCGACTTGCTGGAAACCGGCGACTATCCCACGCCGGACACATGGCGCGAGTCCCTGCGCTATGCGCTGAGGGCGCTGGAAATTTTGCCAAGGGCGAAAATTTCCGTTGCCGCAGACCGCGTCAGCATCAACGCCATCGCCGACAGCCCGCAGGAAAAGCGCAAGCTTGAGGCCGCGCTGGCACGCACAATGCCCCAAGCGGTGCGGGTGGCCATCAGTATCAATGCACCCCGCCCGGTGATTTCCCCGTTTACAACCCGGTTCATTCTTGATGGTTCAGGCGCGAAATTTGATGCCTGCACCGCCGATACCGAAGAGGCCCGCGACGCGATCCTTGTTGCGGCCAGTGCGGCGGGTTTTACGGGCAAGGCCAACTGTACCCTGGCCTTGGGCGCACCCAGCCGCACTTGGGGCGAGGCAGTGGCAGCCGCGATTGACGCGGTAAACGGCTTGGGGGGCGGCACCGTCACCATTTCCGACACCGACATCACGCTGGTTGCCCCTATGGGCACAGACAAGACTACATTTGACGATATTGTCGGCGGGCTTGACAACGCCTTGCCTGCTGCGTTTGCGCTGGCCGCAGAGTTGCCGCAGGCCCCCGAAGCTACCCCTGATGGCCCGCCGCAATTTACAGCCACCCGCAGCCCCGAGGGCCTTGTGCAATTGCGCGGGCGTATCCCGGATGACATGTCCAACATGGTCGCCCAAAACTATGCCATCGCAAAGTTCGGGCAAAGCAGAATCACGATGCGCACAAGGGTGGCGAACGGATTGCCACAGGGCTGGTCCGTCAGGGTGCTTGCCGGAATCGAGGCGCTGTCAAGGCTGTCAAACGGTGCGGTCGTCGTGGAGCCGGACCGTATTCAGGTGCGCGGCAACTCTGGCAACACCGAAGCAAGTGCTGAAATTTCACGCCTGCTGATCGAGAAACTGGGCCAGACCGCTGCGTTCGACATCGATGTCACCTATGTCGAACACCTTGACCCGATCGCAGGGCTGCCGACACCGGAAGAATGCATCACCCGGATCAATGCCGTAACCGCGGATCGCAAGATCACCTTTGACCCCGGATCAGCACAACTGACAGCCGACACCCAACCGATCGTCGATGACATTGCCGAAATTCTAAAGGTGTGTGGCGATCTGCGCATCAGGGTCGCAGGCTATACCGACAGCCAGGGCCGCGAGGTCATGAACCTGCAACTGTCACAAGACAGGGCCGATGCGATCCTGAGCGCCTTGCGCGCCCGTCGCGTGCCCGTCAGCACGTTCGAAGCGATCGGCTATGGCCAGGAAAACCCGATTGCCGACAACGCAACCGAAGAAGGCCGCGAAGCGAACCGAAGAATTGAATTCAGCCTGATCGCACCGGAATCGACCGCGGAAGAATTAAACGCGCTTGACCAGATCGCATTGGAAAACCGGTTGGAAAAAGAAGAACAAAGCGCACAATGAGGGCGAACCGTTGAACAGAACCGAATTCATCATCGCAACCGCGATCATCCTGTTTGTAGCCTTTGCATTGGGTTGGTTTGCCAGTTGGCTGGTCAACCGCTTTACCCGCGTGACAAAGGCCGAGATTGGCGCGCTAGAACAAATGGCCCAAGACCTGCACGAAGCAGAAGAAACCCGCGACCAAGCCATTACATACCTGCAACAGCGCGAATCAGAAATGACCAGTCAACTGTCCCAAACCGAGGCAGAATTGCGCGCCGCGATGGATGGCCTGCGCGAAGCAAGGCACGAGGTCGAAGAGCTGCGCAACAAGGTCGCGCGCCACAAAGTCGGCTAAAGCACAAGAATCACCCGGCGCCCCCCGCAAGCCGGAGCAATCAAAAAGAGGTGGACGCATGGCAACCACGCTGATCGTTCTGGCGCATCCTGACAAACGGTCTTTTAATGGTGCGTGGGCTGAGGCGACCGCTGCGGCCTGTGCTGCGGCGGGCGATCAGGTTTTATGGTCAGACCTTTACGCGCAGGGGTTCGACCCCGCCGAGCGTTCCACGCACTACGACTGGCCGTCAGATCTGCCCTTTGACCCGCTGAAGGCGCAGGAAAGAGCAGCCGCAGATGCGGCTTTGCCCGATGATGTGCAGGCCGAAATTGCCAAGATCAGGCAAGCCGACCGGGTCATCTTTCATTTTCCGCTGTGGTGGTTTGCGCCACCTGCGATGCTGAAAGGTTGGTGCGAACGCGCGCTGGCCCATGGTGCGCTGCACAGTGTGGACCAAAGGTTCGACAAGGGGCAGATGCGCGGTAAAAAGGTGCTGTTTTGCGTCACGACCGGATCAAAAGCCAGCGAAAGCGCACATAACGGCAAAGAGAGCGACGTGACGATGCTGCTTTGGCCACTTGCCTATACGCTGCGCTATCTGGGGTTCGACGTGGTGCAACCGCGCTGCGCGCATGGCGTGCACGGGTATCATCGGGGCGACAGGGAAACGGCCCTGCGCAACCGGCTGACGGGCGTGCTGGCCGCGCAGCACGACGTGATCGCAAGGTTCGACACCCTGCCGCTGATCCCTTTCAACGCCGATGATGATTTTGTTGAAGAAGGCCGGTTAAGGTCGGACCGGCCCAGTCATTCCGCCTTTATCCGGCACAACCGCTAACGCGGTGCCGCAGCCCGGCGCAAGCGGTCGTTGATCGCGCGGCCAAGCCCATGGTCGGGGATCGGCGACACCGCGATGTGGGCAGCCCCCATCGCGTCAAGCTGATGCAGGCAATCGAACAGCTTTGCCGCCGCCTCGGTCAGATCACCGGTTGGCGACAGGTTCAGATCAGCCGCAACCGGGCCAAAGCCCAGCAAAACCTCGCCCGTTTCAGCGTGATCGGCGTTCAGCCGCACGGTGCCTTGCGGCGCATAATGCGATGCCAACTGCCCCGGCGCTTGCGGGGTTTCAGGATCATCAGGCAAGGCCAGCGGCGCGCCCAGGCATGCCTCTAACGCCTCGGTCGGGATGCCGCCGGCGCGCAGAAGCGCGGGGCGACCCACACAAGACACAATGGTGGATTCCACCCCAACGCCGCACGGCCCGCCATCAACCAAAGCGTTGATCCTGTTGCCAAGTCCCGCCTGCACATGCGCGGCTGTCGTCGGGCTGATGCGGCCTGACGGATTGGCCGAAGGTGCGGCAACTGGCCTGCCAAAGGCACGCAGCACCCCTTGGGCTACAGGATGATCAGGCACCCGCACCGCCAGCGTATCCAGCCCCGCTGTCACCAGCCGCGAAATCCCCGCGTCTGGCAGCAAGGGCAGCACCAGCGTCAGCGCGCCGGGCCAGAACACGGCGGCCAACCGTGCTGCATCATTATTGAACACACAGTAATTTTCCGCCGACATCCTGTCTGGCACATGCACAATCAGCGGGTTGAAACTGGGCCGCCCCTTGGCGGCATAAATCCCTGCAACGGCGCGATCATTGCGTGCATCGGCCCCCAGCCCATAGACTGTTTCCGTCGGAAACGCGACCAGCCCGCCCTGATCCAGAAACACGGCAGCACGCGCCAACCCGTCAGCATCGGGCGGCAGGATCAGCAAAGGCGCATCAGTCATGACGTGGCGTTTCTGTTGATGACCAAAGGGTCTGCGATAGGTTAAGACTTGAATGCATAGATGTCTGCCTGCCTTTTGCCAAGGCCGGCATGAAAGCGGAGAAAACCCAATGCCTTATCGTGCCCCTGTCAGCGATTATCAATTCCTGATGGATCATGTCACTGGCTTTGCCGATGTGACAGCAACCCCCCGCTTTGCCGAAGCAACGCCCGATATGACCGCTGCGATCCTCAGTGAAGCCGCGAAAATGTGCGAAGAAGTTCTTGCGCCCATGCAACGCGCAGGCGACCTGCACCCGGCACATCTGGACAACGGGGTTGTGCGCACGTCGCCCGGTTTTGCAGATGGGTATAAGGCGATCGCGACGGGCGGTTGGATCGGCATGTCGGCCAGCCCTGAAAACGGCGGTTTGGGCCTGCCCATGACGCTGACAACCTTGGTGAATGAAATGATGTCTGGGGCATGCCTTGCGCTGCAACTGAACCCGCTGATGTCGCAAGGCCAGATCGAGGCGCTGGAACACCACGCATCGGACGCGATCAAGGCGCTTTACCTGCCAAAACTGATTTCGGGTGAATGGTGCGGCACGATGAACCTGACCGAACCACAAGCGGGGTCGGACGTGGGCGCACTGCGCACCAAGGCCGAACCCAACGGTGACGGCACCTATGCGATCACGGGCCAGAAAATCTATATCAGCTGGGCCGACAATGATTTCACCGAAAACGTCTGCCACCTTGTGCTGGCGCGTTTGCCTGACGGGGTGCCGGGGACCAAGGGGATCAGCCTGTTCATGGTGCCCAAGCTTATCCCCGATGCCGACGGCACCCCCGGCAAACGGAACGACCTGCGCGTCGTCAGCCTTGAACATAAAATGGGCCTGCATGGTTCCCCCACTGCCGTGATGGAATATTCTGGTGCAACCGGCTGGTTGATTGGCCCCGAACATGGCGGCATGGCGGCAATGTTCACCATGATGAACAACGCCCGCCTTGGCGTCGGTGTGCAGGGCATCGGCGTTGCAGAAGGTGCGTATCAACACGCGCTGGCCTACGCGCAGGACCGCAAACAGGGCAAGGCTCCCGGCACCGGCGCGATCATCGAACATGCCGATGTGCGCCGGATGCTGACCACGATGAAGGCCGATATTTACGCCGCCCGCGCCATCGCGCTGATGAACGCCGTGGCGATTGATATGACCAGTGCCACAGGTGATGCAGGCTGGAAAGCGCGTGCCGCCTTCCTTACCCCGATCACCAAGGCCTTTGGCACTGACGTGGGCATCGACGTCGCCAACACCGGCGTGCAGGTGCATGGCGGGATGGGCTTTATCGAAGAAACGGGTGCCGCCCAATATGCCCGCGACGTCCGCGTCACCGCCATTTACGAAGGCACCAACGGCATTCAGGCGATGGATCTGGTAGCGCGCAAAATGATGGACAGCGGCGAGGCCGCGTTCCGCCTGCTGGAAGAAATCGAACAGGGCGCCGAAGCTGCGCGCGCCGCGCATCCCGCACTGGCCGAGGCAGTATGGCAAGCGGCCGAAACCCTGCGAGAAACAACCGAATGGCTGGTCGGGCAAAGCGACCTGAACCAGCGGTTTGCCGGTGCGGTGCCTTACCTGCGCGCCTTTGCGCGGGTGCTGGGCGGGCATGTGCATCTGTCCTCCGCCATGGCGGGCGATGCGGCACGCGCACGGCTGGCGACCTTTTACATCAAGCGGTTGTTGCCCGAACACGCCGGGCTTTTGGTGCATGTGCGCGAAGGGGCTGACGACCTGCTGGCCATTAGCAACGACGATCTGGCCGCCTGATGGCCGATGGCGCCACCAGGATAGGTTATCCGTTTGCAGACCCACCTGCCGAAGGCCAAGCCATAGAGGTAGCCGATGGCGTGCTGTGGATGCGTCTACCACTGCCGATGGCGCTGGATCATGTGAACGTCTACGCACTGGACGAAGGCGACAGCTGGACGGTGATCGACACCGGCTTTGCGTCCAAACGCAGCCGGGCGATCTGGGCCGCACTGCTGGACGGGCCATTGGCGGGCAAACCCGTTGCGCGGCTGATCGTGACGCACCACCACCCCGATCACGTGGGGCTAGCGGGGTGGTTCATTGCCAATGGGGCAACACTGCACATGCCACGCACCGGCTGGTTGATGGCGCGGATGCTGACGCTGGATGAACAGCCGACGCCACCGCCCGAAACGATTGATTTCTACCGCCGTGCCGGCATGGCTACGGATGAACTGGCGCTGCGACAGGCAGAACGCCCGTTCAACTTTGCCGATTGCGTCGTGCCATTGCCGCAGGGGTATCGGCGGCTGGTGGACGGCGGCAGCATCCGCATGGGCGGGCGCACTTGGGATATCCGCATGGGCGACGGCCACGCCCCCGAACATGCGACATTCTGGAGCAAGGACGACAATCTGGTGATTGGCGGTGACCAGTTGCTGCCCTCGATCAGCGCCAATCTGGGTGTTTATCCGACAGAACCAGAGGCCGACCCGGTCGCCGACTGGCTGGCATCCTGTGAAAGGCTGGCCCCCTATGCGCGCGATGATCAACTTGTGCTGGGTGGGCACAAATTGCCGTTCACCGGCCTGCCGCTGCGGCTGGACCAGATGATCGGCAATCATCATGGCGCGCTGACCCGTCTGCTGGATCATCTGGCCGAACCACGTGTGGCGGGCGCATGTTTTGCCCCGTTGTTCAAGCGCACGATCGACAGGTCCACCTATGGTCTGGCGCTGGTCGAAACCGTGGCACATCTGAACCACCTGCATCAGGCAGGTAAGATATCGCGCAGCCTGCGCGATGATGGCGCGTGGCTTTACCGGGCGCGGCGCGCTTAGTGGCGCGCTGTGATCCTTGTGTGTAAGCGCCCCAGAATGCGGCTGGCCGTCGTTTCGCACAGCGCCGGAATGATCGCGTGAACCAAGGCTGCAAAAGCCGCCGCCACCAACCAGAACGCAAACCCCAGCGCAAAGCGCATGTGTTCCAGATAGGTTTCGTTGACCGTGGCAGGATGATCCAGAAACAGCGCGGCAAGCGCGCGGCGCGATGTGTGGGTTGTTTGTGGCATTGGGCACCTTCTATCTGACTTTGCGTCAGATTATGTAAAATCCGCTTTCGTATGATCCCAAATATCATTGCGATAACCGAATTTATTGGGATACAATCCCAATAATGGATCATAAATTAGACGATATTGACCGCAGCATCTTGCGGCTTTTGCAACAAGACGCCACACAATCTGTCGATGATATCAGCGCGCGGGTGCATCTGTCGCGCAATGCTTGCTGGCGCCGGATCAAGGCGCTGGAACAGGCGAGAATCATCACTGGCCGCATCGCCCTTGTGGATGCCGCCAAGGTCGGCGCGCCGCTGACCGCGATGGTCCTGATCCGCACCAACGCGCATGATGCAGCATGGATGGCACAATTCCAGACAACATTGCGCACCATGCCAGAGGTTGTCGGCGCCTATCGGATGACCGGCGATCTGGACTACGTGCTGCGTGTGCGCGTCGCGGATGTGCCCGCCTATGATGCTTTTTACAAACGGCTGATCGCGCGTGTTTCGGTTTCGGATATCTCGGCCAGTTTTGTGATGGAAGAAATCAAGGAAACAACCGCCGTGCCTTTGTGATCAGGCCGCGCATCGCACCATCACCGGCGCACCATGTCACACTGCGGTGTGATTATCAGATGTGACAGCGTGACAGCCTCGCGTGAATCGTCTATGTGACAAAAAAATAGCTTACGAGGACTTCAAAATGGCTGACCATAAACACGGCGAAATGGACATCTCCGCGCAGGAAAAGACATTCAACACATTTGTCAGCTTGGTCGCAAAAGCCGTGATAGCGGTGATCGTGGTGCTGATCTTTCTCGCATTGGTCAACGGCTGATCGCTGTTTTGGACCGACGTCATTTTCTGATTGGCCTGCCGCTGGCTCTCTCAGCCTGCACAGTCGAGGAAATCTGGGCGCCAGATGATGTGGTCGCCCGCGCAATATATCGCGGTGACGGGCCCAAACATCTGACGCTTTATACCATGTTGAATGTGGGCTCTGATAACGGGGCCCATACGTCTCTTTTGGTTGATGCCAGCCACCGGGTTATCTTTGACCCCGCTGGGTCATTCAAGCAATCGCGCATTCCAGAACGCAATGACGTGCTGTTCGGGATCACCCCGCAATTTGAACAATTTTATATCAGTTACCACGCCAGATCGACATATTACGTGGTCGGCCAACGGATCGAGGTTGAACCTGAAATTGCAGAACGTGCGCTGATTCTGGCGCTGGCGAACGGGGCTGTGCCCAAGGCCGGCTGCACCCGCGCAACATCGCGATTGCTGCGGCAATTACCTGGCTTCGGCGGGCTGCGGCAAACCATTTTCCCTGACAAACTGATGAAAGATTTTGCAACCCTACCCGGTGTCGTCACCCGTGAATATCGTGAAGACGATGACGACGACAAATCCATCGCCGCAGCCCAGATCAACGCCGCACTTAGAACAACGCCGTGACGCCCAGCCCGGTATAAAGTGCTGCCGCACCGGCCCCCATCCCCCATAGCGCATTGCGCGTCCAGAACGCGACGATGACCGTCACCGCCGCTGCGGTCAGGCGAACTGGGTCAGGATCCCCGCCAGTTGCGACGGGCCACAAAACCAACGGCGCGACCATCCCCGGTAAAACCGCCACCGGCGTGAACCGCAAAAGCCGCAAAACAACAGGCGGCAATTGACGGTTCCCGATCAGGCCAAGAAACGAAAACCGGATCAAAAAGGTGCCAGCCCCCAAAAGCAGGATGATCCCCCAGATTTCAGTCGTGCTGTAATTCATCTTGCCCGCCGTTCCATCACCGTTTCCACCATAGCGCCAGTGACCATCGCCGCCACCGCAGCGATCAGCAACCCTGTGCCGGAAGGCAGGTCGACAAGTGCCAACGCCACACCAATCGACACCAAAGCCGCCGCCACATGCGCCAGAGATTTCATGATCGGGGCGACCATTGCCAGAAACATGATGGGAATCGCAAAATCCAACGCCCAGGTTTCAGGGATCGCGGTGCCGGCCAGAATGCCCACAAGCGTCATGATGATCCAAACCGGCGTGATCGGCGTTGCCAGCCCCAGAAAATACATCACACGTTGTGCGATCGTCATTTCTGGCCTTGTTTCATACCGGGCAACAGACCCGATAAATGTCTGATCAAACGTCAAATACGCCACAAAGACCCGTTTCCACATCGGCGCTTGGCCCAGATAAGGCACCAAAGATGCAGAATACATCGCCATCCTCAAGTTTACCGCCAACGCCGCCAGCAAGACAAAGGCAATGCTGGCATTTTCGACCATCAACTGCACCGCGGCAAATTGCGACGCACCCGCAATGACCAGCACCGAAAAGCCTAAAGCCTGCGCCAGCGTCAGCCCGGCATCCGTCGCGACCACACCGAAAACGGTTGCAAAAGGGGCCGCCATCAGGACAAAGGGCATACCGTCCTGAACCCCGGCCAAATAGGCTGCGCGGTCTGTGGATTTGGCTGTAGAAGTCGTCATGGCTTTGCCCTAACTTTGGTGCGTTATATAGGCAGGCTTAGGCATGTGGGACAGGAAAGACAATTGGCACGCATTGACGATATATCAGACTACCTGATCGCGCCGGACCCATCGGCGCCCCGACTGACTCGGGCGGTCACCGGCACAGACCAGAACGGCCAGCCGATCCACCTGCGCGTGGTCGAAGAACGCCCCCTGACGATCTACCTCAATGCGCAAGAAATCGTGACCGCGATGACCATCGGCGATTATCCGGAATATCTGGCCCTTGGATTTCTGCGCAATCAGGGGATGTTGCGCAAGGACGAGGTAATCAAAGGCGTTGATTACGATGAAGAGCTTGATGTCGTCGTCGTGCGGACCAACGGGCAGACGACCTACGAAGACAAGCTGAAAAAGAAAACCCGCACCAGCGGCTGCGCAGTAGGCACCGTATTTGGTGACATGATGGATGGGCTCGAAGGCATCGCCCTCCCACCCACACAAGTGAAAACTTCAGACCTCTACGCGCTCGCTGCCAAAATCAATCGCACCCCGTCTCTGTATCTTGAGGCCGGCGCAATCCACGGCACGATCCTGTGCCAAGGAGACCACCCATTGGTCTACATGGAGGATGTGGGCCGCCACAACGCCGTCGATAAAATTGCGGGCTGGATGCTGTCCGAAGGGGTCAGCCCCGATGACAAGATCCTCTATACAACCGGGCGGCTCACCTCGGAAATGGTGATCAAAACGGCGATGATGGGTCTGCCCGTCCTGGCATCACGGTCCGGTTTTACCGCTTGGGGGGTCGAAATCGCCAATCAGATCGGCCTGACATTGATCGGCCGGATGAAAGGGCAACGCTTTGTCTGCCTTGCAGGCGAAAGCCGCCTGATCCGCGACGCTGATCCGACACAAGTCGCGGACGAACCGCGCAAGGTGGGCCGAAAGGGGGGCGCATGATCCATCCTTCATCTTGGCAAAAAAACTCCCGCCGGAGGCTCCCTCATCATCATTCCGCGCAGGTGTCACCATGAAGGCACCACTTGGCGTCATCCTTGCCGGAGGACGCGCGACCCGGATGGGCGGCGGCGACAAGGGAATGCTGCCCCTGAGAGGCGGCACGATCCTGTCGCATGTGATCATGCGGCTGGAACCACAGGTCGCGGGACTGGCGCTGAACGCCAACGGCAACCCTGATCGGTTTGCGACCCTGGGTCTGCCTGTCGTCTCAGACAGCATTGCCGATTACGCCGGGCCGCTTTCGGGTGTGCTGGCCGGGCTGGACTGGGCCGCAGCCCAAGGGGCGACCCATATCGTGAGCGCAGCCGCCGACACGCCGTTTTTTCCCTGCGATCTGGTCCCGCAACTGCAACTCGCCGCTGAAACGACAGGCGCGAAGATCGCCCTTGCGGCCACACCGGGGGGGCGCCACCCAACCTTCGGCCTGTGGCCTGTCGCACTGCGTGACGATCTACGCGTCGCGCTGCAAGGCGGCTTGCGCAAGGTGATCGTCTGGACAGATAAACACGGCTGTGCAACGGCGCATTTTCCAGACGATGCCGCATTTTTCAACGTGAATACGCCAGAAGATCTGGCCAAAGCAAAGGCCATGCTATGAAACTTTTCGGCGTGACGGGCTATAAAAACGCAGGCAAAACGGGGCTGGTGGAACGGTTGGTCACAGACATCACGCAGCGCGGTATCACTGTTTCCACTCTCAAACACGCGCATCACACATTTGACGTTGACCAGCCCGGCAAAGACAGTCACCGCCACCGCGTTGCAGGCGCCCATCAGGTTTTGCTGGCATCCGGAACACGCTGGGCCCTGATGAGCGAATTGCGCGACCAGCCCGAGCCGCCGCTGGCGGACTTGCTGGCGCGGCTCGACCCGGTCGATCTGGTGCTGGTCGAAGGCTACAAGCGCGACAGCCACCCCAAGATCGAAGCCTTCCGCGCGCAAACCGGGAACCCCCTGATCGCCCGCGATGATCCCACAATCCGCGCGGTCGCCAGTGATACTGCGCTGGACCTGGACCGCCCGACCTTTGACCTGAACGACACCGTTGCGATTGCCGACTTTATCTTGTCCGAGGTAGGCCTTTGATCTTTGACCGCGTTGTCATGGTGGATTGGTCCGGCGGCAATGACCGTGGCGCAAGACCAACAAAAGATGCGATCTGGGCCTGCATCGGGGCAGCCGGCACAACATCTGACCCTGTCTATTTACGCAACCGGCAAGTGGCCGAGGCCTGGATCATCCAAACCCTGACCGGTCTGCGCGCTGCGGGCCACCGCGTGCTGGTAGGATTTGATCTGTGCTTTGCCTACCCCAAAGGGTTTGCCACCCAACTGGTCGGGTCCGAGGATCCGCTGGCCCTATGGGATTGGTTCGCCGCCCGCGTCACTGATAGCCCCGTCGCCAACAACCGCTTTGATCTGGCCGGACAGATCAACGCCCGCCTGCCTGGCACGGGGCCATTCTGGTTCAACGCTTTACAACGCGACATCCCGCATCTGCCGCGCAAAGGCACAGACCGCACCGGCCACGGCCTGCCGGAAAAGCGCACTGCGGACCTTGCGGTCAAAGGCAGCTTTTCACCTTGGCAACTGGCCGGGGCGGGGGCTGTTGGCGGGCAGGTGATTATGGGGTTTCCAACACTGGCTCGCCTGCGCCGCAGGTTTGATGGCGATCTGGCTGTCTGGCCATTCCAGCCACCTGATGCGCAGATTGTGCTGGCCGAAACCTATTTTTCGCTTTTGCCCGACCTGAATACACCCAAGCTGCACCCGATCAAGGATGCCGCCCAGGTCATGCTTTATGCACGGGCCTTTTCGGGGTTGGCACCCGCTGACATGGCGCAACTGATGGCAATTGACGCCACACCCGAAGGTTGGGTGCTGGGCGCGGGCGCGGAATCAGTGCTGCGGGCCGCAGCAACCCGTGATGTGCCGCCACCGCCCCTTCGCAACGATTGCTTTGCCATGCCACAAGGGGCGCATTGGACGCCGGTTGACACGGCCTTGGATCATCTCAGAACACAGCTTGGACCCGTCACCGGCCAGGAAGACATGCCCATTGCACTGTCCGCTGGCCGCATTCTGGCACAGGAGGTGACAGCGCGCAGATCACACCCCCCTGCCCCAAACGCCGCTGTCGATGGCTACGGCTTTGCCGGGCCTGCACCTGTCGGCGTGAACAGGCTGCCGCTGGTGGCCGGACGGGCGGCGGCAGGTCAGCCCTACGGCGGCACAGTCCCGCCTGGTCATGCGATCCGCATTCTGACAGGGGCAAACCTGCCCGACGGTGTTGATACTGTCGTCCTGCAAGAGGACGTGACCACAACCGATACCAGCGTGGCCTTTCACGGGCCTTTGAAACAGGGCGCAAACGCGCGGCGCGCTGGCGAAGATATGACCGCGGGCGAAATGATCCTGCCCGCGGGGCGCAAGCTGACCCCCGCCGATCTTGCCACCATTACTGCGGCGGGTGTGGGTGTCGTGACAGTGCAAAAACGATTGCGGGTCGGGGTTTTGTCGACAGGCGATGAACTGCGCGATGCTGGAGAGCCGGCAACGGTTGGGCAAATTTTTGACGCAAACCGTCCGATGCTCTGCGCAGTTGCGGCGGGTTGGGGCTATGACGTTGTGGACCTTGGTCGCGCACCTGACGACAGGCCAACGTTGCGCCAAATTCTTGACGATTCTGCCCCGCACTGTGATGTGATCCTGACATCCGGCGGCGCATCGGCAGGTGACGAAGACCACATGTCCGCCCTGCTGTCGGGCACCGGGTCACTGGCATTATGGCGAATCGCCATGAAACCGGGGCGGCCTTTGGCGCTGGGGCTTTGGCGGGGCACACCCGTTTTTGGCCTGCCCGGCAATCCTGTTGCGGCCATGGTCTGCGCAATGATCTTTGCCCGGCCCGCGTTGCAGGTGATGGCGGGCGGTGGCTGGCCGTCACCCGAAGGCTATCTACTGCCCGCCGACTTTACCAAATTCAAAAAGGCGGGCCGCCGCGAATACCTGCGCGCGCGCATTGTCGATGGGCGCGTCCACCTGTTTGCATCAGAAGGCTCTGGCCGGGTGTCGGGGCTAAGCTGGGCGACCGGATTGGTTGAACTGGACGACGCAGCACAAGAAATCACCGCCGGCGACCTGGTGCGTTTCATCCCCTTTGGCAGTTTTGCGCATTGAAGATCACGACTGGAATCCCTGAGGCCGACCGCGCTGAAGCCGCGGCCCTCTATTGGGAAGCTTTCGGTGAAAAGCTGGGGTTCGTGTTGGGCCCGCAAGACCGCGCCCTGGTTTTCATCGCAAATGTGATGCGGCCTGATCACGGTATTTGCGCCCATGACGATCACGGGCGCCTGTTGGGGGTGGCGGGGTTCAAAACGATGCATGGCGCGCTGGTAAATGGCGGATTCCATGACCTGCGCCGCGTTTACGGCTGGGTCGGCGCATCCATCCGTATCGCGCTGCTGGCGCTGCTGGAACGCGACACCGAAAACGAACGGTTCCTGATGGACGGGATTTTTGTTGCACAAGATGCACGTGGCAATGGCGTTGGCACTGCGCTGCTAAACGCCATCGCAACAGAAGCGCGCAGGCGCGGCTACCGGCAGGTCCGGCTTGACGTGGTTGACACGAACCAGCGCGCCAGATCGCTTTATCTCCAAGAAGGGTTTCGCGATGCGGACACCCATTCCATCGGCCTGTTGCGCTTTGTCTTTGGATTTCGCCGTGCCACGACGATGCTGCGCGACGTTTAACCCGAACCAATCAGCGCACCAGCCGCAAAGACCAGCGCGCCGCCCAGAACCACTTGGAATGTCGCCCGCAGAAACGGTGTCTGCATAAACCGGTTCTGTATCCAGACGATCGCCCAAAGCTCGACGAACACCACCACCAGCGCGATGCTTGTCGCGGTCCAGAAATCCGTAATCAGATAGGGCAACGCGTGGCCCAGCCCGCCCACGGTCGTCATCACGCCCGCCGCGATCCCGCGTTTCAGAGGCGAGCCCCGGCCCGAGATCTGGCCATCATCCGATGCCGCTTCGGTAAAGCCCATGGAAATGCCCGCGCCGACAGACGCAGCAAGCCCGACAAGAAAGGTTGTCCAGGTATTTTGTGTGGCGAAGGCCACCGCGAAGATCGGCGCGAGGGTGGAGACCGAGCCATCCATCAGACCCGCCAGGCCGGGTTGCACCCAAGTCAGGATAAACTGGCGGTGTGCGGCGGCTTCTTCTTCTGATCTGACGTCGTCAGCCAGATGCGCATCAGCAAGTTCGTTTGCCTTGTTGGCATGGCCCGCTTCGGCGGCGGCCAAATCACCCAAAAGCTTGCGCGTCGCGGCATCTGTCGTATTGGCCGCTGCTGTTTCATAAAATCGTTGCGCGTCCCGTTCCATTTGTGCCGCTTCTTCGCGGATCCGGTCAAGCCCAAGGTTTTCAACCAACCAGACCGGGCGGCGGGCATAAAAGCCGGACACATGTTCACGCCGGATCAACGGAATCACATCGCCAAAGCGATGGCTATGCAGGTCGATCAGCCGATGGCGGTGTTCGTCTTCTTCCTTGGCCATACCATCAAAGACAGCTGCTGACGCCGGGTAAGCATCCCGCAGCATTTCTGCATAAGACCGATAGATGCGTGCATCGTCTTCCTCTGATGAAATCGCCAGCGCAATAATTTCTTGCTCTGACAGCTCTTTGAACCGGCGGCGGCTGGCAAATCCTGGAATCATCTCGATCTCATTTTATTAGAATAGTTCTAAATTAATCGCTTTCGAGGCAAGAGCAAGAGCGAAAGATGGACCAGACCGCGTGGCGCGCTATCGGCTTGCCTGGACTGAACAGACCAGTTTATGTTGGGTCCACAACAGGGAGGGGCCTATGCCTGACGGCGCTGTCGTAGCCAAGAAAGGGCGGAAATTTGATCAGGTGCTGGAAGGCGCCCGACAAGTGTTTTTGTCTGATGGTTTTGAAGGTGCTTCGGTTGACGACATCGCCCGCGCGGCGGGTGTATCCAAGGCAACGCTTTACAGCTATTTTCCCGACAAGCGTTTCCTGTTCATGCAGGTCGCCAAGACAGAATGCTGCCGCCAAGCTGACACTGCGCTTGAAACGATTGATACAACCGCGCCTGTGCAAAAGGTGCTGCATGATATCGCATGCCAGATGGTCGATTTCATCACATCGGATTTCGGCAAGCGGATTTTCCGCATCTGCGTCGGCGAAAGTGACCGTTTTTCCGAACTGGGGCGGGAATTCTATGAAAGTGGCCCGCTTTTGGTGCGTGACCGGCTGGTGGCATATTTCGATCAGGCCATCGCGCGGGGCGAATTGCAGATCGACGACCGTGAGCTGGCCGCCGATCAGTTTAACGAACTGTGCAAGGCAGACCTGTTTCCCCGCCTGGTGTTCAACATGGCCGATACATTCACCGATGCCGAAAAGACGCGGGTGGTGAACGGCGCCGTCGATATGTTCATGGCCCGCTACGGGGTGCGCACCTAATCCAGCCGGCGCACTTCCAGATGGTTACCCTGACCTTTGCGCATTTCAAAACGTCCTGTCTTTTCCAGCAAATCGCTTAACTTTGCGCTGCCGTAGGTGCGTGAATCAAAATCCGGGTTCGCACGGGTGATGTATTGCCCCAACTGGCCCAGTGAAAACCATTCACCTTCGCGGTCGATGCTTTCCATCGCTTCTATCACAAGCGGTATCACCTTTGAAGGCGGCTGCCGTTCCGTTGTTCCATTTGCAACAGCAGGCTTTGCGCCTGTTTCGACTTTCGCTGGCGCAGGTTCCTTGTCCTGCCCCACAATATTTTCGATCAGGATGAACCGGTTGCAGACATTGCGCAGGCTGACCGGCGCCTTGCTTTCACCGATGCCGATCACATCCACCCCGTCTTCGCGCAAACGGTTCGCCAGCGCGGTGAAATCGCTGTCAGAGCTGACAAGAACAAAACCGTCAAACCGCCCGGTGTGCAGAATATCCATCGCGTCGATCACTAGCCCGATATCGCTGGCGTTTTTGCCCTTGGTGTTGGCGGTTTCCTGACTGGCGACCATGCCCAGTTCCATCACTTCCTTTTTCCAGTTGGCCAGCGCAGGGCTGGACCAGTCGCCATAAACCCGGCGCAACGCGGGTTCGCCATAGGTTGTGATCTCGCGCAGGATGGGGGCTGCGTATTTCGCAGGGATGTTATCGGCGTCAATCAAGACCGCCAAAAGCTTTTGTTCCCGCGCCATGCGGTATCCTTTCAAAATGGCAAAAGCCCGGGGTCAGCCCGGGCTTTTGCTGTGTTGGTGTCCTGATCAGAATTCCACGACAGCGCGGATCGACTTGCCTGCGTGCATCAGATCAAAGCCCTTGTTGATGTCATCAAGGCTCAACTTGTGGGTGATCATCGGGTCGATCTCGATCTTGCCCTGCATATACCAATCGACGATCCTGGGCACATCGGTCCGGCCACGCGCGCCGCCAAACGCCGTGCCGCGCCAGCTGCGCCCGGTGACAAGCTGGAAAGGCCGCGTTGAAATTTCGGCACCCGCAGGGGCCACACCGATGATAATGCTTTCGCCCCAGCCCTTGTGCGCGGATTCCAGCGCGGTGCGCATCACGCCCACATTGCCGGTGGCGTCGAACGTATAATCGGCCCCGCCGCCGGTCAGCGCGACCAGATGCGCGACCAGATCGCCGTCAACATCCTTGGTGTTCACAAAATCGGTCATGCCGAACCGTGTCGCCATTTCCACCTTGCCGGGGTTCAGATCAACACCGATGATCTGATCAGCCCCCGCCAGACGCAAGCCTTGAATGACATTCAGGCCGATGCCGCCCAGACCAAAAACAATCGCCCGGCTGCCAATTTCCACCTTGGCGGTGTTGATCACGGCCCCGATGCCCGTCGTCACGCCGCAACCGATATAGCAGATCTTGTCGAAGGGTGCGTCAGACCGCACCTTGGCCAGCGCAATTTCCGGCAGCACCGTGTGGTTGGCAAACGTCGAACAGCCCATGTAATGCAGGATCGGCGTGCCATCTAGCATGGAAAAACGGCTGGTCCCGTCAGGCATGACGCCAGCGCCCTGCGTCGTGCGGATCGCCTGACACAGGTTCGTTTTCGGGTTCAGGCAATATTCGCATTCGCGGCATTCGGGCGTGTAAAGCGGGATCACATGATCACCCGGTTTCAGGCTGGTCACACCGGGGCCAATATCAACCACCACACCGGCCCCTTCGTGGCCAAGGATCGCGGGAAACAACCCTTCGGGGTCGGCACCGGACCGGGTGAATTCATCGGTATGGCATATCCCTGTCGCCTTGATTTCAACCAGAACCTCGCCCGCTTTCGGGCCTTCAAGGTTCACTTCCATCACTTCAAGCGGCTGGCCTGCCGCCATTGCCACTGCTGCACGAGTCCGCATGTGTCTTCTCCTGTCGTTTAGAAGAAGATCAGGCATTGGGGGGGGGAATTCAACCGCTCAGTCACAGCAGACTTGCAAAAACGACGGTGCTAGGTTCAAGCTGGCGGGCATGAAGAAGCTGATGCCCCTTGCTGTTTGTGCGGCCTGCGCTGCGGCGCAACCGTTACCAGAAAAAAGGCCCGATACCTGCGGAGCTGCGGCCCATGCGGGTTTGATCGGCCAAGACGCGACCGCGCTGGAAAAAGTGTTGATCCTTGGCATGGTGCGGATCATCCGACCCGGCGACATGGTGACACAAGATTACAGACCTGACCGGATCAATTTCGTCGTTGCACCCGATGAAACCATCACGGTCATCAATTGTGGTTGATTTTGGCTGATGAAAAAGAACGCATCCGATGCCGCAGACTGTGTGTGGGTTAAATACTACGACACCGGAAAACGCTTCACTATAAGTGAACGGTAACAGTGACTCGTGTTTCGAATAGGCAAGGACTGTGACCTTTTAAGGGTGATTTAATGGCAGGGTCGTCATCAAGGCCGATGGATGCTTGATTTCCGGCGGCTTTGACGCAACGCTGGGGTATGACTGCCTTGCCCCCTTCCCCCTTTTCAGCAAATGGACGGACAGCGTTTCACCGCACTGAACTTGGCCCGATTCTGGGGCTTTATGGCCGCATGGTCGCTGCGGGTGAATGGCGGGATTATGGTATATCCTGCCTGCGCGACGTCGCCATTTTTTCGGTGTTTCGCCGCACAGCGGAACATCCGCTCTACCGGATCGAAAAACGCCCCAAGCTGCGACTGAAGCAGGGGCAATATGCGATCATCGCCATGGATGGCCAGATTTTGAAACGGGGCAACGATTTGGGGCAGGTGTTGCGGGTTCTGGAACGCAAGCTGATCCGCGCGGTTGACTAAACAACGCGCCTGCGGGCAATAACAGGCCCGCCCCCCTGCGCGTCGATCCGCAGCACCGCTTGCGCCAACGGTTCATAGGCGACGGCCATGTGGTGCGCATTGGCGTGGACCAGCGTTTCGGCGTCAACCACCATCGCCACATGCCCCTGCCAGAACAGCAAATCGCCACGGCGGGGCGTGTCGGTAAAATCCTGCCCCAACGCCTGTTGCAAGTCGCTGTCACCGGGGCAGGTCCGGCCACACAGGCGCAGACTGGCGCTGATCAGGCCCGAACAATCAATCCCCCGCGTAGAATTGCCGCCCCACAAATAGGGCACGCCAAAATGCATCTGCGCGACGGTGGCGGGGTCTTCGAATGGGCGGTCAACGTGGCGCACATGGCGCTTTGGCACGAACCCCACGTCCGTTTTAAAAAACTTGCGCCGTTCGTCCAGAACAGTCACGTGCGCCCCCAGAGGAAGCGCCATGGCCACAGCCGATTTAAAATCTTCAGCGCGGTAGGCATGCGTTGCCGGGCTGGCCACAAAATGGCTGTGCACAACAGGCGGGCCAAGCCGGTCAGACGGCACATAGCCCACATAGCCATCAGCTGCCTGCACAAAGGACCAGCCTACGTGGTCTTCGAACACTGTGACGGTGGCACCGCGTAAAAGCTGCCTGTCACGCACACCGTCAGGGGCCGCACATAAATCGGTGACGGGGCGCAACAGCACCATCGGCCAGCCCGTCACGTAACGTGCCGCAGGCACTTGCCCTGCCAGATGCATCGCCGCGATGCGCCCGTTGGCCGCTGTCAGCCGCCTGTCTGTCACAGGTTCAGCAGTTTCGGCAAGGCTTCAAGCACGGCACGCGCCCCCATCCCGACACCGCCTTTGGGGCGCGATGGCGCGGCAGTTGGCTGCCAGCCGAAGATATCAAAATGCATGTAAGGGCTTTCGACGAACCGGCGCAGGAACAGCGCGGCGGTGATGCTGCCCGCCATCCCGCCCGATGGGGCATTGTCCAGATCGGCGATGCCCGGTTCGATCATTTCGTCATACGGGGCATGGAACGGCATCCGCCAAACCGGATCAGCCACCGCACGTGCCGCCTGTGAAAGGGCCACGGCATGGTCATCGTTATCGGTGTAGAATGGCGACAGATCCGGCCCCAAAGCCACCCGCGCCGCCCCTGTCAGCGTCGCCATCGAGATTACCAGATCAGGCGCATCTTCGTCCGACAGGGTCAGCGCATCGGCCAGCACCAACCGCCCTTCGGCGTCGGTATTGTTCACCTCGATCGTCAGGCCCTTGCGCGATGTCAGGATGTCTTGCGGGCGGAACGCATTGCCCGCAATGCTGTTTTCCACCGCGGGTATCAACACGCGCAGTCGCAGTTTCAGACCCAGCGCCATAATCATCTGTGCCAGTCCCAGCACGGTCGCAGCCCCGCCCATATCCTTTTTCATCAGCCCCATCGACGCACCGGGTTTGATATTCAGCCCGCCGGTGTCAAAACACACCCCCTTGCCGACCAAAGTCAGTTTTGGCCCGGCGTCACCCCAGCGCAAATCCAATAGCCGCGGCACACGGGTCGATGCGCGCCCGACCGTGTGGATCAGGGGGAAATTTGCCGATATCAGATCATCACCCAAAATCACGTTCAGCGCCGCGTCATGCGCAGAGGCCAGCGCACGGGTCGCGTCCTCCAATTCGTCAGGGCCCATATCCGATGACGGCGTATTGATCAGATCACGCGTCAAGCTTTCGGCATTGGCGATGATCGTCAGACGGCCTGCATCCACCCCGTCAGGGGCGACCAGTTGGGCGATGCCCGTCGCAGGTTTGCGGTAACGATCAAAGCTATAGCCCGCCAAAAGCCACGCCAAGGCAGCTTCTTGCAGGGCGGCATCGTCTAATCCGCTGACGATCTTATAAGTGCCCTTTGGCAGTTTTTGGGCAATTGCGCCCATATGAAACCGGCCGCGCGCGCGTTTCTTGGCTGTGCCGTAACCGACCAGCACCTGCGCGATGCCGCCCCGATCATCAGGGATCGCGACAATTTGGCCCAATTCCCCACCAAAACCCTGCGCCAAGGCCCAAGCCCTGGCAGATTCAGGCAGGCCATCCAATACAGGGTCACGTGTATCGGACGATACAACACGCAAAGGAATAGCCGTTTCAGTTTCAGCGGCGAAGGTAAGGGGCATCGGGCTTCCAATCATTTAATTACTGTCGCAGACTACAATCCCGCCCTTGGGCTGCAAGCCCCGTTAGCCGCTATCGCGAAAATTCCAGATTTCAACCACGGCAATGTCGAACCCGCGTTCGAGGCGCGCCAATGTCGCCGCCAGCGCGATACCATCTTTTTGCGTCAGACAATTGGCCACATGATACGCAGCGATCGACACCTCTGTCAGGCCGATCTGATCAGCAACCAACCCGATCCTACGCGCAGGTTTCAGCATGGTCTGAAATGCACAATGTTCCAGATCATCTTGCAAGCTGTCCAACTGGCGCGCGATATCTTCAAGGATGCGGCAGATAATATCCTCTGCCGTGGCGGCGCCTTTTTCCTGAAACAACCGATTCAGTGGGGCAGAATCAAAATGCAGCATGCCCGCGCAACGCAGTGTAATAACAGCATTATCGCCAACGGCGGCCTGTTCGATGAATGATGTTTCATGTTCCATACAAACCGGTCTAAACGACGAAAGTTCCCAGAAGGTTGAAATGCCGTCGAAATATCTCTCGAAATTCATGAAGATGCGACGTATTCACGGGCAACATCATGACAGGCCCGCAAAATGAAGCACGCACAACCTCTGCCAAATTATCTTGTCACCCGCTATCACGGCTGGAAAGCGACCACCTTTGCCGAAAACAAAAGCTGGTATCGCCATCTGGCCGAACAAGGGCAGCATCCGCGTGCCATGGTCGTGTCCTGTTGTGACAGCCGCGTGCATGTCACGTCAATTTTCGGGGCCGATCAGGGCGAATTCTTTATCCATCGCAATATCGCGAATCTTGTGCCGCCCTATAACCCTGACGGGGAATACCACGGCACCTCCGCAGCCATCGAATATGCCGTCACAACGCTGAAGGTCGCGCATCTGATCGTGCTGGGCCATTCGGGATGTGGCGGGGTCGAAGGGTGCTATGACATGTGCGCGGGCAAAGCGCCGCAACTGGAAGAAACCAGCAGTTTCGTAGGTCGCTGGATGGATATCCTGCGCCCCGGATATGACCACCTGCCCCAAGGGGATGACGCAAGCCGCAAACGTGCGCTGGAAAAGGCTTCTGTTCTGATTTCGCTGGAAAACCTGATGACCTTCCCCTTTGTCAAACAAGCGGTCGATGATGAAGTGCTGTCACTGCACGGACTTTGGAATAATATCAGCGATGGCGGGCTAGAAGCCTACGATCCGAACATCGAAAAATTTGTTGGCATTTAGGGTAAGCGATCATTGAACTTGCACAGCGCAAGCAGAGGGTAAGATAGGATAGAATGAACGAAATACTCTCGCTTGCCGGATCCAACCTTGTTTCACCAATCATCCTGTCCTTTGCCTTGGGGATGGCCGCCGCCCTTGCCCGATCTGACCTGACCATCCCCGAAGCGGTGGCAAAGGGCATGTCGATTTACCTGCTGTTTGCTATTGGTTTCAAAGGCGGTGTCGCGGTCAGTGCGCATGGGGTTGACGCGACGTTGATCATGTCATTGGTCGCGGGGCTGCTGTTATCGTTCATCATGCCGCTGCTGGCCTTTGCGATACTGCGGGTCTTGACCGGATTGACCGCGACAGATGCGGCAGCCGTCGCCGCGCATTATGGGTCGATCAGTATCGTGACGTTTGTCGCGGCAACGTCAGTCCTGCAAGGCCGGATGATTGACGCCGAAGGATATATGGTTGCCGTCGCCGCCGTGATGGAAGCCCCGGCGATCCTGTCCGCACTATGGCTGGTGGCACGCAGCGGTGGGTCAGGCCGAATTGAACCAGGCCTGATGCGGGAAATCCTGTTGAACGGGTCCATCGTATTGCTGGTCGGGGCGTTTGCGATTGGAGCGATCACTGGCGAAAAAGGTCTCGAAGAAATCAGCGCCTTTATCGTCTCGCCCTTCAAGGGTGTGCTGTGTCTGTTCCTGCTGGACATGGGACTGATCGCCGGGCGCGGTCTGCGCCAATCCAAGGGCGTTTTGGGCGCGGGGGCTGTTGGTTTCGCCGTTTTGATGCCGATGATCGGATCAGCCATCGGGCTGGGGCTGGGCATGCTGGTCGGGCTGTCACTGGGCGGAATCGTGCTGTTGATGGTGCTTGCCGCATCGGCCAGCTATATCGCCGTGCCCGCCGCCATGCGCGTCGCCCTGCCAGAGGCGAACCCGGCAATTTACCTGACGCTATCGCTGGGCGTAACCTTTCCTTTCAACCTGACGCTGGGGATTCCGCTATATCTTGCCGCGGCCCAGATCGTGACCGGAGGATGACATGGAAACCCACATCGCCAAACGCGTTGAAATCGTGATCGAGGCACCGCTGGAACGGCGTTTGGCCGAGGCCCTGAACACAGCCGGGGTGACAGGCTATACGATCCTGCCCGTGCTGGGCGGGTCGGGCCGATCGGGCAAATGGAGCCGGGAAGGCCAGGTTGGCCGCGCGGGCATGGTCGCCTTTGTCTGCCTGATCCGGCCAGACCGTCTGGACGGGCTGTTAGATGCCGCCTTTACCGTGGTTGACAAACATATTGGCGTGGTCAGCATCACCGATGCGCAGGTTTTGCGCGCGGAACGGTTTTAACGGCCCCAGCCTTCTGATTGCATTTCGCGCAAGCGGCTGGCGGTGCGTTCAAATTCAAACGTGCCTTCGCCTTCGACATAGAGCATTTCTGGCAGGGCGGCGGCACTACATACCAGTTTGACCCTTGCTTCGTAAAGCGCGTCGATCAACGTGACAAAGCGTTTGGATTCATTGTAATTCCGCCGCGACAATTGCGGAATTTCATCCACAATCAGCACCCGCACGGCATCTGCCAATGCCAGATAATCCGCAGGGCCCAGCGGCATGCCACACAGATCATAAAACGTCGCACGGGCCACACCATTGCTGAACTGCGGCAATGCCACCTGCCGCCCGTTGACATGCAGCACAAGGGGGACGGACACTCCACCGCTTAAATCATGCCAGATTTGTGCAACGGCAGTGCGTGTTTCGGCATCTATTGGGGTGAAATAGGTTGGCTGACCGGTCAGGCGGTCCTGTCGGTAATCGGTATCACTGGTCAGTTGATGCACAACCATATGATGCTTGATCAAGGCAATGAACGGCAGGAAAAGCTGCCGGTTCAGTCCGTTCTTATACAGATCATCAGGGTGTCGGTTGGATGTTGTCACTACAACCACGCCAGCGGCAAAAAGCGCCTCGAACAGGCGGCCCACAATCATCGCATCGGTGATGTCGGTGATCTGCATTTCGTCAAAGGCCAGAAACCGGACATCAGCTGCCAGCTTCGCCGCAACGGGGGCAATGGCATCATCTACCCCCTGTTTACGGGCGGCGTTCATTTCTGCATGGACCCATTGCATGAACGCATGAAAATGGCTGCGTTGTTTTGGCACAGCGACCTGCTCGAACAGCAGATCCATCAGCATTGATTTGCCGCGACCCACCCCGCCCCACATGTAAAGACCAGGAATGGGCAGCGGTGCCTTGCGGAAAAGTCCGGCTTTTTTCACCGGCTCGGTCAGCGCAGCGCGGACCCGCTCAAGCTCTGGCAGGACAGCCAGTTGCGCGTCATCCGGGCGCAGTTTGCCTGCGGTAACGGCGGCAGCATATACCTGTTGGATCGTCATGTCAGCGCAATAGCGCGCAGGATCAGGGTTGAAAAGCGGTCGTCACAAAAGCCATGTCAGTTTCGCGCTTCTTGCGCTTGCCAGGCAGACAGGATGTAGCGGCTTGTCATCAGATCAAGATGCGCGCCCCCCCCGTTTTTGAACAGCGTAATTTCCGCGTCATCCGTGCGCTGAAAACAGCCAAGGCTATAGTAATCCGCGATCACATCGTCCGGCGCGATCACGCCTGCCATGATGGGGATTTTCAGCTCACCGATATGGCCAATTGTGGTTTCCTTGCTGTCCACGAATATCCGCGCCCGCTGCAGGGCGACATCATCCGCCTCGCGCATGTCGGGGCGGTAGGCACCGATCAGGTCAATGTGTTGGCCCGGTTGCAACCAGTCGCCCTTGATAATGGGTTCGGTCGTCATCGTGGCCGATGTCACGATATCAGCCGCGCGCACCGCCGTTTCCAGATCGTCCGCAATGGTAACACCTGGAAGTGCCGCAGCAAAGGTGGCAGCGCCAGCGGGTGACCTGTTCCAGATGGTGAATTGCGCCTCGGGAAACGCGGCTCCATAGGCCTGCCAAAGGGAATGGCCCACCGTGCCCGCCCCCACGATCAGAATTTTGCGGCTGTCGGGCCGGGCCAGACGGCGGGCGGCCAGCAGGCTGTCACCGGCGGTTTTCCACTTGGTCACCAGATGAAAATCAAGGATCGCATCAAGCGCACCATCATCGCCTGAAAACAGGTTGACCGCGCCACCAATCGCCGGTTTACCCTGTGCACGGTTGCCGGGGAAAATCGTCGCGCATTTCACCGCCAGCCCCATTCCGGCGATCCAGGCAGAGCGGTTCAGCAGCGTGTTGTCGCCTTCATACAAGAACACATCCGCCACATCCGCGCGCGGCAGGTCGTGCCCTGCCGCCAGCGCATCGGTCAGAGCGAGCCAGTCAAGGTTTGCCTCGCCTTCCTTGAACGGTATCATCACGGTCATTGCGCGGCCTCCTGTGTTAGCAGCCCTGCGGCCACCAGCCTGTCTGCCCAACCTTGCGGGCCGTCAAACAGATGCGTCTGCCAGCCACGTGCAGCGGCAATGGCGATGTTGTCGGCGCGATCATCGGCAAACAACAGGCTGGACGGGTCCAGCCCGCAATCCTGTTCGACCATCTCATAAATTCGCACGTCGGGTTTGATCACCCCCATATGCCCCGAGATATAGCGCCGGTCGAATTCTGTCAGGAAAGGGTAAACCGGTTCGGCAATCGCAAAAGTCTGGATGCCGAAATTCGTCAGGGCAAAGACCGGCACCCCCTGCGCCCGCAACGCGCGCAACAAGCGCACGGAATGGTCGATCGCAGGGCTTGCCATATCGATCCAGCGGTCGTGCCAGATCAGCACTTCATCGCGCCAGTCGGGGTTGGCATGGGCCATGGCATGGACCGTTTCTGAAAAATGCGCGCCACTGTCCACCGCATCGTTCATCGCGTGCAGGTCAATCGCGTCAAACATGGCGCGGCGACGGTCAGGGCCGATCACGCTGTCGAAAAACCGTTCCGGTTGCCATTCGATCAGCACATTGCCAATATCGAAAATCACTGCGTTGACGTCTGGCATGGAATTCCCCTGTTTGTGCCGGGACACCTTAACGCCACACCGGGCGCTGTAAAGCAGGCGGCGCCACCGCCCCGGCGCGCCTGTCTATCCCTGTCGTGCGGCTGCGCGCACCGCCCGTTCCAACGCATCCAGAAACCGGGCGCGATCAGCCTTGCCAAAGGGCTTGCCGCCGCCTTGGCGGAACGGATCGGCGGCGCGCATATCCGCCATCAGGTCGCGCGTGGCCAGCACGTTGCCGATGTTGGCCTGCGTCAGCGGTTCGCCGTTATGTTTCAGCACCAACGCCCCGTTTTCGATACAGCGCGCGGCCAAAGGGATGTCGCCGGTGATGACGACATCACCGGCCTTGGCCCGGTCTGCGATCCACATATCGGCCACATCGGGGCCATCGGGGACGACAACTGTTTCCACCAGCGGGTTTTGGCTGGGCCTTATGCCGCCGTTTGACACAACGAACACCCGCAGTTTGTGGCGCGTTCCGACGCGTTCGACCTCGGCCTTGACCGGGCAGGCGTCGGCATCAACGTATATCACGCGTAAAGCGCCTCTGCATGGAACGCGACGTGGTCTTCCATAAAGGTCGCGATGAAGAAATACGAATGATCATAGCCCTTTTGCAGGCGGATCGTTCCCTCTTGCCGCTTGGTGGCCATGGCGGCGGCAAAGGCGTCGGTTCCCAGCAGATCACCAAACTGGTCATTCGTGCCGGTGTCGATCAGGATCGGCCCGTCAAAACCCGGCCCCTGCATCAGCAATGTCGCGTCATGCGGGCCCCATTTGCTGTCGTCCGCGCCCCAATAGGCGGTGAACTGCTTGCGGCCCCAATCGCTGTTGGTCGGGTTGCAGATCGGCGCAAAGGCCGACACCGACCGGAACCGCCCGGGCAGGGCCATGGCCAGCGTCAGCGCCCCATGTCCGCCCATCGAATGTCCACAGATCGACTGACGGTCCATGTCCAACGGAAATTTTTCAGCCAGCAAGGCGGGCAATTCTTCGGCCACATAGGTCCACATCTTGAAATGCCGGTCCCAAGGGGATTGCGTGGCGTCAATGTAAAACCCGGCCCCCTGCCCCAGATCATAGGCGTCATCATTGGCCACAGCGTCGCCGCGCGGGGATGTATCGGGAAACACCAGCGCAATGCCCTGTTCGGCGGCCCAGGCCTGCGCGCCCGCCTTGGTCATCGCGTTTTCGTGCGTGCAGGTCAGACCAGACAGAAACCACAAGACCGGCACCGGGCCATGGGCGGCCTCCTCTGGCAGGAAAACGGCGAATGTCATGTCACAGTTACAGGCGGCAGAGGTGTGGGAATAGACCCCCTGCGTGCCGCCAAAACACCGGTTTTCTGAAATCGTCTGCATGATATTTCCTTTTCGGTTTGGCGCAAGGGGTAACGCACCCTTAAAACGATGTCACCCATGCGATGACCAATGACACGGTGACAATGCTGGCCGCCGTAGACAGCAGGATTGCTGCCGAGACGCGCATCGGAGCGATACCATAGTGCTGCGCCAGCATGAAAACATTGCCCGCCACCGGCAGCGATGCCGCCGCGATCATCACGCCAGCAGGATAAGGCGCGATGTCAAACACCAGCAACGCCGCAGCGGCCACGGCCAGCGGATGCAGCACCAGCTTGCAAAACGACAGCCAGCCCGCCACGGCGACCCTTTCCGCCGATTTCGTGGCAAGCGATGCCCCAATCGCAAACAAAGCGCCGGGCGTGGCCGCGGCCCCCAAAAGAATCACAAATTCATTGATCGGGCCCGGCACTGGCATCCCATTGGCCGATACCAGTAACCCCAGAACGATCGACACGATCATCGGGTTTTTCAGCAATCCCGTTCCCACGGTCAAAAGCACCCTCCACAGTGCCCCGCCGCCTTGGGATCCGGTGATCAAGATCACGATCAGGCTGCCAAAAACGATCAGATCAACCGCCAGCACCATCATCACCGGACCAATCGCCGCCTCGCCCAAAAGCAGCACCAGCATCGGAATACCCAGAAAACCCACATTGCCGATCACGGCACATTGCGCTTCGACCGCGGCTTCGGCCACGGACAGGCGGCGGTACATCGCGACCAGCGTGGCCAGCACATAGATTGCGACTGTGCCCAGCAAATAGGCCAGCACGAACGGCCAATCAAGGATATCACCCAGCGACAGGTTTGCCGAAAACCGGAACAGCATGGCCGACAGGGCAAAGTAAAACACGAATTTCGTCAGATATGCCGTGGCTTCTGGTGTAAAGAAACGGCTGCGCCCCGCCCCATACCCCAAGCCGATCACCATGAAGAACGGCAGGGTTTTAAGAAAAATATCCCACATCGCTTAGCGGAAGGTGCCAGTCGCACGCCCCAGCAGGACAAAGGCGCGCGCAGTGCGTGTTTCCGCCATGGCCAGCATGTCGGTATCCGTGGCCTGTTCTTCAAAAATGACAAGCATCTGATCGAACCGGCGCAGGAAATGATGCACCGCATCTCGAAAAATCGTATCTTCGCGCATCCGGGCCGCGGTAACATCCAGCGTATCACCATCGCGCACAGTCCCAAGTTTTACTACGGCGGCGCCCCGTTCACCCTTGGCAAAGCGGCGCCACAAATCGGCGCTGACGGGGTCTGTGCGCAGATCATCCATATAAATGCCGTCCTGCGATAACAGCGTCAGCACATCCTGACTGGCCTGCACCAGTTTGCGCGCACCACGGTCACGCAGCGCACGGCGCAGAGCAGCAAACCCTTCGGTATCGTTTTCATCGTCGGGAAAATGCAGCGCGCGGATCATATCGGCGCGCGCCAGCGGCGGACGGTCGTCCAGATCGGCAGTGTCCAGCGACAGGCTGGGCTGAACGGCGGGCATCGGCGGGGCGGGCTGGGGCACGATCAGGCGCGACACCTCGCGGCGCGAAGCGAAACGCGTGGGCGTTTGGGCGGCACCGTCCGGCTGAACCGCGGGGGCCGTAATGGGTGCTTGCGCTTGCGACGACGCGGTTTGCGGCACCGAACGATCGCCAGGCTGGTTCCGGCGCAACTTGTCGATGGCTTGCTGCAACATAAAAATTTCATCGCGCATCGCTTGCCGTGATCGCACGGCAAAGACGCCAACCCCGATCAACACCACCGGCAAAAGCACCGCAGTCAACAAAGACGCCAATCGGAAACTGTCAATGGGTCCATCAGCGCGCGGCGCGAGCCAGAACAATAGCCCCAGCACAACAAACCACACCAGCGCCGAAACGCCACCGATCAGGTCTGCCTTGGTCAATCCTTCAGGGGGTCGTCCTGTTTCGCTGATGTCGTTCCGCGCCATAAAATGCGCACCTTCTATTTATAGGTGATTTTCAGAATCTCATAGCTGCGCACACCGCCGGGGGTGCGCACTTCTACTGTGTCACCTTCGTCCTTGCCGATCAACGCACGCGACAGCGGTGATTTCATGTTCAGCTTGCCGTGTTCGATATCGGCCTCGTATTCGCCGACGATCTGATAGGCTTTTTCTTCGTCGGTTTCTTCATCGACAAGATCGACCGTCGCCCCAAACTTGACGGTGCCGGACAGTTTGGTCGGGTCGATGACGTCAGCCAGCGAAATCACGCCTTCCAGCTCTTTTACCCGTCCTTCGATAAAAGACTGTTTTTCCTTGGCGGAATGATACTCCGCGTTCTCGGACAAATCGCCATGTTCGCGAGCCTCGGAAATTGCGCGAATAATCGCCGGGCGCTCCACAGTCTTGAGATGCTTCAACTCTGCATTCAGCTTGTCAAAACCTGCACGGGTCAGTGGGATCTTTTCCATCATGGTCGCCTTCCGGGTCGGACTCTATCAATCGCACGTTCATAGCCTATTGGGGTGGATCAAAGTCAAGGGCCAGACGCGTTTTGACGCCCCAGGATCGCGTTTTGACGTCGTGTCTTGATTGCTCCCATATCTGTCATCAGCTAACCTTTGGTTTGACCACGTGAAAAGGGGCCTTGCCCCGCCCGAAAAAAGGAACCGCTGATGGCCGAGATCGAACGCGAAGCAATGGAATATGATGTCGTTATCGTCGGCGCGGGGCCTGCCGGGCTGTCTGCCGCGATCCGCCTGAAACAGCTGGATGCGGATCTGAGCGTCGTTGTCCTGGAAAAAGGGTCCGAAGTGGGCGCGCATATCTTGTCGGGCGCGGTTCTTGATCCGGTTGGGCTGAACCGTCTGTTGCCCGACTGGAAAGAAAAAGGCGCACCGCTGAACGTGCCGGTCACAAACGATAATTTTTATATGCTCGGTGAAGCAGGGCAGTTGCGCATCCCGAACTTTGTCATGCCACCGCTGATGAACAACCACGGCGCTTACATCGTGTCCATGGGCAACGTCTGTCGCTGGATGGCCGAACAGGCCGAAGGCATGGGCGTTGAAATTTTCCCCGGCATGTCCTGTTCAGAGCTGGTTTACGGTGAAACCGGCGAAATCAAAGGCGTCGTTGCCGGTGAATTTGGCAAAAATCCCGATGGCACCCCCGGCCCGTCCTATGAACCAGGGATGGAGTTGCACGGTAAATACGTTTTGCTTGGCGAAGGCGTGCGCGGGTCGCTGTCGAAACAGGTGATCGCGAAATACGATCTGGCGGCAAAATCCGATGTGCAGAAATACGGCCTTGGCATGAAGGAAATATGGGAAATCGACCCAGCCAAACATAAGGAAGGCACTGTCACCCACACGATGGGCTGGCCACTGGATGGCAATGCGGGCGGCGGGTCGTTCATCTATCACCTTGAGAACAATCAGGTTTACGTCGGTTTTGTTGTTCACCTGAACTATAAGAACCCGCATCTGTTCCCCTACATGGAATTCCAGCGGTTCAAGCATCACCCGATGGTGGCCGACCTGCTGAAAGGCGGCAAGCGCGTTGCCTATGGCGCGCGGGCAATCTCGGAAGGTGGCTATCAGTCATTGCCGCAGCTGGCCTTCCCCGGCGGCGCACTGTTGGGCTGTGCGGCAGGGATGGTGAACGTCCCGCGCATCAAAGGCAACCACAATGCCATGCTGTCGGGCATTGCCGCGGCAGAGGCGGCCGTCGATGCGATCAAAGCGGGCCGCAGTGGCGATGTGCTGGACGGTTACGATGCCGCAGTGCGCGCGGGCGAGATTGGCAAAGACCTGAAAAAAGTGCGCAATGTCAAACCGCTATGGTCCAAATACGGGCTGACCGCTTCGCTGGCCATTGGCGGGCTGGATATGTGGATGAATACGGCGGGTCTTGGTGTGCTGGGCACGCTCAGCCACGGTAAAACCGATGCCGCAGCGACCGAAGAGGCCAGCAAGCACAAGCCCATCGCCTATCCCAAACCCGACGGCACGCTGTCATTTGACCGGCTCACCAATGTGGCCTTCAGCTTTACCAACCACGAAGAAAGCCAGCCCGCGCATTTGCATCTGTCCGACCCTGACGTGCCGGTAAAGGTAAACCTTGCCAAATATGCAGGGCCATCAGCGCGGTATTGCCCCGCAGGTGTGTATGAGTTTGTCAAAGAAGAGGGAAAAGACCCACGTTTCGTGATCAATTTCCAGAACTGCGTGCATTGCAAGACCTGCGACATCAAAGACCCAAGCCAGAACATTACATGGACGGTTCCACAGGGTGGTGACGGGCCAAATTACCCCAACATGTGACACGATCAGCGCGGCCCCGCATAAAGACGGTTTATTGCAGGGGCCCTTTTTTCGATTCCTCTGAAAAGGGTGTGATTTTGAACTGCAATTATTCCAGCACAAAGCCACCTGGCCAGCGTAACGTATAATCCAGCCGCACCTCTTGCTTGGTGCCTGCGGGCACGCGCAGATCCCATTCCAGAATACCACGCCGCCCATCAGGGTTGGTGCGCGTAACCGGCGGTGCAGCCGTGACCATGACCGTCAGATCGTCCTGTTCGGAAAAGGGCACGGCGTCACGCAGTAGCACATCCCAATCCTGCCCCGTCAGGTTTTCAACACCGATTATTGCTGCCTCTTGCAACTGGTTTGCACGGGAAAAGACACCTGCATCACCTTCCGAACGGCGTGGGGTGGCGCGTGTCAGCCGCAGACCATCCAAGGGGCCAAAGCCCATCTGCATATCGGCCCCGGCAGCCAGCAACGGCAGCCGGTCAAACCCGATCATCGTGCCGTCTGTATATATCAGCACCTGACCGGGCAACAGAACCTCTGATGTGGTGTTGCTAAATTCCGCCATGCGATAGGCAATTCTATCGCGGCTTGGGGCGGCCTCGGCCCATACGCGGGCGTCAAAATCCAGCGTATCAAGCGGTAGGCGCAAATCTTCGACACCGTCACGAATATTGACTGTGCCGGGATAACGGTAGGTCACGGTCGCGCCGCTAAAGTCAGCTTTCGCCTTGAACGGCGCGGCTTCGGCCATCGGCGCGGCCAGATCAGAACGTTGCACAGTGGTGACGCTATCGGTCAGGGGGCGGGGGCGGTCGCGTTCTGCCTCGGAAATGATCCGGCGGGGGTAGGAAAACACCGGGCTTGGGGCAGTCTGTTCGCCGGGGCGCGCGGTGGAAAGCACAAGTTTCACATCCAACCAATCCTGCCCGGTCGCCTGACTGACAACAACCGACCGGTCAAGCGTCAGCGCGGCATCATCGCCGGTGGTCAGCCGCATGTCATAAACCGGCGACCATGTGGCGAACCCTTCGATGGCACTAGCGGTGATTGTCACATCCTGCGCCGTGGCTGTTTCAAGCATAAACGTCAGGACCGACCCGTCGGTTGCAGGTGCCAGCAATGCGGCCAGCGCCTGCCGTGCGTCCTGCAAGGCCGCGGTATCATCCGCGCGCGCCCGTTCGGCGGCAATTGCCTCTTGTTCTGCGGCAAACGCATCTTGCCGCATGCGCAGGGTTTCGGCACCCACCATTTGCGCAAGCGCCTGAATATCAGCGATTGTCGCAGCCGTCAGGGTTTCGGCCGCGCTGGCTTGCGACAGGCTTTGCAGGAATGTGATCTGATCGTTCGCCGCCTGCACCCGCAGCCGGATCTTCGCGATCGCCGCATCACGGTCGCGCATCACCTGTTCTAATTGTTCAACCGCGGCGCGGGCGGCAACAACGGCGGGCCGATCGTGATCTTGGGTAACGGGCAAACGGCCCCGCGCAAGGTTCACCGCACCAATCTGCACGCCAGCCGGTGCGGCAAGCCGCAACCCTTGCGGATCAAGGGTGTCGGGCAATCCGGGCACAATGATATCGTGACGCCCCGCAGGCAAGCGCAAAAAAATATCGCGCGAAACGGTCGCTTGCCCAGGATAAATAGTGACACTATCAATGCGCGCCTGCCCAAAAATCGTATCCGCAAAAACGGGGGCGGCGCAGATCATCAGGCCAGTGATCAAAATGGGGCGAAACATGGCAACTCTCCTCGCACGATGCATGAGAAGCTTAGCGTCTTGATTGGCCTAATGCATCTATCCTCTGTCGTGTCAGGTCATTTTTCGCGCAACGGGCCGACAAAAAAAAGAGACGCCAAAGCGGCGTCTCTTTTCGGCACGATGTTTGAATTCATCAACCTTTTTTCAGGCACAACCGCCCCAGCGTTTCGGCGATCTGCACGGCGTTCAAAGCGGCCCCCTTACGCAGGTTGTCAGACACGCACCACAGGTTCAAACCGTTGTCGATTGTGCTGTCCTGCCGGATGCGGCTGATAAAGGTCGCATAATCACCCACACATTCGATTGGCGTGACGTAGCCGCCGTCTTCGCGCTTATCGATTACCATGATACCGGGGGATTCGCGCAGGATATCGCGGGCTTCGTTTTCGTCCAGATGGTCCTCGAATTCGATGTTGATCGCCTCGGAATGGCCGACAAACACCGGCACCCGCACACAGGTTGCAGTGACCTTGATCTTGGGATCCAGAATTTTCTTGGTCTCGGCGACCATTTTCCATTCTTCCTTGGTGTCGCCACTGTCCATGAACACGTCAATATGCGGGATCACGTTGAACGCAATCTGCTTGGTGAATTTCTTGGCCGGTTTGTCATCTGTCGGATTATAGATACTTTTGGTCTGGTCCCAAAGCTCGTCAATGCCTTCCTTGCCGGCGCCTGACACGGATTGGTAGGTGCTGACGACAACCCGCTTGATCCGCGCACGGTCATGCAACGGCTTCAGCGCGACAACCATTTGCGCTGTCGAACAGTTGGGGTTCGCGATGATGTTTTTCTTGGTATAGCCGCGCACCGCTTCCGGGTTCACCTCTGGCACGACAAGCGGCACATCGGCGTCATAGCGGTAGAGCGAGGAGTTATCGATGACCACGCAACCGGCCTTGGCGGATTTAGTCGCATATGCATTGGTCACGTCTGACCCAATGGCAAACAATGCGATATCCCAACCGGTGAAATCAAAGGTATCCAGATCAAGGGTTTTCAGGGTCTTGTCGCCAAAGCTGACCTCGGTGCCCAGCGATTTGCGGCTGGCAAGTGCGGCAATTTCGTCCACGGGAAACTGGCGTTCCGCGAGGATGTTCAGCATTTCGCGACCCACGTTGCCCGTGGCGCCGACGACGACGATTCTGTAGCCCATTGGCTGGCTCCTTGGTTGCAATGCGCCCCTTTAACGCGCCTGTGCCCCAAGGGAAAGGGGGCGCGGGCAATGGGCCGGCCCTGAAATTCGCGCTGGACAGTGCCAGATGCCCCGCTAGGCTTGCACCATGACAACAACCCCCGATTTCCGTGACCCCGCACCGCGTGGTCTTTGCACAGACTGCGGGGTGTCGCGCATGGCCGACCCGACCGCCTGCGGCAAGGCCTGCCAATTCATCAAACCCGACTATCCCACGCTGGAATCACGGGTGCATGGCCGGACCGCCGGAACCGGCGGCGACGAACGGTTTTTTGGCGTCACAGGTGCGATGTATCGCGCTGCCCTGGCCCAACCGCGCGAGGGCGCGCAATGGACGGGGCTGACCACACGGCTGGCCGAACGTCTGCTCGAAACCGGCGCGGTGGATGCGGTGTTGACGATGGTGCCCGATGCGACAGATCGCTGGCGCCCCCGCCCCGCGATCATCACCGACTCTGCGAATATGGCCGAGGCGCGGGGCATGCGAATGGGCTATGCGCCGCTTTTGGCGCTGTTGGAACCGGCGCGCGATGCCGGGCACAGGCGCATCGCCGTCATCGGAATCCCTTGTCAGATATACGCCTTGCGCGCACTAGAAACACAACTGGGGTTCGACAGGATCTACGTGATCGGCACCCCCTGTTCCGACAACACCACAACCGAGAATTTCCACGGTTTTCTAGCAAGGCTGACAGACGCGCCCGACACCGTGACCTATCTGGAATTTCGCGCCGATTATCATGTGGAACTGCGGTTCACCGATGGCACCAAACGGCTGATCCCTTTTCTGAAACTTCCCATTTCCGACCTGCCGCGCAATTTCTTTCCGCTGACCTGCCGCACCTGCGTCGATTACACCAACCGGTTGGCCGACATCACCGTAGGTTATATGGCCGGTGAAGGCGATCAATGGCTGATCGTACGCAACTCCCGCGGGCAGGAAATGCTGGACAGTCTGGCGAAAGAGGTGCGGTTGGCCGCCCCCGGGTCAAGCGGCAAACGGGCGGGCGCCGTGAAGGGGTTTATCGCAAACACACGTCTGGCGGCGGGTGGCTTACCGCTGCGCCGCATGCCCGATTTCATGCGCGGGATCATGGGCTGGCTGATGCCCCGGATCGGGCCGCGGGGCCTTGAATTTGCGCGCGCGCGGCTGGAAATGAAAGCGGCGGAAACCGTTCTGCACCTGCAACGCGAAGAACCCGCCAAAATCAAGAACATGGTGCCAGACCATGTGTGGAACCTTGCCGCACCATATGGGTTACTCCCCTCAACTAATGACGCAAACACGGTAAAGGATTTTAGCTAAAATCCATTGCCCGCCGCCGGTTTGCGGCCAAGACATCGCAACCAGATCAGTCATTCAGGTAAACATCACAAATTGCGTCGACCCTCTGGGAGAGACGCACATCGTGTTTCAAGATAAAATCAAAGCGCGGCTGGTATATCTTCAAAAAAAACCGAAACCGTCGCAGACGGTGCCTGACAATCGCATAGAGTCTGCAATAAGTTAGTTTTAACAACAGCGGAGGAAGAACCATGCACATCGGATGCCCGAAAGAGATCAAACCACAGGAATTCCGGGTAGGTCTGACACCCATCGCCGCGCATGAGGCTGTTGCCCATGGCCATAAGGTCACCGTCGAAACCGACGCCGGCGTCGGCGCTGGTTTTACCGATGATGACTACATCACGGCGGGCGCCAGCATTGCCACCACGGCGGCAGATGTCTTCGCCGTCGCCGACATGATCGTCAAAGTCAAGGAACCACAGCCCGCAGAACGCAAGATGCTGCGCGCAGGGCAAATCCTGTTCACCTATCTGCATCTGGCACCCGACCCCGATCAGACCCGCGACCTGATAGCGTCGGGCGCGACCTGCATCGCCTATGAAACCGTCACCGATGATCGCGGCGGCCTGCCCCTGCTGGCCCCGATGTCCGAGGTCGCAGGCCGTCTGGCACCGCAAGTTGGCGCATGGACCCTGCAAAAGGCGAACGGCGGACGCGGTGTGTTGATGGGCGGCGTGCCAGGCGTGGGGCCAGCGCGGGTTGTCGTGATTGGCGGCGGTGTCGTTGGCACCCATGCGGCGCGGATTGCCGCTGGCATGGGCGCGGATGTCACCGTGCTGGACCGATCCTTGCCGCGCCTGCGTTACCTTGACGATGCCTTTGGCGGCGCGTTCAAGACATCCTATGCCAGCGCAGGTAACACGATCGACCTCGCGCGCGAGGCGGATATGATCATCGGTGCCGTCCTGATCCCCGGCGCGGCCGCACCCAAGCTGATTTCGCGCGCGCAACTGGCTGAACTGAAACCCGGTGCGGCGCTGGTGGATGTGGCGATCGACCAGGGTGGCTGTTTCGAGACGTCAAAGGCAACCACGCACCATGACCCTATCTATGAGGTTGACGGCATCATGCATTATTGCGTGGCCAATATGCCCGGCGCCGTCGCGCGCACATCGACCATTGCCCTGGGCAATGCCACCATGCCGTTCATGCTGGCCTTGGCGGACAAGGGCTGGCGGCAAGCCTGCCAGGATGACCCGCATTTGCTGAACGGGCTGAACGTCCATGCGGGTGCCTTGACCTATGCCGCCGTCGGCAAAGCCTTGGGGCTTGACGTGATGTCGCCGACTGACGCGCTTAAGGCGTAACAAAAAACGCCTGCGCGCCGCACAGCGAGCTTTGCGGCGCGCGCTATTTCTTCAGCGCGTCACGGATTTCCAACAGCACATCAAGTTCGCTTGGCCCCTTTGGGGCTTCGGGGGCTGGCTGTTTTTCTGTTTCTGCTGCTGTCTTGAGCTTATTGACGGCCTTCACCAGCATGAACACCACAAAGGCAATAATCAGGAAATTGATGCAAGCCGTGATGAACGCCCCATAAGCAAAAACCGCGGCCCCGGCATCGCGGGCGGCATCAAGGCCAACACCGGCAGGCACATCGCCCGACAGCACCACATACATTGATGTGAAATCCACACCGCCCAAGACCAGACCGATGATCGGGTTGATCAGATCCCCCACAAGACTGGATACGATGGCAGTAAAAGCCGCGCCGATGATAATCCCGACGGCAAGGTCCATGACGTTGCCTTTGGCGATGAAATCCTTGAATTCCTTGATCATGACAGTGTTCCCGATATGTTTGACCGACGCGCGGTTTAACTCGTTTTCGCGCAATTGCGCACAGACATACCCAAATTGGTCAACATGGCCACGCCTTTTATTGTGGCTCAGATCAGAATAGGTCGTAGCCAAGCAATTTTTGACAAAAGAGGCATGAAACAATGACCGATCTGTCCCAATTTCCGATCACGGCACGCTGGCCCGCGAAGAACTCCGGCATTATCCAGCTCTATTCCTTTCCAACCCCGAACGGGGTCAAGGCATCCATCGCATTGGAAGAAATGCGGCTGGACTATGAACCACACCTTGTCACGCTCAGCGATGCGGATGTCAAAAGCGATGCATTTCTGTCGCTGAACCCCAACAACAAGATCCCCGCGATCATCGACCCCAACGGCCCTGATGGCCCGATCGGCATTTTCGAAAGCGGGGCGATATTGCTGTATCTGGCCGAAAAAACCGGCAAATTCATCGGTCAGACGGCAAGCGAGAAATCACAGATCACCCAATGGCTGATGTGGCAAATGGGCGGGCTGGGGCCGATGCTGGGGCAGATGGGGTTCTTTTACAAATTCGCAGGCAAGGATATCGCCGATGACCGCCCCCGTAACCGTTACCGGGACGAGGCGATCCGCCTGCTGGCTGTCGTGGAAAAGCAACTGGAAGGCCGCGACTGGATCGCGGGCGACTATTCCATTGCTGACATGGCCATTGCGCCCTGGATCAACGCGCTGGAATTTTACGGCACCAAAGATGCTGTTGGCTATACCGATCTGAAAAACGTGCCTGCCTATGTTGATCGGTTCTTTGCGCGGCCTGCTGTGGACAAGGCGCGCAACATTCCAGCGCGCGCCGCCTAGGGCAGTTTACCGGTCAGCACATAGCGCAAGATGTCAACAACCTGCTGCGGCTCTTTCACAACGGCAAGGGCCGCGGCATCGACTTCCTTCAGCGCATGCTGATGTTCGTCCTGATGCATCACGATCAGCGACTTACCCAGCGCAGCGGCATAGCCCGCATCAAATGCCGCGTTCCATTGTTTATATTTTTCGCCAAAGCGGACCACAACGATATCTGCCATATCCAGCCCATTCCGGGTGCGGATGGCGCTCAGCTTTGCACCCTTGTGATCATGCCAGAACTTGTCCGGCTCTGCCCCCATGATCGCAACACCGCAATCATCCGATGCGGCATGGTCTGTCACCGGGCCGGTAAATTCCACATCCAGATCTGCCGCGCCGGCGATAATCTGGTCACGCCAATCGGTGTGAATTTCGCCTGACAGATAAATCGTAAGCATGACATTCACCTTCTTTTGTTAAAAAATACCTCCGCCGGAGGCCAAGGTTTTTGCAAAAACCTTGCTTCCAGCTTATCCGCGCAGCACACCGCCGGTCGCTTTTGTCACCTTGTCCACAATTTTCGCGCTGACCGCTTCGATATCGGTGTCTTTTAACGTGGCCTCTGTCGGTTGCAGGCGCACCGTGACGGCCAGCGATTTCTTGCCAGCGCCCAGACTGCCCCCGATGAATTCATCAAACACCCGCACATCGGCAATCAGCGCCTTATCCGCACCGGCGGCGGCATTGACCAGCGTCAGCGCCTCGACTTCGGCATCGACCACAAAAGCGAAATCACGTTCCACCGCCTGCAAATCCGTCGCCGCCAATGCAGGCCGCGTCGCTGTCTTGCTGCGCGGCAGCGGCACTTCGTCCGGCCAGATGGTGAAAGCGACCGCAGCGCCTTTGATATCCATCTCTTGCAGCACCTTGGGGTGCAATTCGCCAAACACCGCCAGCACCTTTTTCGGGCCAAGGCAGATCTTGCCGTGACGACCGGGATGCCACCAGCCTTCGGCACCGCGCAGGATCTGCACCTTGGCGGGTGCACCGATGGCGGCCAGCACGGCCTCGGCATCCGCCTTGGCATCATAAAGGTCCACGGGCCGCGATGTGCCATGCACGTCTTTTGGCCCGGTCCGCCCGATCAAGACACCGCTGATCAGCATATGCTGTTCACCGGGTTCACCACCGTGGAAACCGGCACCGACCTCGAACAGGGCCATATCCATGAACCCGCGTGCCTGATTGCGGGCAGCGGCACGCAACAAACCGGGCAACAGGTTGGGGCGCATATGTGACATTTCCGACGAAATCGGGTTTTCCAGCATGGTCGCATCGTCGCCACCGCCAAACAGGCGCGCCGCCTGCGCATCGACAAAACTATAAGTCACGCATTCATTATAACCCAGCGCCGCCGCCGTCCGTTTTGCAACCTGCTGGCGCACCTGCCCCGGCGTCAGTATCGGCTTGGGCACACCGGGCGCACTGCGTGGCAAGGGTTTGCCTTGCAATTTGGTCAGCGACGCGATGCGCGCGACCTCTTCCACCAGATCAGCCTCGCCCTGCACATCAGGGCGCCAGCTTGGCACATGGGCCATATTGCCGTCCAACCGGAAGCCAAGTGCGCACAGCGTCTGGCGCTGCGTCGCCTCGGGGATGTCCATACCAACAAGCGAAATCACCCGCTTTGCATCCAGCCTGTAGGCGCGCGACGTATCAGGCACCTGCCCCGCCTTTATCAACTCTGACACCGCGCCACCCGCATGATCGGAGATCATGCGCACCGCATGTTCCAGCCCTTCGGGCGTAAAGGCCGGATCGACGCCGCGTTCAAACCGGTAGCGCGCATCGGAATTGATTTTCAGTGCACGGCCAGTATGGGCGATCTGAATCGGATCCCAATAGGCGCTTTCGACAAAGACGTTCACGGTGTCCATCGTGCAGCCGGTGTCAAGCCCGCCCATGATGCCCGCAATGCTTTCGGGACCGTTGTCATCGGAAATGACCATCTGGCCCGGTTGCAAAGTATAGGTTTTATCGTCCAGTGCGGTCAGGGTTTCGCCACCCTTGGCGCGATGAACGCGGATGTTGCCCGTGACTTTATCCGCGTCAAACACGTGCAGCGGGCGGTTCAGGTCATAGGTGAACCAATTCGTTACATCCACAAGAAAACTGATGGGGCGCAGGCCGATGGCGCGCAACTGCTGTTGCAGCCATGCAGGGCTGGGGCCGTTCTTGACACCACGGATCAATCGACCACAAAAAAATGGCGCAACGTCCAGTGTATCATCATCAATGGACACTTTCAGATCAGCGACAAAGCTGGCAGGCACCGGATCAACCGTCAGCGGTTTCAGCGTGCCAAGCCCCCGCGCGGCCAGATCGCGCGCAACGCCGCGCACGCCCAGCGCATCGGGGCGGTTCGGGGTGATCGCGATTTCGATGACTGGATCAACCTTTGCCGGATCATGCAGCGCCAGCCAGTCGGTAAAGCTCTGCCCGACCTCGCCCGAGGGCAGTTCGATAATCCCGTCATGTTCGTCTGACAGTTCCATTTCGCGTTCGGAACACATCATCCCATAGGATTCGATCCCACGGATCTTGCCCACGCCAATCGTGGTGTCGATGCCGGGCACATAGGTGCCGGGGGCTGCGATGACCACGGTAATGCCCGCCCGCGCATTGGGCGCGCCGCAGATGATCTGGGTAGGGCCATCCTTGGTATCCACCTGACAGACGCGCAGCTTGTCGGCATCGGGATGTTTTTCCGCCGATTGCACATAACCGATGGTAAAATTCGCCAGTCGCTCGGCGGGGTTTTCGATACCTTCAACCTCAAGCCCCAGATCGGTCAGTGCGTCGGCGATTTCGGTGACAGAGGCATCTGTATCCAAGTGATGTTTCAACCAGGAAAGCGTGAATTTCATCGGTATATCCAGCGTATGTTATGTTGCAGCGGGCTTACCCGATTACGCCGCAATGCGAAAGACCACAGCGCGGGGTTCGCCCCGGCTCTTATAATTCACGCCCGGCCAAATCCTCAATCAGCGTGAAATGCTCGAACACCAGCATCATTTCAGGGTCAAAGCCGCCGTTGCGTGTGAAATAGGCTTTGTGCGCCTTGCGCCATTTTTCAAGGCTGTCGTTTTCACCCTCGGCCAGCGCCATATCTTCGGTCACGTCGCAAAACCGGATGTGCTGCACCTTTGTGGTGCGGATCACCAGCGCCGGCGTGCCATCCCAGTTGGCGGCAATGTCGCAGCGGCCCTCAACGGGCATGGCGTCGGGGTCATCATCAAATTCCGACGCCGCCGCACTGGTCGCGGTTTTCTTGCGCTGCCGGACAAGGCCGATCAGATATTGGCACAGTTCCGGCGTATCGCCAAAACGAAAGGTGCCCGCACCGGGGTAGGTGTCTTGCAGGTCTTCGATGTCGTCGGTCATCGATTGGCCTTTCGATTGCGGGCGCGTGTCGTAGGATGGTTGCTTGCACCCATCACCTGCTCAGCCCGCCATGCAGCGTGGGCACATCCAGCGCGGCAAACCCATAATGCCGCAACCAACGCAAATCTGAATCAAAGAATGCCCGCAAATCCGGTATCCCGTATTTCAGCATCGCAATCCGGTCGATGCCCATGCCGAAGGCAAAGCCCTGCCATTGCGTCGGGTCCACGCCCGCCGCTTGCAGCACCTTCGGATGCACCATGCCTGATCCCAGAATTTCCAGCCAGTCATCACCCTCGCCCACTTTCAGCGTGCCGCCTTCCCATGAACAGCGGATATCGACCTCGGCCGATGGTTCGGTGAAGGGGAAATGCGACGCACGGAAACGGATATCAACGTGGTCGACCTCGAAATAGGCTTTCACGAATTCCTCCAGCACCCATTTCAAGTTGGCCATCGAGATATCTTTATCAATTGCCAGCCCTTCAACCTGATGGAACATCGGGGTATGCGTCTGGTCATAGTCGGCGCGATAGACGCGACCGGGGCAGATGATGCGCGTCGGCGCGCCTGTTGTCTCCATGCTGCGGATCTGCACGGGGGAGGTGTGGGTGCGCAGCACATGCGGCGGCCGGTCATCGCCGGGGGCGCGGTGGGTATAGAAGGTGTCCATCTCGGCCCGGGCGGGGTGGTGGCCGGGGATGTTCAGCGCGTCGAAATTATACCAATCTGATTCGATCTGCGGGCCTTCGGCCACGGCAAAGCCCATATCGGCAAAAATGGCGGTCACTTCTTCGGTTACCTGGCTGATCGGGTGAATCGTGCCCCGACGGCGGGCGCGTCCCGGCAGGGACACATCCAGCCATTCGGTGCGCAACCGTGCATCAAGCGCGGCATCGGCAAGGGCTGCCTTTTTCGCGGCCAGTGCGGAATTGATCTCGTCCTTCAGCGCGTTCAGCGCGGGGCCGGCCACCTGGCGTTCTTCGGGGCTCATCTTGCCCAGTTCACGCATTTTCATGCTGATCTCGCCTTTTTTGCCAAGGGACTGCACGCGCAGGTCCTCGATCGACGCCTCGTCAGCGGCGTCAGCGATCATGTTCAGGTATTTGGATCTCAGCTCGTCCATCGGGAACCCCTTGCAACTGTCTCGGCGGTGCTAGCGAAAGCGGCGTGCGGTTGCAAGGTTCACGCAGCATCCGACAGCCCAATGCAAAAGGCCGCCCCGAACCGGAGCGGCCTTTTATCATCTTCTGCCGTTTTGGCCTCAGGCCATCGCAGCCTTGGCTTTGCCAACAATCGTTGCAAATGCATCAGGTTCGTTCACAGCCAGATCGGCAAGAACCTTGCGGTCAACTTCGATTCCGGCCAGCGCCAGACCATTGATGAATTTGGAATAGTTCAGAGTCGCATCAACCGCACGCACCCCGGCATTGATCCGTTGAATCCACAGCGCGCGGAAATTGCGCTTGCGGTTGTGACGGTCGCGGGTTGCATATTGGTTGGCCTTGTCAACAGCCTGCGCAGCAACCTTGAAGGTTGAAGAGCGGCGGTCATAATAGCCTTTGGCAGCGTCGAGAACTTTCTTGTGACGACGGTGCGTGACGGTTCCACCTTTAACGCGCATATCAAATTCTCCTTATCAGCGTGCGTAGGGCATCATTGGCTTGATGATGCTTTCATCAGCCTTCGACAGGGTTGTCGTGCCGCGTGCATTACGCAGGAACTTGTTAGTGCGCTTGATCATGCCATGGCGCTTTCCGGCTTGGCCTGCCAGAATGCGGCCCGTGGCCGTCACTTTGAACCGCTTTTTGCAGCTCGATTTTGTCTTCATCTTCGGCATTTCCGTCTCCTTTATAGGTTCGGTCGGATCGTGCGACTCGGCATGCCATGTTGGCCGGCCGCACGATATCAGGGATGCCTTATAGGTCGCATCCATGTCTGTTGCAAGCGGCTTAGTTGATATAACGGGCAATGACGCTGATAAAAACATCGTCCAGATTTTCCAGCACATAAGGTTCCAGACGCATCTGCATCGCATAAGCGACCATGGCGGCGCTTATCACGATGGCAACAGCCGCCGCCCGCGGTGCCCGCCGGTCAGCAAAGGCGCTGACCAAGGCGGGTATGGAAAACGCCCCAATAACACTGCCGACGACAAAAATCAGGTCAATATCCATCCGCAGATCCCTTTCAGGTCCGGTCGGATATTAGTCTTGATCGGCGCTGTAAATCAAACGTTCTGCACAGGGCGCGACACGCAGGATGTTGGTTGACCCCGGTGTATTGAAAGGCACGCCAGCCGTCACCACGATCATGTCTTTTTCAGTGGCCAATTCCTGTGTCAGCGTCGCACGCACAGCCGCCAGAACAGCATCTTTGAACCTGTCCACATGCCCCGTCACAACACAATTCGTCCCCCAGGACAAACACAGCCTGCGCGCGGTGCCGATATTGTTCGTCAACGCAATGATCGGCACACGCGGGCGTTCGCGCGACACCAAAAGCGCGGTCGTGCCCGATTGCGTAAAGCAGCAGATCGCCTTGATATCCGTTGTTTCCGCAATTTCCCGTGCCGCAGAAACGATCCCGTCCGCCACCGTCTTGCCTTCTGATTTGCGCGATGCAGCGATAATATCCAGATAGGTCGGGTCGGCTTCCACTTCGTTTGCGACATTGCTCATCGTTGTCACAGCCTCGATCGGATAGGAACCAGCGGCCGATTCGGCCGACAGCATGATCGCATCAGCGCCTTCATAGATGGCCGTCGCCACATCGGACACTTCTGCGCGTGTTGGCATCGGGCTGTCGATCATAGATTCCAGCATCTGGGTCGCCACAATCACCGGCTTGGCTGCAGCACGCGATTTGCGTATCAGTTGTTTCTGGATCGGCGGCACGTTCTGCACTGGCAATTCAACGCCCAGATCGCCACGCGCGACCATGATCCCGTCGCTGACTTTCAGGATGTCGTCAAAGTTTTTGACCGCTGCGGGCTTTTCAATTTTTGACAGAATCGCAGCCCTGCCTTTTGCCAAGGCGCGCGCATCCTGCACATCGGCGGGACGCTGCACGAACGACAGCGCCAGCCAGTCCACGCCCAATTCACAGACGAATTCCAGATCCTTGCGGTCCTTTTCCGAAAGTGCAGCCAGCGGCAATACGACATCAGGCACATTCACGCCCTTGCGGTTCGAAATCGTGCCGCCGACGATGACCTCGCAATCGGCAAATGTCGCGCCACAATCCTTGACCCGAAGCTTGATTTTGCCATCGTTGACCAGCAGATGCGCGCCGGGTTCCAACGCATCAAAAATTTCCTTGTGCGGCAGCTTGACGCGCGTTGCATCACCTTCGGCGTCATCCAGATCAAGCCGGAAGGTCGCGCCCTCGACCAGCTCTTCTTCGCCGTTGGCAAAAACGCCGACACGCAGCTTTGGCCCCTGCAAATCAGCCAGAATGGCAATCGGACTATTCAAATCCTTTTCCACCTGACGGATGATGCTGTGACGATGCTTGATCTCGGAATGATCACCATGCGACATGTTCAGGCGAAAGACATTTGCGCCCGCTTCGTGCAGGGCACGGATCATGTCATAGTCGTTGGAAGAAGGTCCAAGCGTGGCAACGATCTTCACATTGCAATGGCGTCTCATAGGGTCATCCTTCATCGGTCTAGATATTTGTTAGCGGTAACGGTCCGGGTCGGTTCGTTATTGCGCAATTCCATTCCAGCTACAACTAGCCTAAACGCAGTGACAAAGGAATGACACCAAGACATGATAGAAATGCCGTTCGAAATTTTGGGCGCGGATGGTCCGGGGCGCTGGTTGATCACCTGCGATCACGCGTCAAACCATGTGCCGCATTGGGTGAATGGCGGCGATCTGGGCCTGCCAACCGCAGATATGGAGCGCCATATCGCCTATGATGTCGGGGCGGCAGGGGTGACACGCGCACTGGCCCTTGCATTGGACAGCCCCGCAATCTTGTCACGGTTTTCGCGACTGGTGATTGATCCCAACAGGGGCGAAGATGACCCCACATTGCTGATGCGCCTGTATGACGGCACGATCATCCCCGGCAACCGTCACGCCACCGATGCCGACCGTGAGGAAAGGCTGCGACGGCTTTACCGTCCCTATCACGCCGCCTATGCCGATCTGGCGCGCCAACGCACCAACCCAGTGATCTGCGCAATCCACAGCTTTACCCCTCGCCTGCGCGGCAAGCACCCGCGCCCATGGGAAGTTGGTGTGCTTTATGCGCATGATGCGCGACTGGCGGCACCGCTGATGGCGGCCTTGCGTGATCGGGGCTGGTGCGTCGGTGATAACGAACCCTATGCAGGGCATTTGCCCGGCGACGCGATTGACCAACACGCGTTGCAATTCGGCCGGCCGAATGTTCTGCTGGAACTGCGGCAGGATCTGATCGCCGATCACGGGGGCCAAGCCCTTTGGGCGGCCCGCCTTGCCCCTGTTCTAAGTGATGTTTTGGCCCAATCTGGCCTATAAAAGGAGGATTCATATGGACGACCAGACCCGTATCGAACTGGAAGCAGCCGCCTTTCGCCGCTTACGTCAGCATTTGCAGGACGACCGGACCGATGTGCAAAACATAGACATGATGAACCTGACCGGGTTCTGCCGGAACTGCCTGTCCCGCTGGTATCAGGAAGCCGCGAACGAACGCGGCATTGCAATGACCAAGGACGAAGGCCGGGAAGCGTTTTACGGTATGCCCTACACCGCATGGCGCGACAAATATCAGACCGAGGCCAGCGCCGCAGCACAGGATGCATTCAAGAAATCACACGATTAGGGATCAGACCGCCGCCTTGCGGCTTTCTTCCAGATAGATTTCGCGCAAACGCGCCGCAACCGGACCCGGTGAACCAGTCCCGACAGCCTGCCCGTCCACCTCGACCACGGGCATGACAAAGGCGCTTGCAGATGTGATGAACGCCTCATCAGCCGCCTGCGCCTCGGCAATGGTAAAGCTGCGTTCCTCGACGGTCATCTGCGCTTCACGGGCAAAGCGCAGGACGGCAGCGCGGGTGATCCCGTGCAGGATTTCATTTCCAAGATGACGGGTGATGATCGTGCTACCCTGAACGATATAGGCGTTGTTGGATGTCCCTTCGGTGACGTGGCCATCTTCAACCATCCACGCATCATCAACGCCCGCTGCCTTCGCTATCATCTTGCCCATCGACGGATAAAGTAACTGCACCGTCTTGATGTCGCGCCGCGCCCAGCGCAAATCATCTACGGAAATCACTTTGATCCCGATCCGAGCTGCAGGGCTATCAATCAAACCCGGTTTGTTCTGGGTAAACAAAACCACCGTCGGCGCTGTTGTTTCAGGGTCAGGAAATGCAAAATCGCGATCACCGGGCGCACCACGGGTAATTTGCAGATAAACCAACCCTTCCACGATACCGTTCACCCGGACCAGTTCGCGGTGGATAACCAGCAGATCAGGCAGTTCAGCAGGATGCGGCATATCCAGCTCCTTCAAGGATCGCTCCAGCCGCTTGGCATGGCCTGCAAAGTCGATCAACTTGCCGTCCAGCACAGAAGTCACCTCATAAACCCCGTCAGCCATCAGAAAGCCCCGATCAAAGATCGAAATCGTCGCTTCATTTTCAGGCAGGTAGTTGCCGTTGACATAGACTGTGCGCATGGTCATCCCCAAAGTGCTGCCGCAGGCGGATGCACGCCGCGGTCATCAAAGTGCAATGGTATCGGTCGGTCTTCGGCCAATAACAGCGGCCCGTCAAGGTCCGAGTAGGCCAAACCTTGCGCGACAAGTGTCGCTGGTGCCATGGCAAGGGACGACCCAACCATACAACCGACCATCACATCAAACCCCGCCGCAAGCGCCGATTCACGCAACGCCAGCGCCTCGGTCAGCCCGCCCGTTTTGTCCAGCTTGATATTCACCATGTCATATTTGCCGACCAGCCCCGGTAAACTGGCCCGGTCATGGCAGCTTTCATCGGCACAAACCGGCAAGGGGCGCGCGATTTCAGCCAAGAAATCATCGGCACCCGCCGGCAGCGGCTGTTCGACCATCCGCACCCCAAGGCGGATCAGATGCGGCGCAAGGTCGGCATATATATCGGCGGTCCAGCCTTCGTTCGCATCAACGATGATCGCCGCATCAGGTGCGCCGCGGCGCACCGCCTCTAGCCGGGGCATATCATCAGCAGTGCCCAGCTTGATTTTCAGCAAAGGGCGATGGCGATGCCGCGTCGCTTGCGCCTGCATTGCCGCAGGCGTGTCCAGCGACAAGGTAAAGGCTGTCACGACGGGCTTTGGCGCGGGCAGGCCCAGCAAATCCCACACCCGCTTGCCTGCCTGCTTGGCCGCCAGATCCCAGAACGCGCAATCCACTGCGTTGCGCGCCGCACCCGGTGGTAACATATGTTGCAAACTGTCGCGTGCGACATTTCCCGGCAACGCGGAAATCTGCGCTCTCACATTGTCGAGCGTTTCGCCGTAGCGGGCATAGGGCACACATTCGCCACGTCCCGCTTGGCCGCCCCCGCGCAGACATACCGTCAGCACATCGGCCTGTGTGCGCGCGCCACGGCTGATGGTAAAGACATCTGTCAATGCAAACGCATCATGCGCGACGTCAATTCTAAGCATCTCGCTTCTTCCACGCATAAATATCCCCGCCGGAGACACCAAATTTCGCGAAATTTGGTGTGTTTTGCAAAACACGACCCCTGCACTTTGTCAAAAATAAAAAACCCGGGCGCTGACGCCCGGGGCAAGTTGTTTTGCATTGATCAGGATCTGATCAGCCCTTCACGAAATCAGGATAGGCTTCCATCCCCAATTCGGCCATGTCCAGACCATTGATTTCAGCCTCTTCAGTAACACGGATGCCAATTGCAGCCTTCAGGATGGACCACACGACAAGCGAACCGACAAAGGTAAAGATACCATAGGCAAAGATGCCCGTGATCTGTGTCACCAGGCTGGCGTCGCTATTATAGAAAACGACCGCAAGCGTACCCCAGATACCGGCGAGCAAGTGAACGGGAATCGCACCGACCACATCGTCGATCTTCAGCTTGTCCAGCATTGGCACGGCAAAGACCACGATCACACCACCGATTGCACCGATCCACAGTGCGCCAAACAGTGTGGGCGCCAAAGGTTCGGCTGTGATAGAGACCAGACCGGCCAACGCACCGTTCAACACCATTGTCAGATCGACCTTCTTATACAGGATCTGCGTCAGGATCAGCGACGCGACCGCACCAGCCGAAGCCGCCATGTTGGTGTTTGCAAAGATCCGGCCGACATCGGTGATATCGCCCACGGTGCCAGCGGCCAATTGCGACCCACCGTTGAAACCGAACCAGCCCAACCACAGGATAAAGGTGCCCAATGTTGCAAGCGCCAAGTTGGAACCCGGCATCGGGTTTGTGCGACCGTCTTTGTATTTGCCAATCCGCGGACCCAGAACGATCGCACCGGCAAGCGCGGCCCAACCACCGACAGAATGCACAACTGTCGAACCGGCAAAGTCGCTAAAGCCCATTTCGGACAACCATCCGCCACCCCACTGCCAGGAACCGGAAATTGGATAGAAGAAGCCCGTTAGCACGACCACAAAGGCAAGAAAGGGCCACAGTTTGATCCGTTCGGCCAGCGCACCCGATACGATGGATGCAGTTGCGGCGACGAACATTAATTGAAAGAAAAAGTCTGACGCTACCGACGCATACCCAAGATCTGCATCCGCAGCATCAAGGCCGACCTCTTCCAACACAGTGATGTTGAAGAAACCGCCGATATAACCGTTGAAATCGCCCGGATACATCAGATTAAACCCGACCAACCAGAACATCAAACTGGCGACACCAAAGAGCGCGATGTTCTTGGTCAACTGCATTGTCACATTCTTGGACCGGACCAGACCTGCCTCGAGCATGGCAAAACCTGCAGCCATAAAGAACACCAGAAAGCCGCCCACAAGGAACAGCAGGGTCGTCATGATATAGGGGCCGATTTCATCAAACGATGGGGCGGCAGCTTCTGCGATATCTACGGCCAATTCTGCCGCTTCCTGCGCAAGCACAAATGTCGGAAGCAAGGCCGCGCCTGCACCAATTGTGAGTAATTTAAGCGATTTCATGGGTTTCATCCTCGTTCCGCCGCGATCAAAGCGCGTCATCATTGGTTTCGCCAGTGCGCACACGCATCGCGCTTTCCACGTCCAGCACAAAAATCTTTCCGTCTCCGATTTTCTCGGTCTTGGCCGTAGTGGCGATCGTCGAGACAACCTGGTCTGCCATGCTGTCAGGCACGACAATTTCCAATTTGACCTTTGGCACAAAATTCACGGCATACTCTGCGCCGCGGTAAATTTCGGTATGGCCGGATTGCGATCCAAAGCCCTTGATTTCTGACACCATCATGCCGCGCACACCGATGGTGGTCAGCGCCTCGCGCACCTCCTCCAGCTTGAACGGTTTGATTGTTGCAATGATGAGTTTCACAGTCTTCCCCTTGCAAATGATACCGCAGCGCCACATCCCGTTGACGTTGCTTGCCCGACGAGAAAGAGCGTGTGCAAGCTGATGCAGCAAGGCCGGCAGGGGCTTTATACTCGGTCAATGTAGTGTTATTTGCACATTTTTTGCACATTTTTTGTATTTTGCACAAATTTTAAGCTATTCTTGAAGCGCAGCACGGGGAAATCGCGGAATCCAATCAGACAGAACAGAATGCCTGATAGCGCAGGGAAAGCCGCTGGCAGCAAATCCCAATGCCAGCTATGATCTGCGAAAAGCGACAACAACAATCAGTCGAGCGGAACATGAGCAGAAATGGCAATAAGCGACCCACCTTGGTGGCTGACCGGCGCTATGCCGCAAATTCTGCTGGCAAAAAGCCGGCCAAGAAAACAGGCTTGGCCAAAACCCGCGCCAGCCGCCGCACCCGCACACCCGCCAAAAAGAAGAAACGCGGGCTGATTGGCTGGCTGCTCGCGCCGTTTGCGTGGAGCATGCGCATGTTGTGGGCCATCGGTTGGCGGATGGGCACCGTTACTGCCCTGCTGGTGGGGGGGGCAGTCTATTATTACGCCGCCCAAATGCCCCCAATGACAACGCTGGTCGATGCGCGCACCCGCGGGTCTGTCACGCTGCTGGATTATCGGGGCGATGTCTTTGCATGGCGCGGCGACCAGTTTGGCGGCATGGTCACGGCAGAAACTGTTTCCCCCCACCTGCACAACGCCGTTGTCGCAACCGAGGACAAGCGTTTCTATCGCCATCTGGGCCTGTCACCGCGCGGCATCGCATCAGCGGTGCGGATCAACCTGCAAGCCGGACGCAGTGCGCTTTCGGGGAACGGAGGGTCAACGATTACACAGCAGACGGCCAAATTGCTGTGCCTTGGTGTGCCATACGACCCCGACACCTGGGACTCAGAGGCCGCCTACGAGGCCGACTGCCGCCGGTCATCGCTGTGGCGCAAGGGCAAAGAAGCCATCTTTGCCCTGGCAATGGAAGCCGCCTTTACCAAACAGGAAATCCTGACGATCTATCTCAACCGCGCCTATCTGGGGGCTGGCAGTCGTGGATTTGAAGCCGCCGCGCAACGCTATTTCGGAATTTCCGCGGCACAGGTAAACCCCGCGCAGGCGGCGATGCTGGCCGGATTACTGAAAGCGCCGTCAACCTATGCACCCACGGGCAACATCGAACGCGCCCGCGACCGCGCTTCGGTCGTGATCGGGCTGATGGAGGAACAAGGCTATCTGTCCGCCGCACAGGCGGCCGATGCCCGCCAGAACCCCGCGACCCTGTCGCAAGCCGCCGCCGCACGTGCAGGGGGCTTTTTCGCTGATTGGGTGATGGAAAGCGGGCCTGCATTTTTTACGAAAGACACAACAGAAGACGTGATCATTCGCACCACTTTGGATCAGGGCATTCAGAAAGCAGCCGAAAACGCCCTGATCAAGGTCTTTGAAAATGACGTTCGCGAGGGGTCAAAGGCACAGGCCGCCATCGTTGTGATGTCCGCAGACGGGGCTGTGCGCGCCATGGTTGGCGGGCGTAACATTCGCGCCACTGGCGCATTCAACCGCGCCACGCAAGCACTGCGGCAAACCGGGTCATCGTTCAAACCCTTTATATATGCGGCCGCACTCGATTCGGGCTTCAGCCCCAATGATCTGATCGACGACAGCCCTGTCTGCTGGAAAGTGCGCGGGTCGGCCAATTGGTGCCCCAAAAACTATGACCGGGAATTCAAGGGCATCATGACCCTGAACCAGGCAATGGCTGAAAGCCGCAATGTCCCCGCGGTGATCCTGTCAGAAAAAGTGGGCCGCGAAGCGGTGCGCACCGTGGCGACGCAGTTCGGAATCGAAAGTGATCTGGCCGCAGGGCCCGCACTGGCGCTGGGGGTTTCGGAAAGCACGCTGCTGGAAATGACAGGCGCTTATGCAGGCATTTTGAACGGCGGGTCATCGGTCACGCCTTATGGTCTGGTCGACCTGCGCATTCAGGGGGACGACAGGCCGCTGATGGACGCAACCGGCAGCGGCATCGGTGAACGGGTCATTCAGCAGGACGCCGCACGCCAGTTGACGTGGATGATGTCGCGCGTGGTCGAAGAAGGCACGGGCCGTCGCGCCCGAATCAACGGCTGGGAGATCGCGGGGAAATCCGGCACCACGCAGGCATCACGCGATGCGTGGTTCATTGCCTTCACCGGCGATTACGTCACGGGTGTCTGGATGGGCTATGACGACAACGCGCCACTGACCGGCGTCACGGGCGGCGGGCTTCCGGCTGAAATATGGCGTGAAACGATGGCGCCTATTCTGGCGCAACGCCAACCTGTCCCCCTTCCGATGCGCGCGCCGGGCAGCAGGGTCGATGAGAATGTCATCGCCGGGGCCGGCGGGCAAGTGCTGGAACGCGCGATCCTTGATGTGCTGGATATCATCCTGCGCGATCAGATGAACTAATATTCACCCTCTGCGCAGCGGTCATAGCGAAAGACATATCCATCCCAAATCATATAAATACCGGTTTTTTCGGCGTCGTTCATCAACACCGCACGTTCGGTCCAGGTTTGGCCTTCGCCGACACATTCCATTGTATAGATGGTCGCATCCATATCATTGATATCGACAGGACGGGTCATGTGGCACTGGACCTCGACCCCGGTAAAGATGTTGTCGTCGATCTTGAGCGATCCGCCATCGACACCGACCAAGGCGCATTCCGCATTGGCGGTTTGTTTGAAAACGCCGTCATATGGCCCTGCAACCCCTGCGACAGGCAGCGCCATGATGGAAAAAACAGACAAAAATTTGCGATACGGCATCATGGGTTTATTTCTGGGCCAAACGCTGGCGCAAATCAACGGCAAGCGCGCGGGCAACGATTGCACCTGGCCGCCTGTGACGCTAGCGTTCGCCCAAACAAGGAGAAAAGCATGCGCAAAATCGAAGACAAACTGGCCGAACTGGGCGTGACCTTGCCCGATGCTCCGGCGCCGGCGGCGAACTATGTGCCCTATGTCATCGCGGGTGACATGGTATATGTGTCGGGCCAGATCTCGGCCAATGCGGATGGGCTGATTACTGGCAAGATTGGCGCCGATCTGGACGCCGCTGCCGGGGCGGATGCGGCGCGGGCTTGTGCGATCAGCCTGCTGGCGCAACTCAAGGCTGCCTGCGGGGGGGATATTGACAGGTTGGTGCGGGTGGTCAAACTGGTGGGTTTTGTGAATTCCACCGCCAATTTCACTGACCAGCCCAAGGTGATCAACGGCGCATCTGATTTTCTGGTTGCCGCATTGGGTGACGCAGGACGCCACGCGCGGTCTGCAGTCAGTGCGGCCAGCCTGCCTTTGGGTGTCGCCGTCGAAATCGAAGCGATCTTTCAAATCAAATGACCCTGCCCGCCGCTTTTTTTGACCGGCCCATCGCCCATCGCGCCCTGCACGACCGCAGCGCAGGACGCGTCGAAAACAGCCAGGAGTCGATCCGCGCCGCGATTGACGCAGGCTATGGGATCGAAATGGATGTGCAATTGACGGCCGACGGGCATGCAATGGTGTTCCACGATGATCAACTGGACCGTCTGACGGCCGCGCGTGGGCCGGTGCGCACCCGCACCCGCGCCGCGCTGGAAGCAATGCGCCTGACCGATGATCCCGGCACAATCCCTGCGCTGGAGACTGTGCTGGAACTGGTCGCGGGGCGCGTGCCTCTTTTGATTGAAATCAAGGATCAGGACGGCTTCATGGGGCCAAACATCGGCTCATTGGAACAAGCAACTGTCGCGGCATTGACCGGTTACCGCGGCGCAGTCGCGCTGATGTCCTTCAACCCGCATACCGTCGCGGCGCTGGCAACGCTTACCCCTGACATCCCACGCGGGCTGACCACATCAGGTTACGATCCGATGTTCTGGCCGGAACTGCCCTCTCAGGTCTGTGACACCCTGCGGGACATCCCCGACTATGACCGCGTTGGCGCCTGTTTCATCAGCCATGAAGCCGCCGATCTGACCCGCCCCCGAGTGACGGAGTTGAAACACCAGGGTGCGGGAATTCTGTGCTGGACGATCCGATCGCCCCAAGCAGAAGCGGCTGCGCGCAAGATTGCAGATAATGTAACATTTGAAGGTTATCTGGCTTGACCCCGGCCCGCTGCCGCCCAAGTTGAACGACATGAAAGATGCGGCCATCGAAATCACCACACACCCCAGCCTGTCCAGCATAAACGCTGCTGATTGGGATGCTTGTGCATGCCCCGAGGCAACCGATGGCCGACCCGCTGATCCCTTTACCACCTATCGGTTCCTGCGCGCACTGGAAGACAGCGGTTCGGTCGGCCCCGGCACCGGCTGGCAACCGCGCTATCTGACCGCCACGCAGAACGGGCAAATCATCGCCACGGCCCCGCTTTATGCCAAGGGGCACAGTCAGGGCGAATATATTTTTGATCACAACTGGGCGCATGCCTATGAAAACGCGGGTGGGCGGTATTACCCGAAATTACAGATCGCCGTGCCGTTTACCCCGGCCACCGGGCGGCGTTTTCTGACCCGGCCCGGGTCTGAGGCAACAGGCATGTCCGCACTTATTCAGGGCGCGGTGCAGGTCGCTGCCGATAACGAACTATCATCAGTCCACGCCACCTTTTGCACCGAAGCCGAGGCGCTGGCAGGTGCGGAAATGGGCCTGCTGCGCCGGCTGGGCCAGCAGTTTCACTGGGTCAATGACGGATACGCCGATTTCGACGGTTTTCTTGCGTCGCTGTCCAGCCGTAAACGCAAAAACATCCGCAAGGAACGCGCCACCGCGCAAGGGTTCGGCGGGCAGATCATCAGCCTGACCGGCGACCAGATCCAGCCGGAACACTGGGATGCCTTCTGGCGGTTCTATCAGGACACCGGCAATCGCAAATGGGGCACGCCCTATCTGACGCGGCAGTTTTTCGACTGCGCGCAAGAAACCCTGCGCGACGACATGCTGCTGGTGCTGGCAATGCATGACGGCCAGGCCGTGGCGGGGGCGCTGAATTTCATCGGGCGCGACACGCTCTATGGGCGCTATTGGGGCTGCACAGAAGATCATCCCTGCCTGCATTTTGAGCTGTGTTATTATCAGGCCATTGAATTCGCGATCGCCCAAGGGCTGAAACGGGTCGAAGCAGGTGCGCAAGGCGAACACAAACTCGCGCGCGGCTATCTGCCGGTCGCCACCCATTCGCTGCATTGGATCGGCGATCCGGGTTTCCGCGATGCCGTTGCGCGCTACCTGACCGCCGAACGGGACGCCATCGACCACGAAATCGAGGTGCTGACCAGCTATGGCCCTTTTCGCAAATCCCATCAGGAGGAACAGCAATGACCGAAAAACTGACAGATGCCGCACGCAAGGAACAGATCGCACCGCTGCTGAATAATGGTTGGGCCATGGTGGACGGGCGCGATGCGATCCACAAAACCTTTCAGTTCAAAAACTTTGTTGAAGCTTTCGGGTTCATGACCCGTGCTGCGATCTGGGCGGAAAAGCTAAACCACCATCCTGAATGGTCGAATGTCTATAAAACCGTGGACGTCATCTTGACCACGCATGACGTAGATGGCCTAAGCGTCCTTGACGCCCAACTGGGCACAAAACTGGATGCTCTTGCAGGAGGATAAAGTGGAAGAGGTGATGAACACCGCGATCTGGAACGAACAGACACTTGCAGATTTGCTGACGATTGAATTTCTGGCGGCGATGTTCGGAAATGTGCTTGCCGCCATTCTGATTTTGCTGGTCGGCTTTATCGCAGGCGGCTGGGTGCGGCGGCGGCTGGTGTCGCTTGGCGGCAAAAGCAAACATCTGGACATTACGCTGTTTAATTTTCTGGGTAACGTGGCGCGATATGTCGTCATCACCTTTGCGTTTCTGTTTGTTCTCAACACGTTTGGGGTGCAAACAACCAGCTTTGTTGCGGTTGTCGGTGCCGCCGGTCTGGCCATCGGTCTGGCGTTGCAGGGCACGCTATCAAACGTGGCCGCCGGTGTGATGATCGTTTTTTTCCGACCAATCAAGCTGGGCGATTTTGTCGAAGTCGGCGGGCAAATGGGCACGATCAAGGAAATCACGCTGAATTTCATCGAATTGGCATCGCCCGCCAATGTGCAGATCATCATCCCCAACGCGCAGGTCTGGGGCAACACGATCGTAAATTATTCGGTCTATGATACGCGGCGTGCGGAATGGACATTTGGCGTGGGCTATGGCGTGAACCTGCAAAAGGCCGAACAGGTCATCCGCGATACCATCATGGCCGATCCTCGGTCCCAAACCGCCCCTGAACCGTTTATTCAGATCAACAACCTGAACGCCAGTTCAGTTGATTTTCTGGTGCGGGTCTGGTGTAGTAGTGCCGATTTTTTCCAGTATCAGGCCGACATGAAACGCCGCGTCAAAGAGGCGCTGGATGCGGCAGGGATCGACATTCCCTTCCCCACACGCACAATTGTGCAGGCCAAAGCCTAAGGGCGGGGGCGGCCTTGTTACGCCGCCCCGGTGTGTTCATCCCATCGCTGCCAGCAATGTTTCACCTGCTGAAATTTCGCATGTGCCGGGTGCGGCCTCTTCGTTGAAAATTGTTACAATACCGTTTTCAACCAACATGGAATACCGCTTGGACCGGTTCACAAATCCAGCAGGCGGTGCGCTGAACTGCATTCCAATCGCACCGGTAAAGGCGCTTTCAGCGTCGGCAAGCAGGGTGATCCCGACATCGGCAGCACCTGTGGATGTGCCCCATGCCTTCATCACAAAGGGATCGTTGACCGCCACACAGATAATCTCGTCCACGCCCTTTGACTTGAAATCGTCATAGGTGATCATGAAACTTGGCAAATGCGCCGAGGTGCAGGTGTTGGTAAATGCCCCCGGCAGGCCAAAGATCACGACTTTGCGGTCTTTCATCTTTTCAGCAAGGGAAACTTGCTCTGGTCCGTCATCACCCACTGTCAGCAAGGTTGCATCTGGTAGCGTATCGCCCGTCTTGATTGTCATTGTGATTGTCCCTGAACTCAATTGTAACTTCCGTGAACTGCCATATAGACTTGCCAGCATCAATGGACCAGCAACCAAAGGTAGTTTGTTATGACGCACATCGTTGTGATCGGTGCAGGACAGGCCGGGGCGGCGTTGGTCGCCAAACTGCGCAGCGAAGGTTTTACCGGCGACATCACCCTGATTGGCGCCGAAAACGTCCCACCTTATCAGCGCCCCCCGCTGTCCAAGGCGTATCTTTTAGGGGAAATACCCCAAGAACGGCTGTATCTGCGTCCGGCCGAATTTTATGCCGATCATGACATAAATCTGCGTCTGAATACCCGCGTCGTTGCGATTGATCCGACAAGCCGAACGGTGACCCTGACCGGGAACGACGTGATAAGTTATGATGAACTGGCGCTGACAACCGGGGCGCATCCGCGCACATTACCGAAATCTGTGGGGGGCATTTTGGACAATGTCTTTTGCATCCGCGATCTGGCAGATGCCGATGCGATGGCCCCCGCTTTTGTGGCAGGCAGGCGGGTTTTGATCATCGGCGGCGGATACATTGGCCTAGAGGCGGCGGCTGTAGCGGCAAAACGCGGCCTTCAAGTAACGCTGATCGAAATGGCTGACCGGATATTGCAACGGGTCGCGGCACCGGAAACATCAGATTATTTCCGCAATCTGCACCGCAGCCATGGTGTAGACATCCGCGAAGGCGTCGGGCTGGAGATGCTGTTGGGCGACGATCACGTCACCGGCGCACGGCTGACAAAGGGCGCCACCTTACAACTGGATCTGGCCGTTGTCGGCATCGGGATCAATCCAGCGACCATTCTGGCCGAGAGCGCGGGACTGGACGTGGACAACGGGATCACGACCGATGTTTACGGCCGCACATCCGACCCGCACATCTGGGCCGCAGGCGATTGCGCATCCTGCCTGTTCAAAGGCACGCGTATCCGGCTGGAAAGCGTCGGCAACGCCATCGATCAGGCCGAAGCTGTCGCCCGCAACATGCTGGGCATGGCCGCACCCTATCACCCGCAACCGTGGTTCTGGTCGGATCAATATGATTGCAAGCTTCAGATCGCAGGGCTGAACATGGGATATACCGATGTCTATATCCGCAAGGGCAACACCCCCGATGTGCAGTCCAACTGGTATTTCAAAGGGAATGAACTGATCGCGGTGGACGCCATGAACGACCCGCGCAACTACATGATCGGCAAGCGCCTGATCGCAACGGGGTGCAGCCCGACACCCGCCCAAATCACCAATCCGGCCACCGACATGAAGGCGCTTTTGAAATCATGAGGATCATTGGCGGCACCCATCGCGGTACCGCCCTGGCCGCCGTGGGCAAGGGTGACACGGGCGCGCATCTGCGCCCCACCACAGACCGGGTGCGCGAAAGCCTGTTCAACGTTTTGCAGGGCGGGCGCTTTGACGATCCGATCACCGGCGCCCGGGTGCTGGATCTGTTTGCAGGCACCGGCGCATTGGGGCTGGAGGCCCTGTCGCGAGGGGCAGCGGACGTCACATTTGTGGATAGCGGGCGGATCGCAGCCCGGCTGATTCGGGAAAACATTGCCAAACTACGCCGACAGGCCGACACGACCCTGATCAGCACGGACGCCAGCAAACTGCCAACTGGCGCGCCCTGCAGTCTGATTTTTCTGGACCCTCCCTATGGGCAAGGGTTGGGGCCCAAAGCGCTTGCCGCCGCGCTGCAATCTGGCTGGCTGGCCCCTGGCGCGTTGATTGTATGGGAAGAAAACAGCGCTCAGATTGCACCCGTCGGTTTTACAGCATTGGAACAACGGCGCTATGGCGACACCTGGGTGAGCTTTATGCGGTTCAATACGACGGCCTGTCCACCTGGCGCAGATCGTGAGTAACTTGCAATACAGCCCTATAAAGGCGATATAGACTGCGTCGCTAGAGGTGGCGCTTTCCCCCAACCAATGACGCAAAGGATGCAAAACATGCACCTCTTGAAACATATCGCATTTACTGGCGCGTTTGCCTTGTGCGCAACGTCTGCGCTTGCGCAGGATGTGACCCTGCGGTTTCAGCACTTTGTATCGCCGGCCAGTGCCAACCCGACCTATTTCATGCAGCCTTGGGCAGATGCCATCGCGGAACAATCCGACGGGCGCATCAAGGTTGAACTTTACCCCTTCATGCAATTGGGCGGGGCTGCGTCTGACCAGTATGATCTGATCCGTGACGGTGCGATCGACGGCGGTTGGATCATTCCTGGCTATCAGCCCAACCGCTTTCCCGAAGCCGAAGCGCTTGAACTGCCCTTTATGACGACCAAAAAAGGCGAAGAGTCATCCGCCGCTGCGTGGGATTTCACGCAGGAATTCCTGATGGATGATTTTGCGGATGTGCATGTCATCGCTGTCCACATGCACGGGCCCGGCATTGTCCACAAACGCGGCGATGCTGTCGGCACCGTCGAAGATTTTGCCGGGTTGAAACTGCGCGGGCCATCGCGCGCAGCAACCCTGCTTCTGGAAAAACTGGGCGCGACCCCGATCGGGATGCCCGTTCCGCAATTCCCCGAAGCCCTGTCCAAAGGTGTTGTCGATGGTGGCGTCATCACTTGGGAAATGTCCCCATCTCTCAAGCTGAATGAACTGACCGACAGCCATACCGATGTGGCTGGCGACCGCGCACTTTATAACCTTTATTTCGTCTGGGCGATGAACAAGGATGTCTACAACAGGCTGCCTGATGACCTGCGCGCCATCATCGACGCCAATTCCGGCAAGATGGCCGCGATGTGGGCAGGCCGCGCCCATGACACGGGCGATGTCGTAGGCCGCGACCTCATGTATGACGATGGCAATGAAATCGCCGTGATGTCAGAGGCGGAAACAGACCGCATCAAGGCATTGGGCGACAGTGTCACCTCCGAATGGATCGCCGAAATGGACGCCAAAGGGTATGACGGGGCGGCCTTGGTGGCAGCAGCCCAAAAAGCCGTGCAGGCGAACATTGGTGTGGCTCAATAGTGCGCGGTTCTGACGTGATTGACCAAAGAAACGCCCGTCCATAGACGGCGGGCGTTTCTTTATGTGATACGCGCGACGACGTAATCAGCCAGATCAACCAGCATGGTCTTGATCGGGTGATCGGGGATCGCAGCAAGCGAACCCTTCGCCTTGTCCGCCCATGCAATCGCATCAACCCGCGTGGTATCCAGCGCGCCATGTTTGGCCAGCAATCCCATGGCCTGTTCCAAATCACCATCTTGCTGGCGGCCCTTCTGGATCGTGCGCACCCAGAATTCCCGTTCCGTATCATCTGCCGCGGCTACCGCGCGAATAACCGGAAGCGTCAGTTTGCGTTCACGGAAATCATCTCCAAGGTTCTTGCCGATGGCCTGCGTGCCGCCGTAATCCAGCAGGTCATCCACGATCTGAAACGCGATACCCAAGCTGTCGCCATAATCGAACAACGCCTGCACGGTTGCATCATCCTGCCCGGCAATCACGCCGCCCACCTCCATCGCTGCGGAAAACAGCGCGGCGGTCTTGCCACGCACGACCTTAAGATAAATTTCTTCTGTCGTCGCCAGATCGCTGGCGGCGGTCAATTGCAGCACCTCGCCTTCGGCAATGGTGGCGGATGCGTTGGCCAGAATATCCAGCACCCGCATCGACCCGGTTTCAACCATCAACTGAAACGACCGCGCGAACAGGTAATCACCCACTAGAACGCTGGATGTATTATCCCACAACAGGTTGGCCGTAGGCCGCCCACGCCGCTGGCTGCTTTCATCAACCACATCGTCATGCAGCAGGGTCGCGGTGTGAATGAATTCCACCGTCGCCGCCAGATGAATGTGATACGGCCCGTCATAACCACACATCCGCGCCGCAGCCAGCGTCAGCATCGGTCGTAAACGCTTGCCGCCCGCCTCGACCAGATGCGCCGTCACCTGCGGGATGCGGGGAGCATGTTCGGACGCCATGCGCGCACGAATCATGGCGTTGACCGCAGTCAGATCATCAGCCAGTGCTATGGCCAGTTGTTCATGCGGTTTGGTGGCGGCGGCATCATGGCTCATTAACTGTTCCGTCATGTGAATGGACAACTCCCGTGCGTCACCTTAGGTCTTGGATATGAAAGAGCTTTTGCGCACCAACGACCCGACTGTCATCGCCTTTGCAACCGCCCTGCTGGACAGCGAGGGTATAGACTGGTTCACCTTCGACGTAAATATGAGCGTCCTTGAAGGCAGCATAGGCATCATGCCGCGCCGATTGATGGTGCTGGACCGCGATCTGTTCATGGCCGAAGCCGTGATGCGCGATGGAAATATCGACCTTGGCCGTGACTGACGATTTAACCTGCGACGATTTTCTGGGCGGGCGCGTGCGCGCATGGCAACCGCGCCGGGGCTATCGCGCGGGCGTTGATCCGGTGCTGCTGGCGGCGGCTGTGATCGCCAAACCGGGGCAATCTGTGCTGGAACTTGGCTGCGGGGTTGGCGTGGCGTCGCTGTGTCTGGCAGCGCGCGTGCCGGGGCTGGACCTGAAGGGTGTTGAATTGCAGCCCACCTATGCGGATCTGGCGCGGCGTAACGCGGTGGAAAACGCAGCCGTTTTTGATGTTGTGACAGCCGATTTGCGCGCCCTGCCCGCCGATCTGCGGCAAAAGCGATTCGATCACGTCATCATGAACCCCCCCTATTTTGACCGCCGTGCAGGCACCGCCGCCACGGATCCGGGGCGAGATACGGCCTTGGGTGGCGAAACCCCGCTTGTTGATTGGCTAGACATTGGAACGCGGCGGCTGGGACCAAAAGGATATCTGACACTGATCCAACGGGTTGAACGCCTGCCAGAGGTGTTGACGGCGCTGTCAGGGCGACTGGGTTCGCTGATGGTTTGCCCCATTGCCGGGCGCAAAAACCGCCCGCCCGAGCTGTTTTTACTGCAAGCCCGGCAAGAAGGGCGCGCAGCTTTTCGCTTGGCCCCGGCGCTGATCATGCACGACGGCACCAGCCATCAGGGAGATCAGGAAAGCTATACCGCTGCGGTGCAGTCCGTTTTGCGACATGGCGCATCTTTGGACATCTGGCCTTAACCGTTTGGCAACTTTTATAGCAGACGATGAAAAGGTGGTGATTTGCTGCTGTGCGGCGTGACACAGATCATCAGATGTGTTGCAATAGTTTTACAAACAATTCCCAGAGGAGGATTATAATGACTTTAAGTTCGCATGTGCAGGAACTGAAAAAGAAGCATCAAAACCTCTCTGAATCGGTCGAGATGATGCAACGCAGCCCTGCAAAAGACGATCTTGAAATCGCAAAACTAAAAAAGCAAAAGCTGATGTTGAAAGAAACGATCAAAAAGCTTAGCGCAAACTGATCTGACCGGGCGCTGGCGCAAGCTGTAATTGCACCCGGAAACGATGAAACAATTGTGCTGCGTTAACTGGCCTGCGGACTTTGCAGTCTTGTCAAGCAAAGGCGATCGGTCTCAACTGTCACAGAATGCGACAGAATTAAGAAAAAGAGCCGTGCGGGAATGCACGGCTCTTTTGATTCAAGACCTCGTTTAAGGGTCAGCTCATATATTGCCCGCCGTTTGCCGACAGGGTGGACCCGGTCACGAACCCTGCCTCGTCCGACGCAAGAAATACAACCGCGCGCGCGATTTCAGATGGATCGCCCAGACGTCCCACAGGAATCTGTGGCAGGATCACTTCGTTCATGACTTTCTCAGGAATAGTCGCCATCATTTCGGTGTTGATGTAGCCGGGGGCGACTACATTCACAGTGATTCCCGCACGTGCACCTTCTTGTGCCAGCGCCTTGGTAAAGCCGATGTCACCAGCTTTGGCAGCAGAATAGTTGGCCTGTGCGAACTGACCCTTTTGGCCATTAATCGAACTGATTGTAATGATTCGCCCGAATTTGCGTTCGCGCATACCGGGCCAAACCGGGTGGGTCATGTTGAAAACGCCCGACAGGTTGGTGTCAATCACCTCTTTCCACTGTTGCGGGGTCATCTTGTGAAAAGGTGCATCGCGGGTGATACCCGCGTTATTGACCAGAACTTCAACCGGGCCGACCTCTGCCTCGATCAATCCGATTCCAGCGACACAGGCTTCATAATCACCGACATCCCATTTATATGTCTTGATGCCCGTTTCTGCGGTAAAAGCTGCGGCCTTTTCATCATTTCCCGCATAGGTGGCAGCGACGGTATAGCCTGCATCCTTCAGCGCCTTTGAAATAGCTGCACCAATACCGCGTGATCCGCCCGTGACAAGTGCGACACGTCCCATATTCGTCTCCTCCTTTTGAAATTAACATTCGTCAAGGCGGCGCAACCATGCACCGCCTTGAACTGAATCAGGGGCGTTCAATGCACATGGCGACACCCATGCCACCACCAATACACAAAGTCGCCAATCCCTTTTTCGCGCCGCGCCGCTTCATTTCAAACAGCAGCGTGTTCAGAATACGCGCACCAGATGCGCCGATCGGGTGACCGATCGCAATAGCGCCACCATTGACGTTCACAATCTCTGGATCCCAGCCCATATCCTTGTTCACGGCGCAGGCCTGTGCTGCAAAGGCTTCGTTTGCTTCGACCAGATCAAGATCTGCCACGCTCCACCCGGCTTTTTCCAGTGCCTTGCGGCTTGCCATGATCGGGCCCGCCCCCATGATCGACGGGTCCAACCCGGCCGTGGCATAAGATGCAATACGCGCCAGCGGTTCGATGCCGCGCTTTTCTGCTTCTTCCGCGCTCATCAACAGTGTCGCTGCGGCACCGTCGTTCAAACCCGATGCGTTTGCGGCCGTGACAGACCCATCCTTGGTAAACGCAGGGCGCAGTTTCTGCATCGCCTCCATGGTCGATCCGTGCCGGATGTATTCATCCTGATCGACGATGATGTCACCTTTGCGGGTCTTGACGGTAAAAGGCATGATTTCGTCAGCGAATCTGCCCGCCTTCTGCGCCGCTTCTGCCTTGTTCTGCGATGCAACGGCGAATTCATCCTGCATGTCGCGGGTAATTTGCCATTGGTCGGCTACGTTTTCCGCTGTCTGGCCCATGTGATAGTCGTTGAACGCATCCCACAGACCATCGCGGATCATCGTGTCGATGTATTTCATGTCACCCATCTTGTGACCTGCCCGCAAATGCGCGGCATGCGGGCTAAGCGTCATGTTTTCCTGCCCACCTGCCAGCACAATCGCCGCATCACCCAACTGGATATGCTGCGCGCCAAGTGCCACGGCACGCAGACCGGACCCGCAAACCTGGTTTATGCTCCACGCGGCGGATTCAATCGGCAGACCGGCATTGATATGCGCCTGACGCGCCGGGTTCTGGCCTTGCGCCGCTGTCAGCACCTGCCCAAGGATTGTTTCGCTGACGTCCGCCTTTTCGAGGCCGGCGCGCGCAACAACTTCCGCCAGCACTGCCGCACCCAGATCATGGGCAGGCGTCGTCGCGAAAGCGCCCCCGAAACTACCCACGGCGGTGCGGGCAGCAGATGCGATAACAACATTTGTCATAAAATTAATTCCCTTCAGGTTATTCCCTGGCGGGACGCGCATAAAATGCACCTAACGGGTCAGAACATACCGCCCCACCATTCACCATGAACCTTATTGGGTTGGCTGGTGCAGGGCAATGCAATTCCAAGCGCAAGATATCGGGATGTCAGAATTCAAATTTTGGCACCCCAAAATAATATCCTTGCAAACAATCAACCCCGATCCCTTTAAGAAATGCCGCCTCTGCCGCTGTCTCAACGCCATCAGCGATGGCGAACATCTCAAACTGATGGGCGACGGTTATCAACGCTTCGGCCAAGACTTGATTGTCAGGGTCGCTTTCAATCCCACGGATAAAACCTTTGTCGATTTTCACCAGATCAAAGAAAAATGTCTTGAGATGGCGAAAAGCGGTAAACCCCGCGCCAAATCCATCCAGAGCAAAGGCTACGCCCCTGGGTTGCATTTGCGCCATGAAACGCAGGACAATTTCGGGTAGCAACATGGCTGACGTTTCACTTATCTCGAAAATCAGCCGTTCGCCCAGCCCTGGCCAGTCATGCAAGCCCCGTTCGAGGATCCGCCGCCATTCCCCATCGCCGATAGATCGTGCTGAAAGGTTGACTGATAAACGCAGGGCAGGCTGCTGTTTCAGCAATGCCAAGGCCAGATTCAGCGTTGCGCAATCAATCTGCCGACCCAGCACCGTTTCTTCGATTGATGGCATGAAATGCGCAGCGGGTATGATGCAGCCCGCATCGTCCATTAAACGCACCAGCCCCTCGTAAAATGCAACGCGGGGCTGTTTATCCGCAGTCACAATCGGATGAAACGCAAGCCGCGTGCGCCCGGCAGACAGCGCATCCTGCACCAATGTTATGACATCTGCATCACGACTTGCCGTAGCGTATTGCAACGGGTCCAGCAGGGCGGAGTCTGCTGTCTCGCAGCGGCGAAGCGTTGTCTTTTCCATACTGGCCATCCATCAGGGTGACAGCAGCATGAACTGACGCCGACTAAGATCGGGTTAAGATGCACCGGCAAAAACGCCCATTGGCAGGAAAAACTACCAGCGGTTCAGGGCATTTTCGTCCGCTTCCTTGGCTGCCACCCAATCGGCACCGGCACCGGTCACTTCCTTTTTCCAGAAAGGCGCGCGGGATTTCAGGTAATCCATCAGGAAATCGGCAGCTTCGAACGCGGCAGCACGATGCGCGGCAGCGGTGGCAACCATCATGATTGGCGCACCGGGCTTTAACGCACCATAGCGATGAATTACCAGAGCATCGGAAAGATCCCAGCGGTGCTGTGCCTCTTGCACGATTTTTTCAATCGCGGATTGGGTCATGCCAGGATAATGTTCAATCTGCATTTCCAGTAGATTGCCAGCGGTATCGCGCACAATGCCGGTAAAGCTGACAACCGCCCCAACATCGGTCCGACCTTGCACAAAACCGTTCAGTTCCGCACCGGCGTCAAAGGCGCCTTCCTGCACACGCACGGCCATGTCAGCCCCCCGTCATGGGCGGGAAAAACGCAACCTCGCGGACACCGGCAAGGGGTGCGTCGAAATCTGACAGTTCCTGATCCAGCGCCACGCGCAGCGCCGAAATATCGGCGAAGGCTGCGGCATAGCGGTCTTCGCGTGCGACAAGTTCAGCTACCAGATCAGATACCGTCGCGGCATCTGTTTCCACGGCTTCCTGTGGGATACCGATTCGTTCACGGACCCAAGCGAAATACATCACGTTCATTAACGAGCATCCTTGAGATAGGGTTGCGCCTTGCGGAAATAATCCCATCCGGTGACAAGTGTCAAAACCCCTGCGATCCATAATATGGTGATCCCGGCCCACCAGCTGATGATCATACCCTGATATTTCCAGATCAGACCCATTTCATCGGGAATGCGGCCTGCCAGCACGTCAGTCACGATCTGCTGGCTCATCCCGATGGATTGCATCCCGAAATAATGTTCAAATGCGCCCGTCGCGAACAACAGCGCAATTGCCACCATCTGCGCGGTGGTTTTCCATTTCGCCAGCGGGGTGACCTTCAGTGTGCCTGCCGTATCACCCAAAAATTCCCGCAACCCAGACACGAACACCTCGCGGAACATGATCAGCGTGGCGGGCAGCAGGATCCACGGGTTCATGCCGGAAAATCCGGTGATCACCAAAAGCGCAATCACCACCATTGCCTTGTCGGCGATCGGGTCCAGCATCGCGCCCAGCTTGCTTTCCTGTTTCCACGCGCGTGCCAGATAGCCATCCAGAAAATCCGTCAGCGCCGCCGATACGAACAACGCCAGCGCGAACCAGTCCGCCCAAGGGCGATGAAAATACAAAAACATGATCACCACGCCGGGCGCTGCAAGCAGGCGCAAGATCGTCAGGATATTTGGTAAATTTATATTCATACCCCCCTGTCTAACCGGCTTGCGCACGTCTGACCATATCCTGCTTCTTTCGGGTATAAATGTCCCCGCCGGAGGCAAGAACCTTTTTAACCGTTTTCGTGAAAGTAATCATAGATTGTCTGGGCCATATTCCCCGACACACCTTCCACCGCCCTCAGATCAGCAAGGTTCGCGCGCGCCACCGCCTTGGCCGACCCGAAATGCGCCAATAGCGCACGTTTGCGCGCGGCCCCAACGCCGGGCACGTCATCCAGCGGGGTCGCACCAATTGCCTTTGACCGCTTGGCACGATGCGTGCCGATGGCAAAACGGTGCACCTCGTCCCGCATCCTTTGGATGAAATACAGCACCGGATCATTGTGGCGCAGCGCCATGACGGGTTTGCCGGTGCGGTGAAATTCCTCTTTGCCTGCGTCGCGGTCTTCGCCTTTGGCCACGCCCACCATGGGAATGTCACTAACGCCCAGATCATCCATGATCTGCCGCACAGCACTGACCTGCCCGGCCCCGCCATCAATCAACAACAGGTCGGGCCAGGTGCCTTGGGTGCGTTCGGGGTCTTCCTTCAGCAGACGTTGGAAACGGCGGGTCAGCACCTCTTTCATCATGCCGAAATCATCGCCGGGGGTCAGGTCATCGCCGCGGATGTTGAATTTGCGATACTGGTTCTTGTCAAAACCATCCGGCCCGGCCACCACCATCGCGCCGACCGCATGGGCACCCTGAATGTGGCTGTTGTCGTAAACCTCGATCCGCTGCGGCACGCGGGGCAGATCGAACGCTGCGGCCAGCCCTTTCAGCAAACGCCCCTGCGTGGCCGTTTCAGACATCTTGCGCGCAAGGCTTTCGCGGGCGTTGCGCAGTGCATTTTGTACCAGTTCAGCCTTTTCGCCGCGTTGCGGCACAGTGATATCCACCTTGCGCCCCGCCTTTTCAGACAATGCCTGAACCATCAGATCATCATTATCCAACCCATGCGACAGGATCAGCATGCGCGGCGGTTCGCGCGTAGCGTAGAATTGACCGACAAAGGCCTCCATCACCTCGGACGGGTCTTCGTCGCCGCTGACGCGGGGGTAATAGTCGTGGTTGCCCCAGTTCTGGTTGGCTCGGATGAAAAACACCTGCACACAAGCCTGCCCGCCATCGGTATGCAGCGCGATCACATCCGCCTCGGCGGTGCTTTGCGGGTTTATCCCTTGCGCCGATTGCACCTGTGTCAGTGCCTTGATCCGGTCGCGCAGGGCGGCGGCGCGTTCGAACTCCATCGCATCGCTGGCCGCCTGCATCTGCGCGGCCAGCGTCTGCTGAATGCCCTTGGTGCGGCCTTGCAGGAACTGTTCGGCATCGCGCACCGACGCTGCGTAATCATCTGTGGAAATCAGCCCGCAACAGGGGCCGGAACAGCGTTTGATCTGGTATTGCAGGCAAGGGCGCGTCCGCGTCTCGAAATCGCTATCCGAACAGTTACGCAGCAAAAACACCCGCTGCAACTGGTTCAGCGTGCGGTTGACCGCCCCCGCCCCGGCAAAGGGGCCATAATAATTGCCCTTTTGCTTTTTCGCACCGCGATGTTTCTTGATCTGCGGATAGGCGTGATCCTTTGTCACCAGAATGTTGGGAAAGGATTTGTCGTCGCGCAGCAACACGTTGTAGCGCGGTTTCAACTGTTTGATCAGGTTCTGTTCCAGCAACAGCGCCTCGGTTTCGGTGCGCGTGGTCAGAAACATCATCGAGGCGGTTTCGCTGATCATCCGCGTGATACGCGGCGAATGATTGCCGGGGCGGGCATAGTTGCTGACCCGCGCGCGCAGGTTCCGCGCCTTGCCAACATAAAGCACGCGACTGTCCGCATCCAGCATTCGGTAAACACCGGGCGACGCATCAATCGTGCGCAAATACCCGTGTATCAGGTCGTATCCGGTCGCGGGTGGATTGATCGGCTGGTCGGTCATGGTCACGTATCTGTGATTCTGTGGTTGCTGCAATGGTAACGTCGCAGGGGCAAGAGGAAAGGCATCCACCGTTTCTGTGGATAAGTCGGTGGGTTAATCCGTGACACCCTGAAATTTTCCTTGTTTTCAGCAGGCTTCGTCACTTTGCCTAAAAATTAGGCGCATATGTAATTCATTGAATTTACTATATATTTTTATTTACACATGCTTAACGCCTTGAAAAACAGTGAAATTGTAACATTCGCGTGACGCAGGATTCAGGGGGTGCACAACTTTAGCGCCGCGTCACTCCAACCCCAGCACGTCCGGCGTTTCCCAAGCAAGGTGCTGACCGCCATCAACCGCCAGCATCTGCCCGGTAATCGCAGGCGCATCCAGAAAATAACCCAACGCCGCGGTGATATCGGCAGGGTTTGCACCACGTTTCAGGATCGTCGCCGCGCGTTGCTTTTCAAAATGCGTCACAGATTGCCGGTGCCCTTGCAACGTCGGCCCCGGCCCGATGCCGTTGACCCGTATTTTCGGGGCCAGCGCCTGCGCCGTGGTGCGTGTCATCGCCCAAAGCCCCATCTTGGCGATGGTATAGCTCATGAATTCGGGCGTCAGTTTGTGTATCCGCTGATCCAGCATGTTGATCACCAGCGCCTGCGCCACCGGTTCACCATTGGTATCATGGATGAGGTCAGGGGCCTGGGCCGCGAACGCTTGGGTCAGAACGAAAGGCGCGCGCAGGTTCGATTCAATATGCCGGTCCCAGCTGGTGCGCGTTGCCGTTGCGATGCTGTCATATTCGAAAATCGACGCATTGTTGATCAGACAGGTCAGCGGCCCGCCCAGCGCATCAACCGCCCGCCCGATCAACGCGCATGTTGCGTTTTCGTCCAACAGATCGGCCTGCAATGCCACGGCCTGCCGGCCCATCGCCAGCAACTGCGCCACCGTATCGGCCGCCCCGGTCGCGGACCCTGCATAATGCACCGCCACGTCATAGCCGCGTTGACCCAGATACAACGCCATTGCCTGCCCCAGCCGCGCCCCTGCGCCCGTCACAAGCGCCCTCACGGGCGGCCCTTTTCACAGGCACACGGGCCTTTGCCGATGCGGTAGCGTTGGCATTTGGGGCATTTGGCGTCGGCCAGCCGCTGCTGGCCGGGAAAACGCCATTTCCCGAAAATACCCAGCACAAAAATGAAGGCCAGAAACAGAATGACAGATTTGACAATCACAGGCCGAACCTCGCGAATGCGGCGCGTTCTTCGATCCCGCCAATGGTGTCATCGACGACCCGCGCCCCAAAGCGCGCCAGCAACGGGCGGCTTTGTTCATAGCGGCGGAATTTCACCTTGTCGCCAAACCGCTGTTTCATCATCGGCACAAGATGGCCGATCCCGTCAGCCAGCCCTGCGTCAATGCCCTTGTGGCCGATGAACACCTCGCCGGTGAACAGGTCAGGATTATCCGCCAGTTTCGTGCCGCGCCGCAATTTCACATAGTCTGTAAAGGTCGTGTGTAGATCCTCTAACCAGCCTTTCAGCTTTTTGATATCCGCAGGCTTTTCCGGCTTGAACGGGTCCAGCATGGATTTCGACGTCCCCGATGTATGCACACGGCGCTGCACACCCAGTTTTTCAATCGCATCGTGCGCGCCAAAACCGGCGCTGATGACGCCGATCGAACCGGTGATCGAACAGGCGTCGATGAAAATTTCGTCCGCCGCACAGGCCAACCAATAGCCGCCCGACGCCGCCACATCCTCGACAAAGGCGAAAACGGGGATTTTCTTTTCGTCCGCCAGCCGCCGGATACGCGCCGCAATCAGTGAAGATTGCACCGGCGACCCGCCAGGACAGTTGATTTCAAGCGCCACAGCGGCGGGTTTGCCCCGGCTGAACGCCTTTTCGATCACAGGCGCAAGGCTGGGGTTGTCCAGCCCTCGCGCACTATTGCTGATCGCGCCTTGCAGGCGGATCACGGCGACAAACGGATCGGATTTCAAAAAAGGAATAAAGCGTTTCATATCACACCATCTAAGCCGCTTTGGACGCAGCGCAAGGTTATTGCCTGATCCGCCAACCGGTGCGGAAAATCCACCAGATCGCCGTCAGGCAAATCGCGGTAAACAATGCGATGGCCGCAAGCGATACCCCGATACTGACGTCTGCCGTGCCAAAGAACGACCAGCGGAACCCGCTGATCAGGTAAACCACAGGGTTGAACAGGGTGATCGTCTGCCAGACCGGCGGCAGCATCGTAATCGAATAAAAAGACCCGCCCAGAAAAACCAGCGGCGTGATGATCAACAGTGGGATAAGTTGCAACTGTTCGAAATTCCCCGCCCAGATCCCGATGATGAACCCCAAAAGGGAAAAGCTGATGCAGGTCAGCGTCAGAAAGGCCAGCATGGCAACGGGGTGCGCGATGTTCAGATCGACGAACAGATGCGCTGTGCCAAGGATGATCAGCCCAATAAACATCGCCTTGGTCGCCGCCGCCCCCACATAGCCTGCCGTAATTTCAAGAAAATTCACCGGCGCAGACAGCAATTCATAGATTGTGCCGATGAATTTGGGGAAATAGATGCCAAAACTGGCATTGGTCGTCGCCTGCGTCATCACCGACAGCATGATCAGCCCCGGCACGATGAACGCGCCATAGCTGACACCCTCCACCTGGTCGATCCGGCTGCCGATGGCGGCACCAAACACCACGAAATAAAGCGAGGTGGACAATACCGGCGAAACAAGGCTTTGCATGATGGTGCGGAAAAACCGCGCCATTTCGAACATGTAAATGGATTTGACAGCAGTCAGATTCATGCTTTTTCCTTTACCAGCCCGACAAAGATATCCTCCAGGCTGCTTTGACGGGTCTGGATATCTTTCAGCTTCAGCCCCGCCTTGGCCAGATCGGCCAAAAGGGTCGTGATGCCGGTGCGTTCGCCCTTCGTGTCGTAGGTGTAAGTCAGGGTCAGCCCGTCGTCTGCGCGGTCAAGGTTGTAGTGTGCCAAAGCTGCCGGAATATCCTGCGTGGCCGTGGCCAGTGCGATCTGCAACTGCTTTTGCCCCATCTGGGCCATCATTTCGGCCTTGTCCTGCACCAACAGGATTTCGCCCTTGTTGATCACACCGACACGGTCGGCAATCGCCTCGGCCTCTTCGATATAGTGTGTCGTCAGGATGATCGTGACGCCTGACGATTTCAGGTCGGCGACCACATCCCACATGTCCTTGCGCAGTTCCACATCCACGCCTGCGGTGGGTTCGTCCAAAAACAACACACGCGGTTCATGGGCCAGCGCCTTGGCGATCAGCACACGGCGTTTCATGCCGCCGGACAGGGTCATGATCTTGGCGTTTTTCTTGTCGCCCAACGAAAGCTGGTTCAGGATTTTTTCAATATAGCCGTCATCGCGCGGCTTGCCGAACAACCCGCGCGAAAACCGCACCGTGCTGAACACGGTTTCGAACGGTTCAAGGTTGATTTCCTGCGGCACCAGACCGATCAGGCTGCGGGCGGCGCGAAAATCGGCCTGCGTGTCGTGACCACCTACGGTTACATGCCCCGATGTCGGCACCGTGATCCCGCAAATCGTTGAAATCAAAGTCGTCTTACCCGCGCCATTTGGGCCAAGCAGCGCAAGGATCTCGCCCTCTTGGATGTCAAGGTTGACGCCTTTGAGCGCCTCAAAACCCCCAGCGTAGGATTTGCGAAGGTTCTGGACGGATACGATCGCGGACATGAATTTGCCTGTTTTCTAGGTTCGCTTGCTACCTAGTGCGCGCAGACCCAAAGGGAAAGGGTGCATCCCCAGTAGGCAGCCCTTGGGCGGGGCGGGGGCGTTTCATTTCCCCATCCGCGCCGCCATATCCAGCATCCGGCACGAAAAGCCCCATTCGTTGTCATACCAGCCAAAGATACGCACCAGCCCGCCTGCCGTCACCCGGCATTCAGGCAGGGCGATGATCAGGCTTTCGGGCCTTGCGCGCAGGTCAGATGACACCAGCATCTTGTCAGTATGCCCGATGACCCCGCGTTGCAGCGACAGAAAATCGTGCAGCGCCTCGTCAGTTGGGATGGTGCGCAAGACCACCGTCAAATCCACCGCCGATACCGATGCCGTAGGCACACGCACCGCCGCCGCCGCGATCCGACCTGCGAGATCGGGCAACACAACGTCCAGCAAATGCTGCGCCGAAGTCGTTGTCGGCACCATAGACAGGCCGGCGGCACGACTTCGCATATAATCGCCGCGCGGGGCATCAATGGTGGGCTGGCTGCCAGTGTAGCAATGGATCGTCGTCATCCAACCCGTTTGCAGCCCCCAAGTGGCATCCAGCAATTTGACCAGCGGAGCTAGCGCGTTGGTGGTGCAGGACGCATTTGAAACGATCGGTTGACCGGCCAGAACTGCGTCATTTGCCCCCAGCACCACAGTTGCATCCGCCGCATCTGACGGGCCGGAAATCAGCACCCTGCCCGCCCCCGCATCCAAACCGCGCGCGGCAACATCGCGGCTGTCGGCCTTGCCGGTGCATTCCAGCAACACGTCAACCCCGGACAAATCAAGGGTGCTGATGTCATCCCTGCGCGACAGCGGGATCGCCTTGCCGTCCACGACCAGTGAATCCCCGACCATCTCTGCCGTGCCGGGATAGGGGCCAAAGACGCTGTCATAGGCAAACAGATGTGCGCAAAGATCCGGCGCCGCGATATCGTTGATGCCGACGATATCCAGGGCAGGCCAGTCGCCCTTGGCCCAAGCGCGTAACACCGTGCGCCCAATACGGCCAAATCCGTTAATAAATATCCGTGTCATTCAAGCGCCCCCCACCTTGTATTGGCGCAATGCTGCACCCTTGCACAAGAGGGAACAAGATCATGCCAGCAATAACAGCACCACGCATCCTTGCCCCGACCCCGCAAAGAATCGCCCTGGCAAGGGCCCCAAAAATCACACGTAGCAACGGTGATTCTACGTTTTGAATCCTAAAACCAGTCAAATGGATGCTGAAATCGCCTGTCCTGCGGTGCCGTGGGTCATGCATTACACCTTCGGGCCACAGACGCTGCAAATTTGACACAAATGTTGCGATATTCACTGGTAAACGCAGCAAATACGGGCTGCACTGTTTCACAAACATGGGGCAATCATCAGAAAATGCGCTGATTAATGGCCCGCAAACAACAAGTTGGCGTCACTTTTTGGCCCAATTTAGATGAGAGATAAAAATCAACAGTTACCGGAAAATCCGTGTAACCACCGCAAGTTGAGAGCTGGATGTGAGATGGGTAAGCCACTGGTGAAAGAAAACACAGACGACAAGGACAGCTTCGTCGATGAACTGAAGCCAGGCACAAAACTGATGCACGGCCAGTACACGATCGAAAGTTTCCTGAACGCAGGTGGTTTCGGGATCACATATCTTGCGCGGGACAGCCTGGACCGCAAGATCGTGATCAAGGAATGTTTCCCCGGCGCATTTTGCCGCCGTAGCCGCTATGTGGTGCAGGCCCGGTCGCGCGCGCATCAGAACGAATTGAAATCTATCGTCCGCCTGTTCGTCCAAGAGGCGCGCAGCCTTGCGAAACTGGATCACCCCAACATTGTGGGGGTGCATCAGGTTTTTGAAGACAACGAAACGGCCTATATGGCGCTCGATTTTGTGGAAGGGCGCGACCTGCTTGATACGATCGAAGACCCCAACCACGGGCTGACCCCTACCCAGATCAAGGTGATCCTGAAAGAAGCGCTTGGCGCTGTTGGTTTCATCCACGAACAAGGGATCCTTCACCGCGACATTTCGCCCGACAACATCCTTATCAATGCGCAGTTTCACCCTGTGTTGATTGACTTCGGTGCAGCCCGCGAACAGGCAACAAAGCAAAGCCGGGTTCTGTCGGCCCTGCGCGTGGTCAAGGACGGATATTCGCCACAGGAATTTTACATCGCAGGCAGCGAGCAAGGCCCCAGCAGCGATCTTTATGCCTTGGCTGCATCCTTTTACCATTTGATTGCCAAACAAGTGCCCCCCAACAGCCAGGCGCGTTTGGCCGCCGTCGCATCCAGCGAACCCGACCCTTATGTGCCATTGGTCGGCCGGATCACTGAATACGAAGATTCGTTCTTGGCCGCCATCGACAAGGCTTTGGCCGTACTGCCAAAGGATCGTCTGCAATCCGCCCGGGAATGGCTGGACATGATGGATGGTCTTCCGGGAAATGTCACACCACTGAAGGTGGGAACGGCGATCAAGCCAGCCGCGAAAGCGGCCCCTGTCATCGATGTGGCTGCGCCGCAACAAAAATCAAAACTGCCAATGCTTCTTGGGTCTGCGGCAGTGCTGGCGATTATGGTGGGCGTCGGTGTGATGCTTATGCCGGGTCGTGACGATACCGCTGTTTCGACGGTTGTCGCAGTGCCTTCAGACACACCACCTGTTGTTGTGACTGAAACAGCCGTGCTGGATCAACCGGCCACAGCGCCTGCATCTGCACCGCCTGCTTTTGAACCAGCCGCACCAGACTTGCCGGCGGCGCCCGTGCAGTCAGCGAATGTTGCGCCTGACGCGATTGCTGATCCGGCACCCGTCATGGCCGAGGCCCAGCCCACACCAACACTGACAACAGATACAGCAGCCCCCGAAATCGGAACCGGGACAGACGCTGGGATCATCGGTGGCCCTGTTGCAGCAAGTGACGACATTGCAACACCGGAAATCCGCCCTGTGCCCCGCGCGGACGCGGTGGAAATCGCGGCCATGACGGCAGTCGTCACGCAGCCTGTTCCAGAACCCGTGATGACCCCGCGCCCCACAAGCACGGAACCGGCCGCGGCGATCGCATTTCCCGAACTGCGCGTCAGCCGGTCCATCGTCGAAACTGAAATGGCCGACCTTGTGTTCGCGGCCACGCCAGAGTCCGTCGCCGCCGTTGGCAACGGACTGATCATCGACATTGACGCCGTGACCCCCGGCAACGAATTGCCGCCGCCTAGTGTGGTATCCGTATGGTCTGTGCAATTGCCCTTCCAATCCGATGCGCCCGGGTCAAATGTCGTTGGCGCTTTGGGCGCAGTCACGCCGGTTTGGGTGCGTCCAGGGCTGGAAATCACGGCGGTGAACGGCACGCCGATTGACAGCATTGGCGACATTCCGGCAACCTTGCGTGCCAATCAGCAGGCATCACAGGGCGACACGGTGCAGGTGGTTTTTGGCACCCGTGACCCGGCAACGGGCGAAACCGCGGATCGTGCGTGGATCATGCCGGTCATCCAAGACATCGTCATGTTGAACGGGATCAGGTTTCAGTCGTCCTTTGCCGGTTCCAACTGGCGGACCGTTGTCGTTGATGTGCCCTCGAACACCACCTCAGACCTGCGGCCCGGCGACATCGTAACATCCTACATCCCCACATCAGAACGCATCACAGCCCGTGATACACTGGCAACCATTCTAGAACGTGAGATCGACACGGGAACCACACAGTTCATGTTTGCGGTGCAGCGTGAAGGCAGCATGTGGGTCGCCTCCATGAACATGGATCAATAATTAAACCGCGTCAGGGCGCCGCTGGATCGACGCCTTTGCAACAAACTATAAGGTAGCAAAGATGAATTTTATTCGGGCACTTATCGGAAAAAAGCGGAACGCGGCACAAACGCAGACCAACCAGGTGGATGCGCTGGAACAGTCATACCGCGACACCATCGGCGCACTGACCGAAGAACAAGAGGTTTTGCAACGCCACGCCATTGAAGATGACGAAGGCGGTCACGGCGAATTGGACATGCTGAATAGCGTCAATGCCAAGCTGATCGCCGCACAATCGGCCGCCCCAACGCCGGACGCAGCGCCCGTGGCGGAACCTGCACACCCGATGAGCATCTGGGACATGGAAGATGACGGTCAGCCAACGGCACAGCACGCGCCTACCCCACAAGAGGCCAGCATTGTCGCCGCCGCAAGATCACCGGCACGGTCGCGGCGCACCAAAACCCGATTGATCGGCTTTGAAAAATCAAACGGTGATGTCGTTGATTTGTTCAATGACGCACCAAAAGCCGGAGCAACACAACGCGCAAAGTTCCCCGTTGGCTGGATTGTCATTGCCGAAGGTCCGGGGCGCGGCGAAAGCTTTTCGCTAATGGCAGGCATGTCGCAAATTGGCCGTGGCGAAGATCAGGCTGTGCAGCTTGATTTCGGGGATAACGCCATTTCGCGCACCAACCATGCAGCAATTGTCTATGATCCCCAAAGCAAAGAATTTCTGTTAGGGCACGGTGGCAAATCAAACATCGTGCGGCTGAACGAAAAACCGCTGATCAGTAATGAAAAACTGAGATCAGGTGATATCATCCGCATCGGTGAAACGGTGCTGCGGTTTGTGGCGCTGTGTGACGAAACATTCAACTGGTCCAACGGCACAAACGAGGAGAACGAAGATGTGGCGATCGCCTGAACCACGTTTTGATGTCGCATCAGCAATCTGCCAGGGTGGCCGCGATTATCAAGAAGATGCCATCGTCACCGATTTCCCATTTGGCGCCGATAGCGGCGTTGTCGTTTTGGCAGATGGCATGGGCGGCCATGCGGCTGGTGATGTTGCCAGCAAGATCGTTGTGACAGAAGTTTTCAGTGAACTGAAATTCCAAAGCGCGAACTTTGCCGATTTCGAAAACGAGATCCCGCAATTTTTGACCTCGGCGGCCGTAAATGCGAATAATTGCGTGCGTGCGCATGTCCAGCAGAACCCCGAAACCCGCGGAATGGGGGCCACGCTTGTATCATTGGTTTTGATTGAGAACCGGATGTTCTGGATGTCGATTGGCGATTCGCCTCTCTATCATTTCCGGGGCGGCAAACTGCAACAACTGAACGAAGACCATTCCATGGCGCCCCAGATCGACTTTATGGTAAAGTCGGGATTGCTGGCGCCCGAAGCAGGAAAAAACCACCCTGATCGCAACTGCCTGACCTCGGTTATTCTGGGGGAACGTGTTGCCAAATCGGATTGCCCCCAAATACCTTTTCAGCTTGAGGTCGGCGATATTGTGATCGTCTCCAGCGATGGTTTGCAATACCTTGAGGACAAGCAAATTCAAAAGATCCTTCACCGTTATCGCCGCCGCAAAAGCGCCGAAATCGCTGGATATCTGCTCGAAGCGATTGAATCCCTCGCCGACCCGGATCAGGATAACGTATCGTTTTCGGTCATCAAGCTGAACCACAACAAACCCGTAATCCGCGCCATCCGCGCCAAGCCTTTGGGCCATGTCGAAACGCACGACGCGTCTATCACCCGTCTGGTCGAATTGAACGATGTTGCCATACCAGAACCGATCGCTGCCGTCACACCGCACAAGGCGCCAGCGCCGAAGGTAAAGCAGGTGAAACCGCTGAAATCATTGAACCCATCAGATACGAAAGCATCAGATGAGGAATCATCTTTGCCGCCAGCGAAAATTGCTGCCGGAGTAAAATAATGTCGGATCAAGCGCGTAAAAAAAAGATACAGCACGACCTAACCCAAGCGATCGCGGGCGGTCGTCTGCCCCCCGAGGTTCAGGATCGCGCAACAAAGATCCTGGCGCGCCTGGAACAACCTGTACGGATTGCCTTGATGGGCTTGCCTGGATCGGGCAAATCAAATTTGGTCAACCTGCTTGTTGGCGCCGACATCATGGCGGAAGGCCTGCGCCTGCCCACCCTGCAATTGTCTTTCAACAAGACAGCGCAGACAATTTGCACCTTGCCTGACGGCACTCGGCAAACGCTGTCGCACAGTGATGTCCAACAGGTCGCGGTGCTGTCACCTGCCTTTGTCGAAATGCAGTTACCCTTACCTGCACTGCGTAAGATTTCCGTGCTAGAGGTGGTCGCCCCGCATGACCCAACCGCCCTGCAGCGGGCCAGCCAATGGGCGTCCAAACGCTGTGATATCGCAATTTGGTGTTCACAGGCATTTCGTCCAGCCGAACAGGCAATTTGGGGACAGATGCCGGACCTGATCAAGGATCATGGTTTTCTGATGGTCACCAAGGCCGACACGCTGATGGCCGAAGGGGTGCTGGATGCAACGCTGGACACCATCCGGGATGTCGCACGGGATGAATTCAACCAGATAATGCCGATCGCGACCCGCGATGCCCTGGCCGCGCGCCAGCCCGATGGCAGCGTCGATAAGAACAAGATGCGCAGCAGTGGCGGGTTGGCACTGATTTCCGCAATACTGAAACAGGTCGAAATGGGCCACCAATCGACGTTGGACATGGCCGAGGTTTTGCTTTTGCAACACCCCGATGCGATCAGCAACGCCGCCGCGCAACTGGAAACACCGCAATCAAACGACGTGTCGGACCTTGCGGCAATTGACCCTGAACCCGTCGTCGTTGCGCCTGATGCACCCGCACCAGCCGCAGACATTGTGCCTGCCGATGACCACACGGCGCATTCTGACGAAAGAACCGTAACCCTGCACCCCGCGACTCGTGCGGCGTATGAACATGTGCTGGATTATATCATCGATCAAAGTCAGACATTGCTTGATCTGGCGGCCGAATTGGGGGACGCCGCCCCGGCACAGATCATGGATAAAACGGTGGAACATCTGCAATGGCTTAGTGAATATCTGAACGCGAATGGTGATGATGCCGACCCGGCGCTGACCCGTGTGCGCGACACCGCGATGGATGCCGCAGACCTTGTCCAATTGATGCAAATGGAAAAGCGCGACAGCGCCGCAGTCGAGGCGCTCAGCCTGATGATTCAGATCAAGCATGAGCTTCAGGCGGATCTTGCTGCATAAACCGTGACAAAACTTGGCCGATTTCTAAAACAGCCGCCATATTTTTGCCGTTCTGATCTGTTTCCATAATAGCAATAAACAGGTGTTGATCGCATCCATTGGCGCAACTGCGGACAAATGACTGGTGAACACCCAATTTTTAATTGAGGACGGACTAGGATGAAAATGGAAGAGCTGACAAAGGGGGACGGTTACAAGGTTCCGGCAGCCCATCACCCTTTCATGCGGCTTGGCCTTGAAAAGCTTGAGGCATTTCATGACGAGGTCAACGACCTCGAATTGACGCTGGCGGATATTGTAAAACTGGGCGGAGCTGACGCAGAAAAAAAATCTGTCCGCATTATCAAGCAATTACGTGCATTTGAACCAAGCGTAACCATGATTGGGCAAATCAAGTCGGGCAAGACTTCGCTGGTCAACGCGATGATCGGCCGGCCTGATCTGCTGCCCGCTGACGTAAACCCATGGACGTCGGTTGTGACGTCGCTACACTTGAATACGCCCTTGCCTGCGGATGCCCCCACAGCGACCTTTCAATTCTTCAGTCAGAACGAATGGGACCATCTGGTCGAAAACGGCGGCCGAATCGGTGAATTATCGAGCCGGGCCGGTGCTGACGACGAACTGGAAAAAATCCGAACGCAGATCGCCGAAATGCGTGAAAAAACCAAAGCCCGCCTGGGCCGGAAATTTGAACTTCTTCTGGGTCAAAAACACAATTACGCCGACATCAATGATGATCTTGTGCAGCGCTATGTCTGCATGGGTGACGATTTCGAAGATCTGGACGAACAAGACCAGCAAGGCCGCTTTGCCGATATCACCAAATCCGCCGATCTTTACCTGAAGGCGGATGCAATTCCGATGGCGCTGTGCCTGCGTGATACACCCGGCGTGAACGACACCTTTATGATGCGCGAACAAATCACGATCAACGCGCTGCGTGACAGCCGCATCTGCGTCGTCGTGCTGTCGGCACATCAGGCGCTCAGTTCGATGGACATGGGGCTGATCCGGCTGATTGCGAACGTCAAATCACGTGAAGTCGTGATTTTCGTGAACCGGATCGACGAATTGGCAGATCCCGCGAGCCAGGTGCCTGAAATCCGTGACAGCATTTTGAAAACCCTAGCCGACAACAACGGCCCGGCGGATCCTGAGCTGATTTTTGGCAGCGCCTATTGGGCCAATATGGCACTTGCAGAAAATCTTGACGCCATTGTTGCCGATAGCGCCGAAGCCATGTTCAACTGGGCCGAAGCATCGTTGAGCGCTGAAACCGCCGACATGGAAATCAATGAACTTGTCTGGCATCTCTCCGGTGTTCCCCAGCTATACAAAGCCCTGTCAGAACGCATCGTCGAAGGCGCAGGCACAGAAATCCTTGCTGCGTCGCGCAAACGTGCGCTGAACCTTGTCGGTGGCGTGCGCGCCTCTGATTCGGTGGTGTCGATGCGCCTGGATGGTGACGCTATCGAAATCATGCCGCAGGCCGAACTGAAAATGCACCTGCGCAATCTGGAAGCCAATAACCTGACCTTTCTGAATGACCGGTTGGATATCGTGTTTCAACAATTTGCATCACGGGTAGACCAATCGCACAAGCGATTCCTTGAACGGGCGTTGGAATCGCTGCTGCAACATCTTGAAACCAATGGCGAAGACGAAGTTTGGCAATACAGCCCCGACGGCCTGCGGATGCTGTTGCGCACCAGCTATCAGGTGATGCGCCGCAATGTGGCATCGACCTGCGAACAGGTCTTTGCGGCAGCGGCAAATGATCTGGCCGACACATACCGCACGGCTTTTGGGGTTGCTGTCGAAAACTTTTCGATCACGCCGCCTGCTGCGCCAGAAATCCCCGCGCCCGTATCATTGGGCAAAACCATCGCATTGGACCTGCAAACATCATGGTGGAAAGGGTGGTGGCAACGTCGCAAAGGTTACCGCGCCTTTGCCAGCGGCTTCTATGACTTGATTGAGGCAGAAACCACACCGATCGTGGATGAACTGAAAATCCGGCAAGCGGAAGTCATCCGCGGCATGGCGCAAGCGGAACTGCGCGAATTTTTGTTGGAACAGCGCAGTTTTCTGATGGATATGAGCGAAAAGTCACATATCGGCGTTGCGGAACTGGAAAAAATATTTGGCATAACCGCGCAACAGAAACGTCAAGAGCTGTTCGATTTCATCTTTGACGAACTGAGCGACACGCGTGCCGACGCCATCGAAGGAGCAGCATGATGACCGCGCAGCGCAAACCCCGTATTGCCCTGATGGGTGAATTCAGCGCAGGTAAAAGCACGCTGTCCAATCTTTTGTTGGGCGCGCGCCCGCTGCCCGAAAAAGTAACTGCAACCCGCTTGTCACCGGTCTGGATGTCGCATGGCACCGACGCCCCATACCGGGTTGACGTTGACGGATCGACCGAACCCGTATCGATTGACCAGCTTATTAACGTCCCGGTCCATGAAACCCGGGTGATCCGCCTTTTCCTTGAATCAGATATCCTTGACGTTTGTGATCTGATCGACTTCCCGGGGATTTCAGACCCGAATATGTCATCCACCGTCTGGGAACGCGTCCTGACAGAAGTTGACGCTGTCATCTGGTGCACCCATGCAACGCAGGCCTGGCGCCAATCAGAGTCGGCCGTATGGGATACGATCCCCCAACTAGTGCGCGACAATTCGATCTTGCTGATCACGCGATTTGACAAACTGACAACTGAAAATGACCGTCGCCGCGTGCTAAAACGTGTGATGCGCGAAACAAAGGGCCAGTTCGCCGGCACATTCCCGATTTCACTGATCCAGGCGCTTCAAGCCGGCGACGACCCTGATAAATGGGATGCAAGCGGCGCAGGCCCTTTTGTGAATCACCTGATCGACATGATTCAGCGGCTGTCTGAATTGGCAGCACGGACACCCGAAGGATTGTATAACTATGCCAATGTTACGCAATTGCCCGCCCCGGTGATGGCGCCCGTAACCCCCCGCCGTGTCATGCGCCCGACCGAAAGTGACCAGACAGCAAAACCGCGACTGCCTGCCAATACGGCCGCTTTTACTGACCCGATCATCAGATCATCCTGACAACACGTGCTTGTCCAGGCTTCCCCCTTGGCCTGTTTTGACGTAGTTAAGTGCAAAAAGCGCAAAAAGGCGGGCAAAAACCATGGTCATGGATGACTTGGACGCATTGCAGGACAGGCATGCCGGCTGTGAAACAGTTGCCTTTGCCGATCTGTCAACTCAGATGGTTCTGGTAACAAATTCACAAACGCAATTGCGGCGGGAAACGCTGGACATGCTGTGCGCCGAAGCTGCGATTGTTTTGGGTGATGCCAAAATGGTCATGCTGGGCGCGAATCCTGGCAACGTGGCCTTTGTTGCCACAAAAAACCAGCTCAGGATCTTTCTACGTTCGGAATCAGAACCAAGCGATGTGTTGTGCTGCGTCTGCGCACCCAATCTTGACGTGCCGGGCTTTCTGTCTGATGCCCGCCCCTGTCTTGAGAAGATCAGCCATGGTGCATGATGCTGTTCGGCCCGCAACTGTCGCAAAGGGGGCGTGTTGTGCCTGACCGATCCGTCATCGCCACCAAACTGGCGGCGCTTGTTGAAAAAAACGCCAGGTTAAAAGACGGCAAGCGCTTGATCAGCCACGATCTGCCGCCACTTGCTGCCATCTTGCGCGAAATCGACGACACCGTGCTGGAACGCACGTTGATCTTTGGCATTGGCCAGACAAACGTTCATGCGGTTGTGGCCGGGCGACGTTTGAAAGGCATTGTCGAAATATCTGGCGATGTTACGGCGCAGGATGACATCGTGGGGCAAATCTTTTCACGCGATGATCCCGCGCCACTTGCGGCCATTGGCACACTTCTGAAAAAGCTTTGCGACGCGACACCACAGGTCACCGTGATCAGCACTGCACCGCGTCCGCTTGGTTCCAGCGCCGAGGCCGGGGTTGCGACCGCGGCCCTTGCCAGCGCGTGGGCGGTCGATACCGTGCGACAGCCAGCCACCGCATTGCAGCAGTTTGTGGCAGCGAATGTAGCACTGATCACCGCCAGTTATCATGTCGCGGATGGGCAACCGCCCCAGACCACCGGCGACACAGCCCGCCTGCAAGACATCTGGAAAACCCAGATCACCCTGTTTCGCAAGCGCCACAAATCTGTTGTGGGAAAACCGGCAACCCCGATGTTGATCGGCATTCAAACCAAACAGCCCAATCAGATGCTTTGTCTGGCCGTGGTTGACGGTGAACAATGCCTGATCTCTGGCCCGGCAGATGGTTTGCCCGCATTGTTGGCATCCTGGACGCAGATTTTTGGTGATTAAGCGAATTTGGGCAGGGACTACGACAGCAAGATGATCCCGATTGAACAAGGTGTAACCATGCATCCAGCCGTCGCATCCGCACCTGTCGCCCAGACTTTCTTTGACGGTTTCAAGGAAAGATATTTTGCAACGGCCGATGGCCCTGTCTTTTGTAGAATCGGCGGGTCCGGGCCACCCGTTGTGCTGCTGCATGGCTATCCGCAGACATCAGCGATGTGGCATATCGTTGCCGCAGATCTGGCGCGGGATCATCAGGTGATCTGCCCTGACCTGCGTGGGTATGGCCGGTCGTTCAAACCGGTCACCGATGCGCAGCACACGCCCTACTCCAAACGTGCGATGGCAGGCGATATTCTGGCGGTGATGGATGCGTTGGGGCATGATCGGTTTCTTGTCGGTTCGCATGATCGCGGGTCGCGTGTGGCGCATCGGCTGGCCGCCGATCACCCCGACCGAGTGCTGGCACTTGCCACGTTAGACATCGCGCCCACGCGCGAAATGTATCGCGACGCCGGCAGTGCCTTTGCCCACACCTATTGGCACTGGTATTGGCTGACGCTGCCGCACCCTTTCCCCGAAACTTTGATCAAACCTGACCCTGCGTTTTTCTGGCTGTCCAAATGTGGGGCGGGCAAGGCTGGCCTGACACCTTTCGTGCAACAGGCGCTGGATGAATACCTGACCCGCTTTGCCGATCCAGCAGCCATTCATGGCGCTTGCGAAGATTACCGCGCCGCCGCAACGATCGACATCGCCCATGATGATGCAGACCCCCGCAAACTGGCCATGCCTCTGCTGGCGCTCTGGGGCCGGGATGGCGCGATAGAGGCGCATTTTGATTGCTTGGCGCTGTGGCGTGAACGGGCCACCGATGTGCGCGGCTGGGCCTTGCCCGGCGGGCATTATCTGGCCGAAGAATGTCCGGATACGGTGATTGCCGCATGGCGCCCATTCTTTGCCGCCATTCCAAAGAATTGATTCTGCCCTGCCTTATGAACTGGCATTTTCCGTTTTGACGGCGCTGAAATTTACAATTCAGCATTTATGCCTGAATTGAGCGCCCGCAGCCTGAGACACGCTGCGCGGCGACAACATCACTGTTGCGGACACCCTGTTACCATGCCGGTCGAACCGTTCATAGGGCAACGCCGCGATAAAACGGGAACATATATTGATGCCACATAAGACATTTATCAGTGCATCCGCGCTTGCGGCCTCGCTGGCCACCACTGGTATCGCCACCGCACAAGATTGCGCCGCCCCGATCAAGGTCGGCATGCTGCATTCGCTGTCAGGGTCGATGGCCATTTCCGAAACCACGCTGAAAGACGTGATGCTGATGCTGATCGCACAGCAAAACGCGGCGGGCGATCTTTTGGACTGCGAGATCGAGGCCGTCGTGGCTGACCCTGTGTCCGACTTGACCCTGTGTCCGACTGGCCGCTGTTTGCCGAAATAGCTCGCGAATTGCTGACCGTATCCGAGGTGGGCATGATCTTTGGCAACTGGACCAGCGTCAATCACAAATCCGTGCTGCCGGTAATCGAGGAACTGAACGGACTGCTGTTCTATCCTGTGCAATATGAAGGCGAAGAAAGCGCGCGCAATGTGTTCTACACCGGTGCCGCGCCGAACCAGCAGGCGATTCCTGCGGCGAACTATTTCCAGTCCGCAGATACCCCACCAACGTGGAATTCATCGCCGCATGAAAGGCGTTCATGGGTGAAAACCGCGTTACCAACGACCCGATGGAGGCGCATTATATCGGTTTCAACATGTGGGCGAACGCAGTGATAAAGGCAGGCACAACCGTTGTCGATGACTTGCGCAGCGCGATGTACGGGCAGGAATTTCCAAATCTGACCGATGGCACGGCCGTTATGCTGCCGAACCACCACCTCGCCAAACCGGTGCTGATTGGTGAAATTCAGGCCGATGGGCAGTTTGACATCATCAGCCAAACCACCGAAGTGCCCGGCGACGCATGGACAGATTTCCTGCCGGAAAGCGCTGTGCTGATCTCGGATTGGCAGACACTTGGTTGCGGGATGTATAACACCGAAACGCAAACCTGCGTGCAGTTGACATGCAACTACTGAACCACGCCGCGGTGCGGAGGCTGCCATGGAACGGCTGGTTATCCGCCACCTGTACCACCGGCCACTGGAAACTCTGCTGGCGACATTCGGCATTTCGATCGCGCTGCAACAACTGGCGAAAAATATCTTTGGCACACAGGCCCTCCCCCTGACATCACCCGCATGGCTGGACGGCGCATTGGTGTTCAGCGAGATCCTCCAGATCAGCTATATCCGGGTTGCGATTTTTGTGCTGGCGCTGATCATCTACATTCTCAAACGGACGCGCCTCGGGTTGGAAGTGCGCCCCGTCACCCAGAATCCCGGCATGGCGGCCTCCATGGGGATCAACCTGCTGACCTTCGGGCTGGGGTCCGGCATCGCTGGAATTACAGGCGTGGCGATCGGAGTTTATGCCAAAGTCACTTCTGAAACGGGCGCGGATTATATCGTGTAATCCTTCATGACAGTCGTGGTAGGCGGCGTTGGCAACGTCTGGGGCACACTGGCGGGCGCTTCACTGATCGGCTTTTTGCAAAAGGGGATCGAATGGTTCAACCCGTCCAACACCCTTGCCGCGCAAACCTTCATGATCATCTTCATCATTCTTTTTATCCAGTTCCGGCCCAAGGGCATCGTCGCCCTCAAAGGCCGCGCCGCCGCGGATTAGACGCATACCCCTTCTTTTGTTCAAAAATACCTTGGGGTGGTCTGGAGGGGTGAAACCCCTCCAGCTTGGCGACGCGCATCGCGCGGCGCAAAACCTCGCCCAACAAAGGCCCATTTCATGAAAAGTTTTTTGATGCGCAACCCATCAACCTTGTGGTTACTTGTGGCGCTCAGCCTATTCATTATCGGCGTGACGATGCTCTCAGAGACAGGCATCGGTGTTATTTCCACGTCATTTGTGAAAACATTGGGCAAAACACTCTGCCTGTGTCTTGTCGCCATCGCAATGGACGTGGTGTTTGGATATTGTGGCATTCCCAGTCTTGGGCATTTCGCCTTTTTCGGGGTTGGCGGCTATGCCATCGGAAACCAGATTTTCGGGGTGGTTGGCAGTTCCGAATTTCCAAGGCTCTGGGCCTTTGCCGACAGCCTGCCATTGCAATTGCTGATAGTGGTGCTGGTGCCGGGGCTGCTGGCACTGGTCGTTGGCTGGCATGCCTTCCGCAGCCGGGTCACCGGGGTTTACCAGTCGATCCTGACACAGGCAGGCACACTGGCGCTGGCGCTTTACCAGTTCCAGAATGACAGCGGCTTGCGCGGCAACAACGGCCTGTCGGGGCTGCAGAACATCCCCGGCTTTGAATAGCCACCGCAATCCACGATTTCGCTGGCCTTCTTTTACGCCTCTGCGCTGGCGTTGGCATTGGCATTGGCATTGGCATTGGGGTATCTGCTGTGCGCATGGGTCGCGTCAGGTAAATTCGGCGGCGTGAACAAGACGATCCGCGATAACGAAGCGCGCGTCCGGTTTCTTGGGTATCATGTCGAACGCTACAAACTGTTCATTTTTACCCTGAAAGCGATGGTCGCCGGGGTTGCGGGCGCGCTGTATTATCCCCAACCAGGCATCATCAACCCCGCTGAAATCGCGCCGATCGCGTCGATCTACCTTGCTGTCTGGGTCGCCATCGGCGGGCGCGGGCGGCTTTATGGCACGGCCAGCGGCGCGACGTTTGTTGCGCTTTTGTCCAACTGGTTCACCGGCGGCGACGCACCGGCGATCAACCTTGCTTTTTTACACAATCCAATGGACAGATTTGTGAACCCGAATTACGCGCCGTGATCGGCCCCAACGGTATGGGCAAAACCAGCCTTTTCAAGGCGATATCGGGGCGGCACCCCTATTCCGGTGGCTGCCGGTCAGTAAGCGGGCAAATGCTTGATCACCCCACCGCCTTTGCCGCCGCGCGGGCCGGCATCGCCTATGTTCCCCAAGACCGCAAGATTTTCCCGTTGATGAGCGTGCAGGAAAACCTTGAAACCGTCTTTGCCTGCCTGCCCAAATCCAACCGCACGATCCCCGATCAGATCTTTCGCCCGTTTCCTGTGCTGCTGGATATGAAGGCCCGGCGCGGTGGTGAACTGGCGCTTTAAGGCGGCCATATCAGGGCGATGGCAGCATCTTTACCCACGCATCGGCATGTGCGACATCATAGGCCAAAGCAACAGCCAAAGCCGAGGACCGCATGACCATTTTTGATGAAGACCTTTTCAAAAAAGGGCTGGAACAACGCAAGGCGACGCTTGGCGCGGGTTATGTCGAAACCAACCTTGCTGCCGCCGATGATTTCAACCGTCCGTTTCAGGAAGCGATGACAGCCTGGTGCTGGGGGTTTGGCTGGGGTGACGGCGTGATCGACGCAAAGACCCGTTCGATGATGAACCTGTCTATGCTCGGTGCGCTTGGCAAAATGCACGAATGGGAACTTCACTGCCGCGGCGCGCTGAACAATGGCGTTTCGGTTGATGAAATCCGCGCCATCATCCACGTGATCGGCATTTACTGCGGTGTGCCACAAGCGATCGAATGTTTTCGCGCCGCCCGTAAAGTGTTGGAAGAAGAGGGTTTGCTTTGACGCAGTCACCCAAATAAAGCGTCATCGCTGCAAGACATACGACCCCGGCGCATTATCAATCGGGCGATAGCGCCCTTTGCTTGCCCCGATGCGCGGCGGGGTGACCGGGGTGCCGGATCGGTCTGACAACCACGTGACAAACGCAGGCCACCATGACCCTTGCTGGCGATCGACAGCCGCCTGCCAATCTTCTGGCGCGACGTATGTTTCACCTTTTTCAGTCGTGCATAATTGATAGCTCCGGCCCTCTCGTCCCGGTTCATTCACGATCCCCGCGTTATGACCTCCGGTGGTCAAAACAAACGTGATCTGCGTATCTGCAAGCAAATGCAGTTTGTAAACTGACGGCCATGGGGCCACGTGATCGGTCAAGGTTGAGACACAGAAAATCGGCACCCGGATATTGCGCACGGTGACGGGTTTGCCGTCGATCATATACTTTCCCTCGGCCAGTTCATTGCCCAGATACATTTTGCGCAAATATTCGCTGTGCATCCGATACGGCATCCGTGTCGCATCCGCATTCCATGCCATCAGGTCGAACATTTCTTGCCGGCTGCCCATCAGGTATTCATGCACATAACGCGACCAGATCAGATCAGCCGAGCGCAGCAATTGAAATGCGCTCGCCATTTGCTTTGTGTCCAGATAGCCCTGATCCCACATCATGTTCTCAAGATAGGCAACCTCGCTTTCGCTGACAAAAAGCTGAAGCTCTCCGGGTTCTTCGAAATCTGTCTGCGTCGCCAAAAGTGTCAATGTGGCAAGGCGGTTATCGCGGTCCCGCGCCATTTGCGCCGCTTTTGCCGCCATCAATGTGCCGCCAAGGCAATATCCCACCGCATGAATTTTCACATCAGGGACGATGGCGCTGACGGCATCCAGAGCCTCTGTCACGGCCTCAAGATAATCCGACATCCCCAGATCACGGTCTTCTGCCGTGGGGTTGCGCCATGAAATCATGAACACGCTGAAACCCTGCGCGACAAGGTATTTGACCAGCGAATTATGCGGGCTCAGATCAAGAATGTAATACTTCATGATCCACGCGGGAATGATCAGGATAGGTTCGGGTTTCACCTTGGTTGTCTGGGGGGTATATTGGATCAGCTCAATCAACCGATTGCGGAAAACAACCTTGCCCGGCGTCACCGCGACCGCGTGACCAGGCCTGAAATTTTCCGTGCCAAGAGGAAGTTTGCCGGAAATTGCACGCTCCCAATCTTCCAGAAAGTTCTGAAAGCCGCGTAGCAGGTTCGCCCCCCCTTCGCGAAGTGTAGCAGCGGCAACCTCAGGGTTTGTGACCACAAAGTTGGAAGGCGATACCATATCCAATAGCTGACGGCTGACAAAAGAAATAACCTGTTCTTCGCGTGTGCTAAGCCCGTCAATATCGCTCGCCGCATTATACCACCACTGCTGCGTCAGCAAAAAACCTTGGTACATCAGATTATGCGGCCATTTGTGCCAGGCGTCGTGATCAAACCGGTGGTCGTGGGGCAAGGGTTCAATACAAGGTGCCGCATCAGGATAGCGGGCAAGTTCACCCGCATGCACCGCAAGACGCATCGCTTTGCGGGTCGCTTTTTCGATCAACTGCAACTGTTTGCCCGGCGACCCTGCCAGATGCGTCCACCACGCCACCCATGTTGACGTCAGCCCATAGGGGGAAATGCCCAAAGTGAAGCGGGCCAGATGCGCATTTGCCGCCCGGTCAAGACTTTTCGTGCTGTAACGATCCGGCGTATCAAAGGGAAGGTTTCGCACAATTTCAGGGGGCTCAGCATCCAGCCCTGAACGCGATTCTTCGGCGACAGGCAGTGGTAGCACAGCGGGTTCAGGTGCTGCACTTGGTTGCTTTCCCAGTGTTTTATGGTTTTTTTCCGGCATGCGCGTCCTCATCACAGGGTGCGCCAAACCGCGCAAAGACCCATTCAGTTTCTTTGATCACCCAGACAGACAGCCGGCACATTAACCGACATCAAACCACAAACCCTTTGCCCGGATTAATATCACACTCGGCCAGACAGGCTCACCCCTGCCATGCCCAGCAAAAGCAGCGCACAGCCAATTTCGGCCAATGTCGCGTAATAGCCCTTGGCCCTGTTCCCAAGTTTCAGTCCGATCCAGGAAAAAGCAACCGAAAACATCATGATCACCACAGCCACGACCAAGGCAGGAATGTCGCTGAAACCAAGGCTGAAGCCGATGATCAGGTTATCAAGGCTCAGCAAGGCTGAAAGCGCAAGAAGCCCACCCCAACCGGTCAGAGCTTTTGCCTTGATCCGATCATCGGCCGACTGGCGGCCCGCTTGGGTCAGCATCCAAACACCCAGACATGCCAACAGAACAGGGCCGATCCATCCAACCTGAAATGCCACCAGCGTGGCAATCGTGCGGCCAATCCACAGGCCGATAAGGGGCACCCAGAATTCGAACATCGCAAAGGTGATGATGATGCGCCAACGCTTCTTGTGGTGGCCAAGCGCGCCCAGCATCAAGGCGGTCGCAAAGTTATTTGCACCAATGACAACGCCTAAAAGAATCAGCTCCAAAACCATGCGTCAAATGCTAGAGCAGGTCCGCCCCCGCGACGAGTAGACAATTCTTTCTGCTGTGTCCTCGCTCGCTTTGCAGACAAGGCATTTGCTGCGCCACACAGGTGTCGCCTCAGATTGCATCTTGACTGTGGCGCACTGAGATATGAGCGATACCGCACAAATCCGTCACAATCGCGCCGAACTGTTGACACTTTTGCAACACAAAATCGGATATGATGGATTTTTTCGCGCCACCGGGCTACTTCGCCCCATAGCGACTCGGTAAAACAATGATGCGAAAAAAAGGGTGCAATGTGGCTTTTGGCCGATTGAGTCTTCTTGCACTTGGCATGCTGGTCGCAGCCTGTCAGGACGGCGATGATGACGCATTCGCGCCGTCACTCACAGATTTCGCGACAGCCGCGTCAGAGGTCTTGTCAGTTTTCTATCTGGAAACCTTCACGGATACGCAGAACGTTATCGCGACCCAGCTCCGCGAAGAGGATCCGCGTTATACACGACAACGCAACTCATGGAGCTTTGGAAAATCCGCAATTCCGAAATACGACAGTTATCCGCTTGCCGCAGCACGGGCGGAATATGCGCATGCGATCGGGCTGACAGGACGCGGGCAAACCGTATCTGTGGTGGATAGCGGGTTTCTGACAACGCATGAAGCATTCGCCGGCAAGGCGCTTGAATTGCCGCAATCATCACTGGATGTCACTGATCACGGCACGCAAGTCGCGTCGGTCATCGCGGGCAATTCCGCAACCATGATCGGCATTGCGCCCGGCGCAGACCTTGCGTTCGGGTCGTTTGCCAACCTTGCCGCAATGGCATCTGCCACGCAAGAAGCGGCGCGGCTTGGCGCGGTGGCGCAGAACAATTCATGGGGATACCCCATTTCAAAAATCAATTCGTCCAGCTTCAACCAAACTTTTGGCAGTGCGGACGGGGCCGCTTATCTGTCCGCACTTGATACATATACAGCAGATGGCGTTGTCGTTTTTGCGGCCTCGAACAATGTTGACGGGACAACAGCAACATTGATGGAAGCCTTGCCACTGCTGCGCCCCGCACTTGAACCGGGGTGGCTTGCTGTGATCAGCGGCGTACCCGGCTTTGACGATGACAAGATACAGTCGGTCACCCGTATATCGGCCCCCTGTCATGAGGCGGCGCGTTGGTGTCTGGTCGCCGACGGAAGCTGGACTGCCGCAAGCGCATCATCGGACACGGCCTATGATTTCGTGATTGGCACATCCTTTGCTGCACCGCAGGTGTCGGGCGCGCTCGCCCTGCTGGGCGAGGCGTTTCCGGATCTTCATCCGCATGACCTGCGCCTTCGTTTGCTGGCGTCAGCCGATAATTCCTTTTTCGCACCTGACGCGACAGTCGAACTGGCCAGCGGTTTTTGGCATGGCTACAGTGACGAATTCGGTCACGGGTTTCTGGATATCCGTGCCGCGCTTCTGCCCATCGGTCAAACGGCGGTCCGACTCGCCGATGGCACGATACGATCAACCGACGCCCCGATGATCGTAACCGGCGCGGCAACGGGGAATGCCGTGGCACAGACCCTGTCACGCCATTCGGTTGTGGTGGCCGATAGTCTGGGCGGCGGTTTCCTGATGCCGGCGGATGCACTGGTGGCGACCACGGATGCGCCCCCCTTGCTGGATGGCAAGCTTGAACAGTTGCTGGGCAGCGACCTTGCCCAGATGCGCGTCGCCGCACCGCCCATCACCGGCATGGTCTACGATCAGGCCCACCAGATCATGCAGTGGCACGACGATCAGACCGGCTTGACCTCGACCATCGCGGTTCCAGTCGAAGACAGCAGCGACAGCGCCGTGGGGCTGTCAGTCGCGCGGACGTTCACAAGCGGAAACAGCCGGTTCAGCCTGGGGGTCGCCGCGATCCACGACAACGGCGCACTTCTCGGCCTTTCCAGCCCTCAAGACCAAGGCACGGGCACGGATGCACTGGCGGTCGAAATGGCGATGATGTCATCGCTGACTGATGACACCTTTTTTAGCATCCACGGCTACGCGGGTCATGCCACATCGGTGCGCAGCACTTTCTTGCAGGATGTCACGGCAATTTCGTTCAACAGCCTGCGGGTCGACTTTGGCCATCGCAACCTGTTTTCCAAAGGCGATCGCATGACGCTTGGCCTGTCGCGCCCCACGGTCGTTACTGGTGGTTCGGCGTCCATCAACCTGCCCGTCTCACGGTCGGCTGATGGTTTCAATCATGATGACATCGCCTTCGGTCTAAGCCCGCCAAGCCGACAAACCAACCTGAACCTGTCCTATCAGATACCGCTTGGGCGCAACTGGGAAACTGTGTTTGAAGGCGTTCACGCTGTCAATCAGGGCCATGTCACAGGCAGAAACGAAAGCAGCGCACTGATCGGTTTCAAGATGACCTTCTGATCGCTGTACGCCCGACGCAAGAAAAGCGGATAAAAGCAGTGTAATGACACCATTCCGACCAAAATCGACGAATCAGGGGATTGACTGCGAATCACCTGTTCGCCTAGTCTTTTTTTAACGTAAAGCGTCATACAAAAAAGGCGCAACCGGGCAGACTTGGCAGGGCACGGAGGCAGGCATCAGGCCTGTCTTCTTGTTTGTAGCGGCGGGCAGGTGCGCCACATGTTACGCTACGTTGCGGATGACGCAGGCGCCGGTTTTGGTCATGCTGTCACCAGCCAAAGGGAGGCGCGCAATGACCCAGTATCCACATCTTCTGGCCCCGCTTGATCTGGGGTTCACCACGTTGAAAAACCGCGTGCTGATGGGGTCGATGCACACAGGGCTTGAGGAAACCAAGGACTGGAACCGCGTCGCTGCATTCTATGCCGCCCGTGCGCGTGGTGGTGTCGCGCTGATGGTCACCGGCGGCATGGCCCCCAACCCCGAAGGCGGGGTTTTTCCCGGTGCCGCAGGGCTTTATACCGACGATGACATCGCCAATCATCGCATCGTCACCCAAAGGGTGCATGACGCCGGTGGCAAGATCGCGATGCAGATCCTGCACGCCGGGCGCTATGCCTATAGCCCGGGCTGTGTCGCCCCGTCAGCGATCAAATCACCGATTTCGCCTTTTGCGCCCAAAGAACTGGACGAAGACGGGATCGAAAAGCAGATCAGCGATATGGTCACCGCCGCAGTGCGCGCACGACAAGCCGGTTATGACGGGGTCGAGGTGATGGGGTCCGAGGGGTATTTCCTGAACCAGTTCCTTGTCACCCACACCAACAAACGCACCGACCGCTGGGGCGGGTCTTATGAAAACCGGATGCGCCTGCCCGTCGAAGTCGTGCGCCGCGTGCGCGCGGCTGTCGGCCCAGATTTTATCGTGATCTACCGGCTGTCGATGATTGATCTGGTGCCAAACGGTTCTACATGGGCAGAGGTCGTGCAACTGGCCCGCGCGATCGAGGCAGCGGGCGCCACGATCCTGAACACCGGCATCGGCTGGCACGAGGCGCGGATACCCACCATCGCCACATCTGTGCCACGCCGCGCCTTTGCATGGGTGACGCAGAAACTGATGGGCGCGGTCACAATCCCGGTCATTACATCAAACCGCATCAATACGCCCGCCGTGGCCGAATCCGTGCTGGCCGAACGTTGCGCTGATATGGTCAGTATGGCGCGCCCCTTTTTGGCCGACCCGGATTTTGTCGCCAAGGCGCAGGCAGGCAAGGCGGCAGAAATTGCCCCCTGCATCGCTTGTAATCAAGCCTGTCTGGATCACACCTTTGGAGGGAAACTGTCGTCCTGCCTTGTGAACCCGCGTGCCTGCCATGAAACTGAATTGACCATCATACCCGCCGACACGCAAAAGGCGGTCGCCGTCGTGGGCGCTGGCCCCGCGGGGCTGTCTGCTGCGTTAACAGCGGCGGAACGCGGTCATGCTGTCACGATTTTTGACAAATCCGGTGAACTGGGGGGCCAACTGAACATGGCCAAGCAGATCCCCGGCAAGGAAGAATTTTGGGGACTGGTGGACTATTACAGCACCATGGTTGCCAAGGCCGGCATCACACTGCGCCTGGGTGCGCCTGCCACACCAGAAATGCTGGCTGATTTTGATGAAATTATCATCGCCACCGGCGTTGCCCCGCGTGATCCAGGGATTCCCGGTCAGGACGGGCCAAACGTGCTGTCCTATATCGACGTGCTGCGCGGCAAGGCCAAGGTTGGCAAGACCGTCGCGATTGTGGGCGCGGGCGGTATCGGGTTTGATGTGGCCGGATATCTGGTGACCGATGATAGCCCGACAGAAAACCTGCCCGAATGGTTGCAGGAATGGGGCGTGGGTGACCCCGAAAAGGTGCGCGGCGGCCTGCGCAACGAAGGCCCGCAACCCGACGCGCCAGTGCGGGCGGTCACGTTACTGCAACGCAAATCCGAAAAACTGGGCAAGCGGCTGGGCAAGACAACCGGCTGGATCCACCGTGCCGGGTTGCAGATGAAGAATGTGCAGATGATCGGTGGCGTGAATTATGAAAAGATCGATGCGGCAGGCTTGCACATCAGCTATGGCGATGCGCGCGAAAAGCCAAAGGTCATTGTGGCCGATACTATCGTGCTTTGCGCAGGGCAGGTGCCCGAACGGTCACTGGCTGACGTGCTGATCGCGGCAGGCAGGCAGGTGCACGTGATCGGCGGGGCCGATGTTGCCGCCGAACTGGACGCCAAACGCGCCATTGATCAGGGCACGCGGCTGGCTGCCACAATCTGAACGTATGCCCAAACCCCGTTTGACCAGGAAATAGTGGTCACCACAGCCCTGAAACAGGGCCAACCTATTGAAAAAAAGGCCGTAGCACCTCCAATTCTCTGTTTCCGGTCAAGCATCAAACCATAGCGATACCCCCGTATTGTCAGGCATTGGTCCTAATCCTGCCCAATTTGACCCGCATTCCCTTAGTCAGAATGCGGGTTCGAGGGATATCAATGGATCGTCTGACAGAAATGGAAGCTTTTGCGACGGTTGTTGACCAAGGCGGGTTCACAGACGCCGCAAAGAAGATGGGGATATCAAAATCAGCTGTATCCAAACATGTGTCCTCGCTCGAGGCACGGCTTGGCGCACGCCTATTGAACCGCACCACCCGCCGCGTCAGCCCCACAGAAATCGGGCTGGCCTATTACGACCGCGCCCGGCGTGTGCTGAATGATGCCGGTGAAGCAGATGCGCTGGTCACGTCGATGCAATCTGCCCCGTCAGGGCTTTTGCGTATCAGCGTGGCAACAGATTTCGGTGTGAACCACCTGTCCCCAGTGCTGGGGGAATTTCTAAGCGAATTTCCCGATATCACCGTCAACATGGTGCTGAATAACCGCTATGTTGAGCTGATTTCAGAAGGCTTTGACATGGCCGTCCGCATCGGAGAACTGGAAGACAGCACCCTGCGGGCCCGCAAGTTGACCGAAACGACCAAGCGGATGATCGCCAGTCCTGGCTATTTCAACCAGCATGGCAGACCCGAGAAGATTGATGACCTGAACGATCATAAACTGCTGCATTATTCCAATCAGGCCAATTCCGCCGTGTGGAAACTGACTGCCCCGTCGGGGGAAAAACGGCAGGTGCGCACCGCTGGCTGGCTGACCGTGAATGATGGGCAGTCGTTGTTGAATGCATGTATCGGTGGTCTTGGCATCGCCTATCTGCCCAGTTTTCTTTATGCTGATGCCATGCGCAACGGGCTGGTGGAAGAAGCGATCCCTGATCTGCCGCAAGAAACCCAAGGGATTTACGCCGTCTACCCCCCGGGGCGGTTTACACAGCCGAAGGTGCGCGCCTTTATTGATTTTCTTGTCAACGCCTTTGCGGACAAAGGCCCAGACGCCTGGTAGGTTCAACCCGCTTTGTCATGCACGGGGAATTACACGGTCCCATTGCATTGACAAATCAACCTATGCTTTCCACTAAGGGTGCAAACAGGACAGGACCAAGCAGATGTCAGCACCACTGCCCGCCCCGGAACTGCGCCCGCTTGGGGTTGATGGTGTGCTTGTGCGTTTTGCCGCAACCTTGACCGAAGCCGCAAACCAGCGCGCACTTGCTTTTCGCGATCAGGTCAATGCCATGAACTTGCCAGGCGTGACTGAAGTCGCGTCATCGCTGGTATCTGTGCGGGTGGGGTTTGACCCTGCCCAAACAGCACGACAGACCGTGGTCGATGCACTGCAAACGGCCTGTGCGCGGCTGGACGATGCCGTCACCGCCCCCAAACGCCGCTGGGATATTCCCGTGGCCTTTGGCCCCGATCACGCGCCACAACTGACCGAGGCGGCAGCCTTGGCCGGTGTGACCCCCGAACAGGCCGTGACCGAGATCGAGGCGCAAATCCTGCGGGTCATCGCGATCGGTTTTGCACCCGGTCAGCCTTATCTTGGGATGTTGCCGCCCCATTGGGATATCCCGCGCCAGACATCGCTGACGGCACAAATGCCCAACGGCGCGTTGGTGGCAGCGGTGCGGCAGTTGATCATTTTTGCCGCCGATGCACCCACGGGTTGGCGCCATATCGGGCAGACGGCGTTTCGGGTTTACCGGCCGGATTCCGATACCCCCTTTCCGCTGTCCCCGGGTGACGCAGTCCGGTTTCGCGCCGTGTCAGACAGTGAATATGTCGCCTTGCGCCAGAACACCGATACAAATGGCGGCGCGCGCTGCACGGTGCTGTCATGACAGGACAGTTGCAGATTCACAGCGCTGGCCCCGGCGTAACCATTCAGGATCAGGGCCGCCCCGGCTGGACAGCCGAAGGTCTGTCACGCGGCGGTGCCGCCGACCCGCTTGCCCTGTTAGAAGCCGCGGTTTTGCTGGGATCAGACCCTGCAAATGCCGGGATTGAAATGATGGGCATGGGTGGTGTTTTCAGCACAACCCAGAACACCCGCTTTGCCCTGACGGGCGCTCGGATGCAGGCCACGGTCGACGGCGCACCCGTCGCGCCGAACAGCAGCCACCTGCTGCGTGCCGGGCAGAAACTGCGGATTGGCGGCGCGCAAAGCGGTGTCTTTGGCTATCTGGCCTTTGCAGGCGGAATCACAACAGATCCCGTCATGGGCAGCCGGGCGACCCATCTGACCGCCGGCATCGGGCGCGTTTTACAAGCCGGTGACGAACGACCCCTTGGCACGGATAAGGATTTACTGGCCGGTCCGATGCGCCTGCCAGCCAGTGACCGGCTGGCAGGTGGCGTGATCCGCATCATGCCCGGACCACAAACCGATTTCTTCGATGCCGACACGCTGGCGCGGTTCACCCAAGCCACGTTCAAACGCAGCCCCCGCGGCAACCGCCAAGGCGTGCGGCTGGACCATGACGGCGCAGGCTTTGACGCGGCCGGCCAGTTGAACATCGTGTCCGACGTTATTGTGCCGGGCGATATCCAGATGACAGGTGACGGGGTGCCCTATGTGCTGCTGGCCGAATGCCAGACCATCGGCGGCTATCCCCGGATCGGCACGGTGATCCCCGCCGATCTGCCGCGGATCGCACAGGCCATGCCCGGTGCCACGCTGCAATTCCAGATGCTGGACGTGACAACAGCAGACGCCACTGTGCAACCAGCCCGCACGCAGCTGGCCACGTTGCGCAAGGCCTGCCAGCCGCTGGTGCGCGACCCCCATGACATCGCTGATCTGCTGGGTTACCAGCTGATCAGCGGGGTGACCCCCGGCGACGATCTTGAAAGGCCCTGACATGGCACGCACCGTCGATCTGAATTCCGACATGGGCGAAGCGTTCGGCCCTTGGGCCATGGGCGATGATGCGGCCCTGCTGGATATCGTGACATCGGCTAATATCGCCTGCGGGTTTCACGCGGGCGACCCTGATGTGATGGCCCGCACGATGCGCACGGCTGTGGAAAAGGGCGTTGGCATCGGCGCACACCCCGGATTTGCCGATCTCAAGGGGTTCGGGCGGCGGCCCCTGCCCTTGCCGCATGATGAAATCGCCAATGCGGTAGCCTATCAACTGGGTGCGGCGCAGGCCATGGCGCGCCGGGCCGGTGGCCATGTGCGGCACCTGAAACTGCACGGCGCGTTGGCCAACATGGCGTCGGTCGATGCGGCCCTTGCGCGCGCCTGCTATACCGCCGCGCTGGCTGTGGACCCCGATATCGTGATCATGGTGCTGGCGGCAACAGCAATGGAAAATGTCGTGCGCGATCTGGGCTGCAACTGGGCTGGCGAAATTTTCGCCGACCGCGCGTATGAAGATGACGCGACACTGGTCAACCGGTCCAAACCCGGTGCCGTGCTGCACGATGCCGATGTGGCGGCGGCGCGGATACTGGCGATGCTGAACGCTGGCGCGATCATTGCCGAAAGCGGCAATCATATCCCCTGCCGCATCGACACGATCTGCCTGCATGGCGACACCCCTGATGCGGTGGCGATGGCGCGCGGCATTCGCAAGCACCTGACCGACGCTGGCATCACCCTTGCCCCTTTATAGGCGCAGACAATGGAACTGAATGCAAATTTCGCCCGGCGCGTGCTGATCCACACCGATGATATGCCTTGGAAAGCGTCCCCCATGGCAGGCGTTGACCGCCGGATGCTGGACCGGATCGGGGATGAAGTCGCGCGCGCCACATCCATCGTGCGCTATGCCCCCCGCAGCCATTTTTCGGCCCATACCCACACCGGCGGCGAGGAATTCATCGTATTGGAAGGGACGTTTCAGGACGAACACGGCGATTATTCAGCAGGGACATATGTGCGCAATCCGCCCACGTCATCGCACACACCGGGGGCTGCGGATGGCTGTGTCATCTTTGTCAAACTGTGGCAGTTCGATCTGGATGACCGCACGCAGCTTCGCGTTGATATGGCCAGCGGTCTGGAAACGGTGGGCACAGGCGTTGCCCTGAAAACCCTGCATCAGGACGCGCGGGAAACCGTGCATTATCTGGAACTTGCCCCCAATGCGATCTGGTCTGATCCGGCGGCGGGCGGGGCCGAACTGTTTGTGCTGGCGGGGGACATGCAAGAAGGCAACGACGTACTGCACAAAGGATCGTGGCTGCGTGTGCCGGATGGTAAATGGGTTTCTGTCAAGGCGGGCAATGGCGGCGCGAAGTTCTGGATCAAGACCGGGCATCTGCCCTTTGCCGTGGCACCCGGCGTCTGAACCTTCAAAGAAAACAGATGGGTGCTATCGGTGCGCGCACCCTTTTGCGGCGCCCCTACCTGCGGTCTAATATGGCATAAGCAAAGGAACTGATGATGACGAAATCGCCTTATTATGCCCCCACAGGCGGATTGCCCCCGCAGACCCAGCTGCTGACGGATCGGGCCATGTTCACCGATGCCTATGCCGTCATTCCCAAAGGCACGATGACCGATATCGTCACCAGCAACCTGCCGTTCTGGGACAAGACCCGCGCATGGGTGCTGGCCCGGCCCCTGTCGGGCTTTGCCGAAACATTCAGTCAATACATCATGGACGTCGCCCCCGGCGGCGGCAGCACAAGGCCCGAAACAGACCCCAACGCGCAAGGCGTGCTGTTCGTGGTCGATGGCGAAGTCACCCTTCGGATCGGAGAGACGCCACACGCACTGACGCCGGGCGGCTATGCCTATCTGCCGCCGGGCTGCGATTGGTCGCTGGCCAACGGCAGCGATGCATCGGCGCGGTTCCACTGGGTGCGCAAGGCATATCAGGCTGTCGATGGCATCGACATCCCCGATGCATTCGTCACCGATGAAGGCGCCGCCACCACCGTGGCGATGCCTGAAACCGATGGCCAATGGGCCACCACCCGTTTCGTTGACCCCGCCGACATGCGCCACGACATGCATGTGAATATCGTCACATTCCAGCCCGGCGCGGTGATCCCCTTTGCCGAAACACATGTGATGGAACACGGGCTTTACGTGCTGCAAGGCAAGGCGGTTTACCGACTGAATCAAGATTGGGTCGAGGTCGAGGCAGGCGATTTCATGTGGCTGCGCGCCTTTTGCCCGCAAGCCTGTTACGCAGGCGGGCCGGGGCCGTTTCGTTACCTGCTCTACAAGGACGTAAACCGCCACATGACCCTGCGCTAAGCGTCAGGGCGCGGTATAGCCCCCATCGACCAGATGGTAACTGCCAGTGATAAAGCTCGCACGATCCGACAGCAGGAAACAGGTCAGCGCCGATACTTCCTCTGGTGTGCCGATGCGCCCGATGGGGTGCATTCCCGCCAACCCATCCAGCATGTCCTGATCCAGATTATCAGTCAGCAGCGGCGTCTGGATAAAGCCTGGACCGACCGCGTTGATGCGTATGCCCTTTTGCGCATATTCCATTGCGCCGGTCTTGGTCAGGCCCAGAACGGCATGTTTACTGGCGACATAGGCCGATGAATGGGCAAACCCGACACTGCCAAGAATCGACGCCATATTGACGATCGCGCCACCGCCCGCGCGTTCCATCGCGGGAATCTGATAGCGCATGCCGTAGAACACGCCATTCAGGTTGACGTTGATCACCTGCGCCCAGGATTCCAACGGATATTCACCAACCGGGGCCTGCGCGCCACCGATCCCGGCGTTATTGACGGCAAGGTGCAACGCGCCCGTTTCAGCCTCTGCAAAGGCCACAAGCGCCTCCATCGCGGCAGGATCACCCACATCGGCAGCATAGGCCAGCGCCTTGCCGCCACGATCACGGATGTCTTTGACGACCCCGTCACAGCCATCTGCGCGCAGGTCAGAAACAATCACCGTCGCCCCAGCCGCGGCCAGTTCATGCGCAATCGCCGCGCCAATCCCCGAAGCCGCACCAGTTACGATGGCGGTTTTTTCTGAAAAATCGAACATGTTGTCATTCTCCTTTACTTGGCAAGATCCCCGTGCTTTCCGCCTTGAGACGTCACGGATACGTGCGGTCAGCTTAACCGAACAGCATAGGGCCCGTCATTGCGCGCGCGCAATTGACACGGGCCGCATCGTGTCATCGCCGCGCCAGCGCCTAATATCCGATCGCACAGCCATCCTTGCGCGGGTCGCTGCCCGCCTCGAGCACGCCACTGTCGTGAATCATGATCGCCTGCGCCCCGCCGATGGCGGTTTCCGGTGTCTGCACATTGTGGCCCAGCGCCGCCAGTTCCGCCTTGACCGCGTCGGCATAACCGTTTTCCACGTTCAGCACATCGCCATCCGCAAAACACCGCGGCGCATCAATCGCATCCTGCGGGGACAGGCCAAAATCGGTGACGTTGGAAACGAAACGGGCGTGGCCCGTGGATTGGTATTGCCCGCCCATAACCCCGAACGGCATATAGGGTTTGCCGTCTTTTTTCAGCAGACCGGGAATGATCGTATGCATCGGGCGTTTGCCGCCTTTCGCCTCATTCGGGTGGCCTTGTGTCAAGGTAAAGCCGGCGCCACGGTTTTGGAACAATATGCCGAATTTGTCCGACGCGATGCCCGACCCGAAGGAATGGAATACCGAATAGATCAGCGAAACCGCCATGCGGTCCTTGTCCACCACGGTGATATAGACGGTATCCTTATGCACGGCCTCGGCCCCCGGGACGGCAGCGGGCATCACCTTGGCCGGGTCGATCAGTGCAGCCAGTTTTGCGGCTGTTTCAGGGGCAAGCATATAATCGGCCCGCGTCATATGATCGGGGTCCGCCATAAAACGGTTGCGCGTATCATAGGCCAGCTTGGTCGCCTCTGCCTCGATATGGGCGCGCTCTGCACCCCACGGGTCCATACCCGCAATATCAAAATGTTTCAGAATGTTCAGCAACAGGATCGCCGTCGCCCCCTGCCCGTTCGGCGGATGTTCATAAAGGTCCAGCCCGCCATAGCCACCCGTGATCGGGTCGGTGTAATCGCAGGCGGTCGCGGCAAAATCATCCAGCGTATGGGTGCCGCCCAGTGCATTCAGACTGGCGACCATATCCTCGGCGATTTCGCCTTCGTAGAACCCCTTGCGCCCCTCCATGGCGATGCGGCGCAACACCTTTGCCTGACCGGGGGCGGCGAACATCTGGCCCGGTGCGGGCGCAGCGCCCCCCATCAGGAACAGATCGCGCGCATGGCCCGACAGGTTGCCCACCGACTGCGCCCAGTCCGACGCCACGCGCGGCGCAACCGGCACGCCGGTTTCGGCATAATGGATGGCAGGGGCCAGCGTGGCCTTCAGCCCCAGCTTGCCCCAATCCCTGGACAGCTGGCAAAACGCATCAATCGCCCCCGGCACAGTAACCGCATCGGCAGAATAGGGCGCGATCACGCTTTGCCCCTTGTCGCGCAAAATTGCCGCATCCAGCCCTGCCGGCGCACGGCCCGATCCGTTCAGCGCAACAACGCGGTCTTCACCCGGGGGCGTCAGCAAGACAAAGCAATCCCCCCCGATGCCCGTCATCTGCGGTTCACAAATCCCCAGCAAGACCGCCCCGGCGATGGCCGCATCAACAGCGTTGCCGCCCGATTCCAACATCTGCACCGCAACCTTTGCCGCCAGCGGGTGTGACGTGGCACAGACCCCGTTACTGACAAAAACAGCCGATCGGCCGGGCTTATGAAAATCGCGCATAGTGTTCCCCCCTTATCCTCTTGCCAGAAACTACGTTGTTGCCCGGCAGGTGCAATCACAATGTGATATTTTCCACTACGCCGTAGGCGCGATGGGATAACCCCTTGGGGCTTTTCCTTTCACGGGGCACAACATAGACTGCACCAAACGGAGGATGACCAATGAAAGACGTCTATATCACAGGTGCCGCCCGCACGCCGATGGGTGGGTTTCAAGGTGTTTTCACCGATGTTGATGCCCCGACACTGGGCGGTGCCGCGATCCGTGCTGCGATGGCGGGCGCGGGTGTCACCACCGTGGACGAAGTGCTGATGGGCTGCGTGTTGCCCGCAGGTCAAGGGCAAGCCCCGGCAAGGCAGGCCGGTTTTGCCGCGGGCCTTGGCGAAGATGTGCCCGCGACAACCCTGAACAAGATGTGCGGATCAGGCATGAAAGCGGCGATGTTCGCCTTTGATCAGATCGCATTGGGCGGCGCGCAGGTGATGATCGCAGGCGGCATGGAAAGCATGACAAACGCCCCCTACCTGATGCCCAAGATGCGGTCAGGCGCGCGAATCGGACATCAAAAGGTGATCGACAGCATGTTCCTTGACGGCTTGGAAGACGCCTATGACAAGGGCCGCCTGATGGGCACCTTTGCCGAAGACTGCGCCGAGAAATACCAGTTCACCCGCGCCGATCAGGATGAATATGCGCTGGCGTCCCTGTCAAACGCGCTGGCCGCCGAAGCAAACGGTGGCTTCGCCTCTGAAATCACACCTGTGACAGTGCACAGCCGCAAGGGCGAGACCGTCATCACCGCCGACGAACAACCCGCCAAGGCACGGCCCGAAAAAATCCCGATGCTCAAACCTGCCTTTCGCGACGGCGGAACGGTCACTGCGGCAAATTCATCCAGCATTTCGGATGGGGCAGCGGCATTGGTGTTGGCCGCTGGCGAAAACGCAACTTACATCCGCGCGCGTATCCTGGGGCATGCCAGCCACGCGCAGGCACCGGGATGGTTCACGACGGCCCCCGTTCCTGCCGCGCAAAAACTGCTGGGCCGGATCGGCTGGTCGGTCGATGATGTGGACCTGTGGGAAGTGAACGAAGCCTTTGCCGTTGTGCCGATGGCCTTTATGCGCGAAATGAATATCCCCCGCGACAAGATCAACGTGAACGGCGGCGCCTGCGCGCTGGGTCACCCGATCGGCGCATCCGGCGCACGGATCATCGTCAGCCTGCTGAACGCGCTGGAAACCCGCGGTTTGAAACGTGGCGTCGCCGCGATCTGCATCGGCGGCGGCGAAGGCACGGCCATCGCCATCGAACGCCCCTGACCGCTTATTCCGCGTATAAATATCCTCTGGTGGACGCCCCATAGGGGCGGGGGTGAAAACCCTCAACAACAATTGCAAAAGGCACGACATGCGCGTTGATTACACGACCCTTGCGCAAGCCATCGCCGCACTGACCCAGGGCGAAGACGACCCCATCGCACTGATGGCCACCGTCACCTGCGAGGTGCACCACAGCGACGACAGGTTCGACTGGACCGGGTTTTACCGCGTTGTGGGGCCAGAACTGATGAAAATCGGCCCCTATCAGGGCGGGCATGGTTGCCTTGTTATTCCCTTTGACAGGGGCGTCTGCGGGGCTGCTGCCCGAACCGGACAAGTGCAATTGGTTCCTGATGTCGCTGCCTTTCCCGGCCATATTGCCTGTGCGTCCTCGACACGGTCGGAACTTGTCCTGCCGGTGTGGAACAGTGCAGGCAAACTGATCGCCGTCTTTGATATCGACAGCGACCGCCCCAATGCATTTGACCGAACTGACGCAGAGGGTCTGGCAACGGTGCTGGCGGCGACCTTTGAAAAACTTTGATGCCTCCGGCGGAGGTATTTTTGAACAAAAGAAGGTATATGAAATTTTGCTTTGAAATTTCATACGTGCGTGACATGGTGAAAATCAAGGAAATTTTTTCACACGAGATGCCATGCTGCATGATCTTCCGAAAGAGGCGCGCACATTGGGTGCGGATGTGCGGGCCCTGCGCAAGGCGCGCGCACTGACCCTGCAGGATTTAGCACAACCACTGGGCCGCTCGGTTGGTTGGCTCAGTCAGGTCGAACGGGGCATTTCCGAACCCTCTCAGGATGATCTGTGCGATCTGGCGCGGGCGCTGGATGTGTCCGTATCCAGCCTGATCCAGCGTAATGCGACCCCGCGCGAAAATGGCCGAATCGTCCGCGCAAATGCCCGCCGCCCCATCGGATCACGCACCCCGGGTCTGGTCGAGGGCTTGCTGTCGCCCGACCTGACCGATGATTTTGAGGTCATCCATTCAAGTTTCGCCCCCGGTGCCACATTGGATACAGCACTGACACGCCCGACGCAGGAAATCGGCTATATCGTGGCGGGCCGGTTCGATTTGTGGGTCGACGGTGATCTGTTCCAACTTGGCAAAGGCGACAGCTTCCGCCTGCGCGGTGAACCTTTCCGCTGGGCGAACCCCTATCATGAAACCTGCGACATCATTTGGGTGATTTCCCCCCCCATTTATTAGAAAGGCGCTGGAATATGTCCGAATTCCCAACTTCAGCTCGCGTTGTGATCATTGGTGGCGGTGTGGTCGGTGTGTCGACCTTGTATCATCTGGCCAAGAAAGGCTGGACTGATTGTGTGCTGCTGGAAAAGAACGAACTGACTGCCGGGTCCACGTGGCACGCCGCAGGCAATTGCCCGTCATTCAGCACGTCCTGGGCGGTGATGAACATGCAGCGTTATTCGCTGGGCCTGTACAAAGGGCTGGCGGCAGAGGTGGATTATCCGATGAATTACCATGTCACCGGATCGATCCGGCTGGCACACAGCACCGAACGGATGCAAGAATTCGCCCGCGCCAAGGGGATGGGCAATTATCAAGGGCTGAACCTGTCGCTGATGACGCCCGATGAGGCGCAGGCGGCCTATCCGTTTCTGGAAACGCATGACCTGGCGGGCGCGCTATACGATCCCGATGATGGTGATATTGACCCCGCACAACTGACACAGGCACTGGCCAAGGGCGCGCGCCAGATGGGGGCACGCATTGAACGGTTTTGTCCGGCAACCGGCGTGACCCAGACGCCCGATGGCTGGGTCGTGCACACGGACAAAGGCGATATCGCCTGTGAAAAGGTGGTGAATGCCGCCGGATACTATGCCCAGCGCGTTGGCGAATGGTTCAAGCCTTATGGCGGGCGCACGGTGCCGATGGTTACCATGTCGCATCAGTTTTTCCTGACCGAGGAAATCCCCGAACTGGCTGCATGGACCGCCGCAAATGGCCGCAAGGTGCCATTGCTGCGCGATGTCGACAGCAGCTATTACCTGCGGCAGGACAAGAACGGGCTGAACCTTGGCCCCTATGAACGCAACTGCCGCGCGCATTGGGTCACGCCCGATGACCCGCAGCCAGAGGATTTCAGTTTTCAGCTTTACCCCGACGATCTGGACCGTCTGGAATGGTATATCGAGGATGCAATGGCCCGCGTTCCGATCCTTGGGACGGCGGGCGTGGGCCGCGTGATCAACGGCCCGATCCCCTATGCCCCCGATGGCCTGCCCCTGCTTGGCCCAATGCCGGGGGTGAAAAATGCATTCGAGGCTTGCGTCTTCACCTTTGGCATCACCCAAGGCGGGGGCGCCGGCAAGGTTGCGGCGGAATGGATCGTCGATGGCCAGCCGGAATGGGACATGTGGGCCTGCGATCCGCGCCGCTATACCGATTACACCGACCCCGGCTATTGCCATGCCAAGGCGGTGGAAACCTATGGCCACGAATATGCAATGCATTTCCCCCATCACACATGGCCCGCAGGGCGTGACAGGCGGCTGTCGCCGGTGCACGACAGGATAAAGGCGCTTGGCGGCGTCATGGGGGCCTACAACGGCTGGGAACGTGCAAACTGGTTTGCGCAAGCTGGCGATGACACATCCGAGGCCGCGACCCAGACATGGGAACGCAATGGCCCATGGCAACCCCGCATTGCCGCAGAATGTGCCGCTGTGCGCGATGCTGCGGGCGTCATTGCCATTTCGGGCTTTACCCGCTTTACCGTCAAAGGCCCCGGCGCGCGGGCACATGTGGATCGGCTGACCGCATCCACTCTGCCAAAACCGGGGCGCGTCGGGCTGGCCTATTTCCCCGATGACCGCGGCCGCATCCTGACGGAAATGTCGGTGATCCCGCAAAGCGACGATGAGATCTGGCTGATTACAGCCTCGGTCGCGCAATGGCACGACCGCGATGTTCTGCTGCGTGATCTGCCTGAAGGGGTCCGCGTCCAAGACCGCAGCGCCAATTACGAATGTCTGCTGGTGACGGGACCAAAGGCCCGCGACATTCTGGCCTCCCTGACCGATGCTGACCTGACCTTCCCGTGGCTGTCGTTTCAAGAGGCGCAGGTCTGTGGCAAGCCGTGTGTCCTGCTGCGTGTGTCTTTTGCAGGTGAGCTGGGCTGGGAGGTGCATTGCGCAAATGAAGACGCCCCTGCAATATATGATGCGATCCTTGATGGAGGAGCCACACCTTTCGGAATGTTCGCGCTGAACGCCCTGCGGATCGAAAAAGGGTATCGCGCGTGGAAGGGCGACCTGAGCACCGATTATTCCATGCTGGAAGGCGGGCTGGAACGGTTCATCAAATTCGACAAACCCGATTTTCCCGGCAAGGCTGCCCTGTTGGCTGAACAGCAGCGCGGTGTCGCCAAACGATTTGTCGCGCTGACGCTGGATGACCCCGGCCCCTGCGATGCGCCCTATATGTCAACGATCTGGCACGATGGCACGGTGGTGGGCGAAACCACATCGGGGGCGTGGGGTTACCGCGTCAACAAATCCATCGCGCTGGGAATGTTGCGCGCCGATCTTGCCGTGCCTGGCACCAAGGTCGCTGTGGAAATCTATGGTGATCGCTTTGCCGCCACCGTAGGAGCCGATCACCCCCTCTGGGATCCCACCAATGAAAGGATGCGCGCATGACGGATATTACCCTGTTGGACGGTGGCATGGGGCAGGAACTGGTGCATCGCGCCGGTGATGCGCCCACGCCGCTGTGGTCCACCCAGGTCATGATCGACCACCCCGGTCTGGTCAGCGCCGTGCATGCCGATTACCGCGATGCAGGGGCGACCGTGCATACCGCCAACACCTATGCCATTCACCATGACAGGCTGGAAGGCACGCCACTTGCAGGCCAATTTGCCGCCCTGCATCTGGCCGCCGTGGCCGAGGCAAAAGCCGCAATTACAGATCAGCGCATCGCCGGGTCCATCGGCCCGCTGTTTGCGTCCTATCGCCCTGACCTGCACCCCGATCATGCGACCGCCGTGGCGAAATATACCGAAATCGCGGAATTGCTGGCGCCGCATGTCGATCTAATTATCTGCGAAACCATTGCATCAGTGGCCCATGCCCGCGCCGTGCTGGAAGGCGCGCAAGCGGCGGGCAAACCCGTCTGGCTGTCCATGACGGTGGATGACAGCGACGGCACGCGCCTGCGGTCTGGCGAGCCCTTGGCCGATGTGCTGGCCGTGGCGGATGGGGCCGCCGCCCTGCTGGTGAATTGTTCCGCCCCCGAGGCGATCACCACCGCGCTGGATGTGCTTGCACAGGGTGATCTGCCTGTCGGGGCATATGCCAACGGGTTCACCCGGATCAGCAATGATTTTTTGAAAGCCAAGCCAACCGTGGATAGCCTAACCGCCCGCACCGATCTTGGCCCCGATGCCTATGCCGCCATCGCCATGGGCTGGATCAATCAGGGTGCCACCATCGTCGGCGGTTGTTGCGAGGTCGGGCCAGCCCATATCGCACGGCTGGCACAGGCCATCCATGACGCTGGACACAAGGTGGTATGATGTTACCTGATCGCGCGCGCGTGGTGATTATTGGCGGCGGGGTGATCGGCTGTTCCGTCGCTTATCACCTGACGCAATTGGGCTGGCAGGACGTTATTCTGTTGGAACGCAAGCAACTGACATCCGGCACCACGTGGCATGCCGCCGGCCTGATCGCGCAATTGCGCGCAACGGCAAATATGACCAAGCTCGCCAAATATTCGCAGGAACTCTATGGTCGGCTAGAGGTCGAAACAGGTGTCGCCACAGGGTTTCGCCGCTGCGGGTCGATCACCGTCGCGCTGACAGATGAACGACTGGAAGAGATCACCCGCTCTGCCGGCATGGCCCGCGCCTTTGGCGTCGAGATCGAAGAGATTTCGCCGGATGAGGTCAAGAAACGCTATGAACATCTGAATATCGAAGGCGTGACCGGTGGTGTCTATCTGCCGCTGGACGGGCAAGGCGACCCGTCCAATATCGCGCTGTCACTGGCCAAGGGCGCGCGTCAGCGTGGGGCGGTCGTGGCCGAACAGACGGCGGTGACCGCGATCAATCGCGCGGGACGGCGTGTGACTTCGGTGGAATGGACCAATGGCAGCGAAACAGGCCGTATAGCCTGCGACATGATTGTGAATTGCGCCGGCATGTGGGGGCATCAGGTGGGGCGGATGGCGGGCGTCAACGTGCCGCTGCATGCCTGCGAACACTTCTACATCGTGACCGAACCGATTGCCGGACTGACCCAAATGCCCGTGTTGCGGGTGCCGGACGAATGCGCGTATTACAAGGAAGACGCGGGCAAGATCCTGCTGGGTGCGTTTGAACCCAACGCCAAACCATGGGGGATGGGCGGTATCCCCGCCGATTTCGAATTTGACCAACTGCCCGAGGATTTCGACCACTTTGAACCGATCCTTGAACAGGCCGTGAACCGGATGCCGATGCTGGCCGAGGCGGGGATACAGACGTTTTTCAACGGCCCCGAAAGTTTCACGCCCGACGATGCCTATCATTTGGGGCTGGCCCCCGAGATGGACAATGTCTGGGTCGCCGCTGGCTTCAACTCGATCGGGATTCAATCGGCGGGTGGTGCGGGCATGGCGCTGTCGCAATGGATGGATGCGGGCGAAAAACCGTTCGATCTGGGCGATGTGGATATTTCGCGGATGCAGCCGTTTCAAGGCAACAAGACCTATCTGTTTGAGCGGTCAAAGGAAACGCTGGGTCTGCTTTATGCCGACCATTTCCCCTATCGGCAAAAGGCCACCGCGCGCGGGATCAGGCGCACGCCGTTCCATCAGCACTTGCTGGATCATGGCGCTGTCATGGGCGAACTGGCTGGGTGGGAACGGGCGAACTGGTTCGCTGCCCCGGGTCAAGACCCGGCCTACGCATATTCGTGGAAACGGCAGAATTTCTTTGGCAATACCGCCAAAGAGCTGGCGGCCGTGCGCAGCAACATCGGTATGTATGACATGTCGTCATTCGGCAAAATCAGGGTCGAGGGTCGCGATGCCACGTCATTTTTGAACCATATCGCGGGCGGTCAATATGACGTGCCGGTGGGCCGGATCGTCTATAGCCAGTTTTTGAACACGCGTGCCGGAATCGAGGCGGATGTGACCATCACCCGCCTGTCCGACACCGCCTATCTGGTGGTGACACCTGCAGCCACACGGCTGGCCGACCAGACATGGATGCAGCGCCATGCCGGTGATTTCAACGTTGTGATAACAGACGTGACAGCAGGCGAGGCTGTGCTGGCCATCATGGGGCCGAACAGTCGCGCCTTGTTGGAAAAGGTATCACCCAATGATTTTTCCAACGCCACCAACCCCTTTGGCACCGCGCAAAAGATTGAAATCGGTATGGCCGTCGCCCGCGTCCACCGCGTGACCTATGTGGGCGAACTTGGCTGGGAGGTGTATATCAGCACCGACATGGCCACCCATGTGTTCGAGACACTCCATGCGGTTGGCGCTGATATGGGACTAAAGCTGTGCGGGATGCATATGATGGATTGCGCGCGGATGGAAAAAGGGTTCCGCCATTTCGGCCATGACATCACCTGCGAAGATCACGTGCTAGAGGCAGGGCTGGGCTTTGCCGTGAAAACCGACAAGCCCGCGTTCATCGGGCGCGACGCGGTGCTGCGCAAGCGGGATGCGGGGATGGACCGGCGACTGGTGCAATTCATGCTGACCGATCCCGAACCGCTGCTGTATCATAACGAACCGATCCTGCGCGACGGGCAGGTTGTGGGGCATCTGACATCGGGGGGCTATGGTCACCATCTGGGGGCGGCGCTGGGCTTGGGCTATGTCCCATGCAAGGGTGAAACCGCAGAACAGGTGCTGACCAGCACCTATACCATCGACGTGATGGGCACACGCGTGCGGGCCAAGGCACAGTTGAAACCCTTCTATGACCCGACCGGTGCCCGCGCCAAGGCCTAGGCCGACAACAACGCGCCCAGCCGCCTGATGCCTTCGTTGATCGTCGCCGGGTCAGCGAGCGAAAAGCTGAGCCTGATCGTGTTTCCGCACGACCCATCGGCATGAAACGCGCGGCCCGGCACAAACGCGACGCGCTGGGTTTTCAAGGATCGCGCCAGCAAGTCAGCCCCGTCCGTATCGGCCGGCAGGGTCAACCAGATGAACATGCCGCCCTGTGGCTTTGTCCATGTCACCCCGGGCGGCATGTGGGATGACAGGGCCGCAAGCATCGCATCGCGTCGCGCGCGATAGGTGTCGCGCAACATGGCGACATGGGTGGTGAAAATATCGCGGGCGACCCGTGCAATCGCCATCTGGTTGATGGTCGATGAATGCAGATCGGCGGCCTGTTTCATTAGCACAAGCTGGCTGATCACCGATGTGGCCGCACAAACCCACCCCACCCGCAACCCCGGTGCCAGCGATTTGGAAAAACTGCCGCAATAGATCGTCCGGCAATCCTCGATGCTTCCTTTGCGGGCGATTTCCAGCGCCAGAATCGGCGGGATCGCGTCGCCGTCATAGCGCAGCACCTGATAGGCGGCATCCTCGATCAGTGCGATGCCTAAACCATCGGCCAGATCAATCATCCGTTCACGCGCAGCAAGGTCCAAAGTTTCCCCCGTGGGATTGGCAAAATCAACGGACATATAAGCAAATTTTACCCGCCCACCCTGCGCCACTGCCGCATCGGCGTAATCATGTGCAGGGCGGTTGCCTTGCGGTGCAAGCCGGTCAAAGCGGGGTTCATAGGCGTTGAACGCCCCCAGCGCGCCCAGATAGGTGGGCCAGCCGACCAACGCGGTATCACCGGGCGACAACATCAGTTTGCCAAGATAATCCAGCGCCTGTTGTGATCCTGATGTGATCAGAATGTGGTCGCGGGTGCAAGGCACACCCAGTTCGCCCATTTGACCCGCAATCCAGTCGCGTAGCGGCCCATAGCCTTCGCTGACAGAATATTGCAGCGCCTCAACCCCTGCACCACTTGAAAATATCCCATTGAATGCGTCCTGAAAGGCGGCAGCGGGAAATAATTTAGGGTCTGGAATGCCGCCCGCAAAGGATATGATATCAGGCTGGTCAAGCAGCTTGAGAAGTTCGCGTATCTCTGACGCCTTCATCCGCGCAATACGCGATGCAAAAACCTGTTGCCAGTCCATTCAAGCCCCCAAACTGCAAGCACGCCGCCGACATTGCCAAGTTACGCAGCTAAGTCAATAATGCTGACGTATGCACCATGGGATGCGGAAACGTCGGGCGGGTTTCAGCCTGCCCGACTTTACCTTGCCTAGTTGCCATTTCCATTGATCGGACCCAAGGCGTTCAACCCCTTGAGAATATCAATCGCATAGGCCAGTTGATAATCATCCTCACGCAGTTGGGCCGCAGCTTCGGCGCGGGCGCGATCCTCTTCGATCTGGCGGATTTCATCCTCGGACAGGCTGTCATTGCGCAGAGACCCACGCAAATCAGCCTCGGCCCGGGGCTGTGGCGCATCGGTATCATCTTCGACACCGGCAGCGCTACGCCGGGGCTGTTGCACGATGATGTCTGGTGAAATGCCCAAAGCCTGAATAGACCGGCCCGACGGCGTGTAATACCGTGCAGTCGTAAGGCGCATCGCGCCATCCCCACGCAGCGGCACAACAGTCTGCACAGATCCCTTGCCAAAGGAATTTGTACCCACAATGATCGCACGGCGGTGATCCTGCAAAGCCCCGGCGACAATCTCGGATGCCGAAGCAGAGCCACCGTTGATCAGCACCACAATCGGCTTGCCTTGGGCCAAATCACCAGCTGTGGCGTTGAAGCGTTCGCCATCGGTCAATTCGCGCCCACGGGTGGACACGATTTCACCTGCATCCAGAAACGCATCCGAGACGAAAATTGCCTGGTTCAACAGCCCGCCGGGATTGTTGCGCAAATCCAGCACAATACCGTCCACATTCTCGACCCCGCCAGCGTCGGCGACTTGTTCGGCCAACCCGTCACGCAGATTGGGATAGGTTTGTTCGTTGAAGGTTGTCACCCGCAAGACAATCGCGTTGCCTTCTGTCCGGGTGCGCACTGCGGTCAATTTGATCGTGTCACGGATCAGCGACACATCGAACGGTTCCCCCTCACCATCACGCACGACAGTGATGATAATTTCCGACCCGACAGGACCGCGCATCAGGTCAACCGCCTGATCCAGTGTCAGCCCCAGCACGCTTTCGCCATTGACCGACGTAATATAATCGCCCGCAAGGATTCCCGCCGCATCCGCAGGGGTGCCATCCATCGGCGACACGACCTTGACCCAGCCGTCTTCCTGCGTCACCTCGATGCCCAGCCCCCCGAATTCGCCCGACGTCTGCACACGCATTTTCGCTGCATCATCAGCAGACAAATAGCTGGAATGCGGATCAAGCGAGGTCAGCATCCCGTTGATGGCAGCTTCGATCAGTTTTTTGTCATCAACCTGCTCGACGTATCCGGCGCGGATACGCTCAAAGATATCGCCAAAAAGATCCAGCTGTTCATAAACGCTCGCGTTGTTTTTGGCCTCTTGCGCCAAAAGCGGCCCGGCCAGCTGGCTACTGACGACCAACCCCAGAGCAGCACCACCAACAGCAGCCAATATCAACTTATTCATGCCCGTTTCCTATTCCTTGTTGATCGCAAACCAGACGCCCGGATCAATGGGACTTTGCCCGTCCCTGACCTCGATATAAAGGGGCTGCGACGGGTCTACGGTATCTGCTTGGTTCAAAATACCGTCAACACCCACCTGTTCCCCCCCCAAAAGCCCCAGCGGCGCGCCAGCATCCACGATTTCACCGGGCTCACCAAAAGCCTCTGCCAGCCCTGACAAGACAAATAGCACATCTGCGGCAGGTTCAAGGATGATGACTGTGCCATGATCCAGAAGCGGCCCGCGAAACAGGATCGTCGCGGCAACAGGCGCCGTCACCAGCGCACGTGGCGCGGCGCGAACCATCACCCCGGGCTGGTCTTCCAGCACCGTGACCGCGCCAGCGACCGGCAGCGGCAAATCACCCGTTGGCGTCATCGCGGCCTGCACATTGGGGGCGACAGCTGCCAACCGGTCAGCAAAAGCGGCAAGCGTATCAGTGCTGGCCAATAAAAGAGCTGTCTGGACCGGATCCTCTTCAAACCGGCGCGGCAAATCCGTGCGCTGCGCGATAGCCTGCCCCAGATCCGCACGCGCTGTCTGCGCCCCACGCAGCCCGTCTGTCAGCATTGCAATCGCGTCCTGTTGTAGCCCTCGCAAACGGTTCAATTCAGCGACCTGCGCCGCCAGTATGGCCGCCTGCGCCTGTAGCGCAGGTGTCAAATCCGCCACGATCATGCCTGCGCGCACCGCATCACGTGGCCCGTTTGGGTGGGTCATCTGCACTGGCAGCGGGGTGCGGCTGATTGCCTGCAACGCCCCTAGCAAGGTCGCCGTTTGCGCCCGATTACGGGCCAGATCATCCGCCACCACGGCCTCTTGGGCCGTCGCTTGGCGCAAACTATCCCGCAAGGCGGCCAGACCCGCCTCATAGGCCTGCACCGTCGCAGTCAGGGCTGCAACGCGGTCGCGTGTAGTTTCAGCCGCAGTCAGGCGGGCCTGGGCCGACTCCAGCTTTTCCGCAGGCGTTTGCGCAGCGTCCTCTGTCACCTGTGCCGCCAAAGGAAGCGCAAGCAAAATCAAAAGCGCGGCAAGCCTCATCTGACGATCAGACTGCGCCCTGTCATTTCCGGCGGCTGTTCAAGCCCCATCAAATCCAGCAGCGTCGGCGCAAGATCAGCCAACCGGCCGTCACGCAACCGCACGCCCTCCGGTCCCCCGATCAGGGCGACAGGCACGGGGTTCAGCGTATGGGCAGTGTGCGCGCCACCTGTGTCAGGGTCGATCAACATTTCACAATTGCCATGATCAGCCGTCAGCACCATGGCCCCACCTGCCGCCCGCAAGGCGCCCAACACTTGCCCCAAACCAGCATCCACGGCCTCGCAAGCCCTGACCGCAGCGCCGATATCACCCGTATGCCCCACCATATCAGGGTTGGCATAGTTGGTTACGATCAGGTCATATCCATCACCAATCGCCTTTACAAAGGCTGCAGTCACCTCTGATGCGGACATCTCTGGCTGAAGGTCATAGGTGGCAACCGCCGGCGATTTTGGCATATGCCGGTCCTCGCCTGTTTCCGGCACTTCCTTGCCCCCGTTCAGGAAAAAAGTCACATGCGGATATTTTTCTGTCTCGGCTAACCGGAATTGACGCAACCCGTGTTTGGCCACCCATTCACCAAGTGTATTTTGAAGGTCCCGCTTGGGAAAAACGGCATCAAACCATACGTCGTGCTGGTCTGAATAGCTGACCATCCCAAGCAGCGCGGCAAGTTCTTGCTGCGTCCGGTCAAATCCAGAGAAATCCGGCGCGGCGATTGCCGCCAGAATTTCACGCGCCCGGTCAGATCTGAAATTCAGACAGAACAGGCCATCACCCGGGGCAAAGCCTGCATAATCGCCGATCACCGTAGCCGGAATGAACTCATCTGTCTTGCCCGCTTGATAAGCCGCCTCAATCGCAGTCTCTGGCGTGGCGGCCCGTGCGCCCTGCCCCATGACCATCGCATCATAGGCAGTCTTGACCCTGTCCCAGCGGTTGTCGCGGTCCATGGCGTAATAGCGCCCGATTACAGTCGCAATCTTTGCGGCCGCAGGTAATTGGCTTTGCAGGCGCGCCATGAAACCCAGCGCAGATGACGGGGCTACGTCACGCCCGTCGGTTATCGCGTGAATGATCACTGGCACACCGGCCTGCGTCATCGCCACAGCGGCCGCAGCGATGTGATCCAGATGCCCATGCACGCCGCCATCAGACACGACACCCATCAAATGGGCCGCCCCACCGGTCGCCTTCAGTTTTTCAATAAAGCGCACAATTGCCTCTTGCTTGGCAAAAGACCCGTCCGCAACCGCCATTTCAATCTGGCCAAGGTCCATTGCCACAATCCGGCCTGCACCGATGTTGGTATGCCCAACCTCGGAATTGCCCATCTGGCCAGCGGGCAAACCCACATCATGACCATGGGTCACCAGCTGCGCATGGGGGCCGCGCATCACCGCATCGAAATTTGGCGTATGGGCCAGCATGGGCGCGTTGCCTTCTGTTTCGTCACGCAAACCCCAACCATCCAGGATGCAAAGAACAACAGGCTTTGGCACCGACATCAGACCGCTCCTTTTTCTGCTGGTTTCAACTTATCCGATCGCTGGCCCAAGGGGAACAGCATCCCCCTTCATCTTGGCCAAAAAACTCCCGCCGGAGGCGGCATCACACCCGATGATAGGGCGATCCGGCAAGGATGGACGCCGCCCGATAAAGCTGCTCTGACAGCATGACCCGCACCAACATATGCGGCCAGACCATTTTGCCAAAGCTCAGGCTGGTATCCGCTTGCGTGCGCAGGGCCGGGTCGATCCCATCAGCCCCGCCGATCACGAACGCCAGATCCTGCCGCCCCTGATCGCGCCACGCGGCCAGCTGGTGGGCAAAATCGGGCGATGACAGGATCTTGCCGCGCTCATCCATCGCGCAGATCAATGCCCCGTCAGGAATAGCGCGCTGTAGTAAAACAGCCTCGGCCGCCATGCCACCGCCCTTTTTATCCTCAACCTCAATCAATTGCGCAGGGCCAATCGCCAGCGCTCTGCCTGTCCGGTCGAACCGGGTCAAGTAATCATCGTAAAGGTCACGCGCTGGGCCCTGCCGCAGCCGACCCACGGCGCAAATATGCACACGCATCAGGCCGGTGTCACGACCCCGGGCTGCCACATCTTTTCCAACTGGTAGAATTCGCGCACTTCGGGCCGGAAAATATGGATGATCACGTCGCCCGCATCGACAAGCACCCAGTCACCGGTGTCTTTGCCTTCGGTCTTGGCGATCACCCCAAATTCCTGCTTCAGCCGGTCCGCCAGCTTTTCGGCAATTGCGGTCACCTGCCGCGTGGACCGACCAGATGCGATGACCATGTAGTCACCCATTTCGGATTTCCCGCGCAGATTGATCTGCACGACATCTTCTGCTTTGTCGTCGTCCAGGGATTTCAACACAGCGGCCAGCAAAGCTTCGCTGTTCGCGGTTTTCAGGGCTTTCATGACGTGAACCCCTGCGTTGACTGCATCAGCAGCCGTGGTGGAAAGAGACAGTGCATCGTCCTCCTTATAAAACGCCGCCATGGCCCCGGCGCAGGGCATAGATGTAAAATAGCAATCATCACCCTGATTTTCAATAAAAGAGCAACAAACCTACTGACGTGGATCAATAAATGCCTTGCCATCGGTTTTGACCAGCGCCAAGGGCAAGCCAGAAAGGGCATCTGACAGCGGCACAATCCCGGCAACGTCTGTCACCCATCTGCCTGTGACAAACCGTTTCTGGATATCGCTGAACGCTTCGGCAATACGCGCAGGATCGGTTTGTTGCAGCCAGCGGGTCAACCAGAAGCCAGCGATCTCCTTCCCTTGAAAAATCAACTGCCCCAGTTGCGTCAGCACTGGGGCCTCGGTCGCCAGTTTCCCATAGTTGATCCACCGCGCTTGGGCGGGCATTGCAAAAAACAGGTCTGCCGTGAACTGGTCGCCCACGGCATCCAGCAGAACGCGTGGCGATAGCGTTTTAAAGATGTTGCGCGCCTGATCCAATGGGTCGGCATCGCCGGTTACAATGACCTCTGCCGCACCCAAATCGCGCAATGCGGCTGCCTGCGCCGCACGCCGGACAACCGCGATGGGTTTAATCCCGTGATCGCGGCCCAGCGCAATCAGCAATTTGCCCAGTTGCGACCCGGCAGCGTTCAGCACAAAACTGTCCGCGCCGCTGTCGCGCACGACATCAAACAGAGCAATCGCCGTCAGCGGATTGACCAGCAGGCCCGCCGCATCCGGTTCGGCCAGATCGGCGCGACAAGGCACAAGCCTGCTGGCATCGGTCAGCGCATATTCGGCCCATGTGCCTGACGCGGTCGCAAAGAAACTGACGCGTTGCCCGATCAGTGGCGTATCGCCACCCACAACTTGGCCCACGGCCTCGAACCCGGCAGGGATGCCTTTGCGCCGGGGCTGGCCATATTCGCCCTTGATGAAATGAATGTCCGACGGGTTCACCGCCGCCAGATGCACCTTGATCAGCGCCTCCCCCTTGCCGGGGGTTGGCACATACACGTCGCGCAACGCTACAAAGGGCGCTATATCGTCGATATCAGGGCCAGTCTGCGTGCCAGCATAACCGTCGTGCAACTGGATCAGGGCGCGCATCTTGCTGGGCAGGGTCATCGCTGGCTCCTAAAGGTCAAAGGTGGCAAAAACCGGCGCGTGATCGCTGGGTTTGCCCCAGCCGCGCGCGGCGCGCAGGATCCGGCTGGAATGCGCCGCATTCCTGATGTCCGGCGTGGCCCAGATATGATCCAGCCTGCGGCCCTTGTCAGCCGCATCCCAATCGGCGGCGCGGTAAGACCACCAACTGAAAAGCGGGCCATCGGGAATATCGGCGCGGGTCACATCCGCCCAGTCACCCGCCGCCATCACATCGCCCAGATGGTCCACCTCGACTGGCGTGTGGCTGACCACCTTGAGCAGTTTCTTGTGATCCCAGACGTCATCTTCGCGCGGGGCGATGTTCAGATCGCCCACAAGGATGGATTTTTGCGGTCGGTCAGCATGAAACGCATCACGCATTTCGCTCAGATAATCCAGTTTCTGACCAAATTTTTCATTGACTGCGCGGTCTGCAACGTCACCGCCCGCGGGCACATAAAAGTTGTGGATCGTCACGCCGTTTTCCAGCTGCCCCGCAATGTGGCGGGCATGGCCAAGCTGGGCGTAATCCTCTGCGCCCGCCTCGACGATCGGCAGTTTGGACAGGATCGCGACACCGTTGTAACCCTTTTGACCGCGCGCAACCATATGCGTGTAACCAAGCGCGCGAAACTGATCCAGCGGGATCTTGTCCACCGGGCTTTTGCATTCCTGCAAGCACAGCACATCAGGGGTTTCTTCGCGCATCAGCCGCGCCACGATATCTTCGCGCAGACGGACAGAGTTGATGTTCCATGTGGCAAGGGTAAAGGCCATCGGTGTTCCTTACAGCAAAGCGGCGGCAGGGCGGATAGCACCAGTCACCTTGTCACGCCGGTTGGTGATGGGCGGCGACATGCGGGCAATCGCAGCAGGATGCGCGGGGTCCAGCACCCCGAGCTTGACCAGAATGGCCGCCATTGCGCTTTCGCTGGCACGTGTGGCCCCATCGGCGATTTTCAAGGCAACACCCAGACGCTTTTCGGGGATGATCGCGATGAACACACCCTCGGCCCCGGTTTTCACCGCGACCTTGTGATCCATCGCGCGCATCAGGTCGGTGCAGGCGCGCCCCTCGCCCGCGACAAGGGCGGGATAGGTCATCATCGCATTAATCAGCTTGGTCGCGGCTGCACTGCGGGTGTCGGACCGGTCGTGCGCGCTGGCGAAAAACGCCATGGCACGCCCCAGCCCATGCACCGTGCAGGCGTGGTTGGGGGCTGAACAGCCGTCGATCCCATAGGTCGGGCTGGTTTGCTGTGTCACATCCTCGAACGCGGCTTTGATGGCCTGCTGCACCGGATGGTCGATCACTTCGTAATCTGGCCCACCCTGCAAATGTTTGTTCAGCGTCAGAAACCCTGCGTGTTTACCCGAACAGTTGTTGTGGACCTGGCAGGGGCTTTCGTGGCTGCAAATCAGCGCCTCGCGGGCGGTGCGGTCATCGGGCATTTGCGGGCCGCAGCGAAAATCATCGTCCGTCAACCCCAGTTCGGCCAGCCATGCATTCACGCGGGTGGTATGGATGGCCGCGCCATTGTGCGACGCGCAGGCCAGCGCCAGCTGTTCATCCGACAACCCCGCTGCAGCACCGCTTTCCACCAAGGGCAACGCCTGAATCATCTTGCACGACGACCGGGGATAGATCACCGCCGCCGGATCGCCCCATGCATCGACAATCTGGCCGGTGTCATCACACACAACTGCGTGACCACGATGCACCGATTCCAAAAGATCACCGCGCCACACCTCGACCATATCCACTGTATTTGCCATTTTTCGCCTTTTTGACTGTTTGCGTCATCATATGATGACCTGCCCGGTTGTTTGGGGGCTTTCCCCGACGGGCGGTTTTTTGCTACCACCATGGGTATCGAGTTGAAACACGCCCCGCCAGCCGAAAAGGTGCCCACAGATGCACCGCAGGTAAAACAGGGGCACCAGAGGCAAGGACAGCTTGGAGGCTGTAAGATGATTTTTAGAATTTCTCGGATGATCGGTGTTTTGGCAGCGCTGGCAGCGGCAAGCACCGCAACAGCACAAGAAAGCGCAAACCGCGTTGCGGCAAATACGGATTGGAGCGTGTTTGTCGAAACCAACCCGAACGAATGCTGGGCCGTTTCCGCGCCAAAGGAAACCCTGAATACCCGCGACGGCGCGCCGGTGGACGTGCGGCGGGGTGATATTCGGCTGATCGTCTTTTATCGCCCCGCACAAAACGTCGCAGGACAGGTGATGTTCGCGGGCGGCTATCCTTTTGCCAGCGGGTCAACCGTATCGGTTGATATCGGCGGCACGACATTTCAGATGTTTACCGAAAATGAAACGGCATGGCCCGCCGGCGCCGAAGAAGATTCAAGAATCGTCGAGGCGATGAAACGTGGCGCCGATGCGGTTGTGACTGGCCGGTCGGGCCGTGGCACCCAGACGCAAGACACCTTTAGCTTGCTTGGCTTTACCGCCGCGGTCGAGGAAGCGGCCAGCCGCTGCGCGGGTTAAACGCATTTTCCTTTGGAAAACGCCTGCCTCCGGCGGCGAGATTTATGCGCGCAAGACGCGGGGGTTTCTTGTGAAACCGGCCCGCGCCTTCTATATGGCGTGTTTGATCCTGTGACTGGAGCATCGACATGGACATCAAGGCCCCGATTACCCAAGATGTGCTGACCATTCCGCGCAAAGCGCCGGAGGGGCCTGTTAACCTTGTTGGTCTGACACGCGATGCGATGCGTGATGCGCTGATTGCCGCAGGCACGCCGGAACGGCAGGCCAAGATGCGCGTCGGCCAGATCTGGCAGTGGATTTACCATTGGGGGGTGCGTGACTTTGAACAGATGACCAATCTGGCCAAGGATTACCGCGCCATGCTGGCCCGGACATTCGTTGTGGCCATCCCCGAGGTTGTCACCCGGCAGGTCAGCGGCGACGGCACCCGCAAGTATCTGGTGCGCATTGCAGGTGGTCACGAGGTCGAGGTGGTCTATATCCCCGAAACAGATCGCGGCACCTTGTGCATTTCATCCCAGGTCGGTTGCACGCTGACCTGTTCGTTTTGCCACACCGGCACGCAGAAACTGGTGCGCAACCTGACGGCAGGTGAAATTATCGGGCAGGTGATGGTCGCGCGTGATGATCTGGGTGAATGGCCGGTGCCCGGCGCGCCCAAGGACGAAACCCGCCTGCTATCCAACATCGTGCTGATGGGCATGGGGGAACCGCTGTATAATTTCGAAAACGTGCGTGACGCGATGAAAATCGCGATGGATCCTGATGGCATTCAGTTATCGCGTCGCCGGATCACGCTTTCGACATCTGGCATCGTGCCGGAAATCGCGCGCACCGCGCAGGAAATCGGGTGCCAATTGGCGATTTCCTTTCATGCCACCACAGATGAGGTGCGCGACAGGCTGGTGCCGATCAACAAGAAATGGCCCCTGGCAAAATTGCTGGAGGCTTTGCGCGACTACCCCAAGGTCAGCAATTCCGAGCGGATCACCTTTGAATACGTCATGCTGGATGGCATCAACGACAGTGACGAAGATGCGCGCCGCCTGATCAAGCTGATCGACGGTATCCCCGCCAAGATCAATCTGATCCCCTTCAACGAATGGCCCGGCGCGCCCTACAAACGGTCATCGAACAACCGCATCCGCGCCTTTGCCGATATCATTTACAAAGCTGGCTATGCCTCGCCTATTCGCACGCCGCGGGGCGAAGATATCATGGCCGCCTGCGGGCAGTTGAAATCAGCGACCGAGCGGGCGCGTAAATCAAAGGCGCAAATTGCGCAGGATGCAGGGTTATAAGTGCAAGTTGGCTAACTGAATGTTCACCAATTTGTGGTGAATCGGGACCATGAAACATATTATACATGGCCTGCCGCCCGAAATCCTTGACGCCCTGCAACATTTGGGGGGCCGTGACGACGCGGAAATCCACCGCATCATCTGCGAAGCTCTCCGCAACGACTTTCGTCGCCGCGCGCTTCTTTTCAAAGCGCGCAGCAGAAAAGCGCACGCCGCCTAGACAAGCAATGCGCGCGCTTGATCTGGCGACAGCGCGGCGGGACGGGCGCAGGTGGTGGTCAGATCGACAAACCGGCGTTCAGCGCCGGCCCGCAAAATGCCTGTCATCACATCAACCGCATGCACGGCCAGATCAATATTGCAGCGGTGTTCGCGGCCCTCGGCAATCGCAGTGGCCATATCGGCCAACCCGGCGCAGCGGTAATTCGCCTGGTCTTTCTGGTTCGGAACGCCAAAGGGGTGATCCCATTCAGGCAAGGCGGTGATTTCTTCGCCCGGCATACCGATTTCGACCGTGCCACCAAAGAAATTGGGGTCAGGGATGAACAGCGACCCGTCCGCGCCGTAAAGTTCCATGTTCGCATGGCGGTGCGCCCAGACATCCCAGCTTGCCCCCAGCGTCACGGTTGCGCCGTTGGCGAATTCCAACAGCGCGTGAATATTTGTCGGCGTATCGACAGGCACCGTTTCGCCAAGACGCGCGCCATTCCCGATGGTCCGTTCCTTGAACGTGGCCGTGGCCAGCGATGCCACGGATTTAACCGGCCCGATCAACTGGATCAGGTTGGTGATGTAATAAGGGCCGATATCCAGAACCGGGCCAGCACCGGGCTGAAAAAAGAAATCAGGGTTGGGGTGCCATGCTTCCATCCCGTGGCTCATTACATGGCAGGTGCCGCCGATGATCCGGCCGACATCGCCCGCGTCGATCGCGGCGCGGGCATGTTGGTGCGCGCCACCCAGAAACGTGTCCGGCGCAGAACCAACGCGCAGGTTTTTTGCCGCCGCCAGTTCGCGCAACGCCTCGCCTTCGTCCAGCGTCAGCACTAACGGTTTTTCTGAATAGGCATGTTTGCCCGCCTCGAGGATGCGGCGCGTCACCTCATAATGCACAGCCGGGATTGTCAGGTTGACAATCACATCCACATCACCGGCGGCCAGCAGATCATCCACCGTGTCGGCGCGCACGCCGAATTCTACCGCGCGCTGACGCGCCGCATCCATGTTGATATCGGCCACGGCCCGCAGGGCCAGCGATTTGAAAATTGGTGCAAATTGCAGATATGTCGTCGAAATGTTGCCGCATCCGATGATGCCGACGCCTAGCTGTGTCATGGGTATGTTCCTTTAGAAATCTTTGATCGCGGCAAGGCTACGGCGCGCAAAACGCAGGTGATCGCTCGGGTTGTCATGTTCAACGACATAGTGATCAACCCCAGCGGCCAGCAACGCGGCGTGGATCGCAGCCCAATCCATGATTCCCTGGCCCACGTCTGCCCATCCGTCTTCGTCCGTGCATTCACCAGGCCGCGCAATGTCCTTGACGTGCACAGCCGAAACGCGACCGGCATAGGTCTTGATCCATTCAACAGGGTCGTGCCCGGCGCGATGCACCCAGCCCAGATCCAGTTCCAGCATCAGGTCCTCAGACGCGGCGGCAATCAGGTCCAGTGGGCGTGCGCCGGTATCTGTCGCCACCAGTTCAAAGTCGTGGTTGTGCCAGCCGAATGTCAGCCCAGCATCGCGGAACGGCTTGCCCGCCGCCGCCAGCCGCGCCCCAAACGCCGCCCAGCCAGCCGCATCGGTGGGGCGCGCATCGGGCATCACATAGGGGACAAACACCTTGGCACAGCCCAGTGCCTTGATCTTGGCCAGTGTGGCAACGGTGTCATCTTCCACCATATCCAGCCCCACATGGGCGCTGGTCATGCGCAGACCAGATGCATCCAGCCCGGCGTGCAACGCATCCATATCATCAAACAGGCCGCCATAACCCTCTACTTCGGTATAGCCTGTATCGGCCAGCATGTGCAGCGTGTCTGCAAGCGGTGGAAAGTTGCGTGAACAATAAAGCTGATAGGAAATGCGGGGCATTTTCGTGTCCTTTGTGATAACTGTCTTGGGTGGCTGCGCCATCTGTTCGCATGCGATCCCAGGCTGGTTCAGGTTGGGTCAAAGGCGGTCTTCGGTCTTTTTGTCGAACAGGGATGCGCGCGCAGGGTCGATCCCGATGGGCAGTGTTTCGCCCGCTTTGACGCGCGCCTGCCCGTCCATGCGCACCCGGAACAAATGCTGCCCCAGCTTGGCGTAGACCAGCGTGTCGGATCCCATGGGTTCCACCAGATCAATCGTCACGTGAAACTGCAACGGTGCGTCTGCCGCCAGCGGACCTGTCGCCACATGTTCGGGGCGAATGCCTATCACGGCGGGCCGGTCGGCGGTCTGGGCATCCGCAAAGTGATAGCCGGTCATCGGCAACACCATATCGTCTACCTTGAAAGTGCCGTCCACCAGGTGCCCCGCCAGAAAGTTCATCGACGGGCTGCCGATGAAATCGGCCACATAAAGGTTGCGCGGCTGGTTGTAAATTTCATCGGGGCTGCCCAGCTGCATGATCTTGCCACCCTTCATCACGGCAATCCTGTCAGCCAGCGTCATTGCCTCGACCTGATCATGGGTGACGTAGATCATCGTATTTTTCAGCTGATTGTGCAGGCGCTTCAGCTCTACCCGCAGATCGACGCGCAGTTTTGCATCAAGGTTCGACAGCGGTTCATCAAACAAGAAGACATCCACATCGCGCACCAGCGCCCGCCCGATGGCGACCCGTTGGCGTTGCCCGCCCGACAGCGCACCGGGCTTGCGATCAAGCAGCGGCTCAATCTGAAGAATTTCCGCGGCCCGCGCGACGCGCCTTTCGATTTCGGCCTTGGGCACACGCGCATTTTTCAGACCGAACGACAGGTTTCCCCGGACCGTCATCTGCGGGTAAAGCGCGTAGGATTGGAACACCATGCCGATGCCGCGGTCACTGGGTTCGGCCCAGGTGACATTGTTGTCCTTGATGAAAATCTGCCCGTCGGTGACTTCCAATAGGCCGGCGATACAGTTCAGCAGGGTTGATTTGCCACAGCCAGACGACCCCAGCAGCACCAGAAATTCGCCTTCGTGGATGTTCAGGTTCAGCTTTTGCAGAACTTGCACTGCCCCGAATGACAGGTCCAGATTTTTGATTTCGACGGAATAGCTCATCCTTTGACAGCCCCTGCTGCGATGCCCCGGACAAACAGCTTGCCCGACGCGAAGTAGATAACAAGTGGCACAAGGCCGGTGAGTAGCGTTGCCGCCATGTTGACGTTGTATTCCTTGACCCCTTGCACCGAATTCACGATGTTATTGAGCTGGACCGTCATCGGGTAGGTGGCGGGTTTTGTGTAGATCACCCCGAACAGGAAATCGTTCCAGATACCGGTGACTTGCAAGATGATTGCCACCACGAAAATCGGCAGCGCCATAGGTAACATGATCTGGAAATAAATCCCCCAGAACCCAGCCCCGTCAACGCGGGCGGCCTTGAACAGTTCCTCGGGCATGGCTGTGAAATAATTGCGAAATAGCAGCGTCAGGATCGGCATGCCGAACACTGTATGCACCAGCACCAGCCCCCACAAATCGCCCATCAGCCCGATTTCGCGCAGCATGATCACGATCGGATACAGCATCGTCTGATAAGGAATGAAAGCACCGATAATCAGAATAGTGAAAAACACCTCTGAGCCTTTGAACCGCCAGTTAGCAAGCGCATAGCCGTTGACCGATGCGATGGTGATCGACAACAAAACCGACGGGATCAGGATTTGCACCGAATTCCAGAACCCCCGCGACAGACCGTCACAATTGATGCCCGTGCAGGCCCCCGACCATGCCTTGACCCAAGGTTCAAAGGTGATCTCCATTGGTGGGCCAAACACGTTACCCATCCGGATTTCCGGCATCCCCTTCAGCGATGTGACAACCATCACGTAAAGCGGCAACAGGTAATACATGCTGACGACGATCAACGTGCCGTAAAGCATGATATTGCCCCGGCTCAGCATTTTTTTGGGTTTCGGACCCTTTGGGCCGTGCAAAGCTGTGTCAGCCACGTTTCTTGCCTCCGAATTCGAGATAGGCCCATGGGATCAGAATGATCACGACCGACACCAGCATCATGGTCGATGCGGCAAACCCTTGCCCAAGGTTCTGGGCGCGGAACATATATTCGATCACATATTTGGCCGGCACTTCGGAACTGATCCCGGGGCCGCCGTTGGTCTGGGCAACGACCAGATCGTAAAGCTTGATGATACCGCTGGCGATCAGCACCAGCGAAGTGATGAACACAGGCCGCATCATGGGGATAATAACAACGAGATACGTCTTGATCGTGCCGATCCCGTCAACGCGGGCAGCTTTCCAGATGTCTTCGTCAATACCGCGCAGACCGGCCAACATGATGCACATGATCAGCCCGGTACCCTGCCACAGACCCGCAATCAGCAGGCCGAACATAACGGTGTTGGGGTCATTCAGCGGGTTGAATGTAAAACTTTCCCAACCCCAGCCGCGCACTACACTTTGCAGACCGAAATCGGGGTTCAGAATCCACTGCCACGCCAAACCGGTGACGACAAAGGACAAGGCAAAAGGGTAAAGAAAAATCGTGCGGAACGCGCCTTCAAACCGGATTTTACGATCCAGAAGCGCGGCCAGCGTAAAGGCGATAACCAGAGTAAAGACCATCGAACAAACGCCATAAAGCGCAAGGTTCTTGATCGACACGATCCAGCGGTCCGAACTCCACAGCCGCTCATATTGGTCGAAACCCACCCAATTCGTGCGGGGCAGCATCCGCGACCCGGTAAAGGAATACACGATGGTCCATGTGGTTCCGCCCAGAAACACGACCAGTGCGGTCAGGATCATGGGGATCGAGGCGATCTTGGCCATCAGGTTATGAAAAAGACGTGTCGGGCGCTTGCTGGTTTGCGCCGGAATATCCGATGCCAATGTCATATTGTCGGCTCCATTGATGGGGGCGCGCAGGGCAGATCAATGCGGGACCGGCTTGCGCCGGACCCGGATCATGATGCGCCTGCGGGCTTAGTCAGCGCTGGCGATGATGCTGGCGTATTTGGCCTGCGCTTCACCAGCAGGCATGTCGCCGGACCAGAATTGCGCCATCAGATCTTCGATCTGCAACTGCGTGTCAGCAGACAGTGACTGATCGCCCGATGGCAGCACGCCACCATCGGCAAGGATGGCCAGACCCTTTTGCATACAGCCGTTGGCGGCAGCCATGTTGATATCGCCACGAACCGGAAGCGACCCTTTGGCAAGATTAAAGGCAACCTGCACATCGGGGGAAATCAGCAGCGCGGCCAGTTCCTTTTGCGCGGCAGTGATTTCGGGGTCGCGGTTTACAGGGAAATAAAACGCATCCCCACCGGTATCAAGAATGGCGTTCAGCCCCAATCCAGGCAGGCAAGAATAATCCTGACCTTCGATCTGGCCTGCAACGGCGAATTCGCCCTGCGCCCAGTCACCCATCAACTGTGCGCCAGCGTTGCCCGTAATGACCATGTTGGTCGCCTGGTTCCAGTCCTGCACATCCGACCCGCGCGCCAGTTCACGCGCATCTGCAACCGCCTCGAATACAGCGGCATATTCAGGGCCAGCGGCCACATCGGCGTTACGGTTCACGGTGACTTCGCGCCATGCGTCAAGGCCGGCAACAGCAATGGTGATCGCACCAAAAGCAAGGTTTTGCTGCCACCCCTGTTGCCCCATCGCCAAGGGCAGAACCCCTGCTTCACGCAGCGCGGGGGCCGCATCGACAAAGGCGTTCCAGTCAGCAGGCACCTCAACCCCAGCTTTTTCAAAGGCATCATGGCTCAGCCAGAGCCACTGCGCCGAATGGATGTTGATTGGCACGCAATAAATACGCCCGTCCAGCGTGCAGCTATCCAGCAACGCAGGCGGGTTGACGATATCGCGCCAGCCACCCGCTTCGGCCACGTCGGTCAGGTCCAGCATCAGGCCCGCTTCGATCAGTTCTTCTGCCTGACGGCCGTGGTTCAACTGGGTGGCGGCCATGGGGTCGCCGCCGAGAATACGTGAAATGATGATCGGGCGCGCGGTGCCGCCAGAGCCGGCAATCGCACCGTCAAGCCAAGTATTGCCCGTCGCGTTCCATGCTTCGGCAAATTTGGAGACGGCAGCGGCCTCACCACCGGATGTCCACCAATGGGTGACCTCCAGTTCGACCGCAGATGCAGCCGATGCGCTGACCAGCGCGGTTGCCGCAAGAAGTTTTGTTATCACCTTCACGATTCTTTCCTCCCTTTGGTTCTAAATCGTTGTAGAAAAGTCTATATCGATTTAGATTATGCAATCAACCGGTATTAAGCAGAAATGAACGCTGGGAATGTTAGCGGTAACTAACCTGCTGACTTTCTATTGTTTTTCGTGGCGGATATGCTGCGCATCAGACATTAACAGTGTCCGGTTTTGCCGCTGGGGCACGAAAGGCGACACCATGGTGAACAGAAAGGCCGGGGCAGACGACAGCGCCCAACACAGCACAAACAAGATGAAACCAACCCTGAAAACCATTGCAGGCCTTACTGGGTTGGCGGTGCCAACGGTGTCGCGCGCGCTGAATGATGCGCCCGATATCGGGCAGCGGACGAAAACTCTGGTGCGCAAGATTGCGCAGGATATCGGCTATGTCCCCAACCGCGCGGGTGTTCGCCTGCGCACCGGGCGCACCAATGTGATCAGCCTTGTGATGCCGACCGAACACGACATGATGAACCACACCGCACGCCTGATTTCATCGGTCGCTGGTGGGCTGCGCAACACACCGTTTCACCTGATTGTCACGCCGTTTTTTCCAGACCAAGATCCGGTAGAGCCTTTACGATATATCGTCGAGACAGGTTCAGCGGATGCGGTGATTTTTAACCAGATCACGCCACAAGACCCGCGCGTCGCCTATCTGATGGACCAACAGTTTCCCTTTGCCACGCATGGTCGCAGCGATTGGGCGGCGCGGCACCCCTATTATGACTTTGACAACAACGCCTTTGGACGTCTGGCAACTGCGGCATTGGCCGACAGGGGACGTAAAAGGGTGCTGCTGATCGCACCGCCCCCCGCGCAGAACTATGCCCGGCATATGATCCGAGGCGTGACCGATGTCGCCGCGGACCGTGGTATCGCGTTGATCGTTGCCACAGCCGTCACCAGCGACAGCGCCAGCGAAGACGTCGTCGCTGATGTCATGGACGTGCTGCGCGCTGATCCGGCGATTGACGCGATCATCACAGCCTCGACATCCTCGGCCATGGCCGCCGTTGCAGGGCTGGAACAACACGGTGCGACCGTAGGCCGTGAAATTGATATTTTCACCAAAGAGGCCATCCCGTTTTTGAAATTGTTCCGCCCCGATATCATGACCATCTCGGAACGGGTGGGAACGGCGGGCGCGTTTTTGGCCAGAGCAGCCATTCAGGCAATCAAAGACCCGGACGCGCCCCCGCTGCAATGTCTCGAAATCCCGTCAAAGCCGTCCTGACATCTGGCCCCCATGTCCAGATGAACGCCGCGTTCATCGTCCCGGAATCGCCCCGCGTTTTTCGCCCTTGCCGGCCCAACCATCCAAGGCCGCTATTGCCTCTTCCGCAGTTTCGACGAAGCGGAACAGTTTCAGATCATCGGGGGATATCGTGCCTGCGTCGGCCAGCGCATCCCAGTTGATGATCTTTTCCCAAAAGGCTCGTCCAAATAACAAGAACGGAACCTGCGCCATACGCCCGGTCTGGATCAGTGTCAGCGCCTCGAACATTTCATCAAGCGTGCCAAAGCCGCCGGGAAACACGCAGATCGCCGATGCCCGCATCAGGAAATGCATCTTGCGGATGCCAAAATAGTGGAAATTGAAACAGAGTTCCGGCGTTACGTATTCATTGGGCGATTGTTCATGCGGCAGCACGATGTTGAAACCGATTGACTTGCCGCCCGCATCTGCCGCACCGCGGTTGCCCGCCTCCATCACGCCGGGGCCACCGCCGGTGACAATCACATTGTCTGTGCCGCCGTTCGCCAGTGATTTGGCCGTCATGATCTGGGCAAAGCGCCGCGCCTCGGCGTAATATTGTGTCAGATCAGCAAGGGTTTGCGTACGCGCGCTGTCCTTTTTTGCAGGCTCGGGGATACGCGCCCCGCCGAACAGCACAATGGTGGAATTGACCCCAGCCTCGTTCATCAGCAGTTCGGGTTTCAGCAGTTCCAACTGCAACCTGACAGGCCGCAATTCATCGCGCAGCATAAAGTCTTCGTCAGTAAAGGCGAGTTTATACGACGGTGCCCGTGTTTGCGGTGTGTCGGGAAAATGGGTTGCGGCCTCGCGGTCTTGCTGGCTGTCCCGGAATGGGTGGCGTCGGTCGTCTTGCATACTGCTGTTCCTCGCATTGCGCTTTTGGGCTTTTCCGGTCTATAGCGCGTTCCAATAGCAGACCATAGGAAATTGGAGCCCCCCATGTCCAACGCCGCACTTGAGACCGCAATCGAAGCCGCGTGGGACACCCGCGATCAGATCACCCCCGCCACCACAGGCGAGACCCGCGAAGCCATCGAAGATACGCTGAACGCGCTGGACAGCGGCGCATTGCGCGTGGCCGAAAAGCAGGACGACGGGTCGTGGCACGTGAACCAATGGGCCAAAAAGGCCGTGCTGTTGGGGTTCCGCATCAAGGACATGGAATTCCAGTCGGGCGGGCCGCAGGCCTCTGGCTGGTGGGACAAGGTCGACAGCAAATTCGCCGGCTGGGGCGATGATGAATTCCGCAGTGCAGGTTTTCGCGCCGTGCCCAACGCGATCGTGCGCCGGTCCGCATTTATCGCGCCCGGTGTCGTGCTGATGCCGTCATTCGTGAACCTTGGCGCCTATGTTGACAGCGGCACGATGGTCGATACATGGGCCACCGTGGGCAGTTGCGCCCAGATCGGCAAGAACGTGCACCTGTCCGGTGGCGTCGGCATTGGCGGCGTGCTGGAACCGATGCAGGCCGGGCCAACGATTATCGAAGACAACTGTTTCATTGGTGCCCGGTCCGAAGTCGTCGAAGGCTGCATCGTGCGTGAAGGGTCCGTGCTGGGTATGGGCGTGTTCATCGGCCAATCGACAAAAATCGTGGACCGCGAAACAGGCGAGGTCATGTATGGCGAGGTGCCACCCTATTCTGTGGTAGTCGCAGGGTCCATGCCATCGAAAAACAACGTCAATCTTTACTGTGCTGTCATCGTCAAACGCGTGGATGAGCGCACCCGGTCCAAAACCGGCATCAATGACCTGCTAAGAGACTAGGATGATCCTCAGCCGCACACTGGCACGCAAGCGGATCGCGGCGGGCAAGCGCCCGTCGTTCGGCGAAGCTTGGGGGCTGGTGGCGGCCGACATCGTTTTGATTGGCATTTTGCTATGGGTCATCTGGCAACCCGCGCTCAGCTTTGTCTATCTGATGCAGTTTTCCCTGCTGGGAACGATCCTGTTCTTGATGGCTGTCATTTTTGTGCCACTACAAACCGTCATCGTGATTTCGACGATCTGGGCCGTCCGATCGCGCTGGCAAGAGAAAGAAACAGACACCGCATGACCAAGAAACCAAGCCGCCAACAGGTGTTCACGCTCTTGATCGAGGTGGGCCGCAATTCAGGCGATGGCCTGCCCGAAGGTGCCACCGGCGCCGCGTTGATGTGTTATGCCAGTGGCGTAGACGAGGCAGAGGCAGTACGCGAAACCGTCGCGATCCTGAAACAGGCCGATCTGGCCCCGCTGGATGTATCGGGATACGGCACGCTGGAGGAACGCATGGCCGAAGGGCATGACATTTCCGACGAAGAAAAAGAACTGATGCAGCGCGCATTGGACGAAAACAGCGTCATCGTGGCGCAAATGACGCCGTTTTTCGGGGAAGATAATTAGCGTCAGTGTGATGCGAACCCGTGGATGATGCGCCGACCGCTGGGGCCGGCGCATCCAAGAATTGCATCCCCGCGCCGAACCCGCTAGCCATGCTAAAAAGGAGCCCGCCATGCCTGTCGATCCCGTTGCCTTGACCGCTGATCTGGTGCGTTGCCCGTCTGTCACCCCTGCCGAAGGCGGCGCCTTGGTGCTGCTGGAAAAACTGCTGCGCGACGCGGGCTTTGACTGCACCCGCGTGGATCGGGGCGGTGTGGCCAACCTCTTTGCGCGCTGGGGGCGGCAGGGCGCGAACCGCACATTCGGGTTCAACGGGCATACTGACGTCGTACCGGTCGGCAATGAAAGCGACTGGTCCGTGCCGCCCTTTGGCGCAGCGATCAAGGACGGCTATCTGTACGGGCGCGGGTCCACGGATATGAAATCGGGCGTGGCCGCCTTTGCCGCCGCTGCGATTGATTTCGTGACCGAAACGCCCCCCGATGGCGCGGTCATTCTGGCAATCACCGGGGACGAGGAAGGCGACGCCACCGATGGCACCACCGCGCTGCTGAACTGGATGGCGGCACAAGGCGAGGCAATGTCGGTCTGTCTGGTGGGCGAACCCACCTGCCCTGACGTGATGGGCGAGGCAATGAAGATCGGGCGCAGGGGGTCGGTGACCTGCTGGCTGACGGTGCGCGGCGTGCAGGGGCACGCGGCCTATCCGCACCGCGCGAAGAACCCGATCCCCGCCATGGCGCGACTGGTGGACCGGCTGTCATCGCACGTGCTGGATGACGGCACCGCCCATTTCGACCCTTCGACCCTTGCCGTGGTCACAATCGACACCGGCAACCCCGCAACCAATGTGATCCCCGCCGCATGTCAGGCCACGGTGAACGTGCGCTTTAACGACGCCCATTCCAGCCAGTCGATTCTGGATTGGATCACGGCCGAAACCGACCGCATGGCCAGCGCATTTGGCGTGACCGTCGATATGCAGGTCAAGGTGTCGGGCGAAAGTTTCCTGACGCCGCCCGGCGACCTGTCTGATCTGGTGGCGGCGGCGGTGCAGGCAGAAACCGGCATTACCCCTGTCTTGTCCACCTCGGGAGGCACATCGGATGCGCGTTTCGTCAAGGATCATTGCCCGGTGGTGGAATTCGGGCTGGTCGGCAAGACGATGCATCAAGTGGATGAACGGGTCGCGGTCGATCAGATCATCCAGTTAAAGGCGATCTACACTCGCATCCTGCGCGATTATTTCGCGTAAAGTGGATCATGACCCGCCCTACACCAATTGTGATGACGGACCGCGCACCCCATGTTAGGGCGGTATCATGACACGCATCCCATCCAAATCAGAGATCCTTGAATGGATCGCCCAGAACCCCACCAAGACCGCCAAGCGCGACATCGCCAAGGCGTTCGGGATCAAGGGTGCCGCCCGTATCGACCTCAAACGCTTGCTGAAAGAGCTGGAGGAGGCGGGCAAGCTGACCAAGCGGCGCAGTTCCTATCGCGATGCCGAAGATCTGCCGCCGGTATCCGTGCTGGAAATCACCGGGCCGGATGCGGATGGCGATCTGTATGCCCGGCCCTTGGAATGGACCGGCCAAGGGCCTGAACCCGTGATCCTGATGATGCTCCGGTCCAGCGATCCGGCATTGGGTCAGGGCGACCGCATCCTTGGCCGCCTGACCATCGACAAGACCGAAGCCCACAGCCACACCGCCCGCATGATCCGCCGGATCGGCACCAACCCGATGCGTATTCTGGGTGTCTATCGCGCCGGATCCGAAGGCGGGCGCGTGCTGCCCATCGACAAGGGCGCAGACCGGCAATGGGTCGTGCCAGCGGGTGCGACCGGCGGCGCCAAAGATGGCGAGTTGGTCGAGGCGGAACAAACCGGCCCCAAGGGGCGCATGGGCCTGCCCAAGGCGCGCGTTTTAACCCGCCTGGGTGACCCGACCGAACCACGTGCGGTATCGCTGATTGCCATCCACCAGCACGGCATCCCCGACCATTTCCCCGACGCCGTGATTGCCGAGGCCGACGCCGCCAAACCCGCCGGTCTGCAAGGCCGGGCGGACATGCGCGACCTGCCGCTGATCACGATCGACCCTTGGGATGCCCGCGACCGCGACGATGCCTGTTATGTTGAACATGACCCCGACCCGCGTAACGACGGCGGTTTCATCATCTGGGTCGCCATTGCCGATGTGGCGCATTACGTGCGCTCTGGGTCCGAACTGGACCGCGAGGCGCGCAAGCGCGGCAATTCCAGCTATTTCCCCGACCGCGTTGTGCCGATGTTGCCTGACCGGCTGTCGGGTGATCTGTGTTCGCTGCACGAAGGTGTCGAACGGGCCTGTCTGGCTGTGTCCATGCAGATCGACGCACATGGGGAAAAGATCAGCCACCAGTTTCATCGCGGGCTGATGAAATCGGTCGCTTCCCTGACTTATGAACAGGTTCAGGACGGCATGGATGGCAAGCCAGGCGACAAGGTTGCCCCGTTGATGAATGACATCATCCGCCCGATCTATGCTGCCCATGCGGCATTGGCCAAGGCACGCGCCGCGCGCCAGCCGCTGGATCTGGACCTGCCCGAACGCCAGATCGTGCTGGATGACGCAGGCAAGGTCACATCGGTCAATTTCAAGGAACGGCTGGAGGCCCACAAACTGATCGAGGAATTCATGGTGCTGGCCAATGTCGCCGCCGCTGAAACCCTGATCGCCAAGAAATCCCCCCTGCTGTTCCGCGTCCACGAGGAACCATCCCCCGAAAAGCTGGACGCCCTGCGCGAGGTGGCGACGGCCTCGGGGCTGGTGCTGGCCAAGGGGCAGGTGCTGAAAACCGCGCATCTGAACAGGCTGCTGTCGCAGGCCGAAGGCACCGATAATGACGAGCTGATCAATATGGCCACCCTGCGGTCGATGACGCAGGCTTACTACAATCCCGAAAACTTTGGCCACTTCGGGCTGGCCCTGCGGGCCTATGCGCATTTCACATCACCGATCCGGCGCTATTCCGACCTGATCGTGCACCGCGCGCTGATTGCAGCGCATGGCTGGGGTAATGACGGGCTGTCGCCATGGGACATCGAACACCTGCCCGACACCGGCCGCCAGATCAGCGACACAGAGCGCAGGTCGATGGCCGCCGAACGCGACACGACCGACCGGTATCTGGCCGCGTTCCTGTCGGACCGTGTTGGCGTCGAAATGACCGGGCGGATCAGCGGGATTGCAAAATTCGGGGTTTTTGTCAAACTGGATGAAACCGGCGCCGACGCGATGATCCCGATCCGGACGCTGGGCAATGAATATTTCCACTATGACCCCGAAACCCAGACCCTGATGGGCGCTGACACCGGCACGGTGATTGCCCTGGGCCAGCGCACAACTGTCAAACTGGTCGAGGCCGCGCCCGTCACCGGCGGGCTGATTGTGGAACTGATCAAGCTGGATGAACGCGCAGTTCCGCGTGGCCCAACCAAAAGCCGCGGTAAACCGCCCCGCCGCAAGGTGGGGGCTGCCCGCAACAAGGCCGCAAAAACCGCCCGTAAAGTCAAACGCAACCGCAGCTGACCCTGACCGGTGGAAAACCGCGGACTGGCGCAGAGTTGATTTCAACGAAGCGCATTTTGCGATATGCTACCGCAAAACAAAAAATCAGAGGGTTTGAGCATGTATCGCAGACAATTCATCACAACAGGGTTGGCAACACTCGGGCTGGCTGGCACCGCCAACGCGCAGGCCAGCGCCTTTGCCAGTTGGGTCGCGGGGTTCCGCCCCAGGGCGCGCGCCGCAGGCATATCGGACCGCGCGTTCGCAGCGGCCTTTGACGGGGCGCAATACCTGCCCGACAGCATCAACCGCGACCGCAATCAGGCCGAATTCGTCCGACCACTGGGAGAGTATATGGCCACCGCCGCATCCGATGCACGGGTCAGCACCGGGCGGGCCATGATGCAGCAATATGCCGGGCTTTTGTCGCGGATTCAGGCATCCTATGGCGTGGACGCCCATATCGTGACAGCGATCTGGGGCATGGAAAGCAACTATGGCGCGCGGCGCGGGGATATTCCGCTGATTTCCACGCTGGCCACGCTGGCCTTTGACGGACGACGGGGGCAGTTCTTTGAACAACAACTGGTCGCTGCTTTGGGTATTTTGCAAAACGGCGATGTGGCTCCGCGCAACATGACCGGATCATGGGCCGGTGCCATGGGCCACACGCAGTTCATACCCACATCCTATGAAGCCTATGCCGTGGATTTCACCGGCAATGGCCGCCGCGATATATGGTCGGATGATCCCAGTGATGCGCTGGCATCCACCGCCGCCTATCTGCGCCGCTTTGGCTGGCAACAGGGCCAGCCTTGGGGGGTCGAGGTGCGGCTGCCGCGCGGTTTTGATTTTGAACAGACCGGTCGTGCGGTGAAACGCACACCCGCTGCATGGACACAACAAGGGGTGCGCGGCGTCGATGGCCAGCCGGTGCCAAATTACGGCGAGGCATCGCTGATCACACCAACCGGCGCCGGTGGCCCGGCTTTTCTGGTGTTCCGCAATTACGAGGTGATCGGGCGCTATAACAACGCCGAAGCTTATATCATCGGCGTTGGCCATCTGGGCGACCGGATCAGGGGAATGGGGCCGTTTCAAACAGCTTTCCCTGCTGGAGAACGCGGCTTGCTGCGTGCCGAAAGGGTGGAGTTGCAACAGCGCCTGACGGCGGCGGGGTTTTCAACCCAAGGCGTTGACGGGCAAATCGGGCCAAACAGCCGCGCCGCGATCAAGGCGTTTCAGCGCAGCCGCGGGATGGTCCCGGACGGCTATGCGTCGGTGTCGCTGCTGGAACGGTTGCGCTGAATATCGGGGGCGGGCCACGTTGGCTCCGCCCCGAACCCACCCCAAAAGGTTACAGTTTATCGCGGAACGCGGCGACCACCTGTTCATAGACCGCCCGTTTGAACGGCACGATTGCGGCGACCAGTTCCGCAGGCGGCATCCATTTCCATGCGGAAAATTCCGGGTGGGCGGTGGCGATGTTGATCTGGTTGTCGGTGCCGTGGAACCGCATCAGAAACCATTTCTGTTCCTGCCCGCGATAGCGGCCTTTCCAGATGTGCGGCACAAGATCAGGCGGCAGATCATAGGGGATCAGCCCCGGTGTTTCCGCCTCGATACTGACAAGGGCTGGTGAGACGCCAATTTCTTCTTCCAACTCGCGCAGGGCCGCATCGCGGGTGCTTTCACCCTTGTCCACACCGCCTTGGGGCATCTGCCAGGCGTCCTGGTCGCGGTCGATCCGCTGGCCGACAAATACATGCCCGCGCGGATTGGCCAGCATGATGCCCACACAGGGGCGATAGGGAAGTTGTGCGATATCGTCAGGTGTCATGAAAGAGCCTTGGTGTTTCATCTGTGATGCCTCGTGATTACGAGGTTTGATTACCTGAAACACGAACCGCTATGCGATAACAAGCCGTGTTTGATGCCGGATGCGCGCGGCGATCCAGCGCAGATGGTCGCGGCGCAGCCCGATGCACCCCGCCGTGGGCCGCCCCGGGCCGCGCCATTGATGAATAAAAATCGCCGATCCCCGCCCCTTGACCGCATAGGGCCAGTTCCAGTCGGTCAGGATGATCAGGTCATACATCGGGTCAGCGCGGCGCAGGTTTTCGTGGCTGAATGGGTGCGGCGCGCGCACCATCATGTTGTAATCGGGGTCGCGGATATCATCCGACCACAGATCACCGGGTTTGATCGGCAGCGCCCAACCGGCAGGTTTCGCCATGCGGTCGGGCCGATAAAGCATGCCCACAAGCCGGTGGGTGCCGACAGGCGTCGCGCCGTCACCTTCCTTTTTGCGGTTGGTCAGTCCCCCCCGCCCGATGGTGCAGGGGAAGCGGCGATTAAAGAACCGCAGCTGGGTGGGAGTCAAGACAAGATCGGTGGGGGTCATCTGGAGTGGCAATCAAAGGATTTTGGTCGGCACATGATCGCGCAACCTTTTCGAAAACTCGCAACGGCGTGCAATACTAAGCAAAATCTTCTGCCCCGCAGCCGGGCCGATGCAAACGCACCGCACAGCGGGAACCGCCCCCTCACAACAAATGCCCCGACTTCGCAGCCTTGGTCGCCAGATACCCCTGATTGTGCCGGTTTTCCCCCACCTTTAGCGGCACCCGTTCCACCACCTTGATGCCGCAGTGTTCCATCTTGGCCACCTTGGCGGGGTTGTTTGTCAGCAGGCGCACCGATGAAAACCCCATGCGCTTTAAAATCTCGGCCCCGATGCGGAAATCGCGTTCGTCGTCTTCAAACCCCAGCCGGTGGTTCGCCTCGACCGTATCAAACCCCTGATCCTGAAGCGAATAGGCGCGCATCTTGTTGGCAAGCCCGATCCCGCGCCCTTCCTGGTTGAGATAGAGCAGCACCCCTGCACCCTCGGCCCCCATCTGCGCCAGCGCACCGCGCAACTGCGGGCCGCAGTCGCATTTCAGCGACCCCAGCAGATCACCCGTGAAACAGGCCGAATGCAGCCGCGACAGCACGGGCTGTGACCGGTCGGGCTTGCCGATTTCGACGGCGTAATGTTCTTCGGCGCCATCCTCGGGTCGGAAAATGTGCAAGCGTCCGGACTCTGACACCGACAACGGCAGGCGGGCGCTGATGATCGGGTGCAGCGGGCTGAGGTCGGTGTCGCGCGCCGCATTGGCGGGCACCAGCGTCAGGTTATGGGCGGCGGCAAAGCCCGGCGCATTATCCACGGCCAGCACCACAGCGGCGGGCAACAGGCGCGCCGCCTTTGTCAGCGCAATTGCTGCGCGGTGAATGTCGGCAGCCCCGTCGCGCGCGGTTTGCAGCGGCCCTTTCATCGGGGCGCGCAAATCATCGGCAGGGTCGGCCACGGCACGGACCCATGCCAGCGTTGCATCGGGCGGCAGGATGATCCGCGCCAGATCGCCGTCATAGGCGCGCGCCTTGAGCGTTTCAGCACGCCAATTTGTCACCGCCAGAACCGGGGTGCCGCCAAGGGTGCGCAGATGCGCCAGACGCGCCGCATCCAGCGTTTCAGCAGCCAGAACAACCGCCCCGTCATCCAGCACAACAGGCACGCCCATACGCAGATCGGCGCGGGCGCGGGCCAGCCGTTCGGTAATGTCGGGGGAAAAACCCATGCGATCTGATCCTCGTTTGTTTCATCAGATAGTCATTTTGCCGTCTAAATGAAATATTTACCCATGAAATCGCACGTCCGTGTGAAACATTTCCCTCAAAGCTTGCTGGAACGGTCCGCGCAACACATTTCTATACCAACAAGAATGGAGGACGTCATGGGACAACTCAAAAAGATATTGCTGGTGGATGACGACGACGATCTGCGCGAAGCATTGGGCGAACAGCTTTTGATGACCGAAGATTTCGACGTGTTCGAGGCCGACGACGGGGCCAGCGCGATCGTGAAAGCCAAAGAAGGGCTTTATGATCTGATGGTGCTTGACGTGGGCCTGCCTGATACGGATGGACGCGAACTATGCCGCGTGCTGCGCAAGCAAGGCGTGAAATGTCCGATCGTCATGCTGACCGCCCAAGACAGCGATGCAGACACCATTTTGGGCCTTGATGCGGGCGCGAATGATTATGTCAGCAAACCGTTCAAGTTTCCGGTGCTGCTGGCCCGTATCCGCAGCCAGTTGCGCACCCACGAACAATCCGAAGATGCAGTGTTCCAGCTGGGGCCTTATACTTTCAAACCAGCCCAGAAAATGCTGATCACGGAAGACGACAAAAAGGTGCGCCTGACGGAAAAGGAAACCAACATCCTGAAATTCCTGTATCGCGCGACCGAAGGCGTGGTGCCCCGCGATGTGCTGCTGCACGAGGTTTGGGGGTATAATGCGGGCGTTACAACGCACACATTGGAAACACATATTTACCGTCTTCGCCAGAAAATTGAACCAGATCCGTCCAATGCCCGCCTTCTTGTGACCGAATCTGGCGGATATAGATTGGTGGCATAGCGTATTTACCGACGGTTTCATGGTTCCCGATTGATAACTGTCAGACGCTTTTTGTTCCCGCTGGTGATCGGGTCTTTATCACCACCTCCCTGTTGGACTTGCCCGGGCCTCGCGCCCGGGCTTTTTTCTTGCACGGGGGCTGGTTATTGCCCAAGTTCATCATACGTTGTGCCAAGCGATAAAGAAGGAAATTATCCATGAAATCCGCAAAAGATTACCTTGACCACGCCAACCAAGAGGTCGTGCGCATCACAACCGAAGAAGCGATTGCCAAACATGCCGCTGGCGGCGCCACATTCATCGACGTGCGCGACAGCGGCGATATCGCAAAATCAGGCACCATTGTGGGCGCGCATCGCGTGCCACGCGGTTTTATCGAATTTGCCGCCGACCCGGACATGCAATTTCACAACCCGATCTTTCAAAAAGACGCAGAGCTTTGCCTTGTGTGTGGTGCAGGCGGTCAGGCGGCACTTGCCGGCAAAACGCTCAAGGAAATGGGCTATAAGAATGTCGTCAACGTCGGTGGCATCGGCGACTGGAAAGCGGCAGGCGGCCCGACCGAAGACTGACAAACAGATCAGGCTTGCAAGGCCTGATCCCAATCCGCGATCAGGTCGCTGATATCCTCGATCCCGACCGACACACGGATCAGGTTTTCGGGAATACCGGTATGCGGTTCGATCGTGTGCCGGTGTTCAACAAGGCTTTCGACCCCGCCCAGCGACGTAGCGCGCAGGAACAGTTGCAACCGGCCCACGATGCGCAGGGCGTTTTCACGCCCGTCCGTCACCAGCACCGACAGCAGGCTGCCATACCCACCCGACATTTGCCGTTGCGCAATATCATGGCCGGGGTGATGCGGCAGGCCGGGGTAGAACACATCTTGGACCTGATCATGCGCCAGCAGAAATTCCGCCAGCGCCTGCGCATTTTGCGACATCCGTTCAACCCGCAGCGGCAGCGTGCGCATACCGCGCGTCAGTAACCACGCCTCGAACGGGCCAAGGATCGCGCCCGCAGTCTTGCGGTCTGTGCGGATATCCTGCCAGAACTGCGTCTCAGGGGCATTGGTGGATAACACACCAGCCAGCACATCCGAATGGCCGTTGATAGCCTTGGTTGCCGAATGCATCACGATATCGGCCCCCAGCGCCAAGGGCTGCATCAGGATCGGCGTTGCGGCTGTTGCGTCAACCACCAGCGTCGCACCAGTCGCCCCCGCAAGGGCCGCGATATCAACTGTCTTCAGCCAGGGGTTCGACGGGGTTTCGATAAACACCAGCGCGGCTTGCCGGGTCTGGCAGGTGGTCAGCAGGTCATCGGCATCCACCTCGACCAAGGTGATTGCGCGGCGGGCGCAAAAATTGCGCACCCACTGGGTTGTGCCCCAATAAACACCAGACTGCACGATCACACTGGCCCCGTTCGGCAGTGTGCGGAAAACGGCGGCGATGGCGGCCATGCCGGATGGAAACAGCAGCGTATCACGGGCGTTTTCCAACCGCTGCAACACCGCCTCGGCCTGACGCAGGTTATCGCTGTTGTCGCGGGCATAGATGTTATCAGGCCGGATCAGCGCATTGGATTCATCGCGCAGATAGGTCGTTGATGGCTGCAAGGCGGGCACAACACCACCTGATTGCGGATCAATGGCACCTGCGGCATGGGCGGCGATGGTGGCGGGTTTTTGGGCTTTGTTCATGTGCCTATCTGGCGCGGGGACATGAACGGATGCAAGGGGCAAACCAGCCCGTGCCGCACCCTAGGGGCAGGGTGCCAGAATATAGGTTCCATCACCACGCGCATAGGCGCATTGCTGGGTCGCTGTATTCTGGGCGACAACGGTGCCGGCCGCCGCACCGGCCAAGGCGGCGATCAGGCGCCAGTTTTTATCGGCTCCCAAGACATCAGCCGTAATTAACCCGGCTGCGGCCCCACTGGTCAGACCGACGACCGTCCGTTGCTCGGTGGTCAGGTTTTCGCAGCCAGTCAAAAGCAGGACGATCGCAGCGGTAGTGGTCAGGATGAAGGGTTTCATGGCTTTGCTCTTTGTCCAAAGGATTCGGTGATCCTTTTTTTTAAGCACAGTTAACCGAATATCGGATTGACATGACGCAATCCCTCAACCCTGCGACCAGCAACGGCTGTCAGGTTATAAAGACATCACGCCCGTAGCCCTGAATGAACAAAAGCGCCGTCAGATCACCGTGGTTGATGCGGATATCGCACTGGGCCTGCACGGCAGGTTTGGCATGCAGTGCCACGCCAGAGCCCGCCTGCCCCAACATCCCCAGATCATTAGCCCCATCCCCCACCGCCAGCACATCTGCCTGCATGATGCCCAGCCGTTGCGTGATATCAACAAGCGCCTGCACCTTTGCCTCTTTCCCCAGAATCGGGCGGGCGACATCACCCGTCAGCTTGCCATCGGCAACCAAAAGCGTATTGGCGCGGTTTTCATCAAACCCAAGTGCTGCCGCCACCCGCGCAGTGAAGGCCGTGAACCCGCCCGATACCAGCGCCGCATAAGCCCCATGCGCCTTCATCGTGGCAACCAGTTCATATCCCCCCGGCATATAGGTGATTCGCTGGTCCAGCACTTGTTCTATTATTGGTTCTGGCAGACCTTTCAGCAGGCCGACCCGTTCGATCAGCGCCGCCTCAAAATTCAGTTCGCCGTTCATGGCGCGGGCTGTTATGTCAGCCACATGCGCGCCAACGCCCGCCTCGTCCGCCAGTTCGTCAATGCATTCCTGCCGGATCATCGTGCTGTCCATATCGGCCAGCAGCATCTTTTTACGCCGGTTGTCCGAGGGCTGGATCACCAGATCGACACAAGCGCGCTGCAAGTCTTCCCAAACGTTCCAGCGATTGTCTGGCAAGGCAGGAATAGAGAATTCTGCCGCCTCGTCCACCGCCAGCCAAAGCGCATCACCCCCGCCCCAAGCATTGCGCAGGCTGTCCACAAGGGCGGCATCAAGGCGGCGTTCGGTCGGGCTGGTCAACAAGGTGACGGTCAACATGGTCAAGTTTCCTATTGGCACGAGGCGTGTCGCAAAATGTGTGTCAAGCGGCGGTCTAGCTGCATTTTTCGGGTTGTGAAAGCCCGACGGTGGTTCTATGCCCACAGGTGGGACACCCCTCCCCAACGGGGGGCGCTTATCTGAAAGGGTACCAGAAATGGTCATGACCAAACCGGCAACGCGGCCGGCAAATCCGCGTTTTTCTTCCGGCCCCTGTGCCAAACCCCCCGTCTGGAATTTGGAAAGTTTGCGTGACGCCCCACTGGGCCGGTCGCACCGGGCTTCCATCGGCAAGGCCAAACTGGCGGAAGCCATCGACCTGACCCGCGACATTTTGGGCATTCCGGCGGATTACCGCATCGGCATCGTGCCTGCATCCGACACCGGTGCCTATGAAATGGCGATGTGGTCGCTGTTGGGTGAACGTCCGGCCGAAATGGTCGCGTGGGAATCATTCGGCGCAGGCTGGGTCACCGATGTGGTCAAACAGCTGAAAATCGACGCAACCGTTCACACTGCGGAATATGGCGAGATCGTCGATATGACTGCGTTGAACTATGACAATGACGTCTGTTTCACCTGGAACGGTACGACATCCGGCGTGCGTGTGCCGTCAGGTGATGTGATCCCCGGGGATCGCGCGGGCCTGACGCTATGCGATGCGACATCAGCTGCCTTTGCGCAGGAATTGCCATGGGACAAGCTGGATGTGACCACGTTCAGCTGGCAGAAAGTCATGGGCGGCGAAGCGGCCCACGGGATGCTTGTGCTGTCGCCCCGTGCTGTGGAACGGTTGGAAAGCTATGCCCCCGCGTGGCCCCTGCCGAAGATTTTCCGCATGACCAAGGGCGGAAAATTGATCGAAGGCATTTTCAAGGGCGAAACGATCAATACACCGTCGATGCTGGCGGTCGAGGATTATCTGGTCGCGCTGAAATGGGGCCGGTCCATCGGTGGCCTTGATGCGCTGATTCACCGCGCCAATGCAAACGCGCAAGCGATCTGGAATTTCTGCGCCGCGCATGACTGGATCGATAATCTTGCGATTGATCCGGCGACGCGGTCCAACACATCGGTCTGCCTGAAATTCACTGATGACCGGATCAAGGATGGTGCAGCCTTTGCCAAGGCTGTAGCCAAACGACTTGAGGCGGAAAATATCGCGCTGGATATCGGGGCTTATCGTGATGCACCCGCCGGTCTGCGCGTCTGGTGCGGCGCCACGGTGCAAACCTCTGACATCGAGGCGATGCTGCCTTGGCTTGCCTGGGCGTTTGAAACCGAAATCAACGCACAATAGAATTTTCTAGAAAATTCGGCCCTGCTGAACAAATTTCCAGAAATTCATTCAGTACTGGTCGATCTAAAAGGAGTGTCCATCATGGCCCCCAAAGTACTCATCTCAGACAAACTCTCCCCCGCTGCTGTCCAGATATTCAAGGACCGCGGTATCGACGTTGATTTCCAGCCCGACCTTGGCAAGGACAAGGATAAATTGCTGGAAGTGATCGGCCAATATGACGGTTTAGCGATTCGCTCAGCGACCAAAGCCACCGAAAAGATCATCAATGCTGCCACCAACCTCAAGGTGATCGGGCGCGCGGGTATCGGCGTTGACAACGTTGACCGCGACGCGGCATCGCGCAAGGGCATCATCGTGATGAACACGCCCTTTGGGAACATGATCACCACAGCCGAACATGCGATTGCGCTGATGTTTGCCGTTGCACGCCAAATCCCCGAAGCCAGCGCATCAACCCACGCGGGCAAATGGGAAAAGTCGAAATTCATGGGGGTCGAACTAACCGGCAAAACCCTTGGCGTGATCGGCGCAGGCAATATCGGCTCGATCGTTTGCGACCGTGCGCGCGGCCTGAAAATGAAGGTCATCGCGATGGACCCCTTCCTATCGGAAGAACGCGCCACCGAAATCGGTGTTGAAAAGGTGACGCTGGACGATCTGCTGTCCCGCGCTGATTTCATCACGCTGCATGTGCCGCTGACTGCCGACACCAAGAACATCCTCAGCCGGGAAAATCTGGAAAAAACCAAGAAGGGTGTGCGCATCATCAACTGCGCCCGTGGTGGTCTGGTTGACGAAGAGGCTTTGGCGGATTTGCTGAAATCCGGTCACGTGGCCGGAGCGGCCTTTGACGTTTTTGCCGTGGAACCGGCAACTGAAAACCCGTTGTTCGGTCTGCCCAATGTCGTCTGCACCCCGCACCTTGGGGCAGCCACGACCGAAGCACAGGAAAACGTGGCGCTTCAGGTTGCAGAACAGATGTCGGATTACCTGTTGACAGGAGCGGTGCAGAATGCGCTGAACATGCCATCAGTCACGGCGGAAGAGGCCAAGGTCATGGGCCCATGGATCAAACTTTCCGGCCACTTGGGCCATTTCATTGGCCAGCTGACAGCGGAACCGATCAAAGCGATCAACATCCTGTTTGATGGCGTTGTATCTGAAATGAACCTCAAGGCACTGACGGCATCTACCGTGGCCGGCATCATGAAAACCGCCAACCCGGATGTGAACATGGTATCGGCCCCGGTCATTGCCAAAGAACGCGGGATCAAGATTTCCACGACCAAGCAGGACCAGTCTGGCGCGTTCGATGGGTATATCAAGGTCACTGTCGTCACCGACACACGCGAACGGTCTATTGCGGGCACAGTGTTCAGCGATGGCAAGCCGCGGTTCATCCAGATCAAAGGCATCAACATCGATGCGGATATCGGCGCGCATATGCTTTACACAACCAATAAGGATGTGCCGGGCATTATCGGTATCCTGGGCACAACCCTGGGTGAAAATAACGTCAATATCGCAAACTTTACGCTTGGTCGTGCAGCGGCCAAGGGTGAAGCCATTGCCGTGCTCTATATGGATGAACCCATGCCCGAAGCAGCCATCGACGCCTTGAAGGCCACAGGCAAATTCCAGCAGGTCCGCCCGCTGCATTTCGACGTCTGAGCCAAACCAGATCATGACCGCAGGGGAGTAAAAGCCCCCTGCGAGCAGCCCCAAACCACCGGAGATACCATGCAACCCATATATGCCATCGGCGATATCCACGGCCAGAAAGACATGCTTGATGCAGCCTTGATACAGATCGCAAATGATGGCGGGTCAGATGCACAGGTGGTGTTTTTGGGCGATTATACCGACCGCGGCCCTGACAGCAGGGGCGTGATCGAAACGCTGATCTCGGGGCGCGAGGCAGGGCGCAACTGGGTGTTTCTACGGGGCAACCACGACCGGCTTTTTTCACGTTTCATACAGCAAGGTGTGGGGCACGATGCCCGCGTTGCATCGGGTATTCATTGGATCAACCCGCGCCTTGGCGGGAATACGACCTTGGCGTCCTACGGAATTACGGGCGACGCGGTGTTTCACTATCCAGACAACGGATTGGAACAGCTACAACATTTTTCCGGGATGGATCAGGGCACGCTTGTTCAGCAAGCCCGCGCTGCGGTGCCACAGGCGCATCTGGATTTTCTGGATGGCCTACCTCTTTTTCATCAGACAGACCATCTGATCTTTGTCCATGCCGGGTTAAGGCCAGGAATCGCGCTGTCAGAGCAGGCCGAGGATGATCTGATCTGGATCCGTGACGGTTTTCTGGACAGCACCCATGATTTTGGCCCGCTTGTGGTGCATGGACACACCGCCTTGGATTCGCCCCGCCATTTCGGCAACAGGATTGACCTTGATGGCGGCGCGGGCTACGGCAGACCGCTGGTGCCGGCGGTGTTCGAAGGGCGCGATTGCTGGCTGTTGACGGATCAGGGGCGGGTTGCGCTGCGTCCCTAAGATGGGCTTCAACCTGCGCTGCTTTGCGGCTAGATAACAACATGCCCATCACATTTGAAAACCTTTCCGATCTGCTCGACCATCGGTTCGATACGCTGATCGATGTCCGCTCGCCCGCCGAATTTGCCGCAGATCACGTGCCCGGCGCGATCAACCTTCCAGCGTTGTCAAATGCGCAGCGTGCGCACGTCGGGACAATTTACAAACAAGTCAGCCCGTTTAACGCCCGCAAGATCGGGGCCGCCATGGTGGCCCGCAACGTCGCTGATCATCTGGACGGACCGCTGGCGGACAAAGGCGGCGGCTGGCGCCCGCTGGTCTATTGCTGGCGCGGCGGACAGCGGTCCGGATCTTTTGCCGCGATTCTGACGCAGATTGGCTGGCGTGCTGATACGGTCGCGGGCGGCTATCAGACCTTTCGCCGCTTGGTCAACAGAACGCTTTACGACGATCCGGTACCGCACCCGATTGTATTGCTTGACGGCGATACCGGCACTGCCAAGACCGCGATTCTGGCTCGGCTCAAATCACGCGGGGTGCAAGTATTGGACCTTGAAGGGTTGGCCGGTCATCGCGGGTCACTGTTGGGTGCCGTACCCGGAGGGCAGCCCAGCCAAAAGGCATTTGAAACCGCAGTTGCCATGGCGCTGCACGCGCTTGATCCCGCGCGGCCCGTGGTGGTCGAAGCCGAAAGCAGCAAGATCGGGCGGATCGTTTTGCCACCATCGCTGTGGCGCGCGATGTGCGCCGCCCCCCGCATCGTCATCACAGCCCCGATGTCGGCGCGCGCAGACTTCCTGACACAAGCCTATGCCGACATCATCGCCAACCCCGATGCGGTCGCCAATTCTCTGGCCCCGCTGCGCTATATGCGTGGACATGCTGTTGTAGACGGGTGGCTTGCACTGTTACGAAGCGGCAATTTCCCCGGCCTTGCCACCGCATTGATGACACAGCACTATGACCCTGCATATGCGCGGTCGCGCCGGATTGACGGACCGTCAGTTATCGCAAATGTGCAGGCCGCAACACTGGATACCACCGGACAAGAGCATGTAGCCGATGCAGTGCTGCGCGCGCTTAGTGCGTGGCGATCCCCGGTGCTTGAGTGATCTCGCCAATTATCGCGGCAGTGTAACCTGCGATTTTGAGCTGTTGCAACATATCCGCTGCGTGATCACCGGCAACAGCGGCCAGCAAACCACCCGCGGTTTGCGGATCGAACAACAGGTCAAAATCCGGGCCGCCGATCACCCCGGCCCCGGCCACATTATCCGCAAACAGCGAAGACCGCACACCGGACTGCGCCAGCGCCGCCGCGCCCGGCATCAGGGGAACCTGATCGGGTTTCACCACTGCACCGGTGCCCGACGCGTCACAGATGCCGCGCAAATGCCCCGCCAACCCGAAACCGGTGACATCCGTCATCGCATGCGCATGGCGCAGGATATGTGCCGCCCGTCCCTGGGGTTGGACCATCAGGTCAAGGCAAGCGATCACATCCGCGCCGTGCGCATGCCCTGCCATTTCAGCGGCCATGATCGTGCCGCTGCCGATGGGTTTGGTCAGGATCAGTGCGTCACCGGGTTGTGCCCCGGCCAAGGTAATCGGCGTATCGGTCAGCCCAGTCACCGTGAACCCGATGGTCAGTTCTTCGCCCAGCGACGTATGCCCGCCGACGATCTTTGCGCCCGCCTCGGTCATCACCCCTATGGCGGCCTGCATGACCTCGGCCAGTGTGCGCTGTTGCAGATCGGCGGACATGCGCGGCAGAATGATGCTGGCGGTTACCGCCTGTGGCGCGGCCCCCATCGCCCAGATATCACCCAGCGCATGGACCGCCGCGATGCGGGCCATCAGCACCGGATCAAGCGTCAGGCTGCGCAGATGATCCGTGGTGATCACCTGCCCGGGCTGCACCATCGCGGCATCATCGCCAAAATGGTCGGCCAACACATCGCGCAATGCTGCGCGCCCCACCTTCGCCCCACAGCCACCGCACATCGGTTTATCGCCCAACGCCTCTGCCAGCCCAAGGGCCGCCTTGCGCGGGGTTTGCTTGGTTTGCATCGCGGGCAGTGCGTCAAACTGGCGCATGAATTTGCGGTCGATATGATCCTTGAGCCGCCACAAAAGCGGCCCCTGCCGCGCTGTGCCAAATTTTTCCGCCAATGCTGATTTGCCGCCCAATGACACCAGTTTCAGGTAATCGCCTTGCGGTTTATAGGGTCGCAGGCGCCCGCCCGACAGAACCGCGCGCAGGTTGTCGAATAGCACAGGTGCCTCGCGCACGGCATAAACGCCCGCCTTGGGGCGGGGGTTTTCGCGCAGATGCGCGCAGTCTCCGACCGCGAAAATAGCGGGGTCACTGGTTTTCAGGTTAGCATCAACGCTGATGAACCCGTCATGCAGGTCCAACCCGATACCTGCCAGCCAGTCATGCGGTTTGGCACCCGCCGCCCCGGTGGTAAAATCAGACCGGATCGTGCGCCCGTCGCGCAATACTACACCTTGGGGGAACACCTCTGTCACGTCGGCATCTTCGATGATCTCGACGTTTTGCGCGGCAAGGGCGGCCAGCATTTTCTGCCGTGCCTTATAGCCAAGATCGGCCAGCGCGCGGCTGCGGTCGATCAGCCGGACGGTGGGGGATTTGTCGCGCAGGGCGTGCGCCATCGCCATCGCCAGTTCAGCCCCCGCGACCCCGCCGCCGATAATCGCGATTTGCGGGTCTTTGGCATTGGCGCGAAACGCATCCCAGCGCGATGCGAACGTGCCCAGCGGCTTGGCCGGGATCGCATGGGCGGTGAATCCGGACAGGGCTGGCATGGCCGACGTGATACCCACATCAATCGCCAGCGTGTCATAACCGATGGGCGGCCTGCCCGGCACCGTGACTGTCTGCGCGGCGCGGTCAATCCCTGTCGCATAACCGTTGATCAAACGCGCCCCTGCAAAACGCGCCAGTTTTACCAGATCAATATCCAGTTCATCACGCGTATAATGCCCGGCCACGAAACCCGGCAACATCCCCGAATAGGGCGCGGTCGGGCCGGGGTTGATCACCGTTACCCGCACACCGGGCAAGGGGTCCATCCCCCATTTGCGCAGCACCAGCGCATGGGTGTGTCCACCGCCAATCAGGACAAGGTCGCGGGTCAGAGGAAAACTTTTCATTGCGTTGTTCTAGCGGGCTGGCGATCAGGGGGAAAGCCATTGTCCTTCCCAGTGACGATCACGTGAAAAAGATGCCCGCCGGTGAACCGCGCCCAGATGCACCACGTCGATGTAGGCAATCTGACAGTGCAACACAGCGAATGTCGCGGGATCGGGCCGTTTGATATAGTCCAACGCGGTGGCAATCGGCTGGCCCGGCGGTGGGATCACGCCATAGCTTTGCTGCGCATGATCGGGGATACTGTTCCATAGCGGCAAAATGTCAGGCCCCGATTGCATGGTCACATCCGCCTGCACCCTGATTTGCAGCGCCTGTTCCGCATCCCACACATGCAGCGCCGCGCGGGGGGTGGCGCGCAGGCTGGCTATTTTACCAGAGCAAAGATCGGTGTGAATGGTCAACGCGGTTCCGCCCCTGTCGGCAGAGCGCAAGACGACCGTGCGCGCCTCGGGCCAGCCGGTGGGTGATACGGTGGCAAAGGTGGGCCGCCGCGCCGGATGCGCCGCATCACGCACACCCGTTTCCAGCGTGTGCCATAAACGCCGATACAAACCGTCCAGCGTTGCAAACCCGTCAGTCATAACCTGTCATCTCCAGATAGCCGCGGCCTTGATGGCTGCCGGTCACGGTCACTGGCCCTTCCCAATAGGGCACGGTGGTGTTCATCCATGCGTTTTCATTCATGGCCTGCACGGTCACGTCCACGCCCCTTGCGGGCAATGCGACATGCCATGTCACGGGAACATCCCGCACGTTCATCGCCAGCGGCGTGGCAACAAGCGCCCCGTCAGCATATGGCGTCGCCGTTCCATCAGGTGCGATCCACGTGGCAGAGGTATAGTTTTCACCGTCTGTCTGTTGCAGCCGAAACGCCATCAATTTGTTACCATCATCGAACGACAACGAAAACCAATCCCAGCCCGTCTGATTTTGCGCCAAGGGTTGCGATGACCATTCCCGATCCAGCCATGCGGCACCTGTCACCGCCACATCGCCGTCGGGCAGGCGCAATGTGCCTGCGATGTCAAAGAAAGGTTGCGAATAATAATACGACGCCTGCCCAGCGGCAGATTTGACCGAATAACCACCGTCCCCATGAAAAACCAGCGGCCCCTGCGCGGTCAGCGCCATATCATAGCTGAAATCGGGGGCGCTGGCGGTCATCTGCATGGTCTGCCAATTACCTTGCAGCGTCCACTCATCGATCCACGCAGCAAAGGGGTCAGCCGTCACACCCGCCTGCCCGATGCCGCCGCGCGCAAGCCGTTCGGTGAAAAAGTGATCTGCTGGCGTTGTCACGGCGGCGTGCCCCATCCACAACTGCGGCGTGTCCCAGCCAGTGCTGTCTTGCGGGGCCAGTGCGGAGCGGAACAATGTCCATTGCAGACCATAGGGCGTCCCGTCTGCGGCGGTCAGGTTCGCCGTTAGATACCACCATTCGATCCGGTAATCGGGGTGTGCGCCGTGATCGGCAGGAAAGCTGAAAGTGGGGTTGGGCTGTGGCACGGCAAACCCATCGACAGCCGCGCCCAATCCGGCAAAGCCTTGCGCCTGCGCGATCGCCGGAAACAGCGCAAAAATCAGGATTTTAACGTTCATTGGAAAACACCTTGAGCAGGTCAGCCGGCGGCGTGCGTGCCAGCCTGCGGGCGGGCCAAAGGGCAGCCAAGACCGCCGCCAGCAGCGCAAACAGCCCCAGCCGCGCATAATCTGCCGGAAACAGATACATCGGCAGTTTCCACCCAAAGGCCGCGACATTGACGATGGCCAGCAACGCCCAAGCCAGCACCAACCCCAGCGGCAGCGCGACCAGCGCCGTCAGCACGGCCAGCAGCACGGCGCGCAACATTTCCAACCGGCCCAGTTGCGCGCGCGTCATGCCCATCGCCCATGCGGGTGCGAGTTGCGGCACGCGCATGGCAGCAAGGGTGAGCAAGCTCATCAATATCGCAAAACCTGCCACCGCCAGCGTCAGGATATTCAGCGCGGTGGTAACTGTGAATGTCCGGTCGAACACCGCCAATGAAAACGCCTTGATCCCCGCCTGATTGATAGTCTGGCTGGCGGAAATACCTGTTTCCGCCTCAAGCGCAGCGACAAAACCCGCCACATCCGCGTGGTCCATCCGCAGGCCGAACCGCTGCGGGGCGATTTCGGGATAGAGCTGGGTGAACAGCGCCTCGGATATAATCGCCTGCCCGATGGGGTTGCCATAGTCGCCGTAAATTCCCGCGATGGCCAGCGACACATCCTGCACTGTGATTCTGTCACCAATCGCCAATCCGGCCCGGCGCGCCAGTTGTTCGTTGATCAGCGCCGCCTCACTGGCAAAGGTGCGGTTCCACGGGTCTGGCCCGCTGTGCAGCAACACCCAGTTGTCGCGATAGGTGGCATGGTCGCGGGTGCCGAACACTTCGCTCGGGAAACCGGCAATCTGCGCATCCGCCGACTGGATCGGCAGGATCGCGTCAACCCGTGGGCTGGCAAAGCCGATCAGCGCCGCGGTCTGTTCGCCATCTTCGGTGCTGACATAAAGTTCGGACGCCAGCCGTTGATCCAGAAAGGCGGTAAAGGTCATCCGAAAGCTCGACACCATCGTGGACACCCCCACATTGGCCGCCATCGCCAGCAGCAGCGCCATCAGCGCCAGCGACAGCCCCGGCAATTGCTGGCGCGTATCGGCCCAGAACCATTGCGCCGTCACTGACCGGGCCAGCCCGCTGGCCAGCGCCAACACCCGATCAAGGATCAACGGCAGCGCCAATGCAGCACCGATCAAAAGCGCGGCCAGCAATGCAAACCCCGCAACAAGGCCCTTGGCCTTGAAGATAAGAATTGCCGACACGGCCAAAAGGATCATCGCGGCCAGCGCCTGCACCCGCGCGCTTTTGCCCGCAGCCATGGCCAGCGCACGCGGTTGCGCCGATGCCAGCAGCGGCATGCGGGCCAGTTTCCAGAACGCACCGCTGGCCGCAAACGCGGTGCCACCCAGCGCAATGGCTAAACCCGACAGCCACCAGACCGGACGCAGTTGCAGCGTGCCCGACACATCCGCCCCGTAAAGCCCGCGCAGGGTCGCTGCCACATCGGGCAAAAGCAAGGCCGCGATCAGATAGCCCAACGCGACCCCAATGCCCCCGGCCACCAGCGCAAAGACCGTCAGCTCTGCCGCCATCAGCACCACCAGCCGCCGCAGCGGCACGCCCAGCGCCCGCAGCGTCCGCATCACCGGGCGGCGCTGTTCAAACGCCAGCCCGATTGCGCCGTTCACGATGAATATCCCTACGGCAAAGGACAAAAGCCCAAAGGCGGTCAGGTTCAAATGGAAACTGTCGGTCAGCCTGCCGATATCCGACCCGCCCTGCGCCTGTTGGCGGGTCAGTTCGGGGGCGATACCGGCCAGTGCCGGGCCGCCCTGCGGCTGATCCGCTGCAACGATCAGGCTGTCGATCTGGCCAGCCTTGCCAAGCAGGCGCTGCGCCACGCCGATATCGGTGATGGCCGTGCCGGGCGCGGCATCGGGACTGACGATCACCGGCAGGTCAGGCAGCCGCGCCGCCGTGTCGGCATTGGCGAAAAGCTGGCCCGCGCCTGTCAGGAAACCCGCGATATCTGCCCCCTGAACCAGCCTGACCGGCCCGATCCCGCCGGGGGCTGTCAACGGCTCGATCCCGACAATCCGCACGCCGTTCAGCCGCCCCTGCACCACCGGGCTGACCAACCAGCCCGCCCGGCGCAGCGCGATATACGTCGCCTGATCCATCGGTTGACCGTCGCGGCGCACCAGCCTGTCATACTGCCCTTCGCCCAGTGTGGCGGCGGCGGCGTCATAGCTGGCGCGGGCCTCGGCGTTCACGGCCTGCACGCCTGACCAAAGCGCCGTGGCCAGCGCCAACCCCGCCAGCAGCGTGAACCCCTGCAACGGATTGCGCCACCAGTGCGACAACAGCGCCTGAAGCGTGGCACCTGTCATGCGATCCGCCCTTGCCGCAGATGCAGTCGGCGCCCCATCCGCCCCGCCAACGCCTGCGAATGCGTCACCATCAACAACCCCGCACCGGTTTCTGCCACCAGTTCCAGCATCAGATCCAACACCGTGGCGGCGGTTTCTTCGTCCAAATTGCCGGTAGGTTCATCGGCCAGCACCAGCCGCGGTTTCGGCGCAAGCGTGCGCGCGATGGCGACCCTTTGTTGCTGACCGCCGGACAATTGTTCAGGGTATTTGCCCAATTGCGATGTCAACCCCATGCGGCGGGCCAGTGCCGCGGCCCAATCAGGGTCATGCTGCCCCGCCAGGCGCGCCTGAAAGGCGATGTTATCAGCCACCTTGAGGCTGGGGATCAGGTTGAACTGCTGGAAAACCACACCAACCGTGCCACGGCGCAAGGCGGCGCGCCCGGTGTCATCCAATGCCGCAATATCCGTACCATTCAGGACAATCTGTCCGCTGTCGGGCGTATCCAGCCCACCGATCAGGTGCAAAAGCGTGCTTTTGCCGCTGCCGCTTTCGCCGGTCAGCGCCAGCGTTTCGCCCCCGTCAAGCGTCAAGTCAACGCCGTCCAGCACCGTGAACGGCCCGTCAGCCGTGGCATAAGTCTTGCGGATATCCTTGACGATCAGCAGCATGTTCCCTCGCATCCTTGCCCTGATCTATCACGGGATCGCAGCAGGGAAACGGCCCTGCGGCAATAAAGGTGCTTTGACCTTAGGTTTTACTGGCCCCTGGCTGCCAAGGCAGTAGGATAATCCCAAACCACACTGGGAGGCTATGATGAAAGACATCGTAATACTGGGCGGCGCGCGCACGGCGATTGGCACTTTTGGCGGCGCATTGGCGGGCACACCGCCGATTGAGCTGGGCACCGTGGCCGCAAAGGCCGCACTGGAACGGGCCGGTGTCGCAGGGGCGCAGATCGGCCATGTTGCCTTTGGCCATGTCATCAACACCGAACCCCGCGATATGTATGTCAGCCGCGTCGCCGCGATGCAGGCGGGCGTGCCAGACAGCACACCCGCGATGAACGTCAACCGGCTGTGCGGGTCGGGCGTGCAGGCGATCATTTCGGTCGCGCAATCGCTGATGCTGGGCGATGCCGATTTCGGTCTGGCCGGCGGTGCCGAGAACATGTCGCGGTCACCGTTCATCATGCCTGACGCGCGCTGGGGTGCCAAAATGGGCGATATCCGCAGCCTTGACATGATGCTAGGCGCGCTGAATTGCCCGTTTGGCACCGGACATATGGGGGTCACGGCGGAAAATGTCGCCCGCGAAAATCAGATCAGCCGCGACGCGCAAGATGCCTTTGCCCTGCAAAGCCAGCAGCGCGCAGCGGACGCGATTGCAGCGGGCTATTTCGATGCGGAAATCACCCCGGTGCAGGTTCGCGTCAAACGCGACATGGTCGATTTCATCCGCGATGAACACCCCAAGGCCACCACAGCCGAGGCGCTGGCCGGTCTGCGGGCCGTGTTCCAGAAGGACGGCACGGTGACCGCAGGAAATGCGTCAGGCATAAACGATGGCGCAGGCGCGGTTGTGCTGGCAACTGCGGATGCGGCGGCAAAGGCGGGCCTGACGCCGAAATTCCGTATTCTGGGCTATGGCATCGCCGGTGTCCGGCCTGAGGTGATGGGCATCGGCCCGATCCCTGCGGTGCGGCAATTGCTGGAAAAAACCGGCCTGTCGGTGGGCGATTTCGATGTGATCGAATCAAACGAGGCCTTTGCCGCCCAGGCGCTGGCCGTCAGCAAGGAACTGGGGCTTGATCCCGCCCGTGTGAACCCCAACGGCGGCGCGATCGCGTTGGGTCATCCGGTGGGGGCGACGGGCGCGATCCTTACCGTCAAGGCGATGTATGAACTGGAACGCACCGGCGGCAAACGCGGGCTGATCACCATGTGCATCGGTGGCGGGCAGGGCATTGCGCTGGCGATCGAGCGGATATGATCCCTTAAAACACGATCCGCTTTTGCCGTTCGGCCAGTGCTGACAGCACGCTCATCGCGGCAAGGGCGGAACTGCGGGGGTTGTCGGGCAGGCCCTTGCCGGTGATCTGGAATTGCAGCTCGCCAAACTGGCCGACCGCGTGGATTTCGTGGGTGTTGCCCTGCGCTTGCGGGTCGGCGATCAGCTCCACCCACGTGGCATCCAGCCCGATCCCCGCCAGTGCGACAGCGGCGGCAACATTGGCGTTCTTGGGGTAGGCTAGTGCGGCCTGCCGGGCGGTGCCGTTGAAATGGGTCACCGGTTCGGTCAGCGTGTTGAGATCCAGCACATCATCGGCAGGCGATCCGCGCCAGCCTGCGGGGGGCTTGCGGCCCGTATAGGTCACGCTTTGCATAGGACCGACGCTGGCGGCACGCAAGGCGTCCAGACCACCGATGGCCCCGCTGGCAAGTTGCAGCTTTGCCCCGCCGGTCTGCGCGGCGTTCAGCAGTTGATCATAAATCGCCTGATCCGCCAGCGCGCCCAGCGATACGGTCAGCACGTCGATCCCCCGCGCCAAAGCCGCCGAACCATGCATTGCAAGTGCGGCATGTCCGCCGCAATCGACCACCAGATCAACACCTGCGGGCAAATCATCGACGGCACTGATCCGAGGCATTTCAACCGCCGATTCCTTGCCGCGGCGCACGATCCGGGCCACCTCGACCACGCCGTCCGGCAGGTGCGCGCGCACGTATCCGCCAATTGCACCCTGCCCGATTATGGCGATCTGCATTGCCTAGAATGCCTTGAAGGTCAGCGTTGTCAGTGTCCGTTCGATGCCTGGCACATCCAGCAGGTTGGCGTTGATGTATTTGCCCACGTCTTCGCCCTCGGGGATATACATCTTGACCAGCAGGTCATATTCGCCGCTGATTGAATAAAGCTCTGAATGGATTTCGCGCAGCGCGATGGCATCAGCCACATCATAGGCGGTGCCGGGGCGGCAGCGGATTGAAATAAAGACACATTGCATTGGCAGGCCCTTTCTGGTCGTCAGACAGAGTTGACCAGAAAGGCGCGGCAGATGCCAGCCCTCAGGCGGTTGGATAATCGCGCAGGAAAACCCATTTGTCGCCGTCAGACAGATCGGAGTCATAGGCGTAACCGCCCGCGCTGAACCCTTTGATATCATCGGGGGCAGTCAGCCGGTTTTCCATGATATACCGCGCCATGGCCCCGCGTGCGCGTTTCGCGAAAAAGCTGACGATGCGGGGTTTGCCGTCTTTCAGTTCCATAAAGGTGGGCGTGATCACCCGCAGCGTCAGCGCCTTGCGGTCGGCAGCGCCAAAATATTCCTGACTGGCGCAGTTGATCAGCGTATCAGTGCCTTGTGCCGCCGCCTGCGCATTCAATGCCTTGGCGATGGTATCGCCCCAGTAATCATACAGCGATTTGCCGCGCCGGGTTTTCAACCGGCTGCCCATTTCCAGCCGATACGGCTGGATTGCGTCCAGCGGGCGCAGCACCCCGTATAGCCCCGACAAAATCGCCAGATGATCCTGCGCCCAGCGCAAATCATCCTCGGACAGTGTTTTCGCCTCTAGCCCCTGATAGGTGTCACCGTTGAACGCCAGTGCTGCCGGTTTAGTCGCCTGCGGTTCGGGTTCCGCCTGAAACACCTTGAACCGGTCCCGGTTCAGGCGCGCCAGATCGTCGGATATATGCATCAGGTCTTTCAGCTGCTTCAGCGTCAGGTTGCGCGCCGTTTTCACCAGACGCACCGCATCGTCCTGAAAGACGGGCTGCGTCGGCGTGACGGCGACAGGGTCCATATCCAGTGACTTGGCAGGCGAAATAACGACGAGCATGGGCAGGATCCTTTATTGTTCTGTCTTGGGATGTAACATGCGGCGCGGCGATGACCAGCCCTCTGGCCCTTGTCGGCGGTTCGCCGTATCAAGGGGCAAATATTCGGGAGAACCTAAATGAAGCTTTGCCGCATCCGCACAGAAAAAGGCATCCGGCCCGCCGCCCTCGACGAAACCGGCGCGTTCCGCGACCTAAGCACCTATATCGATGATCTGGGCGAGGTCGAGATTGCCCCTGCGGGGCTAAAAACACTGGCGGCCCTTGATCTGGCAAAACTGCCCCGGATCAAGGGGGACTATGCCCCGATCCTGCGCGATATTCGCCGGCTGTTCTGCATCGGGCTGAATTACCACGATCACGCCACAGAAATGGATATGCCGATCCCCGAACACCCCGTGCTGTTCATGAAGGCCTGCCCGGTCACGGGCGCGCATGATCCGATCATCATTCCCAAGGGATCGACCAAGACCGATTGGGAAATCGAACTGGGCATCGTGATCGGCCAGACCGCACAGCATGTCACCGAGGCGGACGCGCTGGATCATGTGGCGGGCTATTGCATCGCCAACGACGTGTCTGAACGGGATTTTCAGATGAATTTCGGCGGTCAATGGGTCAAAGGCAAGTCGTGCGACAGTTTCGCCCCTTTGGGGCCATGGCTGGTGACACGCGATGATATCCCCGATGTGCAGGCGCTGGACCTGCTGTTGCAGGTGAACGGCGTGACCAAACAGTCAGGCAACACATCCACGATGATCTTTACCGTGCCGCAAATCGTGTCTTTCGTCAGCCGGTTCGTGACCTTGCAGCCGGGCGACGTGATCATCACAGGCACCCCGCCCGGTGTCGGTGTGGGGCGCAAACCGCAGGAATTTCTGACACCGGGTGATACGGTCAGTGCAACAATCACCGGCTTGGGCGAAATGCGACAAAGCGTGCAGGCGTTTGGCCGCTGACGCCTGTCAGTTCAGTTGCACCTGCAATGGATATTGCCCATCTTCGAAGGGACCAAACAGATCATCCAGATCAGGGTGATCAACCGGTTCACCGGAATAGTCAGCGACAAGGTTTTGTTCGGACACATAGGCGACGTAAAAACTTTGTTCATTCTCGGCTAAAAGATGGTAAAAAGGCTGGTTTTTGCGCGGGCGGCTGTCTTCAGGAATGGCGTTGTACCATTCGTCTGTGTTGGAAAACATTGCATCGACATCAAAAACGACACCCCGAAAGGGATGCTTTCTGTGACGGACCACTTGGCCCAGATGATATTTTGCGCGTGCCTGAAACATAACGTAGCTCCCCAAGGCAACATATGTGTTTTTTGCCGTCAAAGTCTACCGGTTACGCGTCGAAATAAGGGAAACAGTCTGTGAACATGATCCTGACAGTCTTGAACATTACAGCCCCGGTCTTTTTTCTGGCTGCAGTCGGCTTTGCATGGGTCAAGCTGGGTTTTGAATACCGGGTCGCATTTGTGACCCGCTTGGCGATGACGCTGTCAGTGCCCTGCTTGATCTTCGTTGCCCTGATGAAAACACAGATCGACCCCGAGGCGCTGGCGGCGCTGTCACTGGCGTCACTGGCGGCCTATGCGCTTGTCATGTTTGGAATCTTTGCATTGGTCAAACTGGCCCGGCTTGATGTTCCCACATATCTGGCACCGCTGGCATTCGGCAACACCGGCAACCTTGGTCTGCCTCTTGCGCTGTTCGCCTTTGGCGAGGTCGGGTTAGGCTATGCCGTCGTGGTTTTTGCGGTCATGGCGATTTTGTCGTTCACCATCGGCATCTGGATCGTATCAGGAGGCGGGTCGCTAAAACGCGTTGTGCAGGAACCGCTGGTGGGGGCCACCGTCTTGGGGGCGGTATTTTTGTGGCAAGGTTGGGAAACACCACAATTCCTGACAAATGCATTGGAACTGATCGGGCAAATGGCGATCCCGATGATGCTGATCACGCTTGGCGTGGCCATGGCGCGGCTTGAAACCCGCGCCATGACACAAGCCGTCTGGTTGTCAGCAGCCAAGCTTTTGATCTGTCTGGCGGCTGGCTGGGCTACGGCACAGTTTTTCGGGCTTGATCCCGTCGCCGCTGCGGTGCTGATCATGCAGGTCGCAACACCCGTCGCGGTCACATCCTACCTTCTGGCTGAAAAATATGGGGCAGATGCACAGCCCGTAGCGGGTCTTGTCGTGGCATCGACCCTGTTGTCGGTGCTGGCTTTACCCGTCATCCTTGCGTTTGTGATCTAATCTGCCCGAGTGGGGGATTAACAGACCCGGCACAATCGGCTATGGTTTAAAAAAACAAACAAAAGCGAGAGGCAGATGAGCAGTATCTTTCGCGCGATGATTGCCGTGCTGGTTTTGGGCAGCTGTAGCGGCGGGGGTGGCTATAACTCTGCCCCGCGACAGCTGAATGACGCATGCAGCATCGTGTCTGAACGGCCCGAATACCTGCGGGCCTTCCGCCAGGTTGAACGGAAATACGGGGTTCCGGTCCCGTCACTGATGGCGATCATCCATCAGGAAAGCAAATTCATCGGCAACAACCGCACGCCGCATCGCTATGCGCTGGGGGTTATTCCGGTGGGGCGACAATCATCCGCCTTTGGCTATAGCCAGGCGTTGGATGGCACATGGGAAGAATACGTAAACAGTGTCGGCGGCAGACGGGCACGGCGCGACAATATCAATGACGCAACCGATTTCATGGGCTGGTATATGAACCTGACGGTGCAGGAAACCGGCGTGCCGATCTATGACACCCGCAACCAGTATCTGGCCTATCACGATGGTCGCAGCGGGTTCAATCGCGGCACATGGCAATCCAAAAGCTGGCTGATCCGCATCGCGGGAGAGGTCGAAGCGCGCGCCGTTCTTTACGACGCACAGCTTCGGTCTTGCGGTAAACGCTGAACGGTCATGAAAAAGGCGGCCCAAACGGCCGCCTTTTGTCTGGCAGGGCGGGGCTTTCCTAGTTGCCCCATTTGCGCATTTCTGCACGGATGTTGAACAGGATATCGCCAATGCGCCCCCCTGTCACAAGATCGCCCAGCACGACGGTGGTGCGCGTTCCTATATCATCGGTGATCACCCACTGGCGCAAGGCAATCGGATTGGCGCTAAAAACCAGTTGGATCGCACCGTATTCCGCGTTGTCGGGGTCACGCGCCGTCACGGTCGTGTAGGTTCCGTCATAGCTTTGCCCGGTGACCATGCGCGCGCGTTCCAGATTGACATCGCGTTGCAGGATCACGTTCAGCGGGGTCTGGTTCAGCGGATAGCGGTCCGGCCCGGTGTTTGATCGTGGATCGAACACGGCCAATTGCCCGCCACCGGCAATAACCATCGACCGTTCCGGCGGATCGTATTCGAACCGGATGCGCCCCGGACGCTTGATATAGATCGTGCCTGCAATCTGCGACCCGTCTGGATTGACCTGGGTAAACCGCCCCTGGGCTGTTTCCAGCTGATTCAGATATTGCGAAATCTGCGCAAGCGACAACTGCTGCGCGGTCGCCGCACCCGCATAGATCGCCAGCGCGACCACTGCGAAAGTGAATAGGATACGTTTCATCATCTGTCTTACCTATGTGCTTGCGTGCCTGTTTGCACCTGCCTGATGCATCGCACAACAGCATCTATCCGCATGTTAGGCGATATCACGCCAGATGATTACCAATAGCAGCCAGACCATACGCGGCATCCAGCAGGGCGATATCACTGATTTCCCGGCCTATCATCCGCGCAAGATGGTCCGCACCGATCAGATTGGCCGGTATCGTGATCGCCATGCGCAGGGCATCCTGCGGGGCGATACCGACGCGGGCAATCAATCGCGCCACACCCTGCGCCTGTGTCACATGGGCACCGGCCAGATTGCCTTCAGCGTTGATAAGGCGGCCGCCCTGCAGGCGGATGTCCTGCCCGTAAAGCCGGAAATGATCCGGCCCGCCGACTGTCGGCATCGCGTCCGAAACCAGAAACATCCGGTCTGGCCGGGGCCGCGCCCGGATCGCAAGCGCCAGCATCGTATCATCCACATGCACGCCATCACAGATAAACCCCAGATGCGCCGCGCTGTTGATCGCGGCCCCCAACATGCCCGGTGCGCGCCCTTGCATCGGCGACATCGCGTTGAACAGATGGGTCACAGCCCGTGCACCTGCGTCAAACGCGGCCTGCGCCTGCGCAGCGCTGGCATCCGTATGCCCCAGCGATACGACGGCCCCGGTAGCGGCAAGCGCGCCGATCTGGGCCAGCGTCGTGACCTCGGGCGCCAGCGTGATCATGATAGGGATATCATGGCGCCGCAGGTCTTTCACAAGGTCCAGCGTGATGTCATCCATTGGCCGGATGAAATCGGCCTGATGCGTGCCGCGGCGGGCGGTGGCGATATGCGGACCTTCGATATGCAGCCCGGCAAAACCGGGCATATCACGGGCAGAGATTGCGGCCAGCGCCGCGCGTGCCAGCACATCGGGCGTGTCGGTGATGACCGTGGGCATGACCGCCACGGTGCCACAAGCCCGGTGCGCCGCGATGATTGCGGCAATGCCGTCAGGTGTCGGGTTCTGGTTAAACAACACGCCACCGCCGCCATTGACCTGCAGATCGACAAAACCGGGGGTGAGTGTGCCAACGATGGTGCGCACCGGCGCATCAGCAGGCAAGGCGGACTGCGGTTGCAACTCTGTAACAACACCGCCCACAACACCCAGCGCCACACGCCGACGCAGGTCACGGCCGTCAAAAATCGCATCAGGGACCAGCCAAAGGTCAGTCATCTCTGCGCCATCACGGCCGCATAGGCAGCACCCCGCGCCCCGCTGATATCACCACCCTGCGCCAGATAAATCGGGGGCACCGGAAAGCCGCTGAATTGCGCAGTCGTGACCGCTGCCCGCAAATCAGTAGCGATACCGAGAATTTGCGATAATCCGCCGCCCAGCACGATGCAATCGGGGTCAACTGTCAGGATCAGGCCGCGGACCAGATCGGCGACCAGCGCACACCAGATATCCCACGCCGCCTGCGCAGCCGGATCGACGCCGCGCCGGGCCGCAATCGCGGGCGCATCCAGCACCTGCCCCATGGTGACGGCCCCGATCCGCGACAGGCCCGCGCCACTGATCAGCGTTTCAACGCAGCCCGTGCGCCCGCATCCGCATGGCACCAGCGGCAAGCCATATTGCGCCACCAGCGCCGCACTGGCGCTGACATGGCCAAATTCGCCCCCCGTCTGGCTTGGCCCCTCCAGCAGACGCCCGTCAATGGCAATGCCACCCCCGACACCCGTGCCAAGAACCAGACCCAAGACCGTCCGACACCCCTGCCCCGCCCCCAACACCGCCTCTGACAGGGTCAGGGCGCGGCTGTCGTTCAGACAGGTCACAGGACGGCCAACCGCCTCGCTGATATGGGCAGGAAAGGGGTTGCCCGCGATGGGCAGGTTGGCAGCCAGTGCCAGACCATCGGCGGGATTGATCAACCCGGCAGAGCCGATGCCAACAGGCAACACCGCGCCAGTGGCCGTTTCAGCCCATCGCACCAGATCTGTCAAGGCAGCGGTTAGCCCCCTATAATGGCGAGGCGTTGCAATGCGCTTGCTGTGCTGTATCTGCCAGTGATCGTTGAATATCTGTGCGGCAATCTTTGTGCCGCCCAAGTCAATACCCAGCACCATTTGGTGACGATTCACACGAACTATCGCACCCACACTTCGACCCTGCTTTGGGCCGCAGGACCAGTCTGTCCACTGTAACAGGTTGTCGGTGCGATGCTGCCAAAACCCCGCGAAGACAGTTGCAGACTGTTGTTCTGCACGGTGTCCGGCGCAAATTGCGCAAACGCCGCGCGCAGATCCGCCGCCGCGGTGCGCGAAAGGGTGATCGCCGCTTCATCGCCGTCAGGGCTGATGGCATAGCCGACAAATACAACCGCGCGCCCGGCATAGTCCGGTGTTTTGAGAAGATCGTCCAATAACAGGAACATCGCTCGGTTCCATGCCGCTTGTGGCGCGCTGACCGGACCACCAAACAGCGTGGGCGACAACCGGTCTGCCTGCGACATTTCCTGAAACATCTGTGCCGCAACAAGGCGTTCTGCATCCGTCAGTGTGGCCTCTAACAGGCCACCAAGTCGCGCAGTCTTTTCTGCATGATCCTGTATCATCGCGCTTTGGTTCACATAACCGGCAGCAGCTATCCCCATTTGGGCCACAGATGTCATGGCAAAATCAAAAAAGGCGCGCACCTGCGATGTGCTATCCAGCGGGTCAGCGCTGGCCATCACCGGCAGCAAAAGCGGATAATCCCCCGATATGATGTTGAACGTCGTCGGGGTGACCGCCGGACCACAACGACCTGAAACCGACAACGCTTGATTGTCGCCAAGGTTTCCAAACCCGATCACGCTCAGGCTGCCCGGAAGCTGGTTGACAGAGGCTGCAATGCTTTGTTCATCGGCCATGATCAGGACACTGTCTGCGATTTCCTTGCCAGCCGGTGCCATGATGATGCGGTTCAGTGCGGCCCGTGTGGGCGACGATTCGGGCAGTTGCAAGGTCAAGATGGCTGTGTCAGCACCGCCCAGTTCAGACCAGTTTGTGATCTCTCCGGCGTAAATCGCTGCCAGTTGCGCGACGGAAATGCCACTGACACCGATATTGCCGGGGGCGACCACAACAAGCGCGTCCAGACCTAACATCTGTTGCGTGGGCTGCGCGGTCATCGCCCAATCCGCCGGCGCAGGATAGGCAACCTCGGCCAGATCTGTCAGCAGCACCGTGCCGATGCGAACATCGCTGCTGCCGCCTTGGTCCGCAATGGACAGCGGCACCGCTTGCCCAGTAGCGGCATATGCTGCCGCAAGCGGATCGAACACACCGGCAGAACCATCCCGAGCAAAGTCAACACTTGCCACTGCCGCATCGGGCGCTGCGCCTGCGACGGAAAGGTTTTCATCTGCTCCGGCAAACACCCCCAGAAAATCTGCAGCAGTCAGCCCGAAATCATTCTCTGTCACCAGGCTGGCACAGCCCGCGCCATAACACCCCACCTGCGATACAGGAACATTGACCCGCCCAACAGTGGACGCGACAGTGACCATTGTTCCGTCAAATCCGACGACCTCCCCTTCAATAGTGATGAACCCATCGGCCGATCGCAATTCAACAGGTGCAGAAAATACGATCGCGGGCGGTACTACAAAAATCAGAAAAGCAGCAAATTTATACATCATGCGCTATTCTACCCCACGCGCTGACCTCTGACATAGCGGATTTCACCGAATTGGCGGACATTTTTATAAAATACTGGCAAAATCAGGATACAACCCACAATGCCGCCTCATTATTTCTTTTTCAAAAACAGTGACCCGCTTGCCCTGCGCGGTTTGCATCAGGCCTGCCGCACCGGTCAAGCGCCTTTGCGCCAGATAAATGGCCCTTGTCGCACAACCGCTGCAATATCACAAAACCGCCCGATGTGGCCACGCTCTGCGACGGACTGCTAAACGTCCGACGCGGCCGCGTTTGGTCGCTCCAAGCCGACAAAGTCAAACAGTTTGGGGTCCAATAAATGCGATGGTCGCGCGTTCATCAAGGCCCGAAACATGACCTGCCTGCGACCGGGGCTGTTTTTTTCCCAGCCATCAATGATCTGTTTGACCTGCTGGCGCTGCAACCCGTCTTGTGATCCACACAGGTCACAAGGAATGATGGGATAGCGCATGGCAGCCGCAAATTTTGCGCAATCCGCCTCGGCCACATGAGCAAGGGGGCGGTAAAGGAATAAATCGCCTTCTTCATTTACCAGTTTCGGCGGCATCGTGGCCAGACGGCCACCGTGAAACAGGTTCATGAAAAAGGTTTCCAGAATATCATCGCGGTGATGGCCCAGCACGACCGCCGAACAGCCTTCCTCGCGGGCGATCCGATACAGATTACCGCGGCGCAGACGCGAACACAGCGCACAAAACGTTCGCCCCGCTGGCACCTTGTCCATGACGATGGAATAGGTGTCCTGATATTCAATCCGGTGCGGCACGCCCATCTTCGCCAGAAACGCTGGCAGAACCGTCGCCGGAAACCCCGGTTGGCCCTGATCAAGATTGCAAGCCACCAATTCGACCGGCAGCAACCCGCGCCATTTCAATTCGTAAAGAACCGCCAGCAGGGTATAGCTGTCCTTGCCCCCCGACAGACAGACCAACCATTTTGCCACCGGCGCTGCTGGGTCGCGGTTGACCATACCATATTGTTCGATCGCCTCGCGCACGTTCTGCACGATCCGCTTGCGCAGCTTCTTGAACCCGGTGGTTTTGGGCGCACCGTAGAACAGCGGGTGAATGTCGTCGGCATCATCTAACATGGCGCGCATATGCCAGATTACCGCTGCTCTGCCTAGAGGCATCCAACCGGCGCCTTGATGCGTAAAAAGAAAAAACGGAGTTCGCCATGCGTCTGATCATAATCGCCACCCTTGCCTTTCTGGCTGCCTGCACGGGCAAGCCCTCATTTGACGACCCCAGCCTGAGCGACCGCAAGCTGAACCTGGAGGAGTTCTTTGACGGCAATCTGGTGGCTTACGGCCAGTTTCAGGACATTCTGGGCACCGTGAGGCGCAGTTTCGTGGTGACCATCACAGGCGATTGGGATGGCGACCGCCTGCGGCTGGTCGAAGATTTCGCCTATGAAGACGGATCAACCGAACAGCGCGTCTGGACGCTGACCAAAACCGGCCCTGACAGCTGGACCGGCACAGCGCCCGGTGTGATTGGCGCTGCGGTCGGTCAGGAACAGGACAACAGGTTTAACTGGAAATATGAAATTGATTTGCCGATTCCATCTGCGGATGGCACCACCGACACGATGCGCGTGACATTCGACGACTGGATGTGGCTGCTGGCCGAGGATCGCCTGCTGAACCTTGCCTATGTCAGACGTTACGGGTTCGACATTGGCACGGTAACAATTTCATTCGAAAAAATGTAACAAGATTTTTCGCGAAAAATCTCAGTCCGGAACGTTGTCGATGCCGGAACCGCCCAGCGGATGACAGCGCCCGATCCGGCGCGCGGCCAGCCACGTGCCCTTGATTGCGCCGTGCTTCTCAAGCGCCTCCAGCGCATAGGCCGAACATGTCGGCTGATAGCGGCAGCCATGCCCGACCCATGGCGACAACACCACCCGGTAAGCCCGCACAGGCAGCGATACGATATAGGCCAGCGGTGTCATGGATGCACCTTGCGCAACGCGCGTTTCAGATCGGTGACCAGCGTATCAAACGGCAGCGTCGCGGTCACGTCCTTGCGCCCGACCAATACATAATCCCAGCCATCGCGGCCATATTCAGGCAAAACCAACCTTGCCACTTCGCGCAACCGTCGCTTGGCACGGTTACGGGCGACGGCATTGCCGACCTTTTTGGAACAGGTATAGCCGACGCGGATACCCTGTGGCTCGCCCTCTGCACGTTTGCGGGCTTGCAGGTGGATGCCGGGCGTGGCGTATCTGCGCCCATGGGATGCACGCAGGAAATCCGCACGCAGCGTCAGAACCTGCAAACAAACGGAAACCGCCGGAGTGCCTGCATCTGGCCCAACCGGCGGTTTCAAATCAGTCAAGGCAGCGTAGGCGCTTACGCGCTCAGCTTTGCACGGCCTTTGGCACGGCGCGCATTGATAATCTTGCGCCCGGCCTTGGTGGCCATCCGTGCGCGAAAGCCATGGCGGTTCTTGCGAACCCGATTCGATGGTTGGAACGTACGCTTCATCGCGTGTCCTCCGGTCTGGGGCCAAATCCGAAACGACGGATTCGAAGCCGATCAACAATTCAGAACCGTGCCATAAAGCGGGGCCGCCCCGCTGTCAACGCTCATCCCAAGGTCAAACTGCAACAATTCGGAAATTTTGCACGGCCTAAATGTTTCAATCATCACGCTTAGCCCCACAAAACTGAAACAAGCGGACGCATTTACATCAATGGACCGTGATAAGGGTATCACAAAACCATTCATGTCGTCATGTAACATCCCATACCACACTGCTGGAGCGAACTTGAAAGATGCCCGAGATGACAGAAAAGTCCACCCATCCGTTGATACGCAACCTTCCACTGCTGACGATCCTGATCGTAGCCGTGCTTGGCGCGGTCTATCTACGCGATTACCTTTCATTTCAGGCGCTTGCTGACAACCGCGAGGCGCTGATCACGTTTCGCGATGCAAACTATCTGGCAACTGTGGCTGCGTTTATTGCCGCCTATGTCGTGATTGTGGCATTTTCGCTGCCCGGGGCCACCATCGCCACGCTGACGGGCGGTTTTTTATTTTCCACCTTTCCCGGCGCCCTGTTCAATATCACGGGCGCGACGATAGGCGCGATCATCATCTTCCAGGCGGCACGCTGGGGTTTGGGCGAACGGCTGGCGGCAAAAATGGAAACATCCGAAGGCACGGTCAAGCGGATCAAGGAAGGGATCGACAACAACCAGTGGGAAATGCTGTTTTTGATCCGGTTGGTCCCTGCTGTGCCGTTCTTTGTGGCCAATCTGGTGCCTGCGCTGGTCGCTGTGCCGCTGTCGCGCTTTGCGATTTCAACTTTTCTGGGCATCATCCCCGGGGGCGTCGTTTATACATCCGTCGGCGCCGGACTGGGCGAGGTGTTCGCCCGTGGCGAAACCCCCAACCTTGGCATTATCTTCGAGCCAGCCATTCTCTTGCCTATTTTGGGGCTCTGCGCACTGGCTGCTCTTCCTATTTTCATCAAGGCCCTGCGCGGCAAGAAAGGTTTGTAATCCATGAAGCAGATCAAGACAGATATTTGCATCATCGGCGGTGGTTCTGCCGGCTTGTCCATCGCAGCAGGGGCTGTGCAGATGGGCGCAAAGGTCGTGCTGGTCGAGGGGCACAAAATGGGCGGCGATTGCCTGAACTATGGCTGCGTGCCGTCCAAGGCACTGATCGCCTCGGCCAAACAGGCCTATGCCATGTCGCACGGCGCGCCCTATGGCGTGGCCGCAGTCGCGCCAACCGTCGATTATGCCGCCGCCAAGGACCATGTCGCCGATGTGATCGCAACGATTGCCCCCGTGGACAGCGTGGAACGGTTCGAAGGGCTGGGCGTGCAGGTCATTCAGGAATTCGGCCGCTTCATCTCGAAAACCCAAGTGCAGGCAGGCGATACAGTGATCACCGCGCGCCGGTTCGTGGTTGCCACCGGGTCCGGGCCTTTCGTGCCGCCAATTCCAGGGTTGAAGGATGTCACTTATTACACGAATGAAAACATCTTTGATCTGCGTGACAAACCCGACCACCTGATCGTGATCGGAGGCGGCCCCATCGGCATGGAAATGGCACAGGCACACCGGCGTCTGGGCTGTGATGTCACTGTCATCGAAGGCATGAAAGCATTTGGTAAGGACGACCCTGAAATGGCGGCCATCGTGCTGGACAACCTGCGCGCCGAAGGCATCAACATCATCGAGGACGCACAAGCCGAAAAAATCAGTGGCAAGGGCGACACCGTCACCGTGCATACGCCAAAGGGCGATTTCACTGGATCACACCTGCTGATCGCGGTGGGGCGCAAGGTGAATACCGAAAAACTGGATCTGGACGCGGGCGGCGTCGCCCATGATCGCGCCGGGCTGAAAGTTGGCGCGGATCTGCGGTCGGTCAGCAACAAGCGGGTTTATGCCGCGGGCGACGTGGCTGGCGGGCTGCAATTCACCCATGTCGCAAGCTATCATGCCGGCGTGCTGATCCGGTCAATGCTGTTTGGGCTGCCGTCAAAACAACGCACCGATCACATTCCATGGGCCACTTATACTGACCCTGAACTGGCGCAGGTTGGCCTGACCGAGGCGCAGGCGAAAAAGAAATTCGGCGCCGCAGTCGAGGTTGTGCGCTTTGATTTCCACCATAACGACCGGCTAATCGCAGAACGCAAAACCAAAGGGCTGATCAAGGTCATGGTGGTCAAGGGGCGGCCTGTCGGCGCATCGATCGCCGGGCATATGGCGGGCGAATTGATCAGCATGTGGGCCATGGCCATCGCAAACAAGATGAAAATGTCTGCCATCGCCAACACCGTTCTGCCCTACCCCACAATCAGCGAGGTTAACAAAAGGGTTGCGGGTGCCTATTTTAGCCCCAGACTGTTTGAAAGCGATACGGTCAAGAAAGTGGTGGGATTGATCCAGCGCTGGTTTCCCTGATCGCGCAAGGCGAGGCATATGTTTCACACTCTGTCAGGTCGGTTCCTGATCCTCACGGTCATCTTCGTGATGCTGGCAGAGGTATTGATTTTTGTGCCTTCGGTCGCCCGTTTCCGAGAGGATTATTTACTGGCACGACTGGAACGGGCGCAGATCGCGTCATTGGCGCTGGAAGCCGGCGACATGATCAGCCCCGCGCTTGAGGCTGAATTGTTGCAAAACGCAGGTGTTTACAACGTGGTGCTGCGCCGCGATGAAGTCCGGCAACTGGCGTTATCGTCCCCCATTCCGGCACCCATCACCGGAACGTATGATATGCGCGGCGCAACGGCCATGACCCTGATCGCCGATGCGATGCGCATATTGGTTGATACCAACGACCGGATCATCCGCGTGATCGGCAATCCGGTGCGCGACGGTGGCCTGCTGATCGAGGTGACGATGGACCAGATGCCGCTTCGGTATGCCATGCTGGAATACGGACGCAACGTGCTGTTTTTGTCGGCCGTTATTTCAGTCATCACCGCAGTTTTGTTGTTCTGGGCGGTGCAGATCCTGTTGGTGCGCCCGATCAAAGGCGTTGTTGAACACATGAAAAGCTACGCCGGCGCCCCCGAAGACGCACGCCAGATCATCCAGCCCACCGCCGCTGTGCGCGAACTGCGCGATGCCGAAGAGGCAATGCAAATGATGCAGACACAACTGACAGGCGCGCTCAAGCAAAAGGAACGGCTGGCGCAGCTTGGCGGGGCTGTCGCCAAGGTCAGCCACGACCTGCGCAACATCCTGACCTCGGCGCAACTGTTTGTTGACCGGATCGAAGGGTCTGACGATCCACTGGTCAAACGCATGGCGCCAAAACTGGTTAATTCCATCACGCGCGCCGTCACCTTGTGTGAAACCACCTTGGCCTTTGGTCGGGTGGATGAACCGGCACCTGCGCTGTCGCGTGTCAATCTGGCCCATATCGTTAACGACGTGATCGACAGTGAACGACTGGCGGCGGGCGACTATCCGATTTCTTTTGCCGAAGACATTCCCGCCACTATGATTCTGCGCGCCGATGGCGAACAGTTGTTCCGCGTCATCTTCAACCTTGTGCGCAACGCGCGCCAGGCCATCATGGCCACCGGCGAACCCGGAGAGATCGGGATCAAGGCTGACGAAGATGATCATGTCTGGCGGCTGACTGTCACGGATACCGGCCCCGGGCTACCAAAAAAGGCTCAAGAACATCTGTTTCAACCTTTTCAAGGCGGTGTGCGCAAAGGTGGGTCCGGTTTAGGGCTTGTGATCGCCTCTGACCTGATCCGCGGCCACGGTGGCCGTTTGGAACTGAAACGCACGGATGAAGCCGGCACGATCTTCATGATCCAACTGCCCAAAGCCGACCTGGCCCTGACACCCGCCGTCGAATGACAAAAGAATTCCGATTTGCCCTTGCATCGCGGCGCTGGCGCAGCTAAATCCCCCTTCACGCGGATTGGTAGCTCAGTTGGATAGAGTACTTGACTACGAATCAAGGGGTCGGGGGTTCGAATCCTCCCCAGTCCGCCATTT
>NZ_JACUUJ010000049.1 GCF_014859355.1 Yoonia sp. | reverse complement strand
CCGGCATGATCATGAATTCCTGAATGTCGATCGGGTTGTCGGCATGTTCGCCGCCATTGATGATGTTCATCATCGGCACCGGCAGGGTGCGCGCGGATGTGCCGCCGATATAGCGATAAAGCGGTTGTGCGGTATATTCCGCCGCCGCCTTGGCCACGGCTAAAGACACGCCCAAAATTGCGTTCGCGCCCAATCGGCCTTTGTTGGGGGTGCCGTCCAGTTCGATCATCGCCATGTCGATGCTGACCTGTTCGGTCGCGTCATACCCCAGGATCGCTTGGGCGATTTCGCCGTTCACGGCTGCGACGGCCTCTAGCACGCCCTTGCCCAGATAACGCGCTTTGTCGCCATCGCGTTTTTCAACTGCTTCATGCGCGCCGGTCGACGCGCCCGACGGCACAGCCGCACGGCCCATGGTGCCGTCTTCCAAAATCACGTCAACCTCAACCGTGGGGTTGCCCCGGCTGTCCAGAATTTCGCGGGCGTGGATATCAATGATGGTGCTCATAAGATGCTCCTTTGGGAGAGAGGGGATGTTAGCGGTATCAGGGGGTCTATACCGTGGGTTGGGTTGCAAGGGAAGCGCGGCGCAGACGTGATTCGCGCCACATTGTATAGATGCCGGATGTGACAATGATGGCGGCACCCGTCAGCGTCAGTGCATCGGGCCTTTCGCCAAAGACCAGCACCCCGATAAACAACGCGAAAATCAGCCGCGAATAGCGAAAGGGTGCAATGACTGACATATCCCCGATCCGGGTCGCCGCGACCAGCGTGTAATAGGCGGCAACGCCGACGACGACAGCCCCCCCGATGCGCAGCATATTCACCGCATCGGGCATCACCATGCCCGTGCCTGTCAGCCATAACACGACGGCCCCGGTCGGCACGATCACCGCAAAGGCATAGGTCGACAACTGCCGCGATGTGATCGTGGCCGGAATGCGCCGCGTCGCCAGATCGCGGATCGCCAGCCCGATCACGCCTTGCACCGCAAACAGGGAATTGGCATCAAACCCCTGCAGGCCGGGCCGGATGATCAGCAAGACACCGCACAGCCCGATCACAACCGCCAACCAGCGCCGCCAGCCCACAGTTTCCCCCAGAAACAACGCAGCCCCAAGCGTGACCGCCAGCGGCATGGCCTGCACAATCGCCGAGGCCGATGAAATTGGCGTCAGCGCAATTGCCGTGACAAAGCCCAGCGTGCCCACGACCTCGCCCGCGTTACGCAAGATCACGGCGGGATGCGCCAGATCGCGCGTAAGCAGTTTGTCGCCATAGGCCTTTGCGATCAGTGCGAAAACCACGGCCCCGCCAAGGCCCAGCACGATCAGGATCTGCCCCACATGCAGGGCGCCGGCCATTTTTTTGATGAACATGTCTTCGAACGCAAAGCCCAGCATCGCCAGAACCATCAGCACGCTGCCGCGGATGTTATCCAAGTTCTATTCGTCCTTGTCTGTCAGGGGCAGGCCGTAAAGTTCCAGCCGGTGCCCCATCAGCCGATAGCCCAGTTTAGCCGCGATACGTTCCTGAAGGGCCTCGATTTCGGGATCGACGAATTCGATCACCTCGCCGCTGTGCATGTCGATCAGGTGGTCGTGGTGTTCGCGGTCGGTGGTTTCATAGCGCGCGCGCCCGTCGCCAAATTCGTGTTTTTCCAGAATACCCGATTCCTCGAACAGTTTGACGGTGCGATAGACTGTTGCCAGCGAAATGCGCGGGTCGGCGGCTGCGGCGCGGTGATAAAGTTCTTCCACATCGGGGTGGTCATCGGCGGCCTGCAATACGGCGGCAATTGTGCGCCTCTGGTCGGTCATACGCAGGCCCTGCGCCTCGCATCTGGAAAGAATGGTATCGGTCATGCTGCGTCCGCTGCTGTGTTGCTGCCGTGATAGCGACCTTGCGGGCGGGTTTCCAGCCCTGCGGCAGGTCTAGACCCATTTGCGCCAGCGCAGCACCAGATACCCCAAGTTGCCCAAGCCGAACAGGGTGGCGGTAAAGATAGCGCATGCATCGGGATCGGTGCTGCCGGGGATGCCGGCAACGTTGACGCCAAATAGCCCAATCATAAACGCAAGCGGCAGGAAAATCGCAGCGATAACCGCCAGCACGTAACTGTTGCGCCCCAGCCGTTGTTGTTTGTCAGGTCCAGATGGGTCGTCAGCGTGTGCAGCCTGTCGCGGACCTCGGACATTTCGTCGACGGATCGGGTTGGGCGGTTGGCGTTGTCGCGCAGCCTGTGGCGCAGGTCAGCGGGGATCAGCGGCGACGGTGTGCGTGCCAGATCTGTCGGTGCGGCTCTGACCGGGCCAATATGTCCGCGCAGTTTGATCACGTTTCGGTGCAGCGCGGCCAGCGCCGGGGCGTGCAGTGTGCCAAGGTCATAGACCCGCTTTTCCAGATTATCGGCCTGTTTTTCCAGATCGACAGAGACGGCTTCGATCCGATCAATCAGATTTTCCGTGATCCATGCCAGCAGGCGTGCCGCAGAAGGCGCGGCGTTGCCCTGTGCGATTTGGGCGCGCAGATCTTCGCAGACAAAGACCCGCAAACGGTGCACGGTGATCACCAGTTGCGGCGTTACCCACAGGCGCAGCGAAACCATGTGCACCATGTCGGCACCGGCATTGCGGTTGATGCCGCGCAACGTCAGAAACAGCCCGTCGTTCAGCGTATCGACACGCGGGCGGGTCTGTTGCTGTGCCATCGGGGTAAATATCAAGCGCATAGGTCGGATTTGGAAGCTGTTCCAATCGTCATGGCGGTGCTTTTTGTCGAGGACACGTTGGAATGACCTTTGCGCAGGTTAACGGTGGTGCAAACAGCAATGGGCCGGTTGGGCCAGCATCAATGCCGGTTATAGCCCGGCAGGCGCAGCCAGGTGCCGCCTAAGGGGCGAACCTGTGCACCGCTGCCGATCTTGAACCGGGCCAGCCCGGGGGCGGTTTCGGTATCGACCGTGCCAAGATCCAGCCGTATGACCCCGCGCGCCGCGAAATGATCTGCTGCCTGCATCAGCAACAGATGGTGGGCCGCGTGGCTGCGCCCTGTGTGGCCGTTCCACCCGATGTGATAGGTCGCGACGGGCGCATGCAGCAAAAACAGCATGGCGGCAACAGGTTGCCGTTCCGCGCGGGCGGTCAGCACCACGGCACCATCGGGGTTCGCCGCGCGATAGCTGTGCAAGATCGCATGCGGCAGCGCGCGATAGCGTTTTGCGCGTTGTTGCGCCAGATCGGCGGCCAGCAGCCAGCCGTGCCGCACCGGATCAAAGCGAGCGATGTCCACGCGCAGCGGGGATTTCTGCGCCTTGCGCCAAGTATTGCGCCATTTGCCATGCATCCGTGCGATCCGGCCGGCTGCGGTGCCGGTCAGGTCAAGTTCGGCCACATGGGCGGGGGTCATGACCTGCCGGAACCCGGCGCGGTGCAGCGTGGCGGGGCAGGTGGACTCATCGTTCAAAAGCGTGATCTTGGCGCAGCGCAGGGCATCGATCTGTGCATCGGGGCTGGTCGCGCAATCCCAGATTGGGCCGCGCGCAGAGAAATTGACACCAAATCGCCTGATCCGCAGCACCGGGGCCGCACCCGGCAGATTGACATAATCAAACGGCGTGCCCAGCCGCGCCAATGCCGCGCCAAAATCGGGATGTTGTTGCAGCGGCAGGCAGGGGGCGTTTTTCATGGCTCTGTTAGGCCATTGGAAACCTAAATTGGCGTTAATGGCGGCATGAGACAGACAAGATCAGTTGCCGGCATCACCGCCGCCGCGCCACGCCCCACGATCCTGGGCGCGGCTGTTGTGGCGGCCATCATCACCTTTCCCATCGGTGTGACGATCCAGGTGATCACGCTGATCCTGCTTTAGCCCAGTTGCACCAGCGCATGCCGTTTCTTGCCCGCGCTCAGCTTGATCGGCGTTGACAGGGCGGCGGCATCCAGCATCAGGCCGGCATCAGTCAGGGCGGTGTCATTCATCCGCGCGCCGTTTTCCATGATCAGGCGCTTGGCCTCTTTGCCGCTGCCGGCCAGCCCCGCGCGCACGATCAGTTGCACAATGGAAATACCCGCGCCCACCTCGTCGGCGTGCAGCGTCAGGGTGGGCAGGTCATCGCCTACGCCGCCCTTTTCGAACACTTCGCGCGCGGTGGCTTCGGCGGTTTTTGCAGCCTCGGCCCCGTGCAGCAGGGTCGTCACCTCATTCGCCAGAATGATCTTGGCCGCATTGATGTCCGACCCTGCCAGCGCGCCCAGCCTGTCGCATTCCTCCACCGGCAGTTCGGTGTAAAGTTTCAGGAAACGGCCCGTGTCGGCATCGGTGGTGTTGCGCCAGAACTGCCAGAATTCATAAGGTGACAGCATGTCGGCATTCAGCCAGACAGCCCCAGTTTGCGATTTGCCCATCTTCTTGCCGTCGCTGGTGGTCAGCAAAGGCGAGGTCAGGCCATAAATTTCATGATCCAGCACGCGGCGTGTCAGGTCGATCCCGTTGACAATATTGCCCCACTGGTCCGACCCGCCCATCTGCAACAAACAGCCATAGCGGCGGTTCAGTTCCAGAAAATCATAGGCCTGCAAGATCATGTAGTTGAATTCAAGGAACGACAGTGATTGTTCGCGGTCCAGCCGTGATTTGACCGATTCAAACGACAGCATCCGATTGATCGAAAAATGCCGCCCGATGTCGCGCAGGAAATCAAGGTATTTCAGATCGTCCAGCCATTCGGCGTTATCCAGCATCAGCGCGCCCGTGGGGGCATCGCTGTAATCCAGATAGGCGGCAAACACTTGTTTGATCCCCGCGATATTGGCGGCAATCTGATCCGACCCCAGCAGCGGGCGTTCATCGGACCGGAACGACGGATCGCCCACCTTGGTCGTGCCGCCGCCCATCAGGGTGATCGGCTTGTGCCCGGTTTTTTGCAACCAGCGCAGCATCATGATCTGGATCAGGCTGCCCACATGCAGCGATTTCGCCGTTGCATCAAACCCGATATAGGCCGGCACCACGCCACGGCTAAATGCCTCGTCCAGCCCCTGATAATCGGTGCAATCGGCCAGAAAGCCGCGCGTTATCATTACGTTCATAAAATCCGATTTGGGGTGGTAGGTCATTGGCTTGTTCCCGGCATATTTACCGGGCACTCTATAAGCAGGACGCAGGCCAAGGGAAAGCAGATGTTGAAAACAGGTGTTGTAAAGGCCTTGGGCACCATGTCGGGCACGTCGCTGGATGGGGTGGATGCTGCGGTGATAACCACCGATGGCGTTGATATCATGGGCTTTGGCCCGACAGATTACCGCCCCTACAGCACCGATGAACGCGCGGTGGTGCGCGCCGCGCTTGGCCGCTGGCAAGCTGACGATGTGGCCGAGCCCGCCCGCATTGTCGAGGATGCGCATATCGCGGTGATGTCGGGGTTTGGCCCTGTGGATCTGGCGGGGTTTCACGGCCAGACGCTGGCGCATGATCCGGGGGGGCGCGGCACGCATCAATGCGGCGACGGGCAGCGGATTGCCGATGCGCTGGGTGTGCCGGTGGTCTGGGATTTTCGCAGCGCTGATGTTGCAGCAGGCGGGCAGGGCGCGCCGCTGGCGCCGTTCTATCATTTCGCGCTGGCGCGGTATATCGCGGCCACGGCGCCGGTGGTTTTTCTGAACCTTGGCGGTGTGGGCAACCTGACATGGGTTGATCCGGCCTGTGCAGCACCTGAATTGCCGGGTGCGCTGCTGGCGTTTGATACCGGCCCCGCCAATGCGCCGATCAACGACCTGATGCAGGCGCGGCGCGGCCAAAGCCATGATAAGGATGGCCTGTTGGCCGCGTCAGGCGTGGCAGATGCGACGATTGTCGCGGAATTTCTGGCGCATCCCTATTTCAGCAAACCGGTGCCAAAGTCGTTGGACCGTGATGCATTCACCGACCTTGGCGCAATGGTTGCGGGGCTGTCGGATGCTGACGCGGCGGCAACCTTGGCCTGTGCTGTCGCGGCGGCGGTGGCAGCGGGTCTTGGGCATTGTCCGTCGCGGCCAGCGCGGGTGCTGGTCACGGGCGGCGGGCGCAAGAACCCGGTGATCATGGCGCAACTGGCCGCGCGTTTGCCGTGTCGTGTCGACCCTGTCGAGGTTGCAGGCCTGGATGGCGATATGCTGGAAGCACAGGCCTTTGCCTATCTGGCGGTGCGCAGCGCGCGCGGGATGCCGATTTCTGCGCCTGCTATAACCGGGGTTAATGCGCCCATGACGGGTGGCCATGTATCCGTGCCAGTATCGTTCAAGATGTAGCATGAAAGATGGCCGACAAATGTGACAGTTCCGCATCACAAAATGCAGCTAGTCCCGATAGTTGCGCGGTATTTGGCCGATTTGGCAGGGTTGATCTGCTCCATTTTGCCAATTGCGTTCACAGCCGTGTTACGGACATTGAATCTCTTTGAAAAAGTATCACTTGTTAACCGCACACAGCAAAAGTTCCTAAAGGAGTATTAAAATATGAAAAAGACAATGACTTTCGGGCGCACAGCAGCCTTTGCACTTCCTTTGATCATGGCGGGTGGTATTGCCGCTGCCGGTGGTCTTTCGGCCCCGATTGAAACGGTTGCCCCGACCCCTGTCGCAGCCCCAGCACCTGCGCCGATGCGCGGTTCTGACTGGACCGGGTTCTATGCCGGTGCGCAACTGGGCTATGGTGAGCTTGAAGCGGATGCCGGTGTTTTGACGCCATCTGATCCAAATGGCGCGATTTACGGTGTTCACGCGGGTTATATGTATGATCTGGGCAGCATCGTGCTGGGCGCAGAACTCGACTTTGATGGCACAAACATCGATGTTGATACTCCGGCTCTCGAGCTTGATTCGATCTTCCGTGCAAAACTGCGCGTCGGGTATGATGCGGGTGCGTTCCTGCCATATCTGACAGCGGGCTATGTCGAAGCTGAAACATCCGGTGCCACTAATGGCACGACCGATGGCGATTTTTACGGTATCGGCTTTGCATATAAGATGAACAACAACCTGTTGGTTGGTGCCGAAGTTCTACAGCACGATTTTGACGGTGGTGTTCTTGGCGGTGCGAACCTTGAAGCCACAACCGCCACAGCGCGTGTGTCTTACAAGTTCTGATCCGGCACGTCCCCCAAGGCACCCGGTGACGCCCTGTTCGCTCCCCGAGAATGCAATTTCATCGGGTGTCTTGAAAGGGTCCGCAGTTCTGCTGCGGGCCCTTTTTTGTTTGAACAGTGATTTGTTTCAGTGCTTTGGTTTGCACCGGTCTGCAAAACCCACCAACCTGTGCAGCGCAGCGACATAGCGATCATCATCAATCGTCATCGCCACCCGGATATGCCCTGCGGCGGCGTTGCCAAAGCTTTCACCGGGCATGACCGCGATCTTTTCGGCATCCAGCAGGGCATTGGCGAAATCCGCACTGGACAGGCCCGTGGCGCGGATATCCAGCATGGCATACATCGCCCCTTCGATTGGCAGCGCGCGCACAATGTTCTGCCCCGCCAGGGCCTGCAAGGTCAGCGCGCGGCGGCGCCGAAAAGGGGCCGCGACGGTGTTTTCCAGATCGGCACCTTGGTGCAGCGCGTATGTGGCGGCATCCTGAATGAAACCGGCAACGCCATAAGTGGTATGTGTGGCAAGGTTCAACAGATGGGCAATCACATGTTCCGGCGCGCAGACCCAGCCGATGCGGCTGCCGGTCATGGCATGGCTTTTCGACATCGACCCAACCACAAGCGTGCGGTCGGCCATGCCGGGCAGGGCGCGCGGGCTGATATGGGTGCCGTCCCAGACCTGCGTGTCATAGACCTCGTCCGAGATCAGCCACAGGTCGTGGTCCTGACAGACACGGGCGATATCGTTCAGGGTCTGCGGGCTATAGACCGCGCCTGTGGGATTGTTGGGGGTATTGACCAACAGCGACACCGCACCGCGGGCCGCTGCGGCGATGGCGCTGGCGGTGGGCTGAAACGCGGTTTCCGGTGATGTGACAATCGCCCGCGGCACAGCCCCCACCGCGCGGATCGTGCCGGGGTAGGTGACATAATAGGGGTCGATGAACAGCGCCGGGTCGTCTTGATTGCAGACAGCCATATGGGCCGCAAACAGGCCCGCCTGCCCACCGGGGGTGACAAGGATGTTGGCGGGCGCTGTCGGCACGCCTGTCCGCGCCGCGATCCGGTGTGCGATCGCCGACCGCAGCGCGGTGGTGCCCGGCACAGTGGCATAGCCGGTATGCCCACCCCTGGCAGAGGCCTGCATCGCCCCCAGAATATCGGGATGCGTGCGGATATCATGTTCGCCGATGGTCAGTTCGGTGACAGGGATGCCATCGGCAATCATCCGCCGGGCGCGATAGAACACATCCCAGCCGTCTGATCCGCCGCCAGTGATGGATGTGATGCGTGTTGACAGTTTCATGCCGCGCAGGGGAACGGTGAAACGCAGGCAAAGTCAACGGGGCAAAAGGCCCAATTGTGCGAAAGACTGGACGGCGCGCTGGCGGCCTGCTAAGGGCAAAGGCATGACGTGCAATGGCATCATTATCTGCTGCATTATTTCCTGCTGACACAAGTCGCGGGCTGCTCTTTCACGTTTCATTCAGATACCGAAATTGCTAAGCCCGCCGGCGTAACCCCGTGCGTGAGGCATTATGACGACGATCAGGCTCCAGAATACGAAAACCCGCCAGCGCGAGGATTTCGTGCCCATCGACCCCAGAAACCTGCGGATGTATCTGTGCGGCCCCACGGTTTATGACCGCGCGCATCTGGGAAATTCACGCAATGTGCTGGTGTTTGACGTGCTGTTCCGGCTGCTGCGCCACGTCTATGGGCCGGATCATGTGACATATGTGCGCAATTTCACCGATGTGGATGACAAGATCAATGCGCGTGCGGCCGAAACCGGTCGGGCGATCGGGGATATCACCGCAGAAACCATCGGCTGGTATCATGATGACATGGATGCGTTGGGGGCGCTGCGCCCCACGCATGAACCCCGCGCGACGGACTATATCGCGCAGATGATCACCATGATCGCTGATCTGATCGCCAAGGGCCATGCCTATGCCGCCGAGGGGCACGTTCTGTTCGCGGTCGAAAGTTATGAAAACTATGGCGCGCTGTCGGGCCGCTCGATCGACGACATGATCGCTGGCGCGCGGGTCGAGGTGGCACCCTATAAACGCAACCCGATGGATTTCGTGCTGTGGAAGCCATCCGGCGATGGGGTGCCGGGTTGGTCCAGCCCATGGGGCTATGGGCGGCCCGGTTGGCATATCGAATGTTCGGCCATGTCGCATGAACTGTTGGGCGAAACTTTCGATATTCATGGCGGTGGCAATGACCTGATGTTCCCGCATCATGAAAACGAGATTGCCCAAAGCGCCTGCGCCCATCCGCAAGGGGAGTTCGCGCGCTATTGGATCCACAACGAGATGTTGCAGGTCGAGGGCAAGAAGATGTCCAAATCGCTGGGCAATTTCTTTACCATCCGCGACCTGCTGGATCAGGGCATTCGCGGCGCGGTGATCCGGTTGGTGATGCTGGGCACGCACTACGGCAAGACGATGGACTGGACAGACGCGCGACGGGCCGAGGCCGAAGGCACGCTGCGCAAATGGTATGGCATCCTGCATGGTCACGGCTTTGGCCCGAAACTGGTCGCCGCCTTAAAGGCCGACGGCAAGTGGGAACCGGATGCAGAATTCATCGGTGTGCTGGCCAATGACCTGAACACACCCGGCGCGTTGGCGCGGCTGCATGTGCTGTCCAAGGGCAAGACACCCGCCGCACTGGCCGGTTTTGCCAATGGGCTGGAAATGCTGGGGCTGGTGAATGACTGGGCGCAGATCCCGATGTTCGACGGGGGCGAGGCGGGGCCAACTGTGGCCCCCGTCATTGCCGCGCAGGTTGATGCGCTGCTGGCGGAACGGGCGGCGGCGCGCGCGGCCAAGGATTGGGCCCGCGCAGATGAGGTGCGTGATATCCTGAATGCCGCGGGTGTGCAGGTGACGGACGTGGGCGGACAGGCGACATGGAAACCGGGGCCGGATTTCGATGCGGCGGCGTTGGGGGATCTGTGATGAAGAATTTTCGCGAAAATTCTTGGGGAAAGTGCGATGGTTAAGGAACGGCTATACCTGTTTGATACGACCCTGCGCGACGGTGCGCAAACGCAGGGTGTGCAGTTTTCCAGTGATGAAAAACACCAGATTGCCGCCGTGCTGGACAGTTTGGGTGTGGATTATATCGAAGGTGGCTGGCCCGGGGCCAACCCGACCGACACAGTGTTTTTTGCCGACCCTCCTGCCACGCGCGCCACGCTGACCGCCTTTGGCATGACCAAACGCACAGGGCGTTCTGCCGAAAATGACGATGTGCTGGCGGCGGTAATGAATGCGGGCACCTCTGCCGTCTGTCTGGTCGGCAAGGCGCATGATTATCATGTGACCCGCGCGCTGGGGATTACGCTGGATGAGAATACTGACAACATCCGCGCCAGCTTTGCGCATGTCGCGGCGCAGGGCTGCGAGGGGCTGTTTGACGCCGAACATTTCTTTGATGGCTACAAGGCCAACCCCGATTACGCGATCACAACGCTGCACGCGGCCTTTGATGCCGGTGCACGCTGGATCGTGCTGTGCGATACCAACGGCGGCACCCTGCCGCATGAGATCAGCGCAATCGTGACCGCAGTCATTGCCAGCGGTATCCCCGGTGACCGGCTGGCGATTCACGCCCATAATGACACCGAAAATGCCGTGGCCAATTCGCTGGCCGCCGTTCTGGCCGGCGTGCGCCAGATTCAGGGCACGCTGAACGGGTTGGGCGAACGCTGTGGCAACGCCAACCTGACAACGCTGATCCCGACGCTGCTGTTGAAAGAACCCTTTGCCAGCCGGTTTGAAACCGGCGTGACGCCTGATGCGCTGCGCGGGTTGCGGCGTGCGTCGCGTCTGCTGGATGATATCCTGAACCGTGTGCCCGCCAAACAGGCGCCCTATGTGGGCGCGTCGGCCTTTGCGCATAAATCGGGGCTGCATGCATCTGCAATCGCCAAAGATCCCGGCACCTATGAACATATCGACCCGGCGGCGGTGGGCAACGCCCGTATTGTGCCGATGTCCAATCAGGCAGGCCAATCGAACCTGCGCGCACGACTGGCCGAAGCGGGGATCATCGTAGAGCCGGGCAACCCTGCCTTGGCGCGGATCGTCCAGCGGATCAAGGAACGCGAGGCGCAGGGCTATGCCTATGACACCGCGCAGGCCAGTTTTGAATTGCTGGCGCGGCAGGAACTGGGCCTGCTGCCTGCCTTTTTCGAGGTGAAACGCTACCGGGTCACCGTCGAACGGCGCAAGAACAAGCGCAATAGGATGGTATCGTTGTCAGAGGCTGTTGTGGTGACAAAGGTGCAGGGGCAAAAGTTTCTGAACGTCAGCGAAAGCCTTGGGCCGGACGGGTCTGACCAAGGGCCGGTCAACGCGCTGTCGCGTGCGCTGGCCAAGGATCTGGGCCCTTATCAGGCGATGATCGACGATATCGAACTGGTTGATTTCAAGGTGCGCATCACAAATGGTGGCACCGAGGCGGTGACCCGTGTCATCATCGACAGCGAAGACGGGGCTGGCAACCGTTGGTCCACTGTGGGCGTCAGCGCCAACATCGTCGATGCGTCTTTTGATGCGCTGGTGGATGCGATCAATTGGAAACTGATCCGCGACGGGGCAGAGGCCTGATTTGAGTATTTTTGGCAAGATGATGACATGAGCCTGAACGCCTGCGCCGCCCTTGTCGAACGGGCCGACCGTGATCGTTTTCGCGCCACGATGGCCGCCCCTGTGGCGGCACGGCGCGTGTTGTTCCCGCTTTATGCTTTCAACGTAGAGGTGTCGCGCGCCCCTTGGGTCACACAGGAACCGATGATCGCGGAAATGCGCCTGCAATGGTGGCGCGATGCGCTTGAGGAAATCACAGGCGGTGGGCCGGTGCGCAAGCACGAGGTTGTGGATGCGCTGGCCGCTGTGCTGGATGCTGAAGGTGCGGCGCTGCTTGATGGTCTGGTCGCGGCGCGGCGCTGGGATGTTTACAAAGATGCATTTGAAGATGCCGCACATTTTGACAGCTACATTGACGCCACATCGGGCCACCTGATGTGGACGGCCGCGCGGCTGTTGGGACCGGCGGATGAAACCACCGTGCGCGATTTTGCCTATGGCGTTGGCGTTGCCAATTTCCTGCGCGGGGCGCCTGCACTGGAAGAGGGGGGGCGTATTCCCTTGGTTGACGGATCACCTGCCGGGGTCATGGCGCTGGCGCGCGGCGCGATGGACCGGATGAACGCGGCACGGCGTGCCCGTGCGGCAGTCTCGCGCGATGCGGGGCACGCACTCTTGGCGGGACATATGGCACGGCCGGTTCTGGCCCGCGCCGTCAAACAGCCGGCAGCGGTGGCACAGGCGGCCTTGGATCCGCAGCCATTGGCGCAAAGCCTGCGGTTGTTGCATGCGTCCCTGCGGGGGTGGTGGGTTTAGGCCACCGCGCGCGGCAACCGCACCAGCCAAATCAGCGACCCGCCTGCCAGCACAAGGAAGGGAACCATCGCAAGATTGACTGCGTTCCAGCCTTCAACCGCCGTGCCGCCGGAACAGTTCATCAGCCCGCCCGACGCGAGTGATGCCAAAGTGACCATGCCAAAGACGATCATGTCGTTCATGCCCTGCACGACGCCACGTTCTTCGGGGCGGTGGGCGCGGGTCAGCATTGATGTCGCGCCGATAAAGCCAAAGTTCCAGCCGAACCCCAAAAGGATCAGGGCGACAAAGAAATTGGTCAGCGCCACACCGGACAAGGCGACCAGACCGGCCCCGGCCAGAATGACCAGCCCTGCAGCCAGGATTCGTTCCACCCCAAAGCGCGCAATCAGGTGGCCGGTAAAAAACGATGGCACATACATTGCCAGCACATGCGCGGTTACAATGTCATTGGCGTTATTCGTCGTGAAACCACAGCCCACCACTGCCAGCGGCGTCGAGGTCATCACAAGGTTCATCAGCGCATAGGATACCATCCCGCAGATGATCGCGACAACGATCCGCGGATCGCGCAGCAATTCGGCGCGGCTGCGTCCTTTGGCGGGGGCAATGGCAGGTGTGGGTTCTGAGCGTGTGCCGCGCGGCAGGTCCAGCCCCAGAAACAGCAGCATGCCGACAAGGTTCAGCGCCGCAACTGTCAGATAGGTGCCCACGAAGGGCACGACATAGGCGTCTTGCACCAGCTTGTTCAGCTGAGGCCCGATGATCGCGGCCAGCAGGCCACCGGCCATGACATAGGAAATTGCCTTGGGCTGGAACGCCTCGGATGCGACATCGGTCGCGGCAAAGCGGTAAAACCCCTGTGCCGACATATAGATACCCGTCAGGTATGACCCCGCCAGCAAAATCAGGAATGACCCGGTATAAAGCCCGTATGCCGCCAGCAGCGCCCCTGCCGCACCTGCAAATGCCCCGATCATAAACCCGAACCGCCGCCCGTTGCGCTGCATCAGCGGGCTGAGCCATGGTGCCGTGGTCATCGACCCGAAGACGATCAGCGAAATCGGCAAGGTCGCAAGGCAGGGGTTGCTGGCCAGCATCCCGCCCGCCAGCCCGCCGATGACGAAAATCATCGGCATCTGCGCGCCCAGAATGGCCTGCGCCATGACCAGGACGGCCACATTCCGCTTGGCGCGGCTATCATCAACATAGGACGTCATGTGCATTCGTTACGCCCGAAGGGGGGGCATGGCAAGCCTGTGTCAGCCCCTGTCGATCAGATGTGCGAATGACCCACAGACATGCCCCTGCACCAGCCCCATGGACGGCAGGGTGGCACCTGTCGCATCTTTGGCCGCAAAGAGAGGGGTGCCTGTCGCGCGCAGCGTGGTGGCATAGTGAAATTCATGGCCTCGCCATGTGCCCTGAAACGGCCCAGTTGTGGCTTGTAGGCAGCGATATCCCAGATGCAGCCTGCGTGTGGCGAATGATGTTTCCAGTGGTAACAGCCCCGCCATTTTATGCGTGATACCATCGGCGTCGGTCAGCGTGTTGCCAAGCATCATGTAGCCGCCGCATTCGCCGTAGATTTGCGCAGGGCTGTTGCGCAAGCTGTCTAGGAATCGCGTGTTGTTCGCCAGCCGTCCGGCGTGCAGTTCGGGGTAGCCGCCGGGCAGATAGATCAGGTCGGCACCGGGTGCGGGCTGATCCGCAAGCGGAGAGAAGAACCGCAGCGTGGCCCCTGCATCTTGCCAGTCACGCAGCAGATGCGGATAGCAAAATGCAAAGGCGGCATCCTGCGCAATGGCGATGGTTTGCGCCGGCGGCGGCACGGGCTGTGCATCACCTGCGGGCATGGGGTGCTGGTGCAACCCCATCAGCGCGGGCAGATCAAGATGTGCCGTGACCAGATCGGCGGCATGATCCAGAAACGCGTCAAGGTCGGGGTGTTCTTGCGCCTGCACCAGCCCGAGGTGGCGCGACGGCTGTGTCAGGCCGGGGGTGCGCGGGATGGCGCCAAAAACAACGATATCGTTCAAGGCGTGGCGCAGCATCGATTCGTGTCGGGCGGACCCCACGTTATTGAGGATGATACCGGAAACGGGCACGCGGGCGTCGTGGTTGATGAACCCTTGCGCCAATGCGGCGACAGATCCGGCCATGCGCGCGGTATCAATCACCAGCACCACGGGCAGGCCGAGGATGCGCGCCAGATCGGCGGTGGCGCCCTTGCCGTCGGGTGGTGCGCCGTCGAACAGGCCCATCGCGCCTTCGATGATCAGCGGGGTCGTGCCTGCCGCCAGCGCCCTGATCCGGTCGGGGGGCATCGCCCATGCGTCAAGGTTCACGCAATCGCGCCCACAGGCGGCGGCGTGAAAGCGGGGGTCAATATAATCGGGGCCGGATTTTGCAGCGCGCACCGGAGTTTGGCGGCTGATGGCGCGGAGCAATCCAAGGGTGATGGTGGTCTTGCCGCTGCCCGAGGCGGGCGCGCTGATGATGAAACTCATCGCGCGGGGCGGAGTGCGGGAGCCTCCGGCGGGAGTTTTCGGGCCAAGATGAAGTTGAGCGGCATCTCAGGCTAATTCGGCAGGGCGGCCGCGACCGAGCGGGTCAAGATTGCGCGGCGGCTGCCCTGCGGCCTGACCCTGCCAGTCAAGGACTTGCCGCATCAGCACGGATTGGCCGACGCAGATGATGGCGGGCGGCTCAAGTCCCGCATTTGCGATGTCGTCGGTGATCGTGCCAAGGGTGGTTTCCAGCACCTGTTGTTCGGCAGTGGTGGCCGTGGTGACCACGGCGACAGGTTCGTGGGTGCTGCGCCCCGCGGCGATAAGTGCCGCAGCAATCTGGGCGATGTGTTTCATGCCCATGTAGATCACGATGACCTGTGACCCCTTGGATATGCTGGCCCAGTCCAGCGATCCTGGCGTGTTGCCCGACTGGTCGTGGCCAGTAACAAACGTGACCGACTGGTTCACATCGCGGTGGGTCACGGGAATGCCCGCATAGGCCAGCCCGCCGATGCCCGCACTGATACCGGGGATGATGCGGATCGGGATACCGTGCTGCACCAGCGTCTGCGCCTCTTCGCCGCCGCGCCCGAAAACGAAAGGGTCGCCGCCTTTCAGGCGCAGCACCCGTTTGCCCGCGCGCGCCAGATCCACGAGGCGGAGCGAGATATCGCGCTGTTTGGCCGAGGGTTTGCCGCCGCGTTTTCCGGCATAGATACGTTCAGCCTGTGGCGCCCAATCCAGGATCGCCTCTTGCACCAGCGCGTCATAGATTACCACATCGGCTTGGCGCAGCGCGTTGAGCGCGTGCAGCGTCAGCAACCCTGGATCACCGGGGCCAGCGCCGCACAGCCAGACCCAGCCGGGTTGCATTTGCGGCCATGCGTGGCCGGGAAGTGTGAGGTGCGTATCCATCTGCCCTTTATGGCGTTGATGTCGGCGCTTGAAAAGATGCCAAACGACGCTGGATTGCGCATTGCCGTCATCTGCGCGGGTGCCTATCGTCGCAGCGATGACACGCAAACCGTTGAAAGAGCTGCGCCGGGGCTGGACCACGGGCGCCTGCGCCACCGCCGCCACCAAGGCGGCGTTGATGCGGTTGTGGGGTTGTCGATTTCCTGCAGATGTGGGGATCGTGCTGCCCAAGGGTGAAACACCGGTGTTTCCGTTGGCACTGGCCGAGGCGGGCGCAGGCTGGGCGCGCGCGGGCATCACCAAGGATGCCGGCGATGACCCTGATGTGACGCATGGCGCGCTGATTGTGGTGACGGTGTCGGCCTCGGTGGGTGGCGTCGTTTTCAAGGCGGGCGCAGGTGTTGGCACGGTAACCAAGGCGGGGTTGCCGATTGGCGTGGGTGAACCCGCGATCAACCCGGTGCCGCGTCAGATGATGCAGGGCGTTGTCGCGGATATGGCGGCACGATATGCGCAGCGCCCGGATGTGGTTATTGAAATTTCGGTGCCCGGAGGGCGCGAACTGGCGCAGAAAACATGGAACCCCCGGTTAGGGATTGTCGATGGTCTGTCGATCCTTGGCACCACGGGGGTTGTGCGCCCGTTTTCCTGTGCGGCCTGGATCGCGTCGATTCATCGCGGGATCGACGTGGCGCGTGCTACCGGGCTGACCCATGTGGCGGGCTGCACCGGGGCTACGTCGGAACGGGTGGTGCAAACGTTGTATGATCTGCCCGATCACGCCATGCTGGATATGGGTGATTTTTCGGGTGGAATGCTGAAATATCTGGCGAAACATCCGGTGCCGCGCGTCACCGTAGGGGGCGGGATCGGCAAGATGGCCAAGTTGGCGCAAGGGGCTGTTGATCTGCATTCCGCGCGCAGTCAGGTGGATTTTGCAGCCCTTGCGGCGCTGGTGGACCGGCCCGAAATCGCCGGGGCCAACACCGCGCTAGAGGCGTTGACGATGGCCGGGCCCATGCTGGGTGACGCGGTAGCGCTGGCGGCGTTGCACCAGTTGCAAGGCAGGTTCGGGGGGCAGATGACATTTGACACCGTCGTGATTGATCGCGCCGGTGCGATTATCGGAAGGGCGGGGCGATGACGCTTCTTTTATTGGCAGGATCGGGCGATGCCCGCCGGATTGCCGATGCCTTGGTCGGGCGCGATGTTGTCGCTTCGCTGGCCGGGGTAACGCGTGACCCCGCGCCATTGCCCGTGCCGACACGGGTCGGCGGCTTTGGTGGCGCGGCCGGGTTTCGCGACTATCTGCGTGATGCGGGCATGACCGCTGTTCTGGATGCAACACACCCTTATGCAAACCGGATCACGGCCCGCACGGCGGCGATCTGTGCCGAACTGGGGCTGCCTTTTGTGCAACTGCTGCGGCCCGGCTGGACGCCGGAACCGGGCGACGACTGGACCGAAATTGCGCGCGAGGAAGACGCCGCAGACCTGATCCCCGCAGGCCGCACTGTTTTTCTGGGCACGGGGCGCCAGACGCTGGGCCGGTTTGCCAATCTGACAGGGCGGCGCGTGATCTGCCGCCAGATCGACCCGCCCGAGGGCGCGTTCCCCTTTCCGGGGGGGGCGTTTCTGGTGGGCCG
>NZ_JACUUJ010000048.1 GCF_014859355.1 Yoonia sp. | reverse complement strand
CTCTCTGCGCTGGACGCCAACCTGCGCGAGGATATGCGGGTCGAGTTGAAGAACATCCAGAAACGTCTGGGCGTCACCTCGATTTTCGTGACCCATGATCAGTCAGAGGCGCTGGCCATGTCGGACCAGATCATCGTCATGTCCGAAGGCCGCATCGGACAGGTCGGCCCGCCCGAGGAGGTCTACAACACCCCCGCCACCGAATTCGCGGCCCGCTTTCTGGGCGCGGCCAATATCCTTGCGGCGCGGGTCACCGACCGTCAGGGCGACGCGGTGGCGCTGGACGTGCCCGGATTTGCCCATGCCGTGATCCCGCGCACCCGCGCGCCCAAAGCTGGGCGATGCCTCTGCCGCCAAGCTGGTGATCCGGGCCAAGAAGCTGAAATTGATGCCCGCAGGCAGCACCGACGACACCGCCATAATGATCCCGGCACAGGTCGAGGGCGTGGATTATCAGGGGCAGGCCGCCTGCTATTTCCAGCGGGTGATGCCCAAGATCCCCGCGCCGCGCGCCTATCTGGACGGGCTGGATCCCGCCGATCCCGCGACTGGCGCACATTACGCCGCGATGCTGGGGGCCGAAATCATCGCCCAAGGCCCGGACACCGTGCTGGCCTTTATCCAAGAACCCATCGGCGGTGCCTCGACCGGGCCGCTGGTGCCACCTCAGGGCGACATGCAGGCGGTGCGCGATATCAGCACCCGCTATGGCGTCCTCATGATCCATGACGAGGTAATGTGCGGCGGTGGGCGCACAGGTGTGTTTCTTGGCGCGGATCACTGGGGCGTGGCCCCTGATATCATAGCGCTGTCCAAGGGCTTTGGCGCGGGCTATGCGCCGCTGGGGGCGATGATCGCCCATGACCGGATCGTGAATCCGGTTCTGGATCAGGGCGGATTCGCCCATGGTTTCACCTATGCGGGTAATCCCTTGCCACGCCCGCCGAGGCGTGCGCGACGCTGGGACTGAAAGGCCCGCAACATGTTGCGGTCTGATCCGCGAATTTTCATGGCCAACGGCGCCATGTTGCCCAACCCCAAACAGCCCAAGCGGATCGCGGTGTTGCATGCCGCCGCACGTGACGCGGGGTGCAGCTTTGCCGCGCCATCCGATCACGGGATGGGACCACTGGCCGCAATCCATTCGCCGGAATACCTGCATTTCCTGCAAACGATCCATCCCCGTTGGTCGCAGATCGAAGGGGCGAGCGATGAGGTAATCCCGAATGTCCACCCCGACCGGCGCGGCGCGTCCTATCCGCGCTCGGCGGTGGGGCAGGTACGTGCAAGGCAGCCTATTGGTCGGCGCAGACCGCACTTGGTGGCGCGGATGCCGTGCGCCTGTGTCGGGGGTGCCCTTTGGGATGCGGTCCCAGACGATGACCTTGCCGTGCGATAGGGTGGTGACGGCGTTGCAACCCCACGCGATCATGTCCCGTTCCGCAAGCCGAAGGCGCGGGCAGGGCGGGCATCGCACCTCAGGCATTGAGGTCGTCAGTGGTGGCCAGGAAGCGCCTGCTTCCAAACGGATACCGCCCGCTGCATTGCGCACATTCCTGACACCCTAAACCGCTGGGGTTAAATCAGGATTACAGACACCAAGACCCTGTGAGAATGTAGAACAACTAAAAGATAAGCCTCTGATGGGTTTTTCTACACGCAAGAGGCGGGGATCAGACGGCTTTCTGCCGCGCCCGCCAAAGTGTGAACAATCCCGCCCCCACGACAATCGCGGCCCCCAGCGCCACATTGGGCCGGAGGGTTTCGCCCATGACGAAAATGCCGATGGCGCTGGCAAAGACCAGTTGCAGATAGGCAAAGGGTTGCACGGCACTGGCCTCGGCCATCTCGTAGGTTTTGATCAGCAGCCAATGCCCGCCAGCCCCCGTGACGCAAAGTATCGCCATCCACGCCCAGTCGGTGCCGGTCATCGGTTCCCACGAAAAGGCCCCGATGACGGTCAACAGAATCGCACCGGTGGTGCCGGTCCAGAAAAACGATGTCGCGGTGCTGTCCTTGCGCGCGGCGAAACGGGTCAGCAGCCCGTAAAGCGCGAACATGAAGGCCGCCAGCAGCGGGATCGCGGCGGCCGGCGCAAAGACGGCGAAGCCCGGTTGCAGGATCACCAGCACCCCGACAAAGCCGATCCCGATAGCGACCCAGCGCCGCCAGCCCACGTTTTCACCCAGCACAGGCCCGGAAAGCGCCGCGATCAGCAAAGGATAGCAGGCAAAAACGGCATGGCTTTCCACCAGCCCAAGCAGAACAAAACCCGACACCATCACGCAGATTTCCAGCGATAAAAGCGCGCCGCGCGTGATTTGCAGCAAGGGTTGTTTCGTTGCAGCGGCAGCGCGAACCGACCCTGATTGCCGGGTCGCGATGGTGATCACGAAGGCGGCAAAGAACCAATAGCGGATCATCACGATCATCAGCACGTTGTATTCGCCCGCCAAATGCCGCGAAATGCCGTCCTGGATTGCAAAGATAAAGGTGGTGGCAATCATCAGCAGGATACCTGCCCGGGTATTATTCTGCATCGAGTATCCTTGCGCGGGTCATGTGCCGTTTGCGCCCGTATCCCGGCGCGCGTGTGACGTCAAAGCCTGCATCGGCCAGCGACCGCCGGATATGCCCAGCCGCGCTATAGGTTGCAGCCGTACCGCCCGGTTTGGTGTGCTGGCCCACAGCGCGCAACAGGGCGGGTTCCCACAGTTCGGGGTTCTTGGCGGGCGAAAACCCGTCAAGGAACCATGCGTCGGCCATGTCGTGCCATGCAGGCAGGGTTTGACGCGCATCGCCGGTGATCACATGCAACGTCGGGCCGCCGGTCAGCGCCACAGGCCCTGCACCGGCTTGCCAGTCGGCCAACAAGGTTTGGGCATATCGCGCAAGTTCGGGGAAATGGGCAAGTGCGGCAACCATATCCGCAGGTGCCATGGGGAACGCCTCAAAACTGGTGAAATGCAGCGTGCCGGGGCGGCCTGCGCGATCCCACGCTGCCCATGTCACAAGCAGATTCAAGCCCGTTCCGAACCCCAGTTCGCCAATGTGGAAATCGCCGCCGAACCGCGCAGGCAGCGCGTTACCATCCAGAAACACATGCCGCGTTTCCGCCAGTCCGTTATCAAGCGAATAATACGGATCGTCAAAATCACATGCAATTGGCACGCCGTCGCGCCAGTCGATGTTTGCTGTCTGGTCTGCCATGCGCCTGTGCCTTAGGTATTGCCGCATCTTTGGGCGGAAGGGCGCGAAATGGCAACGGTTGATGTGACGGTGATGGGCGCGGGGGTGTTTGGCCTGTCGGTGGCCTATGCTTGCGCACGGCGTGGTGCGTGGGTGCGCGTGATTGATCCGGGCGGTGTGGCGGCCGGTGCCTCGGGTGGGGTCGTGGGCGCGCTGGCCCCGCATGTGCCGGAAAACTGGAACCCCAAGAAGGCGTTTCAATTCGACAGCCTGATCATGGCTGAAGAATACTGGGCGGGGGTGGCCGACCTGACGGGCGCGGATACCGGCTATGCCCGGACGGGGCGATTGCAGCCTTTGGCGGATGATCGTGCTGTGGCACTGGCGCGTGCGCGCGCCGTGTCGGCGGCGGATTTGTGGCAAGGCAAGGCGCTGTGGGATGTGGTGTCGGCAGGCGATGCCGTCTGGATGCCGCCGTCGTCCACCGGATTGGTTGTGCGCGATACGCTGTCGGCCTTGATCCACCCGCGCCGCGCGACGCGGGCGCTGGCCGATGCGGTGGTAGCCTTGGGCGGGGAGGTGCTGACCGAAGGTGCCGTCCAAGGGCGCGTTGTCTGGGCAACGGGCTGGCAAGGGCTGGCCGAAGTGGGCGGCAATGGGGTCAAGGGGCAGGCGGCGCTGTTGCGCCATGACGCGGCGGGACAGCCGCAACTGTTTGCCGATGCCTTGCATATCATTCCGCATGGGGATGGCACGGTGGCGGTCGGGTCGACGTCGGAACGGGAATTTGATGACCCCTTTAGCACCGATGCCGCGCTGGATGATGTGTTGGCGCGTGCAATTGCGGCCTTTCCGGTGCTGGCAGGTGCGCCGGTGATCGACCGTTGGGCCGGGGTGCGCCCGCGCAGCCGCAGCCGTGCGCCGGTGCTGGGGTATCATCCGGCACGGGCGGGGGAATTCATTGCCAATGGCGGTTTCAAGATCGGGTTCGGCATGGCCCCCAAGGTGGGCGCGGTCATGGCTGATCTGGTGTTGGACGGGCGCGACACGGTGCCCGAAGGTTTTGCGCCTTAATCCTTGTTGATCTTGCGCAACTGTTCCTTTGATTTGCGATAAAGCTGCCTGTTCAATCGTACGAATTCACCGATCAGTTGGGTCAGGCCAAATCTGTGACCCTTAAGGTAATAATAGCCCGACAGTGACCCGATTGTCGCACCAACGGCATTGACCATGATGTCTTCCATCGTGTCGTCAAGGCCGGTTTTCTGCATGTTCATGCCGAAAAACGTGTCCATTAGGTATTCAAATACCTCCCACAGGCTGCCCACCGTGATGGCCACGCAAAACGCAATCAACGATAGTGCGGCAGGCGGCGCGGCGTAGCGGTCACCTTCGAACAGCATAAAGGCGAACAGGAAACCGATCATCCCGAAACCAATGGCCGAGACACCGTGCAGCACCTTGTCCCACCACCAGAACCGGTTGTAAAAATCAAAAGCTTCACCCAGAAAAAGCGAGCTGAAGACAAACAGTGTGATGGCCGCCACAAACGGCACGGGCAGGACGATTTCCAGCTTTGATGCCAGCAGGGCCGGGGCCATGGCCAGCGCAAGGGTTGCCACGGCGACGAACCCCAGTTCCAGTCGCCCGGAAAAGACCGCCGTGATCGCTGTAATTAGCAGCATACCCCACAAAAAGGCGATGACCGGGCCTTGACCAAACAGTTTTTGTTGCAGCCATGTCTTTCTATTTGCCATTCCCGTCCCCATCTTATGACCTATGCTTATACACGATAAAGGCCTGCGGGTCGCCAGTTACAATATCCGCAAGGCCGTGGGGCTGGATCGCAGGCGCGATCCGATGCGGATTTTGAAGGTTCTGAATGGGCTGGATGCCGATGTCATCGCCCTGCAAGAGGCTGATTTGCGGATGGGCGCGCGCCCTTCAGCGTTGTGCCGTAACCTGATTGACGCAGAGACTGATTTTACAGTCGTGCCTATCGCCCGCAACGATGTCAGCCTTGGCTGGCACGGTAATGCCGTGCTGATCCGTAAGGGGATGACCCATGGCGCGATTAGTCATATCGACCTGCCGGGGTTGGAACCGCGCGGCGCTGTGCGGGTGGACTTGCCTGCCTTTAGCCTTGTCGCCACCCACCTTGGCCTGATGCGCCGCCATCGGGCAAGGCAGTTGCGCACCATTGCCCGCGCCTTGGACGGGGCACCGCGCGCCATTGTGCTTGGTGATTTCAACGAATGGTCCCCGCATAAGGGGCTGGAACAGTTGAGCGATTTCGCCGTGCATGCGCCGGGGCACAGTTTTCATGCCGCTCGCCCGGTTGCGGCACTTGACCGGATCGCGGTTTCGGGCGGGATCGACCTGCGTGATGCAGGCGTTGTGCAGACGGGGCTGGCGCGCCATGCCTCGGATCATTTGCCGATCTGGGCGGATGTCGCCTAACGCGCCTCGGCCATCATGCACTGCCGCCCGTCAGGGCCGCGGACCCATGCCTGCCCGCCGTTCCAGCACAGCGTTGCGGTTTCATGGTGCATCAACGGTGCGGTGGCGCGATAGCTGAACGCGGTCAGGTTGCCTAATTGGCCTTCGGCTAACCCCATCAGTAGATGCGCCAACAACGGCCCATGCACGACCAGCCCGTCGTAACCTTCGGTTTGGCGGGCATATGTTTCATCATAGTGTATCCGGTGTCCGTTGAAGGTCAGCGCGGAATAGCGAAACAGCAAGGTGCTGTCGAAGTTCGCGGTTTGCGCATGGGTTTCGTCGGTGCGCGCGGTGGGTGGGGGGCCGCACGGGGCATCGTCGGCCCGGTAAACCAGTTCCTGCCATTCTGTCAGCGCCAGTGTGCCGTGTTGTTTGATATCGTGCCGGATCGTCACGAAACCCAAAGGGCCTGACCGGCCTTGTTTGCGGGTCACACTGTCGATTGTGCTGGTGCGTTCCGCCTGCATGCCGGCCAAAAGGGGGCCGTGAAAAACCAGTTTTCCCGCGGCCCACATCCGGCGGGGCAGGCCAAGGTCGGGGATGAAGGGGCCGGTCGCAGGGTGACCATCGCGCCCCAGATTTTCAGGCGGCTGCGGATCCCAGAAATAGATTTGGTGATAGAATGGCGGCATCGGATCACCGGTTTGCAGGGTGGGCGTCTGCCCCAGCGTTGCCTGCAACGCGTGGGCGCGCGACAGATCAAAGGGGTCGGTGCGGGTCTGGGAAAGGGTGGTTTTATCATGCATGATGAAAACCTAGAGCCAATTTCAGGGGGGCGCAAATGCCACAGATACGGGCGTTGGATCATCTGGTGCTGACAGTCACCGATATCGACCGGACGGTGGCGTTCTATTGTGATGTGCTGGGGATGGTGGCGGAGCAATTCCAGCCTGTTGATGGATCACCCCGCTGGGCGCTGAAGTTTGGGGCGCAAAAAATCAACCTGCATCCTGCCGCTGCGCCTTTTGATCCCAAGGCACGGGTGCCGCAGCCGGGCTCGGCGGACCTGTGTTTTCTGTCAGACACCCCGTTGGCGGATTGGCAGGCGCATTTTGACGCTTACGGTGTGTCACCAGAACAAGGCCCCGTCGCCCGCACCGGGGCAACAGGGCCGATTGTGTCGCTTTATATCCGCGACCCGGATGGCAATCTGCTTGAGGTATCAAACCACAAGGTGGATTGAAATTTGCCCTACCTGATTGCGGCGCGCAATTTGTCCATCATGTCGGAAACGCATTTGATATAGGTGTCGCCCGTCAGCTTGCCGTTTTCGTCAAACTCCTTTGACGCACCGCCCACCAGCACCTCTGGCCCCTGCAAGATATGCGGGCGAAAGGCCATCATCGCCAGACGCAGCGAAAACTGCGACCGTGCGCCGCCGACGCGGCCTGCGGCGGCGATCTGGTCAAACAGTTTCTGCACCGCAGGCGGGATGCCGTCGGCGTCCTGCAAATCTTCGTTGAAAAGCGGAAAGATGATGTCAGCTTCGATAAATTCATCGGCGCTAAAAATTTCGGCGGCATTGCGCAGCAGCATGGTGTGGTGGATGCCCGCCGCAGCGAACCGGAGATCCCAAGAAGTGTTGTCACAAGGGTGTCCTTTCTTCGTTTGCACATCAGCTAACCCGATTGCCGGATTGAACAACCCGGCAGCATCGGACATGATCTGCCACAAGATCGCAGGGAGATGAAAATGATCAGGCATGGCGGCAAGATACTGAGCGATCAGTTGGTAAAACTCGGGGTGCGCCGGGTGTTTTCGGTGCCGGGCGAAAGCTTTCTCGCGGCGCTTGACGGGCTGTATGACAGCGGCATCCAGAACGTCGTTTGCCGTCAGGAAGGCGGCGCTGCCATGATGGCCGAAGCTTATGGCAAGATGACAGGCCAGCCCGGTGTGTGTTTTGTCACCCGTGGCCCCGGTGCCACAAATGCCAGTGCGGGCGTGCATGTCGCCCGGCAGGACAGCACGCCGCTGGTGTTGTTCGTCGGTCAGATCGACAACCGCCAGACGGACCGCGAAACCTTTCAAGAGGTGGATTACCGCGCCATGTTTGGCGGTCTGGCGAAATGGGTCGCACAAGTAGACCACACCGAACGGTTGCCCGAATACATTGCGCGCGCGTTTCGTGTGGCCATGTCGGGTCGTCCGGGGCCCGTGGTGCTCGCATTGCCCGAAAATATGCTAAGCGCCAGCGCCGATGTAGCTGATCTGCGCCAGCCCGCAGACATAGCACAGCCCATCCCGGTGGATTCGGCACAGGCCATCATGCATGCGCTGGCGCAGGCCGAACGCCCTTTGGTCGTGGCCGGTGGCCCGCATTGGGACCGGCAGGCGCAGGCTGATTTGCAGGCCTTTGCCGCACAGCAGAACCTGCCTGTCGCGCTGGGCTTTCGGCGGCAGGATTACATGGACAATCACCACGCCTGTTATGCCGGCGACCTGAACGTCGGGATCAACCCGCGCCTTGCGGCACGTGTGCGCGATGCCGATCTGCTTTTGCTACTGGGTACCCGTTTTGGTGATATCGAAACCCAGGGCTATACGCTGGTTGATCCCGCTGACCCGCAAAAGGTAATTCTGCATATCCATGCTGACGCGGATGAACTAGGCCGCGTTTATACCCCTGATCTGGGCGTCACCACCACTGCGCCCGCGATGCTGCGGCAGTTGGTGCAGATGGCACCGGCAGGCAATTGGGCCGATTGGACCGCTGCCGCCCGCGCCGATTATCAGGCGTGGATCACACCACAGCAAAGCCCCGGTGAACTGAAGCAGGAACAGGTCATCCAATGGCTGTCAGACAACCTGCCTGGCGATGCGATCGTGACCAATGGGGCAGGGAACTATGCCGCATGGCTGCATCGTTATTTCGTTTACAAACAATATGGCACACAACTGGCCCCCACATCTGGGTCGATGGGATACGGGTTTCCTGCGGCTGTGTCTGCGTCCATCGAAAATCCCGATCGCACGGTGGTCTGTCTGGCGGGTGATGGCTGTTTCCAGATGACTTGCAACGAACTGTCCACCGCGGCCCAGCATGGCGCAAAGCCGATTGTCGTGGTGATGAACAATGGCCGTTACGGCACGATTCGCATGCATCAGGAAAAACACTATCCGGGGCGCGTGTCCGGCACCGCATTGGCAAACCCTGATTTTGCGGCCTTGGCGCGCGCCTATGGCGGACACGGTGAACGGGTGGGGCAATCGGCAGATTTCCCTGCCGCCTTTGCCCGTGCGCAAGCCGCAGGGACGCTGGCGATCATCGAATGTCAGGTCGATGAAGAGGCGTTGACGACAGGCGCCACCCTAAGTGCGGTGCGCGCGGCAGCGCAGGGCTAAACCAGTTCAACTGACAACAATATTAAAACGTAGTTCTTTTTTTGTGCAACAGAGCCGGCTTCAGACAAGGTTATGTTGATTCAGTTGAACAGTATCGGTTTCCAATCGCATGACAGTTATGAATGCCACTCGGTTGCAATGCCGTCAAAAAATTTAACGAACTGAATATAGTATCTTCGACATCTAAACCCTGTCCCAGCGCGTCTGCGTGTTTTCCTGCCATTCGGCCCGGTGCAGCAGGGGGGTGTCATCGGTAAATGCTGCCTTGCCAAGGCAAAGATAGCCGGTCAGCCGCCAATGATCGGGCGTGTCCAGCGTTTGCGCCACGGCGTCGGGGTCAAGGATCGACACCCAGCCAAGCCCAAGGTTTTCGGCCCGTGCGACCAGCCACAGCGTGTGGATCGCGCAAACGGTGGAATAGGTCAGCATTTCAGGCATGGTCTGGCGACCCAACCCGTGCCCTTCGGCGGGGTCTTGGGCGGTGAAAACGGCCAGATGGATAGGCGCATCCTGCAACCCCGCCAGTTTCAGCGCATTGTAATCTGCGCGCTTGTCCGCGTCATAAATCGCACCGGCCTTGGTATTTGCAGCCGCGAAATTGGCGATGATTTCCGCGCGCAGGGCAGGGCTGTCAACCTGCAAGACGCGCCATGGCCGGGCGTTGCCAACCGACGGGGCCATGTCCATCGCGGCGCGCAGGCGCACCAGCACGTCATCGGGGACGGGATCGGGCAGGAAATGCCGCACGTCGCGCCGCCAGTGCAGCACGTCACGCAGCGCGTCACGGTGGGCCTGTGTCAGATCCATTCAGGTGCGTTTCCATTTTCCGGCTTGCGATGGCAAAAACGCCTCGACCGCCGCTGTTGCCACGACCGCCGTATCGCCGGTTTCGGGGTTGGGGATGTTCATTCCGCCCTTGACCGCCATGACACTGGCGCGCCCTCGCGGCAGACCGGTTGTCAGGGCGGCGGTGTCGATCCTGTCAGGTTCTTGCACAGCTACTGTGACCTGCACGCGCATCTGGTCATGCGACAGATCGGTGGATTCGAATATCGGCAGGGTGGAATGGCGGATCGCATCCTCGATCGCGCGGCGCGCGGCCTTTTGGTAATCCATCCCGTGCAGGTCGTTGCCCATGCCCATTTCAATGATGATGCGCTGTTCGGTCATGCCGGCTCCATCTCGAAAGAGACGTTGATCGCCACATTGGCGATAACCGTCGGTTTGCCCTGCGCGCGCGGGATATCAAGCCCGCCTTGGGTCACCGTGATGGTGATCTGGCCATAGGGAAAAATGTCGTGCAGGCTGTCGGCATCGACGCGGTCGGGGTGCTGCACGCCGATCTGCACGTCGATCAGCATTGCCTCTTTCGGGAAACCGTAAAGTTCGGCCATGTTGATCGAATTGTGCCACAGCGCGTCTTGCAAGGCGCGGCGGGCGGCTTGGGTGTAATCTTGCCGGCGCAGGCTGGTGCCAAGGCCAAATTCGGTCAGGACGCGGTGGATGGGCATGGGTGATCCTTTGCAGTGGGTCGCTTGCCCACCCTAGCGCAGGCTTATTCGGAGAGCGAGAACTGTCGCGTCCGTTTATTCCATTGCAAGCCGGTATTGCGCGCCAGACGCGTGCAGCTGTCATCCAGCCCCATGCGATTAGACCAGCGCGCCATCGACCGCACCGGAATGGCGTGGATGTCACCAAAGCCATCAACCAGCACGCATTCTTCTGGCCCCGGGCCGGTGCCGTTGTCGCGATGCCCGAACACGAAATTGTTGGGGTTCATATCGCTGGCGCGGATGTTGTTGGCATAAATCCTTTCCACGGTATCATTCAGCATGTCGATATGCGCCTGTGTCAGGCGGCCCGCTTTGACAATCGCCCCCAGCGTTTCACCCAAACTGCCATCGGCCTTCAGCACGCTTTCGGTCAGGCACCCAAGACCCAGATTGGTCGGGACAAATCCGAACATATGCGACATGGGCATGCGAAAGTCCGGTTCGGGGTGGGCCAGCATCACGCGCAGATATTCGGTATATTCCTTGCGGATCTGGCGCAGGCGCGTGCTTGGGAACAGCCTATCCACCACGCCATTGAAATTGTTGCGTGCCGGCATCTGTGCCGCGGGGCGCAACACCTTGATCAGTTTGGTCGGGTCAAGCGGATGCATATAGACGGCCCGCTGCACGCCGGTTGCCACCAAGTCCGATGCAAGAAGTGTCAAATTCTTCGACATCAGTGCGCAATAACATGACTGAACTGTTTAGTGCAACGTCTGCAAAAGTAATATGACGGTCCTGTGATGGCCCGCTTTGCCTAGTATTCCACCCCGATCTGCGCCTTGATCCCTGACCGGAACGGATGTTTGACCAGTTCCATTTCCGTGACAAGATCAGCGATTTCGATCAGGTCGTCGTGGGCGTTGCGGCCTGTCAGCACCACATGGGTCATAGGAGGCTTTTGCGTCGCCAGAAATTCAACGACCTCGGCGATATCGACGTAATCATAGCGGATCGCGATGTTGATTTCATCCAGCAGGACCATCGTGTTGGTTTCGTCCAGGATCAACTCTTTGGCCTTGGCCCAGGCGGCCTGTGCCATTTCTGTGTCACGGGATTTGTCCTGCGTTTCCCATGTGAACCCTTCGCCCATGGTGTGAAAGGCGCAGATATCGCTGAATTTCGACAGGATCAGGTCGCGTTCACCTGTGGACATCCCGCCTTTGATAAACTGGACGACGGCGCATTTCATGTCATGCGCGATGCAGCGGAATATCATACCAAAGGCGGCGGATGATTTGCCCTTGCCCTTGCCAGTGTGGACGATGATCAGGCCCTTCTGGTCGGTTTTGGTCGCCATGATCTTGTCGCGGGCGGCCTTTTTCTTGGCCATTTTCATCGCGTGGCGGTCGGTGTCTGCGCTGGGGTCGGTCATCTTTGGCTCCTTTGGTCGGCATCAGGGTGCGGTGTTTGGGCTGGCTAGTAAAGCCCAATCAGCCATGGCGCTAGCACAGGGGCAAGCAAGGCGGTCAGCAGGGCGTTCAGCCCCATGCCGATCCCGGAAAAGGCGCCAGCGGTTTCATGCACTTGAAAGGCACGGGCGGTGCCGATCCCGTGGCTTGCCACCCCCACAGCAAACCCACGCGCACGCCAGTCGCGGATGCGCAGCAGGTTCAGCAGGGGCGTTGCAATGATCGCCCCGGTGATCCCCGTGGTAATGACCAGAACCGCCGTCAGCGAGGGAGAACCACCAATCGCATCCGACACGCCCAAGGCGACGGGCGCTGTGGCTGATTTTGGCACCAGTGCCAGCAGGGTGTCGGGGCTGGCACCCAAGGCGCGGGCAATCCAGACGCCGCTGATCATTGCCGTCAGTGATCCGGCGAAAAGTGCGCAGACCATCGGCACGGCGGCGGCCCGGATATTGCCAAGGTTGGCATAAAGCGGCACCGCCAGTGCCACGGTCGCAGGGCCAAGCATGAAATGCACGAACTGCGCGCCTTCGAAATAGGTGGCATAGTTTGTGTCTGTCAGTCGCAACAACACCGCCAGCAGCGCCACCGCGATCAGCACCGGGTTGATAAGGGGCTTGCGCCCGCTGGCCTTGAACGCTGCATCCCCCACCCCATAGGCGGCAAGTGTCAGCGTCAGCCACAAAAGCGGGTCGCGGGCGAGATAGGTCCAGATTTCGGTAAATTCTGTCATTTCGATTTTCCCAGCATACGCGCCACCCCGGCAAAGGTCAGCACGCCTGCGCTGATGGCCAGCGCCGTTGACCCGATGACCGCCGTGGCCAAGGCCAGACCGTCACTGCCGAACCTGTCCAGATGCCCCACAACCCCGACGCCCGCAGGCACAAACAGCAGTGACAGATGCGCCAGCAGCACCCGCGATGTGGGCGTGATCGCAGCTGCCAGCCGGGGAAAGATCATCAGTGTGAAAAATAACAGCGTCATCCCGATCACCGGACCCGGCAGGGGTAGTTCCAACAGGCGGGAAATGACTTCGCCGGTCAGTTGAAAAGCCAAAAGAATGGTCAGGTGCAGGATCATGGGTGGCAGCCCCGAGTTGCCCAACGCCACATCCATGCATGTCCAACGGCTTGTTTCAGTGCCAGATATGCGGATGCGTCGCCTGGTAAAATTAAAGATTTTTTAACCATGCGGCGGGATCGTGGCGCCAGCAAGGGGAATGATCATGCGCATTTACAGTTTGCTTGTATTGGGGGCAATGGCGGCCTGCAACACGCCGCCTGTTGGCTTTGCGGGGGTTGAACCGGTGCGCGTCACTGTCGGTCAGAGCGTGTTTGACGTGCGCGTGAAAAATACGCGCGCCCATGCGCTGCGAGTGAACAGCGAATTCGCGCTAAATTTTGGCGCGGTCGCGCCCCGCGCGCTGATCGCGATCAAACAGGTCAGCGGTTGCCAGATCGTTGATGGCAGTCTGATGGGCGACGCGGTGTTTATAACGGCTGACCTGTTGTGCTGAAGGTTGGCCCTGATTGCCCCTGGGTCAATAGCCCGGCGATGCGCGCGCGGGCGGAATTGGATTTGGGGTGCCATAGGTTGCGGTCGATCGCCTCTTGCAAGCGCTGGGCGATTTCGCGCAGGGCAGGGGCGTTGGCGTCGGCGATAAATTCACGGGTGGCATCGTCTTTGATAAAAGCCTCTTCCACCAGATCGAAATGGTGGTTGCGCACCGCACCTGTGGTTGCCGCAAAAGCAAAGAGGTAATCGACCGTCGCCGCGATTTCAAAGGCGCCCTTGTAGCCGTGGCGTTTTACCCCGTCGATCCATTTGGGGTTCACAACGCGGCTGCGCACCACCCGCCCGATTTCATCGTCCAACGTGCGGATTAGGGGCCGTTCGGGGCGCGAATGGTCGTTGTGATAGATGGGCCGGTCGCGGCCTTGCAGGGTGCTGATGGCAGCTGCGGCACCGCCTTCGAACTGGTAGTAATCGTCGCTGTCCAGAATGTCGTGTTCGCGGTTGTCCTGATTTTGGACGATGGCTTCGGTCTGGGACAGACGCTGTTCCATCGCGGCGCGCGCCTTGCGCCCCTCGGCCCCGGACCCATAGGCGTAGCTGCCCCATTCCAGATAGGCCTCGGCAAAGTCGGATTTGTCGGTCCAGATCCGTTCGTCGATCAGCGCCTGAAGCCCTGCGCCATAGGCCCCGGGTTTCGATCCGAAAACGCGCGACTGATCCTCGCCCGCCCGTGTCCGGGCGGCAGCCGGGTTCAGGTCGGCGGGTTCGTCAAGCGCCTGCACCGCGCGGGCGGCGCTGTCGACCAGCGCGATCAGTTGAGGAAAAGCATCGCGGAAAAAACCCGAAATGCGCAGGGTAACGTCGACGCGGGGGCGGCCAAGCACGGTTTGCGGCAACACATCGAACCCTGTCACCCGCCGGTTGGCGCCGTCCCATTTGGGTTTGACGCCCATCAGGGCCAGCGCCTGTGCGATGTCATCGCCGCCCGTTCGCATGTTGGCGGTGCCCCATGCAGTGATCAGCATGGTGCGGGGCCAGTCACCGTGGTCTTGCAGGTGTTTTTCGATCAGCAGGTTGGCTGATTTCCAGCCCAAGGCCCAGGCGGTGGGTGTGGGGACGGCGCGGCTGTCCACACTGTAGAAATTGCGCCCCGTGGGCAGCACATCCAGCCGCCCGCGTGTGGGTGCGCCAGACGGGCCTGGTGCGACAAAGCGGCCTGCAAGTGCGGTGAGAAGGGCCGTTCACTCTGCTGTGCCACAGGCGCGGATAGCGGGCAGGATCCTGTTTTGGATTTCATCCAGCACGGGCTGTGACGCGCGTGGGGTGCACCCCACGACGCCCCACCCCCCGTCCCGCAACAGGGTTTGGCACAGGTTTTCAAGCCGTTCGACCGTATCGCCGTTGGTGCGCCATATGGTGCCATCGGCCAGATGTTCCGGCTTTTCCGGCGCAGGGTCGGCCATGTTGCAATCCAGTGGGTCGATGCTGATGCCAAGGTCTTTTGCCACCGCGCGCAACAGCGATGCGTTATTACCCTTGCCATCGCCGCGCGGGATACGGGCCAGCGCGATGGCCAGATCGCGTTCCTGCTGGCCCACAGGGGACTGCCCGAAGATATGCAGCCCGTCGCGGATCTGCGCCTCTTTCAATTCGCACAGGTAGGCGTCGAGTTTGCCGAGGTCAGTGTCATTGTCGCCGGTGAAACCTGCGTCTTTTGCCAAGCCAGTCACGTCGGACAGGGACAGGATTTCGTGCCGCAGATGGGTGATGCGGCGGGGGTCCACGCCTGCGGCTTCGTAGTATTCGTCAACCAGCGCCTCTAGATCGCGCAGGGGGCCATAGCTTTCGGCGCGGGTCAGGGGCGGGGTCAGGTGGTCGATGATGACGGCCGATGTGCGCCGTTTGGCTTGCGTGCCCTCGCCGGGGTCATTGACGATGAAAGGATAGATGTGGGGTGTGGGACCGAACACGGCTTCGGGCCAGCAGGTTTCGGACAGGGCCACGGCCTTGCCCGGCAGCCATTCAAGGTTGCCGTGTTTGCCCATATGCACGATCGCATCTGCGCCCCAGTGATGCCGCAGCCAGAAATAGAAGGCGAGGTAGTTATGCGGCGGCACGAGGTCAGGCGAGTGGTAGGTTTCTGACGGGTCGATATTATAGCCGCGCGCGGGTTGCAGCGCGACGATGGCGTTGCCAAAGCGGTGAATGGACAGGGCGAAACCTGTGGCTGGCCGACCCTCCGGGGGGAGTTTTCTGGCCAAGATGAAGGGATCATTCGCAGGCTGGCCCCAGCGCGTGGTGATCTGTTGTTTGATGTCCCATGGCAGGGCGTCGAAATGTTGTTGGTAGATGTCCAGTGGCAGAAACTCACCGCCATCCTTGTCGGCGCGGTCGGTGAGCCAGTTGGTGGGGCCGTCCATGATCTGCTGCATCAGCGTGGCACTGTCGGTGGGGGGGGTGACAGTGTAGCCTTGGGTTTTCAGCAAGTTGAGCGTGTGGATGGTGGCGGCGGGCGTATCAAGGCCCACGCCATTGGCAAGGCGGCCGTCCTTGTTGGGGTAGTTGGCAAGGATCAGCGCGACTTTCTTGTCTTGTGGCGGGGTGTGGCGCAGTTGCGTCCAATTTCCGGCCAGTTGGCAGACAAAATCAATCCGGTCGCCCAGTGCCTGATAGGTTGCGATGGGGCATTCGGTTGCGTCATCGAAAAACGCCTCGCCCTTGAAGCTGACAGCGCGGGACAGGATGCGGCCGTCCACCTCGGGCAGGGCGACGTTCATGGCGATGTCACGGGCGGTCAGGCCTTGCTGGCCGTTTGCCCATGACGCCTCGGACGCGCCGGACAGGATGACCTGAAAGATCGGGGCGTTGTTGGACAGCAGCGGGTTTTGCGGGCTGTCGTCACCATCATGGGGGCTGCCGACGGCGAAGGCGGTGCAGTTGAGGATCACGTCAGGGGGCGCTTGGGTGAAGATGTGGTCAAGGGTGGCCTTGCTGACGGGATCCTTGAGCGACGCCACGAAGATGGGCAGTGGGTTCAGCCCGGCCCGCGACAGGCTGCGGGTCAACCGATTGATCGGGTTCAGGCCGCCACCCTGAACCAGCGCCCGGTAAAAGATGATGGGCACGATAGGGGCGCCGTTGGTCCATGCGGCTTGGGCCGTGGCAAGGTCTGCGATGCCTGCGCCGGGCCAATAGATGCCGGCGCGCAGCAGCGGCGCGGGGGCTGCGGGTGTGTCACCGCCGTCCAGCATCGCGCGGGCGTAGGCCAGCAGGTTGGTACTGTTTTGTGGCCCGCCTTCGACCAGATAGGACCAGAGTGCATCGTAATCGGTGCCGCTGACGGTGGACAGGGCGCGCAATTCCGGGTCGGGCCTGTCGTCGCCAGGCAGGGCTGCGAAAGGGATGCCTGCATCGTGCAGGCGGGCGGCGTATTGGGTCAGCCCGTATTTCCAGTAGCCTGCCCCGCCAAGGATCCGCGCGATCACCAGCCGCGACTTGGTGGCGCAATCGTCCAGATGCAGATCAACCGACATCGGGTGTTGCAGGTGCATCATATTGGCCAGCCGCAGGGTGGGCGGGTCGGGCATTTCGGCGCGCGCCCCGGCCAGGGCGGCCAGTTCGGTGTCGGCGGCGGAAATGATGACGACATCGGCCGGTGTCTGGCCCAGATTGACAGGTTCGGTGCCGTCGGAAATTGCGCCGGGGGTTGCAGCAAGCAGGTGCATCAGCTTTGCCGCCGTGTTAAGGGCTGCGCGAACAAAAGGTCAAAGCCATGGATTACAAAGCTGCAGGAGCGCCGAAATTGGGCAAGAAAGCACCGAAACATAACGAACATAACGCACCCGGATCGGCGAAAAAGCCGTTCGGTCAGCGCGAGGATAAAGCCGCGCTGTTGGCGCGCATGAAAAAGGCAGCCGAGGCCAAGAAAGACGCGTGACGTCATAAGGGTTTTTCCATGAAGACAGATGTTTTGGCGGCGGGGTAGTCGCCAAACGGGCCGCAGGGGGTGAAACCGTGCCGTGCATAAAGCCGTTGGGCGGCATGCAGGGCATCACCGGTTTCCAGCCTGAGCAGGGGGAGCCCATCTGCGCGGGCCTGATCCTCGATCTGGCGCAGCAGCGCATCGGCGATGCCTTGGCCGCGCGCGGTTTCGCTGACGAACATGGATTTGATTTCGCCATAGCCGTCTTTGACCGCCAGTGCGCC
>NZ_JACUUJ010000016.1 GCF_014859355.1 Yoonia sp. | reverse complement strand
CTTGACCCGCGTGTAGTGCAGGTATCGGCCACACTCGCGGCTTCGCACCAGGAGGTGCTGATCCTGCGCCCCGAAGGCACGCTTGTCACCGACACGCGGCCCATGTCGCGCCTGAATATCAGCGTGATCGTCGAGGCAAACGGCAAACGCGAAAGCGGCAGCATGGGGGGCGGTGGCCGTGCCGGCCTGATCGGGCTGATCGGGCGCGACAACTGGGAACCTGTCGCGCGCGAGGCGCTGCGCATCGCGCTTGTGAACCTTGATGCCGAACCCGCACCAGCAGGGGTGATGGATGTGGTGCTTGGCCCCGGCTGGCCCGGCATTCTGCTGCACGAGGCGATTGGCCACGGGCTTGAGGGCGATTTTAACCGCAAGGGATCAAGCGCCTTTGCAGGGCTGATGGGCCAGCAGATTGCCGCCAAAGGGGTGACCGTGCTGGATGACGGCACAATCCCCGACCGGCGCGGGTCGATCACCGTAGATGACGAAGGCACGCCCAGCGGCAAGAACGTGTTGATCGAAGATGGCGTGCTGGTCGGCTATATGCAGGACCGGCAGAATGCGCGCCTGATGGGGGTGGACCCAACCGGCAACGGGCGGCGCGAAAGCTTTGCCCATACGCCGATGCCGCGCATGACCAATACTTATATGTTGTCAGGCGGTGCCAGCCCCGAAAGCCTTGTCGCTGAATTGCACGACGGAATTTATGCCGTCGGCTTTGGCGGCGGGCAGGTTGACATTACCAACGGCAAATTCGTGTTTTCCTGCACCGAAGCCTATCGCGTGAAAAACGGGGTTGTCGGCGCGCCCGTCAAAGGGGCAACGCTGATTGGCGATGGTGCCACCGCGCTGAAAAAGATCCGCGGCATCGGCAATGATCTGGCGCTTGATCCAGGCATCGGCAACTGCGGCAAAGCGGGCCAATGGGTGCCCGTCGGCGTGGGGCAACCCAGTTTACTGATCGGCGGGCTGACCGTGGGCGGGGCCGCGGCCTAGGGTTAGCCAGGCAATCGCCGCATCTGTGATTCGAAACCACGGCACCTGATCGGCGTAGAAAGGTTGCCGGACGCGTTGGAGAGGCTGCAAAGATTTCACAAAAAATCGAAACTATTCAATGTGATGTAAAATTTCGAGGGTGCGAACGGGTTTGATTCATACCTCGTTAACTCTGCGCAATTATCCCTGACCGGGCAATATGGCGGAGCATCGGGATGACCGGAAAACAAAAATCTTCCACTCACCCCCCACTCCCCCCCACCACGGAAGAGGACACGGTCAACCGGCTTCGCCTATTGCGCTCTCGGCGGGTCGGTGTAGCGACATACCGGCGGCTGCTGGCCGAACATGGCAATGCAGCCAAGGCGCTGGACGCTTTGCCCGACATTGCACGTGCAGCTGGTGTGACCGATTATCAGACCTGTCCAGCCGGCGTGGTGATCGCCGAAATGAAGGCCGCGCGCGCTGCTGGCGCGACACTGATTGCCGAAGGCACACCGGATTATCCAGCCGGCTTGGGCGAAATCCCCGATGCGCCACCGTTGCTTTGGGCGATTGGGCAGACCGGCCTTTTGGCAAAGCCAATGATCGCGCTTGTCGGGGCGCGCAATGCATCATCGCTTGGCACGCGCATGGCCAAACGGCTCGCGGCAGAGTTGACAGAGGCAGGCTTTGTCGTGGTCTCGGGGCTTGCCCGTGGGATCGACACCGCAGCACATTTTGGCGCGCTGGCGGGCGGCACGATCGCGGTTCTGGCTGGCGGTGTCGATGTGATCTATCCGGTCGAAAATACGCAGCTTGCGCATGACATCGCGAAAGCCGGCTTGCGCCTTTCTGAAATGCCGATGGGGCTCCAACCCCAGGCGCGGCACTTCCCGGCCCGCAACCGGATCATCTCGGGACTGGCGCAAGCAGTCGTTGTGGTCGAAGCAGCCGCCAAGTCAGGCAGCCTGATCACCGCGCGCAATGCACTTGATCAGGCCCGCGATGTGCTGGCCGTGCCGGGGCACCCGCTTGATGCGCGCGCCGCGGGCTGCAACATGCTGATCCGCGACGGTGCGATATTGGTGCGCAATGCCGATGACATCATCGAATCGTTGCAAGCTTTAACACAGGTCGCATCCCAACCACCCCTGCCGCTGGTCGAACCCCCAAAGCGGCCTCTGCGCGATATCGCGGCCCTACACGATGAAATCCTGTCGCGCCTTGGGCCAGCACCCGTGGCCGAAGATCAGCTTTTGCGCGACCTTGCTGCACCGGCAACAACCGTGGCCCCGGTGCTGGTCGATCTGGAACTGGACGGCAAAATTACCCGCCAGGCGGGCGGTTTGTTATCCCGCACAGCCTGACGCTGGGCCCGTTTTCACGCTGCATTGACATTCACCAAGCAGAGGCCACATCTTGCGCCACTATATTGCCTGCATAGTTGAACAAGGATTCCCATGCCTGTTGTTGTTGTCGAATCTCCGGCCAAGGCCAAGAAAATAAACGAATATCTAGGCAAGAATTACATTGTTCTGGCGTCATACGGGCATGTGCGTGACCTGCCACCAAAAGATGGATCTGTCCTGCCTGACGACGATTTCGACATGAAATGGGAAATCGCCAGTGACAGCAAAAAGCATATCAAGGCTATTGTTGATGCTTTGAAAAACGACAATGAACTGATCCTTGCCACCGACCCCGACCGCGAGGGCGAGGCGATTTCATGGCACCTGACCGAGGCATTGATTGCCCGCAAGGCCATTAAAAAGGATACACCCGTCAGCCGCGTTGTGTTCAACGCCATCACGAAATCTGCCGTGACTGACGCAATGAAGCACCCCAGACAAGTAGACCAACCTTTGGTCGAAGCCTACCTGGCCCGCCGTGCGCTGGATTATCTGGTCGGGTTCAACCTGTCGCCCGTGCTGTGGCGCAAGCTGCCCGGTGCAAAATCGGCGGGGCGCGTGCAGTCGGTCTGCCTGCGCATCATCGTTGAACGCGAAATGGAAATCGAAGCGTTTCGCGCGCAGGAATACTGGACAGTCAAGGCGTTGCTGCAATCCCCGAGGGGCCAGACGTTTGAGGCGCGGCTGATCACTCTGGCGGGCAAAAAGCTTGATAAATTCGATCTGTCCAATGAAACGCAGGCCGAAATGGCGGTGCAGGCGATCCGTTCGCGTGACCTTACCGTCACGGCAGTCGAGGCGAAACCGGCCACCCGCAACCCCAGCCCGCCTTTCATGACATCGACCCTGCAACAAGAGGCGAGCCGCAAATTCGGCATGGGTGCCAAACAAACCATGAGCGTGGCCCAGCGCCTGTATGAGGCCGGGCTGATCACCTATATGCGGACAGACGGGATCGACATGGCCCCGGAGGCAGTGACCGGTGCCCGCGATGCGATCAAGGCGAAATTCGGCGCGGACTATCTGCCGGACCAGCCCCGCATATATAAAAACAAAGCCAAGAACGCGCAGGAAGCGCACGAATGTATCCGGCCCACTGAAATGGCCCTTGATACCGCAGCGGCAAAAATTACAGATGCCGACCAACGCAAGCTTTATGACCTGATCTACAAACGCACCATGGCCAGCCAGATGGCGGCCGCCCGGCTGGAACGGACTGTGGTCGATGTCGCCAGTGCGGATGGGCAGGTCGGGTTGCGCGCAAATGGGCAAGTCATGTTGTTTGACGGTTTTCTGGCCGTTTATGAAGAAGGCCGCGACGACAATGGCGATGATGATGACGAAAAGCGCCTGCCGCAGCTTGCCGCCGGCGAACCCACGAAAAAACAGAACATTGAACCCGAACAGCATTTTACCCAACCCCCGCCCCGCTATACAGAGGCGACACTGGTCAAGCGTATGGAAGAACTGGGGATCGGGCGGCCGTCAACCTATGCGTCGATCGTTACGACAATTCAGGATCGCGGCTATGTGGAAAAAGACAAGAACCGTCTGATTCCGCAGGATAAAGGGCGGCTGGTTACGGCGTTTCTGGAAAACTATTTCCGCAAATACGTCGGCTATGATTTCACCGCCGATCTGGAAAACCAGCTGGACGAGGTCAGCGCTGGCAACGGCGACTATAAAAAGGTGCTGCGCCAGTTCTGGCGCGATTTCTCTGCCGCCATCGCCGAAACCGCCGAATTGCGGATCACCGACGTGCTGGAAAAAATCAACGAAGTGCTGGAACCGCATCTGTTCCCCCCTACCGAGGATGGCAGCGACCCGCGGATTTGCCAGAACTGCGGCGCGGGCCGTCTGTCGATGCGCACTGCCCGGTCCGGCGGCGCGTTTATCGGCTGTTCGAATTACCCCGAATGCCGCTATACCCGCCCCTTTGGCCCCCCCGACCCCGCGGCAGAGGCTTCGGCAATTCCACCGGATGGCAAGCTTTTGGGCAATGATCAGGGCGATGAAGTTCGCGTTTTCAAGGGCCGCTTTGGCCCCTATGTGCAGCGCGGTGCCGTGACCGAAGACAACAAGAAACCCCCGCGCCAGTCCATCCCAAAAGAATGGGAACCCGAAGAGCTTGACCTTGAACATGCGCTGATGCTGCTGTCGTTGCCGCGTGAAATTGGCCCGCACCCCGATGACGGGGTGATGGTCTGGGCCAATATTGGCCGCTATGGCCCCTATCTGAAACATGCGCCCAGCACATCCGACAGGGGCGGCACCAATGCCAATCTTGATGGCATCGACGAAGTCTGGACCGTGGGCATGAACCGCGCGGTGCAATTGCTGGCCGAAAAGGTCGCATCACGTGGCGCACGTGGCAAGGTGGCGACCCCGATCCGTGAATTGGGCGAACACCCGCAGGCGGGCGGCCCGGTCAATATCTATGACGGCAAATACGGCCCCTATGTAAAATGGGAAAAAATCAACGCGACGATCCCCGACACGATCGCCCCTGATGACCTGACAATGGCACAGGCCATTGACCTGATCGACGAACGCGCCGCAAAATCCGGCAAGAAGGTCACCAAGAAGAAACCAGCGGCGAAAAAGGCGCCCACGAAAAAGAAACCGGCCGCGAAAAAAGCCGCCTCTTCGAAAAACTAGGTTACGCTGCGCCGCGGCATGTGAATTGACTTTACCTGCCGCCGGCGTCAGGGTTCGGCCAGAGGAAAACCGGGGATTCAGTTCATGAAAAAAATATACGGTTCAGCGGCCGAGGCACTGGACGGGCTTTTGCACGACGGAATGTTTATTGCAGCGGGCGGGTTTGGCCTGTGTGGTATTCCCGAATTACTGCTTGCGGCGATCAAGGACGCGGGCACCAAAGATCTGACCTTTGCGTCCAATAATGCAGGGGTGGATGATTTTGGCATCGGCATTCTGTTGCAGACACGGCAGGTCAAAAAGATGATCAGCTCTTACGTAGGCGAAAACGCCGAATTCATGCGTCAGTATCTGTCGGGCGAGTTGGAGCTGGAGTTCAACCCCCAAGGCACATTGGCTGAACGGATGCGCGCGGGCGGCTGCGGTATCCCCGGTTTTTACACCAAAACCGGCGTGGGCACCGTGATTGCCGAGGGTAAGGAACACAAGGAATTCAACGACCAAACCTATATTTTGGAACGTGGCATCGTGGCCGATCTGTCGATCGTCAAGGCGTGGAAGGCCGATGAAACCGGCAATCTGATTTTCCGCAAGACCGCGCGCAATTTCAACCCGCCCGCCGCGATGTGTGGCAAGGTCTGCGTGGTCGAGGTCGAAGAGATCGTTCCCACAGGCAGCCTTGAACCCGATCATATCCACCTGCCCGGGATCTATGTGCACCGGATCATTCAGGGCGAACATGAAAAGCGGATTGAACAGCGCACAACCCGCAAAAGGGAGGATGCATAATGCCTTGGGATCGTAACCAGATGGCCGAACGGGCCGCGCAGGAACTGGAAGACGGGATGTATGTGAACCTTGGCATCGGGATTCCGACGCTGGTGGCAAACTATGTCGGTGACAAGGACATCACCCTGCAATCCGAAAACGGCATGCTGGGCATGGGCCCCTTCCCGTTCGAAGGTGAAGAAGATGCCGACCTGATCAACGCGGGCAAGCAAACCATCACCGAATTGAATCGCACTGCCTATTTCGATAGCGCCACATCCTTTGGCATGATTCGCGGCGGCAAGATTGCCGCGGCAATCCTTGGTGCGATGGAAGTGTCGGAAACCGGCGATCTGGCTAACTGGATGATTCCGGGCAAGCTGGTCAAGGGCATGGGGGGCGCCATGGATCTGGTCGCCGGTGTGGGCCGCGTGATCGTCATCATGGATCACACCAACAAGCATGGCGACAGCAAGCTGCTGAAAGAATGCACCCTGCCGCTGACCGGCAAGGCCGTGGTGGACAGGATTATCACCAATCTTGGTGTGCTGGATGTCACCCACAAGGGCCTGCATATCGCAGAACTGGCCCCCGGCGTGACCCGTGAGGATATGATTGCCGCAACCGAAGCGGCAATCGTCTGATAAAAAGAGCGTCGCACCACCCGGTTGCGACGCCCTTTCTACACCTGTGACTTTGATCAGATCCCGTTGACGTTAAAGACACAGCCATCGGTGATAAGCTCTGGCGTGGTCTTGCACAGCCCCTTGGCAACCTGCCATGCCGCCAGCACCTTTGGCACATAGGCGCGGGTTTCAGCGAATGGCGGCACACCGTCATAGCGGGCGACATTGCCTTCACCGGCGTTATAGGCGGCCAGAACAAGCAGAGGATCATTGCCGAAATGATCCAACAGCCAGTTCAGATAGGCGACACCACCTTTGATATTCTGTGCGGCATCCATGCTGTTGCTTATACCAAAGCGGCTGGCGGTGGCTGGCATTAATTGCATCAAACCCTGCGCACCGGCGCTGCTGATCGCATCGCGCCGCCCCGCGCTTTCCACGGCGATGACGGCCAGAACCAAAGCGGGCGACACTTTGGTGCCGACCGTTTCCTTCAGGATCGAAACACCATGCGCTGCGGCGATGTCTTGCAAATGCTGCAAGCGGGGCGCGGGGATGCGTGTGCCTGCTGGCGGGGTGTTGATCCGCGTCATCGCCCGCTGCAACCGCCCTGGGCCGGTGTCAAACAGGCTGGGCGATACATCCTGCCAGAACCAATCCATTGCCGAAGGTGCCGGCAGGGCCGTTGGTGACTTTTCTTTCGGGGCGGCTTTGGGTGCGGCGTAAACTGGCCCGCGGCGTGGGGCGTTGGGGTCGATCTGCACGGTGATGCGCGGGCCAGACCCCGGTTTCGGCACCGACACGCGTTTGGCCGAAAAATCAGGCTGCAAGCGCAGCACTTCGGCAGTGACGGGTGCGGCACCCACCAACAGCGTCCAGGCAAGAAAGAGCAGAGAAAAGCGGATCATTTCAACGCGGCCTATTCTGTTCATCGTGGGTAACATGGCAGAAAACGGGTGTAGAGCCAGAAAAACCGCAACAATCTGGGCGATTTGGCCCCATTGCAGGCTTTCGCGCAACGTCATTGGCATGACCAGACGAATTTTTAAATTTTTTTCCTTTTTATATCAATTTGTTAACACTTTTTTAGGTCAAATTCGGAAGCGTCATGAAAAAAGTAATTTCAGGTCAAATTCCCGCCCCATTCGCAGGGCTATATCAACGCATCCAAGACGGGAAGCGCAGTTCAGACCCAGCGTTATTCGCCCGGCGAGGAAGAGTATGAACATCAGCGATACCCTGAGGAGGGAACACAATGCTTAACTTTATCAAGAACTTCCGCAACGACGAAGACGGCGCTGTCACAGTTGACTTCGTGGTCCTGACCGCAGCCATCGTCGTGCTTGGCCTGGCCGTTGGCGCAGCAGTCAGCCGTGGCGCAACTGGCCTGGCTACTGACATTGAAACAAGCTTGACCAACCAAAAAGCCAACTGATAGATTTGCTTTGACCTGAATGAAAAGCCGCATTGCCGGATCGGCAGTGCGGCTTTTTCCTTTAAACTGAGCCGGTTGCCGCCAGAAAAAGCAAGTTAAGTCAAACTATTGCCGCATTGATCGGCTTTGATTGAAACAACGCACCAAAATAGTTCGCGCTGCAAAAACGATACGATCGTGCGATGGAAAAACGTAAACAGGGCCTCTGGAGGGCTGAGTATGCAAAGATTTCTGACCAACTTTTACGAAGACGATGCCGGTGCAGTGACCGTCGATTTTGTTGTCTTGACGGCGGCAATGGTTGCTTTGGCCCTTTTGATTATGTCAATCGTCGGTGGCGCGGCCGAAGATCAGGCCAACTGGCTAAAAGATACGATGCTTGCCCAACCCGTTAACTGACGCAGCCAGCCGGACCGGTGTTGGTGTCTTTCAGGCAGTGACGCCAACTTCGCGGCGTCACAGTTGCTGATCCGATCCGCGTGAATATTTTCCCAAATGCCACCGCACGGTTCTGAAGTGCCCGCAGACTGAAGCATTCCAGGTGCTTTCTGTTCTTGTTGGTTCTGCGCGGTGCGCGAAGTATCTGGCCTTTTTCGGGCTGTTTATTTTTAACTTATCAAAACTTCGGCCTGATACGATAAGTTGGCTGTTGGTCTGTTCGACGCCTTGCGGTATCAATAAAAAAGCGCATTTATAAAGCGTTGCAGAGCAACAAAAGAAATTAGCAGAGGTTTCAGGCGTGAAAGCAGTTTTTGGACTCGTTCTTTTGATTGGCATGGGGTTGGCTGGTTTTGCCGTCTACATGGTCAAAGGATATATGGACACGCAATCGGCACAATTGGCGCGGATGCAACAGCGCGCCGCACAGGCCGTTGCAACGGTTGAAATCTATGCCCCCACCCGCGCCCTGACCTATGGTGATTTGTTGACCGCCGAAGATGTGGCGCTGGTCACATATGCCCGCGACACCCTGCCCGAAGGCGTTTTCCAAACCGAGGAAGAGTTGTTCCCCGCCGGATTGGATACCCCCCGTGTGGTGGTTTTGCCCATGCAGATCAACGAACCGATCATGGCGAACAAAGTCACCGAACCTGGCGCAAGCCGCGGGTTGACCGCGTTGGTTGAACCCGGCATGCGCGCCTTTCCCATCGCGGGCCGGGTCGCGTCGGGTTTTGGTGCCTTGCGCCCCAACGACCGGATTGATGTCTACTGGACTGGCCAGTTGCGCAACGGGGCCGAGGTGACGAATCTGTTGAAATCCGGGCTTCAGATCATCGCGGTGATCGGCGATCAGGAAAGCCGGGGCGCGCCACAAAACGTTGTTGTGCAAGTCACCCCGCAAGAAGTGGCCCTGCTGACGCAGGCGGCCAACAGCGGTGCATTGACATTGTCGCTGGTCGGGGCGGGTGACGTGGAAACCGTAGGTGCGATCCAGGTGGACAACATGCAAATCACCGGCGAACAAGCGGTTGAAGTGCAATCCGCGCCGGAACCAGCGCCTGAAGAACAAAAATGCTATGTCATCCAGCGCAGCGGGACAGAGCGGGTGCAAGTCGAGATAGAGTGTTCCAACTGACCCTACCCCACAACATCTGCAACATCAAATGCGCGCCCGGATATTTCGGGCGCGCTTTTTTTTGCGCCTTTTTGCGATGTGTTGCCCTTAATCCACATGCGGTTTGCGTCCCAACCTATTGATTATTGCAATAAATGCGCATCTACCGCATGGTAACTTCATAGCGGGCGCACAAGACCCAAAATGAGGCGTGATCGGAGAGGCAGGTCACTTATGACAGATAACAGATTTTTACGGGCTGCATTAACAGGCCTGATCCTGTCGCTTTCGGCGGCACCAATGACGGCATCGGCCGAAACGCTGCGGGTGCTGAGCGGTTCTGCATCGTCTAACCTAAGCGTACCCATGAGCAGGGCCATCGTTGTCGAAAGCGATGTTCCTTTTGCAGAATTATCCATCGCAAACCCCGGCATTGCTGATATTTCATCGCTTTCTGACCGCACGATCTATGTGCTGGGCAAGGAACCGGGGCGCACCACCCTGACCCTGTTGGGGGCCGATGGCCGGCTGATTGCCAACGTCGAAGTGCAGGTTTCCCCCGATATGGGCGAATTCAAGGAACGCCTGACGCAAATCCTTCCCGGTGAAAACATCGAGGTGCGGACCGCAAATGACGGCATCGTCCTTTCGGGCACCGTCAGTTCGATCGCGCGGCTTGACCGGGCGCTGGAACTGGCAAACCGCTACGCCCCTGACCGGGTATCTAACCTGATGAGCGTTGGCGGCACGCAACAGGTCATGCTACAGGTGCGCTTTGCCGAAATGCAGCGGTCTGTGCGCAAATCACTGTCCAGTTCGCTGGCGTTTAATGGAACCGGGTTCAACAACCGGGCTAATATTGACGGCGGCACGGGTAACGGTGGCCTGACCAACGTGCCCGGCAGCCTGACACCAGAACCCAGCAGCAACGGTGCGATCACCTTTGGTTTCAATGCGGGCAGCCTGCAAGTTGGCCTGCTTTTGGAAGCATTGGAGGCACGGGGCGCGGTGCGCACATTGGCCGAACCGAACCTGACCGCACTTAGCGGTCAATCCGCCAGCTTTCTTGCCGGTGGCGAATACCCCATTCCCGTGTCTCAGGAAAACGGTGCGATTACGGTCGAATTCAAACCTTTCGGGATCGAGCTGAACTTTATCCCGACTGTGGTTGACAGCGACATCATCAACCTTGAACTGCAAGCTGCCGTATCGTCTGTTGATTCAACGAACGCCTTTACGGCAGGCGGCATCACCATCAACGCATTTTCGCGGCGCGAAACGAAGACGACCGTTGAAATGCGCGATGGGGAAAGCTTTGCAATCGCTGGACTGTTGCAAGATGATTTCAGGGATCTGAACGGTCAAGTGCCTTGGATCGGTGATATTCCTATTCTGGGCGCATTGTTCCGCAGTGCGGAATATGAACGCCGCCAGACCGAACTGGTCATCATCGTGACGCCGCATCTGGTTTCACCGACCCGGGGTTCGGCCCTTGCATTACCCACAGATCGCGTGCGCCCACCAAGCGAGGCGGATCTGTTCCTGTTGGGTAAAACAGTTGCAACGAATGGCCCGAAAGGCAGTGCCGCGGAAGTTGCGCGTCAAGATTTTAGCGGGTCTTACGGCTACGTCCTGGACGAATGAATTGGAGCACAGGTCAATGAAAAAATTTCTAATGGCCGCCATGGCCGCCGCCTTTCTTGCGGGATGTTCCACGCCTGAGGTGAACGATTTTACCGCATTGCAAAGCGAAGCCGGGGCCGACGTTGACACCGGTGCATTTGGCAACGCCACGATGAACAACGTGGCCGTGCAAAGTGGCCAGCAAGATTACACGATCAATCTTGCGCGCCGCTTCGCATCCGAGGTGAATTCAACCGTCAACTTTGCCTTCGATAGGGCGGAACTGGATGCTGACGCGCGGGCAACCCTGATGCGGCAGGCTGATTGGATCCGCCAGTTCCCAGAGGTCCGGTTCCGGGTTTATGGCCACACAGATCTTGTCGGCAGCGAGGCCTATAACCGTGCGCTTGGCTTGCGTCGCGCACAGGCGGTTGTTGCCTTTCTGACGTCGCAGGGGATCGACCGTAGCCGACTGGAAGCCGTTGCATCCTTCGGCAAAACGCAACCAATCATTCAAACCACCGGGCCTGAACGCCGGAACCGCCGGACAGTGACCGAAGTATCAGGTTTTGTTGAAACCAATCCCATGCTGCTGAACGGTAAATATGCGCAAGTGATCTTTCGCGAATATGTCGCCAGTGCCACCTATCCTACCCGGATCAGGGAAACAGCAGGGATTGCCGACAGCTCTAACTGACAAAGCGACAATATTTGTTCTTCAGTTACGCCGGGCCATGCGCCCGGCGTAAACATTTGTGCATTATTTCCATCATCGTCGCAATTTTCCGCACAATTACGATTTTTTGGTCCAAATCTCGACATGATTGTTCACGATAACGAACGAAATTGGGGCAGAGCCGTCGTTGACATGCCGTGTAACGATAAATGTTTTTTGATTGTTTGCGTGTAATCCAACGCTCTTGCGAACCAGCCGCACAGATAAGGACATCAAACGATGAGCACAGAACCCATTGTTCAACACGACACGCCACAAATTGTTGCTTGCACAATTAGCCGCGATGTTCAGATTTTTGAACTGCTGATCGAGGACATGGAAGCAGCCCTTGGTGATTCATGGGGTGATCTGAGCTTTGACGATGCCGAAGCCTTTCTAGGCCAGCCCGAAGCCCAAGGCCTGCAATTTGTCACGATTGCAATGGATGCGCAGGACGAAGACAACCTGACGACTGTGTCCGATATCATCATGGCGGCAAAAAAAGCCGGCATAAAGGTGATCCTGATCGCCGAAGATGTCAGCCCGGCGGCTTTGCACCAGCTTTTGCGCGAGGGCGGCGATGAATTCGTCCCCTACCCACTTCCTGAAAACGAACTTGCCCGCGCGATCGAACGGGTGCTGACTGCGGCCCCCGATGAGCCCGCACAATCAACCGATGAAAAACGCAAGATCACAGGTGATCGCGCTGGTGTCGTGATCCCAGTGCAAGGGTTGGCCGGTGGCACCGGTGCGACAACACTCGCCGTCAATTTGGCTTGGGAACTTGCCAATATTGACAAGACAGACCCGCCACTAGTCTGCCTGATTGATCTGGATTTTCAATTTGGCACGGCAGCAACATATCTCGACCTGCCGCGCCGCGAAGCTGTGCTGGAACTTCTGACAGACACCGAAGCAATGGATAACGAATCGTTCACCCAGGCACTGTTGGTCTATGAACACAAGTTACATGTGCTGACATCGCCTTTGGACATGATCCCGTTGGACATGATCAGCCCGGCCGACATCACCCGCCTGATCGATATGGCGCGTGCCAACTTTGATTACGTCGTGATTGATATGCCAACGACAATGGTGGAATGGTCGCAAACCATTCTAGAGGCTGCGCATGTCTATTTCGCAATGATCGAACTTGATATGCGATCCGCACAAAACACCCTACGGATCAAACGCGCGCTTCAATCCGAGGATTTACCCTTTGAAAAAATGCGCTTTGTGCTGAACCGGGCCCCAGGATTTACGGATCTGAACGGGAAAAGCCGGGTCAAACGGCTGGCGGAAAGTCTTGGTATTTCAATCGACGTTCTTTTGCCCGATGGCGGCAAGCCAGTAAGCCAGAGCGGCGATCACGGTGCACCAATGGCAGTGGGGATAGCGAAAAACCCCCTGCGCAAGGAAATTCTGAAACTTGCAAAATCACTGCATGAGGTCAATCAGGCCGACACTGTCGAAGCCAAAGCGTAAGAGGCAAATTGATGTTTTCGAAGTATAAAAAACCGACAGTTACGAAAAATGCGACTGCACCGGCAACCGCAACCAAGGGAAATGCCGCCCCTGTCGCGCCGCCCAAGGTCGATGACACACACAAGACAATGATGCGGTCCATGCCTAGCCGCCCAGCCGAAGTTGCCGCTCATGACAAAGAAAAGCGGCGCAAGGAACGGCTCGGCGAAATCAAGCTGGAACTGCATAAAGCGTTGCTTGATAACCTGAACCTTGCCGCGCTTGATACCGCGACCGAGCAAGAGTTGCGCACTGAAATCAACGCAATCGCCAATGAGACCCTTGAAGATATGGGGATCGTTCTAAGCCGCGATGAACGCCAGACCCTTAGCCAGGATCTGTTTTTTGAAGTCACGGGGTTGGGACCGCTGGAAACCCTGCTGAAAGACGACACCATCAACGATATTCTGGTGAATGGGCCCCAGCAGATTTTTGTTGAACGGAACGGAAAACTGGAACTGACGGACATCACCTTCAAGGATGAAAGGCACCTGCTGCGGATCATCGACAAGATCGTTTCGGCCGTGGGGCGGCGGGTTGACGAAAGCAACCCTTACGTTGACGCCCGCCTTGCTGACGGGTCGCGATTCAACGCCATGGTGCCCCCGATCGCGGTTGACGGCAGTCTGGTATCGATCAGAAAATTCAAGAAAGATAAACTTGGCATCGATGAACTGGTGAAATTTGGTGCCTTTACCGAAGAAATGGCAGCCTATCTTCAGGCCGCTGTATCGACCCGTTTGAACATCATCGTATCAGGCGGAACGGGGTCGGGGAAAACCACGACGCTGAATGCGCTATCTGGCTTCATTGACGATTCCGAACGCATCCTGACCATCGAAGATACGGCAGAATTACAGTTGCAACAAACCCATGTGGGCCGGATGGAAAGCCGCCCCCCCAATGTAGAAGGCAAAGGCGCTGTCAGCCAGCGGGATTGTCTGAAAAACGCCCTGCGGATGCGGCCAGACCGCATCATAGTAGGCGAAACCCGTGGTGAAGAGGTGATTGACATGTTGCAGGCCATGAACACCGGGCATGACGGGTCGATGACAACGATTCACGCCAACAGCGCCCGTGATGGCGTATCGCGGCTGGAAAACATGATTGCCATGGCCGGCATTGAAATGCCGATCAAGGCAATGCGCAGCCAGATTGCCTCGGCTGTGAACCTGATTGTCCAAGCCTCGCGCTTGCAGGATGGGTCACGGCGGATGACCTCGATCACCGAAATCACGGGAATGGAAGGCGATGTCATTTCGATGCAGGAAATCTTTCGTTATCAGCGCGTTGGGCTGACACCTGACAATAAGATCATCGGCCACTTCACCGCAACCGGTGTGCGCAGTCACTTTTCCGAACGCTTCAAGCTTTGGGGGTATGACCTGCCACCGGCAATCTTTGAACCCATGGTCGCGGAGTAAACCAAATGATTTCTGCCGAACCCATCATCTATATCGTCATCTTTTTCGCTGTGCTGGCGCTTGTTCAGGGGGCATATCTCGTCATCTTTGGCAAATCGATCAGCATGGATGGCAAGGTCAACCGCCGTCTGGACCTGCTAGATAAGGGCGGCAACCGTGAAAAAGTGCTGGACCAACTCCGCAAGGAGATGACCCAGCACATGAAGTCACAAAGCATTCCAATCTATTCGCTGCTTGCAACCAAAGCACAAAAAGCCAACATTGCCTTTACCCCGTCGCAAATCATTTTACTGATGGTGGTGGTAAGCTTTGTTTCCTTCATCATGCTGACCATTATGACCGAGGTCGGCGTTCCCGTGCGGGCAGCTGTCGCCGTCGCGATGGGGGTGGGTGGCGTTTACACGTGGATCAGTCGCAAAGCCAAGAAACGTCTCGATATGATCAGCGAACAATTGCCAGAAGCGGTGGAATTGATGGTGCGATCCCTGCGCGTGGGGCATCCGTTTTCATCAGCCGTGGCCATTGTCGCAAAAGAGGTCGCCGATCCCTTGGGCACAGAAATGGGGATCATTTCAGACGAGGCTGCCTATGGGCGTGACATGGGCGAAACACTCAAGGCCATGGCAGAACGGCTGGATATCCAGGATTTGCGCTTTCTCGCGGTCGCCGTGACAATTCAGCAGTCATCAGGGGGTAACCTTGCGGAAATTCTTGACGGCCTGGCCAAGGTGATCCGGGCGCGGTTCCGGCTTTTCCGCCGCGTGGCAGCCATCACGGCAGAGGCGAAATGGTCTGGAAACCTGTTATCGGGTTTTCCCTTCCTGGCGCTGGTGGGAATCACACTCGTGAAACCTGATTATTTCGACGAAGTAAAATTAAGCCCATATTTCATCCCGGCGGCTTTGATTGTTGCGGCTTTTCTGGTTGTGAACCTGATCGTCATGCGCGCTTTGGTCGATATCAAAGTCTGAGGAGACACCCATGCAAGCGATCCAGGCATTTTTGACAGACAACCTAGGCCCTTTTGGTGGGTTGATGATTGTGGGGCTGTTGGGGGTCTTCCTGATCCTGATTGCCTTACCCCTATTTCTTAAGCGCGAGGTTGATCCGCTTGACAAACTGAAGGCCATGAACCGACAGACCAGCGAAAAACCTACCAAGGGTGAAAAGCTGCGTAATGTTGGCAACAGGGATAAACTGGAAAAATACGCAAACTTTCTCGAACCGCAAAACGCGGCAGAATTCAGCGCCGTCAAGCTCAAGCTTCTGCAAGCTGGGTATCGCAGCAAAAATGCGGTCCGGATCTATCATTTTTCGCAGTTTGCTCTGGGTGTGCTGGGCCTTGTCCTTGGCGGTATTTATGCGCTGTACCAGATGGCGCTGGGCGATGTGACGACCCAGAATCTGGTTCTGATGATCATGGTGCCCGGCGGCGTTGGCTATATTTTGCCAAAATATTGGGTAACGCGCCGTCAAGGCGTCCGAAAAGAGGCGATTACCAATGGATTTCCCGACAGTCTGGACATGATGCTGGTCTGCGTCGAGGCGGGGCAATCCATGGACCAATCGATCATCCGCGTGGCCCATGAATTAAAGGCAGGTTTTCCAGAGCTGGCGGAAGAATTTGAAACCGTCAGCCAGGAAATCAAGGCGGGCAAGGATAAAAATACCGTTCTGAAAGATATGTCAGACCGGGCGGGCGTGCAGGATATTTCCAGTTTTGTCACGGTTTTGGTGCAGTCCCAACAGTTCGGGACATCCATTGCAGATGCCTTACGGGTTTATGCATCAGAAATGCGCGATAAACGCGTGATGCGCGCCGAAGAAAAGGCAAACAAACTTCCTACCAAAATGACGCTTGCGACCATGATGCTGACCGTGCCCCCCCTGATGGCGATCTTGATCGGTCCATCAATCTATGCGATCGTCAAAAACCTTGGGGGCGGTTGAATTCATGCGCAAATCACGGGCCTTTCTCGGTCTGGTGCTTATCGGACTTGCCGCCTGTTCTACAGGCGGCTTTCATCGGTCAAGTGACGGGGTTTTTGCACCGGGCGTTTCCGGCCAATCAGATATTGACGGGCTGATCATTGGACACCGGTTGATGGCCGGGGCAGAATACGACCTTGCTCTCAAGGCGTATAATCGCGCGGCGGCGCAACAAGGGCTGAACATTGATACAATGTCGGCAATCGGATCAGCAAACCTGAAACTCGGGCGGCTGAACCAAGCCGAACGTTGGCTGCGCCGCGCGACACAAGAAGACCCGACCTTTGTGCCCGCTTTGAACAATCTTGGCGTTGTTCTGATGGAAAAGGGCCAGGCTGGTGAAGCGAGCGCGTTTTTTGAGCGCGCATTTGCCGCAGATAACGGAAATTCGGATGAAATTCGCAACAATTTGCGCTTTGCCCTCGCAAATTTGGCAAATCCGGCTGATACTGTGATAGAGGACGTCCAGACTTTCAGTTTGATCCGCCGCGGTGCAGGTGATTTTATTCTGATGACGGATCTTTAAGCAAGAGCAGCAAAAGGACGCAGAAACATGCGCCACCTCATTTTTCTGACGCTTTGTGCGGGGGCCTTTGGTTTGTCCGCTTGTGAAAAATCTGGCGATTCAGAAGTCGAACGCGCCCTGCGTGACCTGAACGTCGTTGACGAAAGCAACCTGAATGATGTGATGTTGACGGTCGGTGACCCGAACGAGGCCGTCGCCTATTTCACACGCGCCAACGCCAGCGATCCGGGGCGGATTGACCTGCAACGCGGCCTGGCAAAATCCTTGATCCGAGCAGGTCGCAGCCCCGAAGCGGCCACGGCCTGGGGCGTTGTCGTCACCCATCCTGATGCGAACAACGACGACCGGGTCGAACTGGCCGATGCGCTGATTCGCAACAACCGCTGGGACGATGCGGCGGGCGCTTTGAACACGATCCCGCCAACCTATGAAACCTTCAAACGCTACCGGCTAGAGGCGATGGTCGCCGACAGCAAGAAACAGTGGACCAAGGCAGACAGTTTTTATGAAACCGCCGCCAGTCTGACAACACGTCCGGCAAGTGTTTATAATAACTGGGGATTTTCAAAACTGACCCGCGGCGATTACCCCGCAGCAGAGCGGCTTTTTATTGATGCCCTGCGCTATGATGGCGATATCTTCACAGCCAAGAACAACCTTGTTCTGGCACGCGGCGCCCAACGCAACTATGCTCTTCCCGTCATTCCAATGACGCAGATCGAACGGGCGCAGCTGCTGCACACGATGGCGCTTGCCGCGATCAAGCAAAACGATGTCACCATCGGAAAATCCCTTTTGAATGACGCGATCGAAACACACCCACAGTTTTTTCCCGAAGCTGTTCGCGCGTTGGAAGCACTTGAATCAAACGTTGTGAACTGAATGGTTTTGCCTGCATCCGCTGCTTTTTGGTTTTTGCCTGCGGTCATCCCCATCGCGATCTATGTCGCATGGAGCGATATGAGCACGATGAAAATTCCAAACAAGGCGGTCATGGCGCTTGCTGGTGCCTATGCTGTGTTGGGGCTGTTCGCATTTCCGATCGAGACCTATCTTTGGCAGTGGACGCATATGATTGTGGCGCTGCTGGTCGGGATCTTGCTGAATGCAGCGCGGCTCATGGGGGCGGGTGATGCGAAATTCATCGCGGCGGCGGCACCGATGTTCGCTTTGGGTGATATCCAACTGATCGTTCTTGTTTTGGCGTCATGCCTTCTTGCGGGCTATGTCGTGCATCGTATCGCCAAATATGGAGGCCTGCGCAAATTGGTGCCGCACTGGGAAAGCTGGCACAGCGGCAGACGGTTTCCCATGGGCCTGCCGCTGGGTATGACGCTGCTTTTTTACCTTTTATTGGTCGCAATATATCGCACACCTGGCTGATAATGCCTTGGACTGGGACATCTTTGTTCACGATTTCGCCATAATGCACTGCGATGCATAGGGGGTCGGCGCGATATGCCAATCCCATTGCAGCAGGGGAAAAAAGTAATGAATATGCAAGCTACCGGCGTTATGGCACCGCCTGCCCCTCGCAGTCTTGACGGGATGTTGCTGCCAAGGTCGATGATGCGCGACATCCTGATCAAAACCATGTTTCGCATGAACCTGGATCAGGTGTCACAGATCAGCCGGGCCATTTGCTTGCCTGTCGCAGTGACACAGGAACTGGTTGATCTGGCCCGCGGCCAGCTGCTGTTAGAGGCGACAGGCACGCTCAATGCCAACAACGGCACTGAAATGGGATATCAACTGACCGATGCAGGGCGCGCGCGCGCGCTGGATGCGTTGAACCAGTCCGAATATTACGGCGCGATGCCTGTGCCGCTGGATGTATACCGCGAACAGATCAAACGGCAGTCGATCCGCAACATCCAGATCACGCGCGACCAATTATCCAACGCAATGAACCACTTGATCTTGCCTGACGATCTGCTGTCAAACCTTGGCCCTGCTGTCAGTGCTGGCAGATCGATCCTGATGTATGGCCCACCGGGCAACGGCAAATCGTCAATCTCCAACGGGATCAGGGATGCCTTGGGGGACAAGATCTATGTGCCACGGGCCATTGAATATTCAGGTCAGGTCATCACTGTCTATGACCCAATCGTGCATTCCTCTGCCGAGGATGACGTTGATGACCCCACCAGCCTGCGCCGGACGTCTGGCCGGTTTGATACCCGCTATGTGCGCTGCGAACGTCCTACGGTAATCACAGGCGGTGAATTGTCATTATCCATGCTTGATCTTGTCTACAACCCCACGGCACGGACTTATCAGGCACCGCTTCAGTTGAAATCAACTGGCGGTATCTTCATCGTCGATGACCTTGGCCGCCAAGCCGAACCGCCTCAAACGCTTGTCAACCGTTGGATCGTTCCGCTGGAAGAAAACAAGGATATTCTAGCGCTGCAATCGGGTGAAAAATTCGAAGTGCCTTTCGATACACTGGTCATTTTCTCCACCAACTTTCACCCCAATGCGATTTTTGACCAAGCTGCTTTGCGACGGATTTTCTTCAAGATCAAAATCGATGGACCCAATCAAGAAGACTACCTCAAGATTTTCGCCATGGTCGCCCGCAAGCGACAAATGCCATTGGACGAAGAAACGCTGATCCATCTGCTGAACGTCCGCTACCCTGAGATCGACAATGTCTATGCGAACTATCAACCTATTTTTCTGATCGACCAGATGATTGCAATTTGCGAATTTGAAGGGATCCCCTATCAAATGTCACCCGAACTGATCGACCGCGCATGGGCGAACATGTTCGTCAAGGAAGAAGAGATTGTGCGCTGACTGCCGTCATTCACCGCATTGCGAACTCCCAAGCAACTGGCTTCCCTTTCCAAAGGGGAAGCCTTTTTTCTTTATCACGGCCAAAGTGCAAAAAAGAATTGCTTAGGCTTGATCGTTCGCGGGCCGACCCCAATTCAGCCTGATGACATGCCTTTCCCCCATCATAGCAGGCTGGTTTGCGGAACGCGGCTGGGTGATCCATCCCCACCAGCAGGCCATGATCGACCATGCAGACGCAGCGGCGCTGTTGCTGATCGCCCCGACAGGCGGCGGCAAGACGATGGCCGGATTCTTGCCCACATTGACAGCACTGGCGACAGGTCAGCACAGCGGGTTGCACACGCTTTATGTGTCGCCGTTAAAGGCGTTGGCGTCAGATATCAAACGCAACCTGCGCACGCCGATCGAACAGATGGGCCTGCCCATCCGGATCGAGGACCGCACCGGCGATACCACCTATACACAAAAGCGGCGCCAGCGCGCCGATCCGCCTCATATTTTACTGACAACACCTGAATCGCTTGCGCTGCTGACCAGCTACGAAGATGCGCCGCGTATTTTTGCCGGATTGCAGCGCGTGATCATTGACGAAATCCACGCGCTTGCCGAAAGCAAACGCGGCGATCAGTTGATGCTGGCGCTGAGCAGATTGCAAAGTCTGGCGCCCGGTCTGCGTCGGGTGGGGCTGTCGGCCACCGTCGAAGACCCCGCCGCCATCGCAGGGCAGCTTGCCTGTCATCCCGCCCGCTGTGCCATCATCACCGCCGATCCCGGACCAGACCCTGATATCGCGATGCTGACAACGCAGGAAAACCCGCCTTGGTCCGGTGGCGGGGCAGCATATGCCATTCCTGCCGTTCTGGATCAGGTCCGGCAACATAAGACCACGCTGATCTTTCACAATACCCGCGCGCAGGCTGAAATATTCTTTCACAACCTGTGGTTGGCCAATACCGACGATCTGCCCATTGGCATTCACCATGGCAGCCTGTCACGGGAACAACGTACGCGGGTCGAAAGCGCGATGGTCGCAGGTGAATTGCGCGCCATCGTCTGCACCGGCAGCCTTGATCTGGGAATTGACTGGGGTGATGTCGATCTGGTCATCCAGATTGGCGCCCCAAAGAACATCAAACGGTTGGTGCAACGCATCGGCAGGGCCAACCACCGTTACAACGCGCCATCCAAGGCGCTGCTGGTGCCCGCAAACAGGTTTGAAGTGATCGAATGTGTCGCCGCCCTAGAGGCCGTAAAGGCGCATGATCTGGATGGCGACACCAAAGGCCCCGGCCCCCGCGATGTGCTGTGCCAGCACATCCTGATCCGGGCCTGCGCTGGCCCGTTCAACGCCGACAATCTGTTTGCAGAGGTTCAGACCGTCGGAGCCTACCACAACCTGCCGCGCGCGGTATTCGACGCTTGCCTCGATTTCTGCGCCACCGGTGGATATGCTCTGCGCGCCTATGATAAATGGAAACGGCTGCTGCAAACCCCCGACGGCAATTGGCAATTGCGCGACCCGCGCGCAGCGCAGCGCATCCGCATGAATATCGGCACCATTCAAGATACCGACACGGTCAAAGTGCGCCTGAAAAACAGCTTCAAACCTTTGGGTGAAATCGAAGAAGCCTTCGCCGCCACACTGACCGCCGGCGATACTTTTTTGATCGGGGGGCAGGTCGTGCGTTACGAAGGACTGCGCGACATGACTGTCGAAGTGACACGCCGCGCAGACAAGACGCCGAAAATCGCAACCTTCATGGGAACGAAATTTGCCAATTCCACCCAGTTGTCACAACGCATCCTGCATATGTTTCAGCAAGACACCTGGCCCAACTTGCCAGGCCACACTACCGCATGGCTTGATCTGCAGCGACGGGTTTCAAAACTACCGCAAGCGGACCGGATACTGGTCGAAACTTTTCCACATGACGGGCGGCATCATCTGTGCGCCTACGGCTTTGCGGGGCGCAACGCGATGCAAACACTGGGCATGTTACTGACCCAGAGGATGGAAGAACAAGGCCTGCACCCCCTTGGGTTTGTCAGCACCGACTATGCAACGTTGATTTGGGGACTGGACCCGGTCGATACCCCCGAATCGCTGTTTCACGCTGATGACCTGCACGCCGGATTTGAAACGTGGCTATCCGGCAATGCAGTCATGAAACGCACCTTTCGCGGTGCTGCCACCATTGCAGGGCTGATTGAACGTAACCTGCCGCAAGCGCGCAAAACAGGACGGCAAGCCACGTTTTCCAGCGACATCCTTTATGACACGCTTGCCAAATATGACCCCAACCACCTGATCCTGCAAATCACCCGCGAAGAGGCGCTGCGCGGTCTGGTCGACTTTAGCCGGATCGCGGAAATGCTGGCACGTACAAGGGGGCGCATCGATCATGTGGCGCTGGCCCACGTAACACCACTTGCAGCACCGATGTTTCTGGAAATGGGCCGCATCGCGATCAAGGGGGCGGCGCAAGACCGTCTCTTGGAAGAAGAAACCGCGAAACTCATGAACGCAGCGGGCGTCAGCGGAATTTGACCCTTGCGGCAGTTGCATGCATGGCGCAAAGAACGGGTCATGAACGGTTATGATTTCTTTTTTCACCGGACGGGCTGCACCGCCTTGCCGTCTGGTGCGCTGTTTCTGCGCGATCATGCGGTGCTTTGCGTGTCGGACCTGCATCTTGGCAAATCAGACCGGATCGCGCGGCGCAGCGGGATCATGTTGCCGCCATATGAAGTGCAAGAAACACTGGAACGTCTCGCCGCCGATATTGTATCAACCGCGCCGCAAACCGTTATTTGCCTTGGTGACAGCTTTGATGATCAGGCGGCAGCGCAAGCGCTGCCCGATGACATGCGTCTTTGGCTGATCCAGTTGCAGGCTGGTCGCAATTGGATCTGGATTACCGGAAACCATGACCCCGCACCGGTCAACCTGGGTGGCACACATCTGGCGCAGACACGGATCGCTGCACTGACCTTTCGCCACATTGCCAGCGACACCCCCGGCGAAGTCTCGGGCCACTACCATCCCAAACACCGGATTGCCGGGCGCAGCCGGCCTGCGTTCCTGTTTGATGATCAGCGGATGATCCTGCCAGCCTATGGGGCCTATACAGGCGGGTTGGCAAGCGACACACCGGCATTGCGCGCGTTATTTCCATCACGCGCCACAGCTGTTCTGACAGGCCACAAGGCACTTGCCGTGCCGCTGCACCGCTAGGCGGTCAGCGCTTCGGGTTCAGGCAGACCATGCGCGCGGCAACAGGCGGTGATGGTATTGGCCAACAGACAGGCAATTGTCATCGGGCCGACACCACCCGGAACCGGCGTGATGGCACCAGCAACCTGCGCGCAACTGTCATAGTCTACATCCCCCACCAGACGGGTGCCGCCTTGTGGCGCATCAACCCGGTTGATGCCCACATCAATCACGGTAGCACCCGGTTTGATCCAGCCCCCCGGCACCATCTGCGCCCGCCCGACAGCGGCAACAACGATATCTGCGCGCCGCACAACCTCTGCCAGGTTCCGCGTCCGGCTATGGGCAATCGTCACGGTGCAGCTATCGCCCAGCAACAGCTGCGCCATCGGTTTACCAACGATATTCGACCGGCCAATAATCACAGCCTCCATACCTGATAGCGACCCGTGATGGTCACGCAACATCATCAAACAGCCCAGCGGCGTGCAAGGCACCATGGCCTTTTGCCCCGTGGCCAGCAGCCCGACGTTTGAAATATGAAACCCGTCCACATCCTTGGCCGGATCAATCGCATTGATAACCAGATCACTGTCCAGATGCCCCGGCAACGGCAGTTGCACCAAAATCCCATGCACCGCAGGGTCATTGTTCAGCTGCGCGATCAGCGCCAGCAACTCCGCCTCGGTTACATGCGCGGCCAGCTTGTGTTCAAAACTGGTCATACCCACTTCGACCGTCATCTTACCTTTGGAACGGACATAAACTTGGCTGGCCGGATCCTCGCCAACCAGCACAACCGCAAGACCAGGGGTAACCCCGTGGTCATGTCTCAATCGCTCTACATGGGTCGCCACCTGCGCCCGCACCTTTGCAGCAAAGGCTTTTCCGTCGATTACTGTCGCTGTCATATTGTTTCTTCCGCGTAAAAATATCCCCGCCGAAGGCAGCGGGCAGGTGGGCGGGGCGATGGCGCAAGCCGAGCGTCGCCCCGCCCGTTTCCTTAGAACAATCCCTCAATCTGGCCTTCTGCATTCAGCCTGATCGCCTCTGCCGACGGGATACGGGGCAGCCCGGGCATCGTCATGATTTCCCCACAGATCACCACAATGAACCCTGCGCCCGCGCTTAACCTGACTTCGCGCACGGGAATGCTATGACCGGTGGGCGCACCGCGCAAGTTGGAATCAGTTGTAAAACTATATTGCGTCTTTGCCATACAGACCGGCAAATGACCATATCCCTGTTCTTCCCATTGCCGCAGTTGATCACGGATCTTGGTGTCAGCAATCACCGCATCAGCACGATAGATCTGTGTTGCAATCGTTTCAATCTTGGCAAACAACCCCATGTCGTCAGGATAGATCGGCGCAAAGTCAGCCTGACCTGCATCAGCAATTTCCGCTACCCGTGCCGCCAGGTCAAGAATTCCCTCCGACCCCAGCGCCCAATGTTTACACAAGATCGCCTCTGATCCTTGGGTGCTGACATAGGCTTTTACAGCCTCCACCTCAGCATCGGTGTCGGTGACGAAATGGTTAATGGCAACCACGACAGGCACACCAAAGCTTTTGATGTTTTCGATGTGCCGGCCAAGGTTGGCACAGCCTTTTTCAACTGCGGCGACGTTTTCAGCCCCCAGATCGGCCTTGGCCACCCCGCCATTCATCTTCATCGCCCGCACCGTGGCAACAATCACCACGCAAGATGGGGCGATACCCGCTTTGCGGCACTTGATATTCATAAATTTTTCAGCACCCAGATCAGCGCCAAACCCGGCCTCTGTCACCACGTAATCCGCCAGTTTCAACGCCGTCGTTGTTGCCGTGACCGAATTGCAGCCATGGGCGATATTGGCAAAGGGGCCACCGTGCACAAAGGCAGGATTATTTTCCAGTGTCTGCACAAGGTTCGGTTGCATCGCATCCTTCAAAAGCACTGTCATCGCACCATCAGCCTTTATGTCTCGGCAATAGACCGGGCTACGGTCGCGACGGTAGGCTACGATGATATCACCCAGACGCTTTTCCAGATCTGCAAGATTTCGCGCCAGACACAGGATCGCCATGACTTCGGACGCAACAGTGATGTCAAAGCCGGTTTCGCGCGGAAAGCCATTGGCGACACCGCCCAGACTGGTGGTGATCTGGCGCAGGGAACGGTCGTTCATATCCAACACGCGTCGCCAGACGACACGGCGGATGTCAATTTCAAGCTCGTTGCCCCAGTAAATATGATTGTCGATCATCGCCGCCAGCAGGTTATGCGCAGACGTGATCGCATGAAAATCCCCCGTGAAGTGCAGGTTCATGTCCTCCATCGGAACCACCTGCGCATAGCCGCCCCCGGCAGCGCCACCCTTCATGCCAAAGCAAGGGCCAAGCGATGCCTCGCGGATACAAACCGCCGCCTTTTTGCCAATGGCGTTCAGTCCATCACCCAGGCCAACAGTCGTGGTTGTTTTGCCTTCCCCGGCGGGCGTCGGGTTAATGGCCGTCACAAGGATCAACTTGCCGTCAACCCGATCCTGCACGCTGTTTATAAATCGCTGGCTGACCTTGGCCTTGTCATGCCCATAGGGTAGCAGATCGTCACTGCCGATCCCCAGCTTTGCGCCGATATCCTGAATTGGACGCTTGACCGCTGCGCGTGCAATCTCGATGTCTGATTTATAGTCCATAAACGATTTCCCTGTCCTGGGGCCGATGCACCCCTGTTCACATCGCTTCTACCCGCATTGCAACCTGACCGTGACAGCGATTGCGACATTTTCGCCCCCGGAATCGGCGGAAGCGATGACGGTTGTTACCGATGGGAAACCTGGGGACGCCATGCGCGTTGATCGGGCACATGTAAACGCACGGCATCGCCCACCCGCAGGCGGCCTTCGCGCTCGACCCATGCGGTCACACCGCGGCGGCCCTTTGCCGCCCTTTTAAACGCGTCGCCCGCGCCGGGGTGGCGGGTATTGATCACCTTGGCAGGCAGGTTGCAGGGCCGGTTCTGCATATCAACAACCAAGGTTGCGCCATCAGGCAGTTGCAGCCGGGAAGAAGGTGGAAGATGCGAAAAATCAGGAATGCCCTGCACAACCAACGACGCGCCGATCAGTGCCGGGTCAAGGGTGTCAAGCCCACAGTCTGTTGCGATCGCCGCAAGTTCTTCGGCTGAGACGATCGACAATTGGCGCACGTTGCGAATTTCAGTATTGCGCGGATGCTGGCTTGTCACGCGCGAGCATGACAGGCGGGTCAACCCGCCGTGAGTTTCCCCCGGGATCCCCGCAAATGTCAGAGCAGCATCTGGCAGGGGTTCTGCGCATAGCGATGTGTCACGGTCTGTCACAAACCCAATCCAGACAACCTGTCCCGTGATATCGGTTGGTTTCAATGCTGGCATCCCTAGCTCTCCTTCAGGCGATGCAGCAGTGCTAAGCCAATCGTCAAAAAGGATCAACGCATCAAGGCCGACAGCGGAGAAATGGCCCAAAGCCACAATGCTGAAATGCCAAAATGAAAAACGCCGCCCGGAAAGGGGCGGCGTTTCATCAGGTCAAACCGAAGGTTCCGGTTCCATCCCGCTGTCGGGTGCGCGGGGCTTTTTGGGTTTTGTCTTTGGGATCGCCGTCACCGATGACCCGCCAGACGTTGGCGTATCATCGACATCATTGCTCAGATGCGGCGGTTCGCCCCGCATCACGCGCTTGATTTCTTCCCCGGTCAGCGTTTCGTATTCCAGCAACCCTTGGGCGAGGCGTTCGAATTCTTGATTCTTTTCAAGAATGATCTCGCGCGCTTTTTCATAGCCTGCCTGAATAAAGGTGCGCACCTCTTCCTCGATCAACTCCTTGGTATGGGCGGAAACCGACAAACCAGCCGTGTTGCCCTGATAGCCTTCATGCGCCTCGGCGTAATCAATGTTGCCGATCTTGTCTGACATGCCCCAGCGCAGCACCATCGCACGGGCCAATTGGCTGGCCTGTTGGATGTCGCCCGCAGGCCCGTTGCTGACCTGATCGGCGCCATACTTGATGATCTCGGCCGCCTTGCCTGCCATGGTCATCGCCAGACGCTGATGGCATTCGTCCTTGAACATGTTCAGGCGGTCCATTTCCGGCAGGCTCATCACCATGCCCAGCGCACCGCCGCGCGGAATGATCGTAGCCTTATAGACCGGGTCACATTTTGGCAGCGAGATCCCAACAATCGCATGGCCTGCTTCGTGATAGGCTGTCATTTCCTTTTGTTCGGCAGTCATTACCATCGACCGGCGTTCTGCCCCCATCATCACCTTGTCCTTGGCCGATTCAAAATCGGCCATGGTCACAAACCGGCGACCAATACGCGCAGCCATCAGGGCCGCCTCGTTTACCAGGTTCGCCAGATCGGCACCAGAAAACCCGGGCGACCCACGGGCAATGATGCGCAAATCCACGTCAGGCCCCAGCGGGATTTTGCGCGCATGGACGCCCAAAATCTTTTCACGGCCTTTGATATCGGGGTTCGGCACGGTAACCTGACGGTCAAACCGGCCCGGCCGCAAAAGCGCGGGATCAAGCACGTCGCGCCGGTTGGTCGCCGCAACGATAATCACACCTTCGTTCGCCTCGAACCCGTCCATTTCAACCAGAAGCTGGTTCAAGGTCTGTTCGCGTTCGTCATTGCCGCCGCCATAGCCTGCACCGCGGGCGCGGCCCACCGCATCAATTTCGTCGATAAACACGATGCAGGGCGCGTTTTTCTTGGCCTGCTCGAACATGTCGCGCACACGGCTTGCACCGACGCCAACGAACATTTCAACAAAATCCGACCCCGAGATCGTAAAGAAAGGCACGCCCGCTTCGCCCGCGATGGCGCGTGCCAGCAGCGTCTTACCCGTCCCTGGAGGTCCGACAAGCAGCGCGCCTTTGGGGATCTTGCCACCAAGGCGGCTAAATTTCTGGGGATTGCGCAGAAATTCGACGATTTCTTCCAATTCTTCCTTGGCTTCATCGATGCCGGCCACGTCGTCAAACGTCACCCGACCATGTTTTTCGGTCAGCAGCTTGGCTTTTGATTTGCCAAAGCCCATGGCCCCGCCTTTGCCGCCGCCCTGCATCCGGTTCATGAAATAAATCCACACACCGATCAGCAGCAGAAACGGCAAAATGCTCAGGATGAAAGACTGAAAGACCGATTGTTGCTGGCTGCGTGCTTCGACCGGCACGTTGGCCGCGATCAACAGGTTCGTAATGGCTGCGTCTTCGGGCTTGATCGTTGTGAAGGTGCGCCCGTTTTCAGTAAAACGCACACTTTCACCGTCGATCACCACGTTCGTCACGCGCCCTGCATCAACCGCAGCAACAAATTCAGAATAGCTCTTGGCGTCAGCACCGGACGTTCCGGGCGGGCTGCTGAACAAATTGAAAAGCGCGAGGACCATGAGAAACAGGACGATCCAAAAAACGAAATTTCGTGCGTTGCCCAAGGGGAACTCCTTATCAAACGGGAAATGGGGCGACAGAGTCGTGCCATGAAGGTTACGCTTAAGATAGACGTTAAACCTTAATCTTCAATGGCAAAGGCCGTGGAATGAAAATCCGCGACAATCCGCGCAGACCAACCATTGCCAACGCCCGCCACGGGGGCCGCGATCAGCGTGTCATCGCGCCACACCGAAGGGGACGCCATCAGTGACGTGCGCGGCAAGCCTGCGGCGCGCCAGTTGGCGCATTGCACAAGCCCCTCACCCAGCGCCCGAAAGGTCAGACCGGCGGTCAATGGTCCATCCAAAAACCAACGACGATCCCAGATCACGCCGGTTTCGTCCACCGCACCAGCAGACGACCGGGTCACGGGTCGCGTCGCCGCTGCTTCCCGCGTGAGCCGGGCGCCCTGCCCGTCAGGCAGCGGCGACAGGATACAACCACCCAACGTCACCTGATGCCCACTGCTGACACGCCGCGCGGCGGCAAGCAGACTGTCGAACCGAGGCCGATACGCTTGGGCACCGACCCAAGACAGCGCAGCAGCGCACACACGGCGTGGTGCATCTTCGCGCGCTAAATTCAACGCGGGTGGTCTAAAAATCAGGTCGCCGGCCTCCTGGCGCACATGAATGCGGGCAAAATCCTGTGCCGCCTTTTGCAAGGACAGTCGTGCTGCCTGCATATGGTCAACAGTCTGCAACAGGCGCTTGCGGGTCAGGCCAAGTGCTTGCAGTTGTCCAAACATCTGGCGCACGCGCACCCGATCAAAGCGCGGATCCTCATTGCTGGGGTCATCGCACCACGCGATATCTTCAACGCGCAACCAATCCCGCAGATCATCGCGTGATATGTCCAGCAAAGGCCGACAAATCCGTAGGCCGTCACGCAAATCTGCCCGCCCCATCGCACCAAGCCCATCAACGCCCGATCCGCGCGCCAGCCGCAAAAGCAAGGTTTCCAACTGGTCATCGGCCGTATGGCCCATCATGACCATCGCGATTCCGTGCTGTGCGCACCACCCCCGGATCGCCGCCCAACGGCCCGCACGGGCAGCAGCCTGCAAATTGCCCTGCCGGTCCCACGTCCAAGACAAAATATCGTGAGGCATACCAAGACTGGCCGCTTGCCCTGCGACAAGCGCGGCCTCTTTTGCAGCAGCTGCACGCAATCCGTGATCAACCGTTACAACTCGAAAACGGGCTTGGCCAAGACTGCGCGCGGCAAGATGCATCATCGCAACAGAATCGCCCCCGCCCGACACAGCGAGCCCGATCGGCCCCTGCCCAGAATGGTTTTTTTCGTGGTCCAGTGCCGCTGCGAACCCAGCAGCAAGATCCGCCAACCTGTGCGTTACTGACATCCCAGGTTTTGCATCACCGTTTGGGCCTGCGTGACCGCTGCACTGCCAGGAAAACGCACGTTGACTTCTGCCAAAGTCAGACATGCGTCCTGCGTCTGGCCGATCGCACCCAATGACGCACCCAGTTTGAACAGGGCGTCAGGTGCCCTGCCGCCATTTGGATCACTGGAAAACGCCGCCAAATAGGCGCGGGCTGCATCCGTGACCTGCCCCAGACCTTCTAATGCCTCGCCGCGCAGATAATCGGCTTGCGGTGCTAGCGGGCTTCCGGGGTAGGTCGCGCCAAAGGCCGCAAGCTGGTCAGCGGCGCTACGAAAGTCACCAGAGGCGAGCGCCTCCTGCGCCCGCTGGAAATCACTGGATTCACCTACGGCCAGCGCCGGGCCACCGGTCGCAGGCGGTGGCGCCGCCGCCGGAACAGTCGCCGCATTATCGACCCCGCCCAGCGACGGCGTTTCGCCTAATGTCGCGATATCGCACCTTGATTCAAGTTCGCACAGGCGGAATTCCAGATCACCAATCCGATTGGTGCCATCAACCGTGATCCGGTTCACCCTGAATTCCAGTTCTTCCGTTTTTGCTGTCAACCGCTGCAATTCCGAATCGATCGCGTTTAGACGGTCTAGCGGCGTATTCCCAGCAACCCCGCTGGCCGGCCCACCTGTCGTTGACAGTTCGCGCTTCAGACGTTGGACATCGACGTAAAGCACCGTCAACTGCTGGCGAATATCCGCTAGTGTTTCTTCTTGCGCGACTGCAGGCAGCGGGGCCAGCAAAACGGCGCAAACAACAACAAAGCGAGGCAATGACATGAACGATCCTCTGCTTAACTTAGCTGATGCGCGCAAACGACAGGACCGTTACAGCACGACGGTTTTGCGCATAACAAGATTCTTGCGAACAAATTTCAATCGGGCGTTCTTTGCCATAGCTTGTCACCTCAAGCCGGCCAGACGGCACACCCCGTGACACCAGATATTCGCGCACTGCATTGGCCCGCCGGAAACCAAGCGCAAGGTTATATTCGCGGGTGCCCTGTTCGTCTGCGTGCCCTTCAATGATGGCGCGGTAATCGGCATTGGTCAAAAGCCATTGCGCCTGCCCATCAAGAATGGCGCGGCCTTCTTGCGAAATTGCCGACGAATCGATCACAAACAACACCCTGTCACCAATGGTTTGGTTAAAGAACATCGGGCTGCTCGGGTCACTTACCGACCCAACGCCACCTGCCCCAGCGCCGTTCACACCCACATCAGCCCCAGCCCCTGCACCGCCCGAGCCCGCACCAAACCGGTTAGGGTTGGTGCAAGCTGCGGTCGCCAGCACCAAGATCAGCACGGTTGCTTTCGTTATCACGTTCATGGATTTCATTCCTGTTTTTTCTGCCCGTTTGATCCAACATAGCATGGCTTTGCTATGGGGGGAATGACACTTCTCAGGGCTGTAGCGGCCCCCATGACGGGTCAGACGCCGCCCCCTGAATGGGCACTGCCTTCAGGTTGCGCCCCGAGATATCGACAGAATAAAGCGCCGATGCACCCGCGGCACCCTGGGTTTCACGGCTGAACATGATCACCCGGCCATTGGGTGCCCATGTTGGCCCTTCATCCAGAAAAGAAGACGTCAGCAGGCGTTCTTCGGACCCGTCCGTGCGCATCACACCAATATGAAAACGTCCCGCATTCTGTTTGGTAAAAGCAATCAGATCGCCGCGCGGCGACCACACAGGGGTGCCATAACGCCCTTCACCAAAGGAAATCCGCCGCGCCTCGCCACCGTTTGCGGGCATGATATACAACTGTTGCGTGCCAGAGCGATCGCTTTCAAAGACGATCTGATCGCCGTTGGGCGACAAACTCGGCGCGGTCTCGATGGATGGGGTCTGTGTCAGGCGCAGATGCTGCCCTGTCGCCAGATCGGTGCGATAGATGTCGGTGGTCCCGCCGTTCGAAAGACTATAAATCACTGACTGACCGTCGCGCGAAAATCGCGGGCTGAACGCCATCTCGCCCGGTGCGGTAGACAGTTGCTGGCGGCCCAGGCTGGCCACGTTCAGCACGTTGATCCGGGGGAAACCGCTTTCAAAACTGGTGTAAAGCACGCGATCGCCGTTTGGGGAAAACCGCGGTGCCAGCACGATCGTGCTGCTGTCCGTCAGGAATTGCAGGTTCGCGCCATCCTGATCCATGATGGCAAGCCGCTTTTGCCGGTTATCTTTAGGGCCGCTTTCTGACACAAAGACAACGCGGCTGTCAAAATAGCCACCTTCGCCTGTGATCCGGCTGTACACCGCATCGGCAACCTTATGCCCCATGCGTCGCCAGCCTGCCGTTGTGCCGGCAAATTGCAAGCCGCCCCCCATTTCCTGCCCTGAAAACACGTCATAAACGCGGAATTTCACAACCAGCTGATCACCGCGCGCCGTGACGGCGCCTGTGATCAGCGCCTGCGCATTCACCGCCCGCCAGTCAGAAAAGGCAATCGGTTGCACAAAAGATGACACTTGTGAAATGAAGGCGGCCGCAGGCACCTCGCGGAACAAACCCGTTCCGGCCAAATCCGCGACGACAAGCCGCGAAATATCCTGCGCGACCTGCTGGGCCTGGGGTGTTTCCGCCTCAAAGGAAGGAACAGCAAAGGTAATCGGTTCGATCACACCGTCGGTAATGGTGAGCCGCAGCGGGCCACCCTGTGCCAAAACCGGACCGGCCAGAAAAAGGGCCACCAGCAGCGTCAAAACTCGTTTCATCATTTCCGCCTTACTCTGCCTGTTGGGGCGTCCCCTCGCAGGCCTATATTGTCTGTTATCGCCGCTTTTTGAAACCATATCGTAAAACATGCTTTTTCCTTTGCTTATCGCATCCGCATCCCGCTGGGATCAAAAGTGATAACCACGTCTTTCCACTGATCGTATTTTTCAGCAGGCAATGCATAGCCGCCCGACTGGCACCGCAAAATGGCCCGGCGCGCGGCCTCGAAGGCGGTATTTGTTGCACTGCGATCACCGTCAGACCCGATCAGACGGACATCGCCGTCTACTTGCCCGGAACGGTCAAGACTGAACCCAACTTCGACCGTGACGCGCGCCGCCACCGATCCGGGGTCAACGTTCCAACAGCGGTTCACAGCGACGCGAAAACTGTCGCGTTCCGCCCCTGTCATGGGCGGACCAGCCGCAACAGCGGGGGCCGCCGGCGCCACAGCTTCTGCGCCAAGATCAGACAGTAATGCGTTGATGTCATCCTGCGGCACGGGTGCCGGTGGCGGTGTTTCTGCCACTCGCGGCGCAGGTGTTTCAGCAGGGGCAGGTGTTTGCACGGGCACAGGTGGTGCGGGCCGGTTCGGGCGCGCGCTGGGGCGTATGGATGTTTCCACAGCCCCCGATGGTGCCTCATCGGCGATCACGATCTCAGTCGTGGTCTCGGGTGGGGCGGTCGCCTCTTGCTCTTGTTCGACAACTTCGGCTTCGGCGGCCTGATCAGGCACAGCCTCTTGCCGCACCACGTCATCAACCCGCGAATCCGGCGGCGGCGGCGCGGTAATTGTAGACGCTACCGTCGGGGCTTGCCGTGGCGTCGGGCGCGGGCTGATGGCAACATCCGCTGCCGGCGGCGGCGCGGGCGGCGCTGGTGCTACGGGCGGTTGGTCTGTGACCACAGCCACAGGCGGGGCTGGGGGTGGCGGTGGCGGTGTTTCTTCAACAGGCTGGGTCACCGGCGCAGGGGGCAACGCGGGCGCCGGCGGTTCCTGTGTGGCGGGCGGCGGCGGTGTTGCCTCGACCTCGGGTGCCGCCAGCACATCAGGTTCAGCCTGCCCCGGGACAGGGGTGCGGGCAGCGACCGTCAACGCCGCGAATTCTTCGCTGGATACGATCGACACGTCCATCGTCTCGAACCGCAGGGGGGCGCTTTTTAACCCCAAACCCACGATCAGCCAGCCGATAAGAATGACATGACCTGCGGCAGATATATACATGCCCGGCGTTTGCATGACCTAACCATCAGACCCGTTGGCAACAGAAACACCCGATGCCGGCCCGCCAATGTCTGTCACGAGCCCGATGTTGGAAAACCCGCCAGCGTTCAGCGCCCCCATCACCTGCGCCACTGTGTTCCAGTCGTTGGCCCCGTCAGCGCGCAAGAATATCCGGTCACTGGTGCGTTCCGCAGCAATGGCCCGCAACTTGGGCACCAGGTCTGCGAAGGTTGTCTCGGTTTCCTGGATCATCACGACACCCGCCGCGGTAATTGTCACGCTCAACGGTTCTTCATCATCACCGGGAAGCGTATCCGCCGCGGTCTTGGGCAGTTCCACAGGCACACCCACCGTCAACAACGGGGCCGCGACCATGAAAATGATCAACAGCACCAGCATCACGTCCACAAACGGCGTCACGTTGATTTCCGACATCGGCTGCGTGCGGCCCTTGCGACGGCGGCGTCCGCCGCTGTCCCCGCCTGATTTCATTACCCCGGCACCCATGATCAGCTATCCAGTTGTCTGCTTAGAATCGTGGCGAATTCGTCTGCGAAGGCTTCGTATCCGCTTACGATCCGATCACTATCCGATGACAGCTTGTTATAGAATATCACCGCCGGAATGGCCGCCAAAAGGCCCAGACCCGTGGCCAGCAACGCCTCGGCAATACCGGGCGCCACAACGGCAAGGTTGGTATTTTGCGCCTCTGCGATTTCGATAAAGGCGTTCATGATGCCCCAGACCGTGCCGAACAACCCCACAAACGGCGCCGTCGAACCGACGGTCGCCAGCACGGGCAGTCCTTTTTGCAGCTTTGCTGTCTCCTTTGCGATCGCCACATCCATTGACCTGTCGATCCGGGCCGTCGCGCCGGCAATCAAACCCCCGTCTTGCCGGTGCGACCGATGCCATTCCGACATGCCAGCGGCAAAAATCTTTTCACTCGGCCCGTCAGGATCGGCACCGATCTGGTCAAACAAACCGTCAAGCGGTTCACCCGACCAGAATGCACGGTCAAACACCGATGCCTCTGCGCGGGCCTTGCGATATTGTATCGCCTTGTCGATGATGACCGCCCAACACCACACGGATGCAGCGATTAGCAAGATCATGACAAGTTTCACGATGATGGTTGCGCGCGCGAAAAGCGCCCACATGGTAAAGTCGGTTGCTGCGTCCATGTTGCCTGCTCTGCCTTAGGCCCACTTGCGGGCTCTGATTAAGCAGATCAATACCGCATCTGCGTCAGGAAATCCAACCAATCCGGCATCACATCTGCGAAATGCAACGCGCAATCAACACCCAGACCGGCGGATCACCGCCGGCAGGCGCAGCGGCGCACCTGCGGCACCAATGCAAACAATCGTCACCAAGGCAGAAAACAGCAGGTCCTGACCCCGCTTGACATCCTGTCGCAGCACAAGGCGCGCGGCTGACATCCGTTCAACCCCCGTTTCAACATCAAGAAGATCGTCAAGTCGGGCCGGCGCCAGATAATCGGCTTCAACCCGCCTGACGGCAAAAACCACGCCATCAGCCTTCATCGCCACCTGATCAATTCCCAACGCGCGGACCCATTCGCTGCGGGCGCGTTCGATATATTTCAAATAGTTCGCATAATAAACAATCCCGGCCAGATCGGTATCCTCGTAATAGACGCGCAAACCAAACCGATGGATCATGACAGCGGCACCACACGCGCCGCCAACCGGAGCGCATGACTGGCGTCAAGCGCGGCCACGGGCATCACCGAATCATAGGCGGCGCGGATCACATCGGCAATTTCGGGCCGCAACACGGCATGGCCATTGATCATGGCAAGGGGTGGCAAATCCTCAAATGCCCGATCGGACCACAGCAGAATAGTTTGCACCGCCTGTGACAGCGCCAGAGTATCCACTGCAACCTCCGCCAGATGCGAATCCAGCCGCAAGAACACAAAAGCCGCGCGAATGCCCCCTTGGTCATCAAACCGGAAAATCCGATATTGGTTGGCCTGCGCCGCTGTCAATCTGTCGACCAATGGGTGCAAATCGGGGACAAGCTGGTCCAAATGCGGCACGTCAGACAGTTCTGACCAATCACGGCAGAAAAACACCATCAGGTTTGCACCCAATTCAAAGTCGGTTTCAGCCATCTTGTGCCCCGCCAAAGCCACAACCGCCTCGATCGCGCCCTTGAATACCGCAAGCGACGCATCATCCACGCCAAAAACAACGGGAACGATCGGCCGCCCCCAGCGTGCAAAAACATACCCGCCATCGCGCCGGGTAAACAAATCAGCGATATCCACCTTCATCTTGGCCCAAAAACTCCCGCCGGAGGCGCTCAAATTTCGCGAAATTTGAGCCTTCCCCTACCCAAATAAATCTGTCTGCGACCGGGGGGCATCCAACCCCAGATGCGCCCAAACCGGCTGCGTCAGCATTCGCCCGCGCGGGGTGCGCTGGATCAAACCCTTTTGCAATAAATACGGTTCAATCACATCTTCCAGGCTATCCCGGCTTTCCGACAGCGCCGCTGACAATGTCTCAACGCCCACAGGCCCACCACCATAGCTTTGCGCAATCAGGCGCAAATAGCGGCGGTCGGCATTGTCCAGCCCCAGATAATCCACCCCCAACCGGGTCAGCGCCAAATCTGCGATGGCTTGCGTTACCGTGCCATCACCTTCGACAATTGCAAAATCCACCACGCGGCGCAGCAAACGGCCCGCGATGCGCGGGGTCCCACGGGCACGGCGGGCAATTTCGCGCGCGCCATCGTCAGACGCAGGTGCACCCATCAGCCGCGCCCCGCGCGTGACAATCTGGTGCAGCTCGTCTTCGGTATAAAATTCCAGCCGGGTAGGTATCCCGAACCGGTCACGCAAAGGTGTCGTCAGCAAACCCATCCGCGTGGTCGCCCCGACCAGCGTAAAGGGCTGCAATTCAATCCGCACAGTGCGTGCGGCAGGGCCTTCACCGATCACCAGATCCAGCTCAAAATCCTCTAGCGCGGGATAAAGCACCTCTTCGACAGCTGGGTTCAACCTGTGAATTTCATCAATGAACAAAACATCGCGCGCTTCCAGATTGGTCAGGATCGCGGCCAAATCACCGGCTTTCGCCAATACCGGCCCACTGGTCATGCGAAAGTTCACACCAAGTTCGCGCGCCATGATCTGCGCCAGCGTGGTCTTGCCCAGCCCAGGCGGGCCATGAAACAAGGCGTGATCCATCGCCTCGCCGCGGCGACGTGCGCTTTCGATGAACACCTTCAAATTTGCGCGGGCCTCGCGCTGGCCGATGAATTCGTCCAGCGTCTGCGGCCGCAAGGCGCGGTCGGTATCCTCGGGTTGCGGGGCTGGGCGCAATGTGGGGTCCGGTTGAGTCATCTCTCAGTCCTAGCCTTTCGGGGCCAGCAGCTTCAAGGCTGCGCGGATCAAGGCAGATGTCTCGGTATCGGGGTCGTTGCCTGCTGCTTCGGCCACGGCGCTGGCTGCCTCTCCGGGGGCGTAGCCAAGGTTGGTCAGGGCCGACAACGCTTCAGCCTGCGCGGGGTTGATGCGCGGCGGCGGTGTGGCGCGGCGGACTGGCCCGGGGATGTCTGCCTCGATCACAGCGTCGCCCAAGGCTGCGGCAACTGTGCCGCCCATCGCCATGACGCCGGGCGCTTTGTCTTTCAGCTCGATCGTGACGCGTTGCGCGGTCTTTGGGCCAACACCGCGCGCCTTGGCAATTGCGTTCCAGTCACCAAGGGCAATGGCCCGGCTGACACCTTCAGCCCCCAGCACACTGAGGATCGCAAGCGATGCCTTGGCCCCGATCCCCTGCACCGACATCAACAGGCGATGCCATTCCTTTTCCACCAAGGTCGTGAACCCAAACAGCTGCAGGTTATCTTCGCGGACCAGCAGATCAGTGTAAAGCGCAACCTGTTCGCCAGTCCCTGGCAACCCGGCCATGACCCTGTCAGAGACATAAACAATATACCCCACGCCGCGCACGTCGATCAAAACATGGTCGGCGGCGCGATATTCCAGCCGCCCTGCAATTTTCCCGATCATGTGCCTGCCTTTGCCAAAGCGACCATCAAGCTGCGTGCCGATTGCAGATGGTGGGCATGGCACAGCGCGATCGCCAAAGCATCTGCCGCATCAGGGCCCGCCAATTGCAAACCGGGCAGTTGCAACCTGACCATATGGGCGATCTGGTGCTTTTCTGCGTGACCGACACCAACGACAGCCTTTTTGACCGCATTGGGCGCGTATTCCCCAACGGCGATCCCGGCCTGCGCGGGCACCAACAAGGCGATGCCGCGCGCCTGACCCAGCTTCAGCGTCCCTGCCCCGTCCTTGTTGACAAATGTCTGTTCAACAGCCGCCGCATCCGGGTGATATTGCTGCATCACATCCGTCAGCTGGCCATGCAAGGACAGCAACCTGACCGCCAGATCATCCCCGACCGAATGGCAAATCCCATTGGCGACATGGGCAATGCGCGAGCCCGTAACCTCGATCACGCCCCAGCCCATGTTTCGCAGGCCCGGATCGATTCCCAAAACACGCATATGCCGCCCCGTTTTCTTGTTCTGGACCAGCGCTAGCACAAACCGCGAACAAACACCAAGGGGTTTGCGTCAGCACCGACCGGTCCGCTGCGCGCTGATAAGTGCGATAACGTCCGGTGGCTGCCAGATGAACAAAGTTATAAAACACTGTAAATGATATAAAAAATTGAACTTTTTTGCATGAGAACAAGGCATTCTTAAAACGCATATGACCCATGCAGGAACATCACTGGTAAGACCAGATGATCCACCTTATCTGCCGCCCATCGCTTTACACGCTGCTGTGCAGCATCCGCATAAGGACTTGGGCCATGGCCTCTATCGACACACAACGCCAGATCGGGCGATTTTCAGCTGGCAACCTTGCTGCTGTGATCTCTCGCAGCTTTTCAACTCTTTCCGCTTGGAACGATGCCCGCATCACGCGCAAATCGCTGTCAAAACTGAGTGCGCGCGAATTAGATGACATCGGTCTTTGCGCGGCCGATATCAACAGGATCGCAACTTTTGGCAAGCAATAACGCCTCGACTGCCTTTGTAATCACAAAAGGCCGTCCCTATCAAAGGGGCGGCCTTTTTGATGGTTCGCGCGAAAAGGCTTAGCGCAATAAAATCGCAACCTGATCAGCAATAAAGCGGGTCGCGGGGTCTGATTGCATGACCCAGGCACCGGTTTGTTCCACCATGTTGCCCTGCTGCAAGGCGGCCAGACGTGCCGTGTAATCATCAGCGCCGAGATAAGACAGCGCCAGCCCCTTGAACAGGAACCCGACGCACATTAAAATGGCGACGCTACGCAGCGGAAAATGCGGTTTGTAGAGCCGTGGCCGGGCGACGATCAATCCATCAGACGTGACCCTTTGGACAACACCGTTAGCCATACGTTCGTGACGGCGCACGATGCGTTTAAGTCTTTTATCAAACGAAACCTGGATACCGGACATAACGGACACCTCACAATGAATTGCCCATGAATGTCTCAAAAAAGTGTCAATAAAACAAGCATTATCATGCCGCCCTACCGGCACCGCTGACAAATAAACTACAATTTTCGAAGTGTCAGCGTCGTCCAGTCAACAATACTATCTGATTTGATAACATTGAACCCGTTTTTGCTATAAATGCGGGTAACCTCGTCAGCCTGTTCATTCAAGATCCCCGAGAGAATCACATATGCGCCCGGTGCGGCTGCATCCCCCATTTCAGGGGCAAGCCCGATCAGCGGGCCCTTTAGGATATTGGCAAATATCAAATCGAAGGGGGCCGCATCTGCCAGTTCCGGGGCGGCAAACCCTGCCGCCACGACACAATCAACCCGGCCAGCCAGCCCATTTGCTGCCACATTTGCTGTTGCAACTTCGACCGCAACCGGATCAATATCGCTGGCCAGCACCAGGTCAGGCAACACCTTGGCCGCCGCCATCGCCAGCACGGCTGTGCCGCAACCGATATCAACCACCTTGCCACCCGCAAACCCCGCATCAAGCAAGGCATCAAAGGCCCGCAGACAGCCCAACGTAGTGCCATGGTGACCGGTGCCAAAGGCCATGGCCGCGTCGATCAGCAAAGGCACGCAATCTGTCGGCACCTTGTCGGCGTCATGGCTCCCATAAACAAAAAACCGCCCCGCCGCGACGGGGGCCAGTTCACGTTGGACATGCGACACCCAATCCTGATCGGGAATTTCAGAAATTGTGAATGGCCGCGCATCATGCAAGGCCGACAACACCGCAAGCGCCCCCGCATCGGGGCGATCCATGAAATAACTTGCGACTTCCCACAGACCTGACCCGTCCTCGACCTCGAACGTGCCAACGCCGGTGGGTTCCGGGGTCAGGTCTTCGACGGCTTCTGCCAGTCTGCTGGCGGCGTCTTCGCCCATGATCGTGGTGATTGCGGAATATGTGGTCATGCCTGCGGCCTTTCGCGATATTGATCCGGGTTAGGGCCTGTCGCTGTCTGGGTCAAGCGCACCCGGATCTGTCTGCAAGGCCGTGCAAATGCTGTCTGCCCTTACTGCATAATCCGCCGGACAACAGTGGCACCCGTCAACCGCCAAAGACGCAATATCAACACGGACCGCAGCACGATGCGGGCAATTGGCACCTCTCATATCCGCAGCCGCGCGTCAAAGCAGATGGCCTGCCGCCCCAGCACCCACTGCAGCGGTTCCGGCAACAGCTGATGGATCGGCCACGATCAACAGACGCAACGGCGGACCGTCGCCGAACGTTCCGTACCGCGGGTCCGGCAATTTCAATGCAGTCGCACGCCCCTGCGACGCCTGCAAGACCCGCGCCGTCAGATCAAGGATCACCCGCGCTCAGACGCCCATACCAATCGGACAGGTCACGCCCGTGCCGCCGATCCCGCAATAGCCGGCGGGGTTCTTTGCCAGGTATTGCTGGTGATAATCTTCCGCGAAATAGAATGCTGGCGCGGTGACAATCTCGGTCGTGATTGCCCCGAATCCTGCCTCTGACAGCCGTGGTGCAAACCCAGCCATGGATGCCTTTGCCGCCACCTTTTGCGCATCTGTGTAGGTGTAAATCCCTGACCGATACTGTGTGCCGCGATCATTGCCTTGACGCATACCTTGGGTCGGATCATGCCCTTCCCAGAACACCTGCAAAAGCTGTTCGTAAGTGATGCTGGCCGGATCAAAAATCACGCGGACCACCTCGTTATGGCCGGTCTTGCCTGTGCATACCTCTTGATAGGTCGGGTTGGGCGTATATCCGCCGGCATAACCCACCATCGTGGACGTCACACCGTCCAGCTTCCAGAATATGCGTTCCACCCCCCAGAAACACCCCATGCCGAACATGGCCTGCGCCATGCCCTCGGGCACATCATTGGTCAGGGGCGTGCCAAAAACAAAATGCGTATGGGCTGTCGGAATGGCGTTGGCCCGGCCCGGCAGGGCGGCATCAGGGCTGACCATTTCAGTCTTTGTGCGGTTCATGAAAAACATCTGTTTGCCTCATTTCTGGATGCACTGTCAGATAGCGCGGTTCGGCGGCTTTGCTACTCTGCTGCGGAAAGCAAGCGGCCTTTGAAAACGGTCTCGTGGCCCGGGCCGGGATGGCGTGGAATCAATGCCGACAAACCCAACGAGACCAGCGCCATGACAGCGGCAAGCAAAAACACCATTCCCGGCGATGTCAGCCATACATAACCCAAAAGCGCTGGCAGAAACACCGCCGCAATATGGTTAATAGTAAAGGCCACAGCCGCCGTCGGTGCAATATCCTGCGGATCGGCGATTTTCTGAAAATAGGTCTTGATTGCCAGGGCAAGGCTGAAAAACAGATGGTTCACAACATATAAGACAGTTGCCAGCACAACGCCCCAGCCGAAATAATAGATGCCCCCATAAGCAAGAAACACGGAACAAAGCCCCGCATATTCAATAATCAGCGCGCGGCGTTCGCCAAAAACGGCCACCAGTTTGCCCAGCATCGGCGCCGCGACCATGTTGATGACAAGGGTAAACAGAAACAGCTGCGTGATCTCATCCACCTTGTAGCCAAAGCGTTCAACCATCATGAAACCTGCAAAAACCACGAAAATCTGCCGCCGCGCACCCGCCATGAATTGGAGTGCGTAATACAGCCAATACCGCCGGCGCAGCACAAAGGTTTTCAGTTGCGGATGCGGCGCTTCGAACTGCGGATAGGCCAGCAGGCAAAAGACAGCGACCAGCGCCGTGAACCCGCCCGAAAGCCAGTAAACAATGGAATAGGTCAGCCCCAGCCGTTCCCAACTTAGCACGATCAGCACATAAACGATGATCGTTGCCCCCGACCCTGCCGACAACAACCAGCCCAGCATTTGCGGTGCGCGGGTCTTGTTGATCCACTGCAATTGCAGCGATTGATTGACTGTTTCGTAATAATGAAACCCGATCGACGAAAGCATGGTGATTGTCAGGATCCCCCCCATCGACGGGAACTGCGCCGTCAGCGCCGTCGCCACCCCCAGCATGACCAGCGCGACCAGCCCCAGCACCTGTTCACGGATGAATATGATTAGGGCGATCACGCCTATGGCGAAAAACCCCGGGATTTCGCGGATCGAATGCAACAAGCCGATATCGCCGCCGTCAAAACCCGCCACCTCGATCACAAAGTTATTCAGCAAGGCCGACCACGTCGCAAAGGCAACCGGCATCGCCATTGCCATCAAGAACAACAAAGCGACGGGTCTGCGCCAGAATGGCAGTGTGTGGGCTTGATCAAGGCGGACAATCTTCATGCCACTGCATTACGCCCGTTTTTACACCTTGGCGAGAGGCACCAACACAGGCCGGATATTTGCATGTTTCAGGCAAACAACCTGCGGGTCAGATCGCCTGAACCGTTTGATCAATCGCGCCAAAGATAGACCGGCCATTGGAATCTTCCATCCAGATTCTTACCCGATCACCGGGTTGCAGAAAACGCGTCCGGGGCTTGCCGGTCTGGATCGTTTCGATCATGCGTTGTTCCGCGATGCAGGCATAGCCCGCCCCCCCCTGCGCCACCGGTTTTCCCGGCCCGCCGTCCTGCTTGTTTGACACTGTGCCCGACCCGATGATCGTGCCTGCTGCCAGATGCCGGGTTTTGGCGGCATGGGCGATCAACTGACCAAAATCAAAGGTCATATCGACGCCGGCATCAACCCGCCCAAAAGGCGCCCCGTTCAAATCGATCCGCAAGATGCCGTGCAACTTTCCATCGCGCCAGCCCGGCAGGTCATCAGGGGTGACGGCCACCGGCGAAAACGCGCAAGCCGGTTTGGATTGCACAAAGCCAAATCCTTTGGCCAGTTCGGCAGGGATCAGATTGCGCAGCGACACATCGTTGCACAGCATCACAAATCGGATCGCCGCCAGCGCCTCTTTGCGGGTTGCCCCCATGGGGACATTGTCAGTGATGACAGCAATCTCGCCTTCGAAATCAATGCCCCATTCGGGATCGCCCACAATCGGCGCTGCCGGCGAAAGAAAGCTGTCTGACCCGCCCTGATACATTAACGGATCATGCCAGAAACTGTCGGGCATCTGCGCCCCGCGCGCGCGGCGCACCAGTGCGACATGATTGACATAGGCAGAACCGTCCAGAAACTGAAAGGCGCGCGGCAAAGGTGACGCAGATGCCGCGGCACGAAATGGGGCGGCTGCGCCAACGGTATCAAGGCCGCCACCATCAAGCGCGCCTTGCAAGGATCGGGCGACACAAGGGGTTTGCTGGCCCAGATTGTCAGAAACCACCACAAGCCGTCCGTCAGGGCTGCCATCGTGAAGTGTTGCGACCTTCATTTTACCTCCGCTGTGCCATCAAATTTCTTGTCCAGATCGGCCCAGCAATCGATGTAATCGTCCTGCAAGGGCGCCTCTTGCGCGGCAAAACGGGTCAGGTGCTGCGGGAAGCGCGTTTCGAACATGAAAGACATCGTATCAGACAGTTTCTCGGGGCCCAGATCCGCGTTTGACGCTGCCTCAAACGCGGCGCGGTCCGGCCCATGGGGCAACATCATATTGTGCAGCGACATGCCACCGGGAACAAACCCCTTGGGCTTGGCGTCGTAAATCCCGTGGATATTGCCCATCAGTTCAGACATGACGTTTTTATGATACCATGGCGGGCGGAACGTGTTTTCGGCCACCATCCAGCGGTCGCGGAACAGCACAAAGTCGATATTGGCCGTGCCTTCAACGCCCGAAGGGGCGGTGAGCACGGTAAAAATCGACGGGTCGGGATGGTCGAACAGGACCGCCCCCACCGGGCAATAGCTGCGCAGGTCGTATTTGCAGGGCGCGTAATTCCCGTGCCATGCCACCACATCCAGCGGGCTGTGGCCGATGCGGGTTTCATGAAACTGGCCCGCCCATTTGATCGTGACGGTCGATGGCACCGCGCGGTCCTCGAACGCGGCCACGGGGGTTTTGAAATCACGCCGGTTGGCCATGCAATTCGCCCCGATCGGCCCGCGCCCTGGCAGATCGAACTTCTGACCATAGTTTTCACAGACAAAGCCGCGCGCCGGCCCCTCCAGCACCTCGACCCGGTAAACCAGACCGCGCGGCAAAATGGCAATTTCCTGTGGTTCCAGATCAATCACGCCCATTTCGGTGCAAAACCGCAACCGGCCTTCCTGTGGGACCACCAGCAATTCGCTGTCGGCGGAATAAAAATAGCTGTTCACCATGCTGGTTGTAACCAGATAGATATGCGCGGCCATGCCGACCTGCGTGTTCACATCGCCCGCTGTGGTCATCGTGCGCATCCCCGTCAACCACGTCAGCGGCTGGTCCGCATGCGGCACCGGATCCCAGCGATACTGGCCAAGGCTGATAACTTCAGGGTCGATATGGGGGGCCGATTTCCAGTAAGGCAGATCAATTTTGGCAAACCGGTGGGTATGCTTGACCGACGGGCGGATCCGATAACACCATGTGCGTTCGTTCTGGTGGCTGGGCGCGGTGAACGCCGTGCCGGACAGTTGTTCACCATAAAGGCCATAATTGCATTTCTGCGGGCTATTCATGCCCTGTGGCAGGGCACTTGGCAGAGCCTCTGTTTCGAAGTCATTACCAAAACCGGGCATATAGCCAGGTGTAGTGCCCACAGGTGTCGGCGCCGTTTGCAAGGTGCTTGGCTGCTTGTTCATGACAGGTTCCTCCGCTATCTGCGGGACGTATTAGTTGTTTTTGTAACTAACAAGGGGGAGTTTGCCGAATGCATAACGACGACAGCTTTGATTTGCAGGGGTTTCTGCCCTACTTGCTGGCGCAGGCAGCCGAAACCGCCAGCGCGGGCTTCCAGCGCCATTACAAGGACCGCTACGGAATGTTGCGCACCGAATGGCGGGTGCTGTTTCATCTGGGGCGCTATGGCCCCATGACCGCGAAAGACATTGGCGCACGTGCGCGGGTCCACAAGACCAAGATCAGCCGGGCGGTCGCCGCGCTGGAAACCAAGCGTTTTCTGACCCGCAATGTTGTGACAAGGGACCGGCGTCAGGCCAAACTGGACCTGACCAAGAACGGTCAGGCGGCGTTTGATGATCTGTATAAGGCGGCACAGGCTTTTGACGCGCAACTGATGGCGGGGTTTTCGCGGCAGGAAGGCGCGGCGTTGAAACGCTGCCTGGCAGCGCTGGCCGCACAATAAAGCCACCCCGGGCAAGTATGCATTTTTTTTCAAATCCAGATTTCAGGACCTGTTGACACAAGGTCGCAGCGCGCCTAACTACGCAATGTTATCACTCGACCTTACTGAGTGCTAACATGAAGGAAACACGAACTGGAGAAGTTCTGAAATGGCATTTAAACCACTTCACGACCGCGTATTGGTCCGTCGCATCGAAGGCGATGAAAAAACACAAGGTGGTCTGATCATTCCTGACAGCGCCAAAGAAAAACCCGCCGAAGGCGAAATCGTCAGCGTCGGCGAAGGTGCCCGCAAGGACAGCGGCGAGCTGATCGAAATGGCTGTAAAGCCGGGCGACAAAGTGCTGTTTGGCAAATGGTCCGGCACAGAAGTCAAGATCGACGGTGAAGACCTGCTGATCATGAAAGAAAGCGACATCCTGGGGATCCTGTAATCCCTGCGGTTATGCGCAACTTTCAATCATATTTCTAATGCAAGGAGCACATGAAAATGGCTGCTAAAGACGTCAAATTCGATACCGATGCACGCAATCGCATGCTCAAAGGTGTCAACATCCTCGCCAATGCGGTGAAGGTTACACTTGGCCCCAAAGGCCGCAACGTGGTGCTGGAAAAATCCTTCGGCGCACCACGCATAACCAAAGACGGTGTTTCTGTCGCCAAAGAGATCGAGCTTGAAGACAAGTTCGAAAACATGGGCGCGCAGATGGTCAAGGAAGTTGCCCAGCGCACCAATGACGAAGCTGGCGACGGCACCACGACGGCCACTGTGCTGGCCCAAGCGATCATCAAGGAAGGCATGAAATCTGTTGCCGCCGGGATGAACCCGATGGATCTCAAGCGCGGGATCGACATGGCCACGGCCAAAGTCGTCGAAGCGATCAAGGCCGCAGCACGGCCCGTATCCGACAGCGACGAAGTCGCACAGGTCGGCACCATTTCCGCCAACGGTGAATCCGATATCGGCCGCCAGATCGCCGACGCGATGCAAAAAGTCGGCAACGAAGGTGTGATCACCGTCGAGGAAAACAAAGGTCTGGAAACAGAAACCGATGTCGTCGAAGGCATGCAGTTCGACCGCGGTTATTTGTCGCCCTACTTTGTCACCAACACCGAAAAGATGACGACAGAGCTGGAAGACGCCATCATCCTGCTGCACGAAAAGAAACTTTCGTCGTTGCAGCCAATGGTGCCCCTGCTTGAATCGGTCATCCAGTCCGGCAAGCCCCTGCTGATCATCGCCGAAGACGTTGAAGGCGAAGCACTGGCAACCTTGGTCGTGAACAAACTGCGTGGCGGCCTGAAAATCGCTGCTGTCAAGGCACCCGGTTTTGGCGACCGTCGCAAAGCCATGCTGCAGGACATCGCCATTCTGACCGGTGGTCAGGTGATTTCCGAAGATCTGGGCATGAAGCTGGAAAACGTCACCATCGACATGCTGGGTTCCGCCAAGCGCGTTTCGATCACGAAAGACGAAACAACCATCGTTGATGGCGCCGGTGACAAGGCTGAAATCGAAGCACGGGTCAGCCAGATCCGCGGCCAGATCGAAGAAACCACATCCGACTATGACCGCGAAAAACTGCAAGAGCGCGTGGCCAAACTGGCCGGTGGTGTTGCCGTAATCCGCGTGGGCGGCATGTCGGAAATCGAAGTGAAAGAACGCAAAGACCGCGTTGACGATGCCCTGAACGCGACACGTGCCGCCGTTCAGGAAGGTATCGTCGTGGGTGGTGGTGTTGCACTTGTCCAGGCTGGTAAAGTGCTGGAAGGCCTCGAAGGTGCGAACAACGACCAGAACGTCGGGATCGCCATCGTGCGCAAGGCACTGGAGGCACCGCTGCGCCAGATCGCTGAAAACTCGGGTGTTGACGGGTCCGTTGTGGCGGGCAAGATCCGTGAATCCAACGACAAGGCTTTCGGGTTCAACGCACAGACCGAAGAATATGGCGACATGTTCAAGTTTGGCGTGATCGACCCGGCCAAGGTTGTGCGCACTGCACTGCAAGACGCAGCATCTGTTGCTGGCCTGCTGATCACAACCGAAGCCATGGTTGCCGACAAACCCGCCAAGGAAGGTGCAGGCGCCGGCGGCGGCATGCCCGACATGGGCGGCATGGGCGGCATGATGTAAGATGCGGCTTGGGCCGTAGGCCCAAACGCGTCACGCAGGTGGCAGGTATTTGCTTGCAAATACCTGCCACCTGCAAGGCATCACCCAAAACAATAAAGGGCGTCCCAACCGGGTCGCCCTTTTTTATTGCGCTGCCCCTCCCGCGCGCCTAGCGTCATCTGCATGATCACACTGCAAACACCCGAATTTTCCCGTGACATGCAGTCAGGCGAAGAAGATGCGGTTGACGCCTTGCTGCGCAGCGCCTTTCCCAGCCCGGTCATGTCGCTTTTGGTTCACAAACTGCGCAAGTCACGCGGTATTGCCGGTGAAACCGTGCTGCCGATGAGGGGCCGCGTCGTGGGATATTATGCGCTGTCGCACATGGTGCAGCCACGGGGGTGGCTGGCGTTGGCAACGGTGGCCATCCATCCCGAGATGCAACAGCGCGGATACGGCAAGCGGATGATGGGGGTGCTGACCGAATGGGCAAGGCTGACAAACACCCCCGTCGTGGTTGTGGGTGAGCCTGCCTTTTTTGCCAAGTCGGGTTTCTCGGTCGCGGATAAAGCATGGCCGCAATCACCCTGCCCGCCCGAACATCTGATGGTTGCGGGTCTGGGCACGCAGTCCCCGGCAGTAGACTTGGTGTTTCCAGCGGCATTCAAGGGGCTTTAAGGTGTGAAACCGTTCTTGCTGATCGCACTGACGATGTCCGCCTTTGCGTCAAATTCAGTTTTGAACCGGATCGGAAACGCCCATAACGGGATGGATCCCATGACATTTGCCGCCATCCGTGTCGCGGCGGGGGCCGCGATGCTGTGGGCGCTGGTGCTGCCCGGCACAGTCGCTGGCCTCGCGCAAGTCAGCGTGCCAGTCATTTCAGTCGCGGCAGGGATGCTTTTGTTGCACGAGCGACTGACGTTACGTTTATTGATTGCCGGCGCATTTGTTTTAACGGGGATCGGCGTGTCACTGCTAACGGGCCGCTAAATTTTTTACCGCCCTGGGCTTTCGTTGCACGGCGGGCATGTTACTTTTGCAGCATGAAGCATATATTCGCCGTTCTTTTCACACTTTGGGGGACCACAGCCATGTCGCAGGAATGTGTGGTCCTTCTGCACGGGCTTGCCCGCACCGAAGTTTCGTTTGCCCCCATGCAGATCGCTCTTGAAAACGAAGGCTATAAGGTCGTGAACCGTGGATACCCCTCTACCAGCGCCACGATTCAAACCTTGGTTGACGAACATCTGCCCGAAGATGTTGCCGCCTGCGGCAAGGCCAAGGTGCATTTTGTGACGCATTCCATGGGCGGGATCCTTGCGCGTTTGTGGCTGACGAACAATCGCCCTGCGGATATGGGGCGCGTGGTGATGCTGGGGCCACCCAACCGCGGGTCGGAACTGGTTGACATTTTTGGTGATTTCGAACCTTTTCAATGGGTCAACGGCCCCGCCGGTTTGCAGCTTGGCACGGACGAAGACAGCATCACAAGAACCCTGGGGCTGCCTGCATATGAGGTTGGGATCATCGCGGGCACACGGTCATTGAACCCTTTTTATTCCGCCCTGATCGACGGGCCTGACGATGGCAAGGTTTCTGTCGCCTCGACCCGGATGGAAGGCATGAAGGATCATATCATGCTGCCCGTCACGCATACATTCATGATGAACAACCCGCTGGTGATGGCAGAAGTCATTGCGTTCTTGCGCGACGGTCGTTTTGATCCAACGCTTAGTCTGGGCGATGTGATTTTCGGCAATGACTGATCGGCCAAAGGCGGCGCGGTTTTTTCAACCTTGCACCTTGTGGCTGGCGTGCGCCTGCGGCTGGAATATTAAAGCGTGGACGCAGAACAAGACCAGGACATCGGCGCGGCAACATACACCGCTTTTGCCCCAACACATTACGCCCGTTTCACGATCCGATTGACATGCCCCATCTTGCGGCCCGGTTTCACACCAGATTTACCATACAAATGAATGGCTGCACCCGTTTTTGCCAAGTCTGGCACCCGGTTGACATCTTCGCCGATCAGGTTCTCCATCACCACATCCGCATGGCGCATCCCGTCGCCCAATGGCCAGCCAGCGATGGCGCGGATATGCTGTTCAAACTGGCAGATGATACAGCCATTCTGCGTCCAATGGCCGGAATTATGAACGCGGGGCGCAAATTCGTTCACGATCAGGCCCTGCGGTGTGACGAAAAGCTCGACCCCCATCACACCGACATAATCCAGCGCATTCAGGATTTTCGCTGCGATCAGCACAGCATCGGTCCGCAGGGCCGGTGTTAGCCGTGCAGGCACGGTGGTTGTGCGCAAAATACCGGCTTCATGCAGGTTTTCGCCAGGATCGTAACAGGCCACCGAACCGTCAGTGGCGCGCGCGCCAATCACCGAGACTTCGTGGCTGAAATCAATGAACCCTTCAAGGATCGCCGGCGCGCCCTCTATATCGGCCAGCGCCGCAGCAGCATCATCCGGCCCCATGATCCGTGCCTGCCCTTTGCCGTCATAACCCATGCGCCGGGTTTTCAGAATGGCAGGTGTCCCGATACGGGCAATCGCCGCTGTCAGGTCAGCCATCGCGGCAATATCCGCAAAGGGCGCGGTTTGCAGGCCCAAGCGTTGCAAAAATGTTTTTTCTGTCAACCTGTCCTGACTGGTGGCCAGCGCCTGCCGACCCGGATGGATCGGCGCCAGTGCCTCGAGCAGGTCCAGCGCGCTGGTCGGGATGTTTTCAAATTCATAGGTGATCACATCAACCGACCGGCCAAAGGCGGTCAGCGCGGCGGCGTCATCATAGCTGGCGGTTGTCACCCGATGCGCCACATCAGCGGCTGGCGGGTTTGCACCGGGTTCAAAGATATGCGTTCTGAGCCCCAACCGGGATGCGGCAACCGACAGCATGCGCCCCAATTGGCCACCGCCCAAAATACCGATGGTTGCCCCGACGTGCAATGGATCAGTCATCGTGCGGTTCTTCCGGTATTGCGGCAGACAGGTCGTGACGCCATGCATCCAGCCGTGCGGCCAGTTCTGCATCTTGCAGGGCTAGAATTCCCGCTGCCATCAGCCCGGCATTGGCCGCCCCCGCCGCCCCGATCGCCATGGTCGCGACCGGAAATCCGCGCGGCATTTGTACGATGGAATAAAGACTGTCAACGCCCGACAGCGCCTTGGTCTGCACAGGCACACCAATCACAGGCACGCGCGTTTTCGATGCCATCATGCCCGGCAAATGCGCGGCCCCGCCAGCGCCTGCAATAATCACCTGCAATCCCCGGCCCACGGCCTGCTTGCCATAGTCCCACAGCCGGTCAGGCGTGCGATGCGCCGAGACGATTTTCGCCTCGTAGGGGATGCCAAGCTGATCAAGAATTTCAGACGCTTCGCGCATGGTAGGCCAGTCTGACTGGCTGCCCATGATAATGCCGACCAAAGGCTGGGTCATAAGGGTGTCGTCCCGCAACAAATTGAAGCCGCACTATAGCCAAGCGCAACAAGTCTGCAACGGGCGATCACGCGATGATATCGGGGAAAATCCGGTCTTCCAGACGGAAAATCTGATCCTTTAGAGCGAGTTTCTGTTTCTTGAGCCGCTTGAGCGTCAGCATGTCCGCCGATCCGCGCGCGTGCAGCGCGTCGATAGCTTCATCCAGATCGCGGTGTTGCCGTTTGAGAACCTCCAGTTCGACGCGCAACACGTCGGTTTCTTCCATTGATTCCCATTTATTCACGATACGCCAACCCGTTTCAAAGGATGTTACTAATGCACTGTATACCGGTAAGTGGGCAACTTCCTAATACTTACTCTTGATCAAGGCCCCCCGCCCCCCCATATCTTTGACAGGACGGTCGCCGCAATCGGGGCCGCACTGGCAGTCGCTTAAGAAAAAGGGCATGTCTGATGACGAAACTTGCTTTGGGGACGCATCCGTTCCTTCTGGGCTTTGAACAGCTGGAAAGGCTGGTCGAACGCACCGCGAAAAGCGGGAATGATGGCTATCCGCCGTATAATATCGAACAGACGTCTGAAAACGCCTATCGGATAACGCTGGCCGTGGCCGGTTTTTCACAAAGTGACCTGGCCATCACGGTCGAGGATAATTCGCTGGTCATTCGCGGGCGTCAGGCTGACGACAGCGAAGGCCGGATTTTCCTGCACCGCGGCATCGCCGCACGGCAGTTTCAACGGTCATTCGTGTTGGCTGACGGGGTGGAAGTTGGTGAAGCGGTGATGGAAAACGGATTGTTGCACGTTGATCTGACACGCGCCGTGCAAGACACGATCGTGCAGACAATCAAGATAAAAAAAGGGTAAGCCATGAACGCAAAATTTGATCTTAAAGATCTGGATCGCAGTATCGTCTATGTGAAACCGGTTGCCGTTGCCGATCTGCCGGACGACATGCAAGAACAGGTCGGCGATCTGAAAACGCTGTTCGCTGTGCATAATATCGAAGGCGAACAATTGGCGCTGGTCGCCAACCGAAAACTAGCGTTTCATCTTGCGCGCGAAAACGACATGCAGCCGGTCACAGTCCATTAACCAAGATAAGCGGCCCGCGTCGGCGGGCCATTGCTGCCAGCGCACCGGATCAAGCCCGGATCAACCCCATGCTTTCCAGTTTCAGAATGACCTGATGGGCGCAGGTATCGACCGCGACATTTTCGGTGTTCAGCCGCAATTCTGGCTTTTCCGGAACGTCGTAAGGATCTGAAATACCTGTAAATTCCTTGATCTTGCCTTCACGGGCCAATTTATACAGCCCCTTGCGGTCGCGCCGTTCGCATTCTTCGATCGACGTGGCGACATGCACCTCTAGGAACGCACCGAATTGTTCGATGTCTTCGCGCACCGCGCGCCGGGTCGTGGCATAGGGCGCGATGGGTGCACAGATCGCGATACCGCCGTTCTTGGTGATTTCCGACGCGACATAGCCGATGCGGCGAATGTTCAGGTCGCGGTGTTCCTTGGAAAAGCCCAGTTCGGATGACAGGTTCTTGCGCACGATATCGCCATCCAGCAAGGTCACGGGACGGCCACCCATTTCCATCAGCTTGACCATCAGCGCGTTGGCGATGGTCGATTTGCCTGACCCCGAAAAGCCTGTGAAGAATACGGTAAAGCCTTGGCTGGCGCGGGGTGGGCGACTTTTGCGCAACTCTTCAACCACTTGCGGAAAGGAAAACCATTCGGGAATATCCAGACCTTCGGCCAGACGGCGGCGCAATTCAGTGCCCGAGATGTCAAGAATCGTCACTTTATCCTTGTCGTGGATTTCATCCGCCGGTTCATATTGCGCACGGTCCTGCACATAGACCATCTGTTTGAAATCAACCATTTCGATGCCCATTTCATCCTGATGGGCGCGGAACAGATCCTGCGCGTCATAGGGGCCATAGAAATCCTGACCGGCGGAATTTTTGCCGGGGCCCGCGTGGTCGCGGCCGACGATGAAATGGGTGCAGCCGTGGTTCTTGCGGATCAGGCCGTGCCATACCGCCTCGCGCGGGCCGGCCATGCGCATGGCAAGGTTCAGCAGGCTCATCGTGGTGGTCGATGATGGGTATTGATCCAGCACCGCCTCGTAACAGCGCACGCGGGTGAAATGGTCGATATCGCCGGGCTTGGTCATGCCGACGACGGGGTGAATCAGCAGGTTCGCCTGCGCCTCGCGGGCGGCACGGAATGTCAGTTCCTGATGCGCGCGGTGCAGCGGGTTGCGGGTTTGAAAGGCCACAACCTTGCGCCATCCCAGTTTGCGAAACAGGCTGCGCAATTCGTTCGGCGTATCGCGCCGCGCACGGAAATCGTAATGCACCGGCTGCTGGATACCCGTCACCGGCCCACCCAGATAGACTTTACCGGCCGTATTATGCAGGTAATTCACCGCCGGATGCGCGCTATCGTCTGCGCCGAACACCTTTTCAGCCTCGTGCGCCTTTTTGGGCACCCATTTATCGGTGACGGTCATCGTGGCAAGGATCACACCTTCTTGGTCACGCAGGGCAATATCCTGCCCTGGCTGCACCTTTTCGGCAAAAGATTCAGACACATCCAGCGTGATGGGCATGGGCCACAGCGCGCCATCGGCAAGGCGCATGTTTTCAACGACACCGTTATAATCAGCCTCGCTCAGAAACCCCTTGAGCGGGCTGAACCCGCCGTTCATGAGCAGTTCAAGGTCACAAATCTGGCGCGGCGTCAGGTCGTGGCTGACCAGATCCCCGGCTGACACTTTCAGCTTTTGGGCACTGTCATAGGAAACAAACAGTTCGGGGATCGGTGCAAGGTCCTGCGTCATATGAAAACTCTTAAGAAATTGGGATGTTCTGCGGCGGGGCATAGCCCCCCCTATTGGCGCATGTCCAGCGCAGTCAGGTCAGAAAGGACGGATATTCGCGCCCTGTTGCAGACAACGGAACAGTAGACAATCAGCCAGCCATGGGGTGGAATGAACAGGTTCGCCTGCACACCCACAGCTTGCTGGCAACGCGGGTCAATCACCCTGTTCGGCCAGATACTTTTCCGCATCCAGCGCCGCCATGCAGCCCATGCCGGCCGATGTCACCGCCTGGCGATAAATGTGATCAGTCAGATCGCCTGCGGCAAAGACACCCGGAATCGCCGTGCGGGTCGTGCCCGGCGCAACCTTGACGTAACCGCCGTTGTGCAGTTCCAACTGGTCCTTGACCAGTTCGGACGCAGGCGCGTGGCCGATGGCAATGAACACGCCCTTGGCAGGGATATCGGTGATTTCGCCGGTTTTCGTATGCTTGACCCGGATACCTTCCACACCCAACGGGCTGTCGGTACCGTAAATTTCATCAACCTCATGAAACCAAAGCGTTTCGATTTTTGGGTTCTTTTGTAGCCGGTCTTGCAGGATTTTTTCCGCGCGCAATTCATCGCGGCGATGGATCAACGTGACTTTGCTGGCAAAATTGGTCAGGAAAAGCGCTTCTTCCACGGCGGTGTTGCCGCCACCGACAACAACAATTTCCTGACCCCGATAAAAAAATCCGTCGCATGTCGCACAGGCGCTGACGCCGAACCCCTTGAACTTGTCCTCGGTCGGCAGGCCCAGCCATTTGGCGCGCGCGCCCGTGGCCAGAATGACCGCATCGGCGGTATAAACCGTGCCGCTGTCAGATTTCGCCGTAAAGGGCCGGTTTTGCAGATCCAGCTCTGTAATGATATCGCTGACGATATCGCAACCCATCGCGCGGGCGTGTGCTTCCATCCGAACCATCAGGTCGGGGCCTTGGACCTCGGTATCGCCGGGCCAGTTTTCTACTTCTGTTGTGGTGGTCAGCTGGCCGCCCGGTTCGATCCCCTGCACCAGCACGGGGTTCAGCATTGCACGGGCCGCATAGACGCCCGCGGTGTACCCCGCGGGGCCGGAACCGATGATCAAAACGGGGGAATGGCGGGTCTGGGACATGGCAGCCTCTTATCTAGGGTCGGCGTTGATATAGCGTTGCAGGCCAACAGTTGAAAGTCCGCGCATGACAGCAAAGCAAAGTTATTATGTTGCGCAATCACGAAAGATAATTGCGCACCCTCGCGCCATTGAGTAGTATTCGGAAAAAGAGCTGGAGTGGCAAATGCCCGGAACGAAACTGGACGAAATCGACCGCATGATTTTGGCCGAATTGCAGGCCGATGGCCGGATGACCAATGTCGAACTGGCCAAACGTGTTGGCATCTCGGCACCGCCCTGCCTGCGCCGGGTGCGCACGCTGGAAGAACAGGGGTATATCCTTGGCTATCATGCCGATGTCAACGCCCGCGAACTTGGATTCGAGGTGCAGGTTTTTGCGATGGTCGGTCTTGTCAGTCAGGCTGAAGTGGACCTGAGCGCCTTTGAAAAACGCTGTCAGGGCTGGTCGCTTGTGCGCGAATGTCACATGCTGAACGGTGAGGTCGATTTCATCCTGAAATGCGTGGCGCCGGATCTGCGTAGTTTTCAACGGTTTTTGACCGAAGAACTGACCAGCGCCGATAATGTCGCAAGCGTCAAGACATCGTTGGTGATCCGCGGCGCCAAGGACGAACCGGGTGTGCCATTTGACGTATTGGAAAGCCGTCTGGCACAAAAACCCTGATCAAGCGCGCGTGCCGGTGTTGATTTGCATCAACGTGAAACCTTGCCCTATTGTGCAAGGGTGTTGCGTAGCAGATCACGAAAAGGCGGAGCGACCCCATGGGCTATAAAATCATCGCAACCATCCTGACTGGCATGAACACAGCCAAGGATGCATTGGACGCCGCGATCAAGCTGGCGGAAGATACAGATGCGCATCTGGACATTCACGTAATCACCATCAACCAAAGCAGTCTTGCCTATGACCTAAGCGGTATGTCAACGCCAGTGGTCGCTGCCCAAACGCGGGACGCAATCGAAGAACGAGAGCAACTTGAAGATTGGGTCCAGACCCGGATGCAGGGCGAAGTTGTGCGCTGGTCGATGCAGGCCGCAATGGTGCAGTCATTAGTGCTGGGCAATTATTTGGCCGAAAAACTGCGGTTCAGTGATCTGGTTGTTCTGGGACGCCCCTATCAGGATGATCTGGAACTGGCCGGTCTGGTCGAAAATTGCATGTTCATTGCGGGGTGTCCGGTCTTGATGATTCCCAAAGGTGCAGGCGCACCTGCAATGGGCGGGAACGTGGTGCTGGGCTGGAACGACGGGACAGAGGCGCTGTCGGCCACCCGTGCTGCCCTGCCGTTCTTGCGCCGCGCAGCAGAAACCGACATCTGCATCATTGACCCACCGACACAAGGCCATGATCAATCTGACCCCGGCAGTGGTATGGCGCAATTCCTCACGCGGCATGGCGCAACGCCGGTCATCAAACTGATTGCCAAGACCGAAGGCAACGTTGCCGACACCCTGTTGCGCTGCGCGCGCGATAGTGGCGCCGCGCTGATCGTATCCGGGGCATACGGCCATTCGCGCCTGCGCGAGGCCGTCTTTGGCGGCACCACCCGCAGCCTGCTTGAAAATGCAGAAGTGCCGATTTTGATGGCGCGGTAGAAAGGCAAACAGCCAAGTTCACACAGTTCTGCAGCGGTGGTACGGCATCTCAGCCAAATGCGTGTGATCTTAACTTGTATTCAACCTTGGTTTGTGCTCCGATAACCTCGGCGGCGGCGCGCATCTGGTATCGAGGGCCATGCATTTCTTTTCTTTTCTGTTGAATGGCCTTTTGATTTCTTTCGTGCCGGTCGTCCGTTTGCTTTGGGATCACCCTAATCGCGATCTTGCCCTGTCGGGTTTGGCCGGTGTGATTTATGCAGTGTTTGGCGCGGCACTGATCCTTTTTGCACTCCGGCCTTTTCTAAGAAGGCTGCGCGGCAAAGATCAAAGCCTGGAAGCCGCACATCCTATCCTTGTTGATGGATCAAACGTCATGCATTGGGGCGGTGCGCCCAATATCTTTGTGCTGATTGACGTGCTGAAAGATTTGAAAATGCAAGGATATACCCCACTGGTCTATTTTGACGCAAATGTGGGCTATAAGCTGTTTGATCGCTATGCAAATGGCCGCTTCATGGCGCAGCAACTGATGTTGCCGCACTGGCAGGTCAACGTCGTGCCAAGCGGCACGATCGCAGATGAAACCCTGTTGGAAAAGGGCACCAAATACGGGATAAAGATCGTCACGAATGACCGGTTCCTGGACTGGCAGAACAGGTTTCCACGCGTCAATGATCATGGTTTCCTGATCAAAGGGCGCTGGACGCAGGGGGCAATCCTTTGGCGGTTTCCGCAAGATCTGGCCTTGCCTGTCGCGGCCTGACGGATCGGGGCTCCCAGACCAAATTAACCCGGTTATTTGCGTGCCCCACCATAGCGGCTTTTGCCGCCACGCATTCCGCCACGTCCGCCGGTGCTGCGGCCTGACGCCTTTTGCGCATCATCGACAGCCTTGTCCACTGCCTGTTGCCGCGCCAGCGGGTCGTCAGCGATGGCCATTTCGACCGCCTCCAACCGCTTGAGTTCATCGCGCAGGCGCGCGGCCTCTTCGAATTCCAGGTTTTCAGCGGCCTTGCGCATATCGGTGCGGATGCCTTCGATCACAGTCTGGATATTGCCGCCTGCCCGGCCCTTATCCACTTTGGCGGTGACGCGATTCATGTCCACGTCGCCCTTGTAAAGACCGGCCAGAATATCCTCGACGTTCTTTTTCACCGTCGTGGGGGTGATGCCGTGTTTTTCGTTATAGGCCAGTTGTTTGACGCGGCGGCGTTCGGTTTCCTTCATTGCGCGGTCCATGCTGCCGGTGATCCGGTCGGCATACATGATCACGCGGCCTTCGGCATTGCGCGCAGCCCGGCCAATTGTCTGCACCAGCGATGTTTCAGATCGCAAGAACCCTTCCTTATCCGCATCAAGGATCGCCACCAGCCCGCATTCGGGAATATCCAACCCCTCGCGCAGCAGGTTGATGCCGATCAGTACATCGAATGCCCCCAACCGCAGGTCGCGCAAAATTTCGATCCGTTCGATCGTGTCAATATCGCTGTGCATATAACGCACGCGGATACCCTGTTCGTGCATGTATTCTGTCAAATCCTCGGCCATTCGCTTGGTCAATGTGGTGACAAGCGTGCGAAAACCATCAGCGGCGACGCGGCGCACCTCGTCCAGCAGGTCATCGACCTGCATGTCTACGGGCCTGATTTCGATTTGCGGGTCGATCAGGCCGGTGGGGCGGATGATCTGTTCGGTAAAGACACCACCGGTCTGTTCCAGTTCCCATGCCGCTGGCGTGGCAGAAACAAACACCGACTGCGGGCGCATCGCATCCCATTCCTCAAACTTCAACGGTCGGTTGTCCATGCAAGACGGCAGGCGGAAGCCATGTTCGGCCAGCGTGAATTTGCGCCGGTAGTCGCCTTTATACATGCCACCAATCTGCGGCACACTGACATGGCTTTCATCTGCGAAAACAATCGCATTATCGGGGATGAATTCAAACAACGTGGGCGGGGGTTCGCCGGGCGCGCGCCCCGTCAGATAACGGGAATAGTTTTCGATCCCGTTGCAGACGCCTGTGGCTTCCAGCATCTCCAGATCGAAGTTGGTGCGTTGTTCCAGCCGCTGCGCCTCAAGCAGCTTGCCATCGGCGACAAGCTGGTCCAGCCGCATCCGCAGCTCTTTCTTGATCCCTTGAATCGCCTGCTGCATCGTCGGTTTTGGGGTCACGTAATGCGAATTGGCATAAACCCGAATTTTGTCAAAACTGTTTGTCTTGGTGCCGGTCAGCGGATCAAATTCCGTGATCGCCTCTAACTCCTCACCAAAGAACGACAATTTCCAAGCGCGATCATCAAGGTGGGCCGGCCAGATTTCAAGGCTGTCACCACGCACACGAAAGGTGCCGCGTTGGAACGCCTGATCATTACGGCGGTATTGCTGAGCGATCAGGTCAGCGATGATCTGACGCGGGTCATAGGATTGACCTACAAGGATATCCTGCGTCATCGCGCCATAGGTTTCGACCGACCCGATACCGTAGATGCAAGAAACCGAGGCGACGATGATCACATCATCACGTTCCAGCAGCGCGCGGGTCGCCGCATGGCGCATCCGGTCGATCTGTTCATTGATCTGGGATTCTTTCTCGATATAGGTATCGGACCGGGCGACATAGGCTTCGGGCTGATAATAGTCATAATAACTCACAAAATATTCGACCGCATTGTCGGGGAAAAATCCCTTGAATTCGCCGTAAAGCTGCGCGGCAAGTGTCTTGTTTGGTGCCAGAATTATCGCGGGGCGTTGGGTTTCTTCGATCATCTTGGCCATGGTAAAGGTCTTGCCGGTGCCTGTCGCCCCAAGTAACACCTGATCACGTTCGCCACGCATGATCCCAGCGCTGAGTTCCTTGATCGCAGTTGGTTGATCGCCAGCTGGTGAAAATTCGGTTTTCAGCACGAATTTCTTGCCGCCTTCCAGCTTTTCGCGGGACTTGACGTCAGGGGACGGGTTGGCAAGATAAACGGTCGGATCCTGCTGAGCGGCTGTTGCGTCGGACACGTGGCAAGGCTCCATATTTTTGTCTCTTAGATGTGTTCCTTTCGCCAGGTTTTTCAACCCGCCTATTGGCTATGTTTCTGTTTTGTACATCAGGCGGCCACCCGTGCACCCCTGCTTCGCCCGCTTGCGTTGGTTGTAAAACCTTCCACGGTTTTGCCCAATGCCGCCGCCTGCCTGCGCAGCGATTGGCTGGCCGCATCCGCGCTTTCCACCATGCCCGCATTCTGCTGGGTCACCTTGTCAAGCTGACTCACACCGATATTTATCTCGGCCAGACCGCGCGATTGCTCTGTCGCCGCATTGGCCATGCTGGAAGTCAGACTGGCAATTTCCGTGACACGCGCTGTAATTGACGTCAGCGCATCACCGGTTTTGCCAACCAGTTTCACACCGCGCGCCACATGTTGTGAACTGCCGCCGATCAAGGTCTTTATCTCTTGGGCTGCCTCGGACGAACGTTGGGCCAGGGCGCGCACCTCGGATGCGACGACGGCAAATCCGCGACCGGCTTCGCCCGCCCGGGCCGCTTCGACACCGGCATTCAGGGCCAAAAGATTGGTCTGAAAGGCAATGTCGTCAATGACCGAGATGATCGTTGAAATCTGTGTTGAAGACCCTTCGATTTGAGACATGGCCGCAACAGTCTGGGCGACGATTGTGGCACTTTCAATCGCCTGGGTTTGTGCGTCATGCACAATCCCTTCCACCTCTCGGGCGCTATCAGCGGCTGCCCTTACACCACTGGTCAGTTGATCCAGTGCCGCGGCAGTTTCTTCCAGTGTCGCCGCCTGATTTTCCGTCCGCCGGGACAGATCACTTGAATGGCCACCGATTTCGTCCGACTCTTTCCGGATGATTTCCGCGTTTTGCACAATCGTCAGCACCGCATCATGCAAGGTGTGCACGGTATTGTTGAAATCCACGCTAAGCTGCTGGTAACGGGTCGAAAAATCCTGTGATATCTGTGCCGTAAGGTCCCCGGCGGCAAGGGATTGCAATCCACTTGTCAGCGCAGCAATGACGTTTTGCTGTTCTACATGATCCTCCGCGGCCCGGTCCGAGACCAGCTTGGCCTCGGCCAGCCCCAACCGCATCTGATCCAGATTGCGTGCAAGACGCCCAATTTCATCTGGCCGCCCTGCCCCAGCGATCGGCACGCCATAATCGCCATTCGCGACGGATTGAACAGCAACCTCAAGACAACGTAAGGGATGGCCCAGAATGCGCTGCAACAGGAAAATCGAAAGCCCCAGCATGGCTGAAAGAGACACTGCAGAAATAATCAATGTACGTATTTTTTCCTGTGCAAGCCTGGACAGGACCGGCGCAGCGGTCCAACCAACGGCAAGCACACCGACAGTCTCATCCGTGGCGCCAAAGCTGACGGGAATCGCAATATCCAATCCATCCGTGCCAGATCGCGGCATGTCGTCCCGCAATGTAGCACGGGCGACTTGGACAAGCTGCGCAACATCACCGCCGGGACGGGCAAGTTCAGACAAAACGTTCCCTTGCAACGACAACACAATTGCCGCGTGCGCCCGCCCATCCGAACCGTCCAGCAATTGCGCCAACAGTCTGTTAATTTCTTCCGTTTTCTGAAACCGGATGGCGCCACCCATCGCCCTGGCCGCATTCACCGTGTTGGTGGTGCCAAGATCAATGATGCTTTCCCGTGCTATTTTCTCGCTCACACTGAAATTTTGCACACTGACCAGCGTGGCGACCACCACTGTTGTCACTGCGGTGATCCACAGGCATTTTGCATAGACAGATTGGCCGAAAATGCGACGCATCGCACCAGAGTTGAAGAAAGACATGGGCTCCCCCGTTGCGTGATTTGATTAAAAAAGTGCCTCGGCGTTCAGCCCGATGGTCATCGCGCCAAGAAGGTCGCCAGTCTGGGGGTCGCTGATGCTGATAGACACCTGGGCAAGGTAACTATGTGTGGATTCGTCAAATTCGACCTCTGCGATATGTGTGGCGCCGGCACCGACTTCATAGGTTTGGGTGAACTTTTCTTCGTCACCTTGCCACATATCCGATGTCACGGACGACACCGCGACGTTCAGTCCAACCTGATCCATAATGAAAATTTCGGAAATGACGCCATTCGATGCATCAACTTGGTCACGCAGGAAATCCGCAGCATCATTTGTCAAAACAGGGGTGATTGTCGGGGTATCGGACATCCCGATCTCTGCCTGCCAGGCCAAGTCCAAGGCGTTGATGCTGACAAGGTCATATTCAGCAGTTTTCGCATTCGCGGCGCGCAACGCATCCAGGATGACAGGATTGGTGGCCCATTGGCTGATATTCGTATCCAGGTACCCCTGAAGCGCGGGGGTAAATTCATCCGCCAGCGCGGCCTGACAGGCAAACAGCATGGCGAGGGTTGTGACACTTTGCTTGATCATGATCTTTTGTTCCCAACTTCTAATCAAAAGCCAAAATGAGGCTTGTGACATGCACCATAGACCCACTAACTTGACGCTTAATTAATGCGTCCTCTTTTTTTCGAATTGCCCCACCTTGCCAAGCATCCCCGAATTCGAAATAAATCACACGCAAGGAGAACCAGCATGCGCGCACGTATCTACAGACCCGCCCGAACCGCGATGTCCTCAGGCATGGCCAAAACCCATGATTGGGTCTTGGAACATGTTGCGGAAAGTGCACGCGAAGTTGACCCATTGATGGGCTGGACATCGTCATCCGACACGCAGGCACAGGTGCGTTTGCGGTTCGAAACAAAAGATGCCGCGCTGAATTATGCCCGCGAACACGGAATTGACGCCGTCGTGCAGGAACCACAGCGGCGCAAACCGAATATTCGCCCCGGCGGATACGGAGAGAATTTCGCAACCCAACGCCGCGGTGCCTGGACACACTAGAGTTCTGGCCTGCGTCGCCTGCCTGCATGCCAGCGAACAAGCGCACGGTCCCATAGCTCAACTGGATAGAGCAGCTGACTTCTAATCAGCAGGTTCGGGGTTCGAGTCCTCGTGGGATCACCAATTTTTCGATGTATTGTGCGTGGCGCACATGCTTGCACCCAGCCGAAGCATCCCCATATACCGTT
>NZ_JACUUJ010000047.1 GCF_014859355.1 Yoonia sp. | reverse complement strand
CCGCCACATATGGATAAAATGTCGCAAAGAGCGCGCTAAACGAAACTTTGTTGCAAAAATAAATATCCAGACGACACAGCCTTACAGAAACCCGCGCATCAGCACTGTTACGGCCAGTTTTTGCATATATCGAGCAAAGACGCACAATCACTGTTCGATCTGCGCCCTTTTGATACCGTGACGCGCAGTATAGATAACCGCAAACAAATAGGTATTCACATGACCGTATCCCTTGATCTTGCCACCCGGGTTGCATTGCCCGACACATTGCGCGTGCTGGTCGCAGAGTTTCCCCGCGATGCATGGCAAGAAAACAAGAATTTTTCTGGCTTGATTGCGTTCTGGCTGCAAAAGCACATGGCCTTTCGCAATCTGTTGGAGCGCATGAATGCTGATGCAGAGCAAGCCTTGGACCGCAATGCCGACCCATTGCACTACAAACGGGCCTTGGCGCGGTTTGGCGGTATGTTGATCAACGAATTGCACGGGCATCACCAAATCGAAGATGCACATTATTTTCCCGTAATGGCCACCTTGGATCAGAAGGTCGCGGCCGGGTTTGACCTGTTGGATCAGGATCATCATGCGTTGGACGGTATTCTGGACGGGTTGGCCAAAGGCGCAAATGCCGTTCTGCAAGACCCAACCGGCAAAGACGTCTTCCGCGACAAGGTTGCCGCCTTTCGCACCCAGTTGCAGGATTTCGAACCCATGCTGAACCGGCATCTGATCGACGAGGAAGAACTTGTCGTGCCGGTCTTGCTAAAATACGCGCCGCCACAATTCCGCTGAAAACACAGTTGAATCATGCGTTTTTCTATGCGTCAGAATTAGGCAAAACTGCTACAACCGCGTAGGGAGCCGTTCTACGCGGGGTTTTTCCCGAACGCCGATCCGGGCGGGCGGGCGCCGCAACCAGGCACAGAAAGCTGCGACGTCACACGCATTTGAGATTTCAGCGCGACAAATCCGGACTATCCAAGGGCATATCCGGCGCCCCGCACCGTGCGGATCAGGTCAACCTCTCCATGATGACCAAGAACCTTGCGGAGGCGGCCAATGTGCACATCCACGGTGCGGGTATCAATATAGATATCCCGCCCCCAAACACGGTCGAGCAGTTGTTCGCGGCTCCAGACCCGGCCCGGTTTTTCCATGAAGGTCGTCAAAAGCCTGAATTCGGTCGGCCCGAGCTTCAATTCATTTCGCCCGCGAAACACCTTGTGCGTTTCCGCGTCTAGCACAATTTCTTCATACACAAGGCGGACCCCGACAGATCCGGGGCGGGACCGCCGTAGTTGTGCCTTGACGCGCGCCAAAAGCTCGATCACCGAATAGGGTTTAACGATATAGTCATCGGCGCCGGTTTCGAGGCCGCGCACCTTATCCACCTCTTCCGAACGGGCCGAGATCATGATCACCGGTATCGTGCGGAACGCGGGTTTGGCCTTAATCTGGCGACAAACCTCGATCCCCGATGTTCCCGGCAGCATCCAATCCAGAAGGATCAGATCGAGCGTTTCCTCTTCGATCAACAACAGCGCCTCGGTGCCGTCCGCAGCCTCAATCACGCGGAACCCCTCAGCTGCCAGGTTATAGGCCAAGATTTCTCTTTGTGCCTGTTCATCCTCAACAACAAGAACGGAAGGTTGCATATCAGGCATCACGCATCGCTTTTACGAAATTCCATCGATGTGGCGTCCCATTTGGGGCGATCGTCCTGGGGCAGGGCACCCTTCGCCAGATAAATTGTTTGTTCGGCAATACCTGTCGCGTGATCGCCTACGCGTTCGATGTTTTCTGCGATGAAATCGCAGATGCATGCCGACCGCAATCTTGCGATGGTCTTCCATCATATGGGTCAGCAGGGTCCGAAACAGCATGTTGTAGATTTCATCAGCTTCTTGATCGCGTTCAATGACATCTTCGGCCTTCGTGCTGTCTTGCGTGGCGTTGGCGTCAAGCGCGCCCTTGATCATCGTCTCGACAAACCGCGACATGCGCCGCAAAGCCGCAATCGTGCCGTCAATCTCGCCGTCTTGGGCCATGGCAAGGGTGCGTTTCGCCATGTTCTTTGCATAGTCATCGAATCGTTCCAGATGCGAACTGATTTCCATGACCGAAAGAACGGCGCGCAGATCAACCGCAGTCGGCGACCGCAGGGCCAACAGCTTTACCAGATCCGCCTTGATCTGCTGGCCCAGGCTGTCGATAGTCCGATCCCAGACGCGCACTTTTCCAGCCAAGTCAACGTCACGGGCTTCCAAAGCCATCGAGGCATTCCTAAGCGCATCTTCAACAAGATCACCCATTCTCATCAAGGCTGTCTGGATGTTTTCAAGATCACGATCGAACGCGACGAGGATATGTTTTTCATGCATCTCTTTTTTCATCCTCGCTGGGCAATGCGCCTTGGCTCAGGTGAAACGCGATCGTATTGCCGGATCACGATATTGTTCTGAAGGGCTTTCATATGCACTTTCTGCATCCGTTTCGCGGACAGGTTGTGCGTTTGTGCGTGCGTAGTGCGACATTCAAAGATACCACGCGTCCAGTGGTAAGATTGATTTGCCACACACGTCTTTCCCGTCTGTGACCCTCGTTTACAAAAGAGTTATGTCACTTAAGGAAAGATTTCATGACATAAATGTAACAAAGGTGGTTCGGTTCATCTGCAAAAGTTCCGGACGTTTTCTGATTGGTTTTCCAGCTCTGTCACGCCGCCACCGCGTCAGCATCGGCTTGATCGGGAATCTGCCGTAAAGTGATGAAAACTAGGCGCGCAGTCTGACGGCGCAGTCTACTGCGACATTGGTGATGCCGCACAGGTCAGCGGCCTGTACCCCCGAACGCGCCCGCAGCATCACGCCCCGTGCGACTGCCGCCAGCATCCCCGCCAGCGCGCGGGTGTCAGCGGCAGGGAACAAACCCGGTGCGTGATCCAGACGCAGCACAATCCGGTCTTCTAAGGCCGCAAAATGGTGCTCAAGTTCCTTCCGGAAGGCAGCATTTGCGCCCGCAGCATCGACCAGCACACAAGAGATAAGGCAACCCGGGGTGCGCGGGTCTCGGGTGGCAAGCGCCACGACCTCCTTGAAGAACGCCAATAGATCAGTCTCTAACGTGCCGCTTGGCCCAAGCGCATCCGCAACAGGGCCGGTGCATGTTTTGACGTAATGCGCGATCGTGGCCAGAAACAGCCCTTCCTTGCCACCGTAATTCTTATAAAGGCTGGCGCGCGGCATACGCGTTTCTTGGCAAAGCCGGTCAATGGACGCCGCGTCAAAACCTTCTGCCCAGAACACGCGCATCGCTGCCTCTAGCGTCTGCTCTGGTGCAGTACGCCTTGGTCTGCCGCGCGGTCGGGGTGTATCACTGCGGGCTTGCATGATCTCACCTATATTTGAACCGATCATTCCAGAAATAGCTGGAGACTTGCCCACACGCAATATACAGAACAATCATTCTGTAAATATCGGAGACCCCAATGACCCGCGAACCCCTTCTCGAAATGTCCCCCACCACGCTCAACACAGCCGAGGGTCAGGCCCAGACTTTGCTGTCCGGCGCAAAGGCGAACCTTGGCTTCGTGCCGAACATGTATACATACATGGCTAATCTGCCGGGTGTTCTGTCTGGCTACCTCAGCACCTACGACGACTTTCGGAAAACCGCGGGGTTTACCCCGGCCGAACAGGAAACCGTGTTCCTGACGATCAGCCGCGTCAACGGCTGCACCTACTGCACCGCCGCGCATTCAATGATCGCAGACAAGAAATCAGGCGTGCCAGCCGACAGTCTGGCCGCGTTGCGTGCCGGGGGCGACCTGCCAGATGCAAAGCTTGACGCCGTGGCCAAATTCACCGAGGCGATGGTGATTTCGCGCGGCAACCCCGGCAAAGCCGCTGTCGATGCTTTCCTTGCGGCAGGCTACGCCGAACAGCAGGTTCTGGGCGTCGTGCTTGCTATCGCTTGCAAGACATTTTCGAACTATGTCAACCATTTGGCCGGAACGCCGGTGGATGATGTGTTTGCCCCTTACAAGGTAGCATGAAACAGCCGCACCCCGCCCGCCACGGCGGGGTGCGCCGTTCATGCCGCCGGGTGATCGAAACGCACCGTCGGTGTCTGTGCCAGCAGATCGCGCGCATAAGCCGCCCTTGGTCCGGCAAAAAACGTCTCGGACAGGCCGGTTTCCAGCAGCAACCCATCCTTGAGCACGGCGATATCATCAGACATCTGCCGCACGACGGCAAGGTTGTGGCTGATGAACAGCACCGTCAGACCGAACCGCGCCTGCATATCCTTGAGAAGGTTCAGGATTTGCGCTTGGATCGACACGTCAAGCGCGCTGGTCGGCTCGTCACACAAGAGCAGGCCGGGACGGGACAGAAGCGCACGGGCTACCGCGATGCGCTGCCGCTGCCCGCCAGAAAACTGGTGCGGGTAACGATCCGCCGCCGTGGCATCAAGGCCAACAAGCGCCAGCATCGCCCGCGCCAGCCGGTCACGTCGTCCCGCATCGGGTTCCAGCCCATAAAGCCACAGCGGTTCGGACAGGATATCGATCACCCGATGGCGGGAATTCAGGCTGGAATAGGGGTCTTGAAACACCATCTGCACAAGGCGGCGTGACGGGTCGGACCGGTGCCGCGCGCGCATCGGCGGCAGGATCATCCCGTCAAGGCGCATTTCGCCAGCGGCCGGCTGCACAAGGGCCGCGATGACCTTGGCCAGCGTCGATTTGCCGGATCCGCTTTCGCCGACCAGCCCCATGACCGTGCCAGGGCGCACCGACAATGATACGTCATCAAGTGCTGTGAAATCCGCGCGTGGCCCGAACAACCCGCGCCTTTCGCCGCGAAACCGCACGGTAATCCCCGACAGGTCCAGCGCCGGGCCGGGGCCAGTGCCGGTGCCGGCCATCAGCCAGTCTTCGGCCTCGCGGGTGGTGGCGCGATGCGCCGGCGCTTCGGTTTCGCCCGCGATGCGTGGCAGGTGAAAACGGTCCATCCTGCGGTCAAGCCGGGGGACGGCGGCCATCAGCGCCTTGGTATAGGGGTGTTCCGGCTGGCCAAGAACACGTGGCGTCGGCCCTTGTTCTATGACCTTTCCACCACGCAGAACCGTGACACGGTCGGATATCTGCGCAATCACCCCGATATCATGCGTGATCAGGATAAACCCCACCCCCCGCGTCTGGGCCAACCGCCGGATCAGCACCAGCACCTGCGCCTGCACGGCCACATCCAGCGCGGTGGTCGGTTCGTCTGCGATGATCAGTTCGGGGTTGGTGCACAGCGCTAGCGCGATCACCACCCGCTGTCGCATCCCGCCGGAAAACTGATGCGGATAGGCGCGGATCCGCGCTGCGGCATTGGCGATGCCGATTTCTTCCAGCAGGGCGATGGCGCGTGTGCGGGCGGCGTCAATGCTCATGTTTTCATGGGCCAGGATCGTCTCGATCAGCTGCGACTCGATGGTCATCAGCGGGTTCAGGCTGGTCTGCGGGTCTTGGAAAATCATGGAAACCCGCTTGCCGCGCAGGCGGTGTGCCTCGGCCGGGGTCAGGGCGCGCAAGTCGGTTTCACCCAATGTCAGCGTTCCACTCGCAATTTCGCCCGCTGCGGGCAAAAGGCCCATGATTGCCGCACCGATGGTCGATTTTCCCGCCCCGGATTCGCCGACCAGCCCGTGAATTTCGCCCTTTGCCACCTGCATCGACACATTTTCAACCGCCGTCGTCGCCCCGTGCCGGTCGCGAAAGCGCACGGTCAGCCCCTGAACATCCAGCATCAGCGCATCCCCGGATTGAAAAGATCGCGGAGAAAATCACCCAGCAGGTTGATCGCGACGACAAGCACAACAAGAAAGACCGTGGGGATCCACAGGATCCACCATTCGCCTGAAAGCAGATACTGCATCCCAATGCGGATCAGCGTGCCAAGTGACGGCGCATTTGCCGGCAGACCAACACCCAAAAAGGATAGCGTCGCCTCTAACAGGATGGCCGACGCAAGATCCACCGTGGCGATCACCAGAAGCGGCCCGACAATATTGGGCAGGATGTGGCGGAACATGATCCGCAAGGGGTGCTGGCCCATCATGATCGCGGCCTGCACATAGTCTTTGTTGCGTTCAACAAAGACCGACGCCCGCGCGGTGCGCGCAAAGTTCACCCACAGTGACAACGCAATCGCCAGCGTGATCACCGCGACGCGCAGGTCGTCATGTAGCGCGCGGGGCAGGATCCCGCGTGAAATTCCGTCGATCAGAAGCGCCGTCAGGATCGCGGGAAGCGCCAGTTGCACATCGGCAATCCGCATCACGATGGCATCAAGCCGCCCGCCGAAATACCCCGCCGCCAGCCCCAGCCCGACCCCCAGAACCAAGGCCACCGCCATGGCCATTGCGGCGATGGAAAGTGACAGCCGCGCACCATAAAGGATGGACGACAGCATATCGCGCCCCTGATCGTCGGTGCCCAGCAGGAACCGCGCATCGCCGCCATCCGCCCAGACTGGCGGCAGCAGCCCGTCGAACAGCGAAAAAGAGGCAAGGTCATAGGGGTTTGTCGGCGCGATCCACGGCGCGAAAAGCGCACCCAAGACGATCAGGACCGTCGCGATTGCCGCCAGAATAGCAGAGGGGCTGCGCGAAAACAGCCAAACACCTTCTGACCGCACCAACCGGGCCATTTTACCTGTTTCGGGCATCAGGCGCTTTCCCTGACGCGCAGGCGGGGGTCGATGGCGACATACAGCAGGTCGACCAACAGATTGATGACCACAAAGAAAAACGCGATGACCACCAGATAGACGCTCATCACCGGAATATCAACGAAACGAATGGATTCAAGGAACAAAAGGCCCATGCCCGGCCATTGGAACACGCTTTCGGTGACAATGGAAAATGCGATGACCCCGCCGAATTGCAGCCCTATGATGGTGATGACCGGGATCAGCGTGTTGGACAGCGCATGACGATAGCGGATCGACCGCCAAGGCACACCGCGCGCGATGGCAAAGCGGATGTGGTCAGTGCGCATGACCTCCATCATCTGTGCGCGCACCAGCCGCATCGTCAGCGTCAGCTGGAACAGCCCCAGTGTCAGCGACGGCAGCACCAGCGACCGCCAGCCGTCGCCCGTGAACAGCGAAGACCGCCACCAGCCGATCTGCACAGTCCCACCACGCCCAAAGGTCGGCAGCCAGCCCAGTTGCACCCCGAAGAGAAAGATCAGCAGAATCCCGATCACGAAGGTCGGGATCGACACCCCGATCAGTGTGCCGATCAAAATCGACTGGCTGACCAGACCCCGCGGGCGCAACGCGGTATAAATACCCGCCGGAATCCCGACCACCAGCGAAATGACCAGCGCCACGACCCCCAGTTCCAGCGTGGCCGGCAGTCGTGACAGCAGCATCGCGCCGATGGGTTCGCGCGTGCGGAAGGAATAGCCGAAATCACCTTGCAGCATATCGCCGGTAAAACGCATGAACTGCACGACAAACGGGTCATTCAGCCCCAGTTCTTCGCGCAGGCGCGCCTGATCTTGCAGCGATGTTTCAACCCCCGTCATCTGGCTGATCGGGTCACCGACGAATGTGAACAGTGAAAACGCCAGAAAGGCGACGGCCAGCATCACAAAGACAGACTGCACCAGCCGCTTCAGGATAAATCCAGCCATCGCCCGCGTCGCCCTAGTTCACCGAAACCCAGCGCAGCATGAAAAAGTTGTCGGGGCGCTGCACCACGTTCACGCTGTCTTTCATCGCCCAGATCAGTGGTTCGGTATAAAGCGGCACATAGGCCACGTCGTCTTGCAGGATGCCTGCGGCCTCATCCAGCATGGCCTGCCGCGCATTCGGGTCGATCTCTTGCTGGATCGGGGCAAGCAATGCGTCGATGCGGGCGCTGGAATAGCCGCCAAAATTCCATGTGCCCAGCCTTTCGGTCCGGCTGTGCGCAAGAAAGCGGATCGGGTGTTCGGCATCAAAGGTTCCCGGCGACCAGCCCAGCAGATACATGTCAAAGTTACCCGCGCGCAATTCGTCCCAATAGCCGCGCACCGGCATGGCGTTCACTTTGGCGTCGATCCCGACGCGCGCCAGCATAGAGGCAACTGCACGGCAGACGGCCTCGTCGTTGATGTAACGGTCATTCGGGCACATCAGGCCAAAAGAAAAGCCATCCGCAAAACCGGCCTCTGCCAAAAGGGTCTTGGCGCCATCGGGATCAAAAGCCGGACGATCAGCGTGTTGATCCGAATATCCCGACAGTCCCGCAGGCAGCAGTTGGCTTGCCGGTTCGGCCGCACCGCGCATGATTACGCGGTCGATGGTATCAACGTCGATGGCCTGCGCCACGGCAAGGCGCACGCGCGGGTCGCGGAACGGGTTTGCGTCCGTCTCGTCAGAATATTTCAGCGTATCGTGGTCGTGGCCAAAGCCCAGCACGATCACCCGTGTTTCCAGCCCGGCTTGCACCTTGAACCCGGCGCGGCCTTCGACCTGTGCGACGTCCTGCAACGGAATCGGTGAAATCAGGTCAATCTCGCCTGACAACAGCGCGGCAAGGCCAGTGGCCGGGTTGCCGATGGGGGTGAAAACCGCTTCGGTCACGTTATGGGCGGCATTATCCCACCAGCCCGCATTGGGAACCAGCCGCGTCTCGATCCCCGGATCGCGCGCGGCAAGCACAAAGGGCCCGGTGCCATTAGCATTGCGCGTGGCGAAATTCTCGGCGTCACGGGCGGGCAGCTCTGCGCCGTTCGCCACGGCCCAGTCTGCATCAATGATCAGGAAATTGGCGATGGATCCGGGGAACAGCGGGTTCGGCGCAGATGTCAGGAAATCCACGGTGTAATCATCGACCCGCACCACATCGGTCACAGAAGCGAACCATGACCGGACGTCCGACGCCTCGGAAGCGGCGCGCTGGTAGGAAAAGATCACGTCATCAGCGTTGAACGCCGCCCCGTCATGGAATGTCACGCCCTGACGCAGGGTAAAACGCCAGCCCGCGCCGTCTGGCAGCGCCTCCCATGCGGTCGCCAGAGATGGCTCCTCGTTCATATCGGGGCCGCGCCGCACAAGGCCCTCATAGACGTTGTTCAGAAATGACAGAACCGGTGCAGCATTGACCGCATGAGGGTCCATCGTCTGCGGATCGGTCGTGCCTGCCCAGCGAAAGGTTTCCGCGGCAATTGGTGTTGCGGATAACAGCGCGATGCTGAGCGCAAGCGCCGCGGTGGGAAGCGTCGTTCGGAACATGGGCAACCTCTTTTTCTTACATGCCGGCCCTGACGGGCGATCTATGGGCAGTTAGACATATTCAGAACAATCATTCCAGATGTTGCTGCCGTTTTCGTGCAATACGCCGCCGCATTGCGACCAGCCCGCCTTTGAAGATCGTATGCCCTTCCAGAAGGGTGCGCGCAGGGCCATCTCAGATCGCCGCAACAGCCTTTGCCAAAAGATCGCGGACAGCACCCGCGTTCTATCCTGCACAGCACGACAACTTTGCCACATCCTTGTCAAAGGTCTGCGCGGCAAGCTTCAAGCCCTCGACCGTGGTAAGATAGGGGAAAATCGTATCGCCCAGCGCCTTTGTCGTCATACCGGCCTTTAGCGCCATAACAAGCGTCTGCACACTGTCAGCCCCTTCCGGTGCCATGATCACGCCGCCCAGCAGGCGGTCGGTTTTCGCATCCGCGACCAGCTTGATCAGACCACGCGTGTCGCGGGCGGCCAGGGCGCGCGGCACGTTGTCAAGGGCCAGCACGCTGGTTTTGACATCGTAACCTGCCGCGCGCGCCTGCGCCTGTGTCAACCCGACGCCGGCGATCTGCGGATCGGTAAAGACCACCCACGGCATCGCGGCATTCTCATAGCGTTCGGCCCCGCCCAGCACGGCGTTGCGGGCCGCGAGCTTGGCACCATAGGCAGCCATATAGACGAATTGGTCGCGGTCGGTCACGTCGCCTGCAGCGTAGATGCCGGGTTGTGTGGTCTGCATGTCGGCGTTGACCTTGATTGCGCCGCGCGCATCGGTTGCGACACCCATTTCAGACAGGCCCAGATCTTGTGAGTTGGGGGCGCGTCCCGTGGTCAGGACAAGGTGGTCGGCAGTCAAATCGCGTGTGACGCCATCCACCGTCACCGTAAGAACCGCAGCGCCCTCGCGGCAATGCGCGGCATCATAGCTCACGCCGTCAAGGACCGTCAGACCTTCGGCCCGCAAAACATCGGTCAGCGCCGCAGACACCTCTGGCTCTGCCTGCGGCAACAGGCGCGACCGGCAGACGATCGTCACTTGGGCACCCATGCGCGCCATCATCTGCGCCAGTTCCACCCCGATATAGCCGCCGCCGAGAAAGATCAGGCTTTCTGGTAGTCGCGTCATCGCCAGCAGTGCAGTGCTGTCGTACGTTGGCACGTCCGCGATACCGGGAATGTCGGGCACGGCAGGCCGACCGCCGGTGGCGACGATAACCTTAGGGGCCGAAATCATGCGCCCGCCAACCGCAACACCACCGGAAACGAGCCGCGCCGGACCTGAGTCGATATAGGTCACGCTGTCGTAGCTTGGCAGCAGGTCGGCATATTTTTTCTGGCGCAGCGTCGCGACCAGATCATCCTTGGCCGCAATCAGCGCCGCCCAGTCGGCGACCTGCGCGTCGCCCGCAAGGCCCACAAACCGACGCGCTGCCCGCGCGCCGTGCACGGCTTGGGCCGCGCGGATCATCGTCTTGGAGGGCACGCATCCCACATTCACGCAGGTGCCGCCGATCGTGCCATGGCCGATCAGCGCAACGCGCTTTCCGCCCTCGGCAGCGGTAATCGCGGCTGAAAATCCGGCCGAACCGGCGCCAATCACGGCAAGGTCGAAATCGCGTCGGGGCGCGAAGCAATCGTCTTTCATGATGTCATCCTTTCATGTGTCGGGGGCTTCCCTCAGCCTGCGATGCGCGCCGGATAGCCCGCGTTGGCCGATGCGGTCGCGATGGCGTTGGCACTGGTCGCAGCAGTGTCAAAAATCACCGTTGCCGTCCGTGCCGCAAAGTCGATCTTGACAGTGCGAACGCCTTCGACGCCCGCCATCGCGCGCTTCACCGTGATCGGGCAGAGCGCGCAGGTCATGTTGTCGACTGCAAAGGTGATGGTCTGCTCGGCGGCTACGGACTGCGCGGCGGCTGGATTGACAGTCATCGCGGCAGTGGCAGTCAGGCCGAACAGGGCCGTCGCAAGGATCTTGATCATGGGTTTTCCTTTTGGGGTCAGTAAATAAGCGGGGCCCACCAGTCGATGGTGAGTGCGGCGATCACAAGGACAAGCGCGGCCCAAAGCGCGGTTTTGGTGATCTGCGCCGAGGCGGGCCGCGCGCAATAGGATCCGGGCGCGCAGACGGTCGGTTTACGGAAATACAACTGCCGGAACCCCGCCGCGATAAAACCAAGCGCGATCACGGCAAATAGCGGTTTGACAGGTTCCATCGCCGTCAGATTGCCGATCCATGCACCCGAAATACCAAGTGTCAGCAGAACCAGCGGCCCGATACAGCAGGCCGAGGCAAGAATGGCGCCCATCACCCCGCCTGCCGCCAGCCAGCCCTTGCGGGCCGGACGATCCGCGTCAGGGGTATATGTCTTGTCGTCTGTCAGCGCCATATCATGCACCTCTCGTCTATGGTTGCGAACAGGTCTACGGCCTGTAGCCACTACAGGCACAAGAGGGAAAATCGCATAAAGGGTCACGAAACCGAGAGCGGCTGCGCGAGTCGCCTTCGCCGTGCTGACATGATATTTCAAGGCGGGACATTCCGGGTAATCATGCTAGCTTGCAAACCTGATTGTAACAAAGGCCTTTCGCAAAGGTCTTTCTCTTGTGGGTATACGAAAGGACCGATCCGACATGCTGAGCTGCAAAGATGTCGCCGACCGTGCCAGCGCCCTGATCGACGGGGAACTTTCTGTTTGGGATACGCTTCAGATCCGCCTGCATCTTGCCATGTGCAAGGGGTGTAGCCGGTTCATTGCGCAAATGCGGGCGACGGATCAACTGACCGCGCAGGTCGCCGGTGTTCAAGAGTCGCTTCAACACGAGGCCGACGACGGCCGCTTGACCGAAATCCTTTCGACACTTCGCAAAGAACAATCGCGCCGCTGAAGTCCGGCGCACCCGAAAGGATCCCAGATGACTACGGCGTAAGCCGCGACAAACGGGGCAACCAAACCCTGTCAGGCGCAAACAATGCCTTCCCGGATTTCAATTGGTCTATCACGCACCACAGATCGCGTGCGACCGGCTGGAGCCGGATCTACTTGCCGTGTGACGCCCAGCGGCAGGCATCAGTGGCCAGGAAATGCACCAACCTGTCGCGCCGGTCTGGTCCCGACATCCGCGGGCAACCTTCCATGCTGGATTCGGATGCGAAGGCGGTAAAAACCGCCGATGGCGCAGCGGGCAGGCACAGCTCTGCGCCGGGGGGCAAGGTCGCCCCGGTGCGCGCCAGGCTGCCATCCCGGGATTCGATTGTAAAATACAGCGTCTCGGTCGTGCCGTTCACGACGCAGGCCGCCACAGCGGGCGCCGCTGCCATCGCCGACACAGAAAACCAAACCGCAAAAGAAAAAGCCCGTTTCATGCAAATACCTCTGTTGCAGAGTGTCCGCGCGCCATCCCGATGCGTAAACCAGGAAACGCCATGATCGCGCAGAGGTGATCAGCACGCAACGATCACGGCTATGTGATCTCTGCTACTGAAACGAATGGCCACCTACCGAGTCCTTACCTTGTCATCAACAGGAGGATTCATCATGAAAACGATTATCACCGCTGCTATCGCAAGCCTTGCCATCAGTGCCGGACCGGCATTGGCACAGGAGGGCGGCATGCCCTTCGGCTCACCCGAAGATGTTGCCTATGCCGAGCTGATATGGACCCTGATGGAGGCAGAGCGCCTTGCAGGGCCGAATATGATCCGCGCTTTTCCCTACGAGGGCACGGACCCGCATGGTATGATGCTTGAAACCTTCTACGATGTCGGTACGATCAACGGCCATACCGGCGATCTGATCGTCAAGCGCAACTTTGGCCCCGAAGGCGTATCCGCGGACGAAGTGCTGGCAAACCCCGAAGGACATCTGGGCGCCTATACCGTCATGTTCCGCCGCGAGGCAGGCTATGACCCCGAAAACCTCAACTGGTTCTGGGCGCGCTACAACCCCGATGGATCAGTCTCGCAGAATCCAATGGGCATGGCGCTGGCCGGGCGCGTGGCAAAAGGAATGGATGAAGGCTGCATCGCCTGCCACCAAGCCGCTGCCGACGATATGGTCTTTACCTCGGATCACCTGATCGCAAACTGACCCACAGGCACAGGTGATTCAGCCCGCGCCGAGGCTCCTCTGTCCCCCGACCGCGCACTGCCTGCATGGGCGTGCGGCGCAGAGCCTCGGCGCACCGGTTGCGTCCACTTCCGGCAGGCCGCTACCAAGGGAAAAGGACCAATGGCGCAACAGCAGTCAAACTGGCGGGACAGGATGCTCGACAGCCTCGGGCACCGGCTTGCATCGAAACTGAACCGCCCCTGTTCGGGGTACCAACCTTATACCCCTTCGGATTACCACACGCTTTGTGACATTCTGCGCCCCGGCGACGTTCTTCTTGTCGAAGGCGGAGAGCGGATTTCGACGGCGATCAAATACCTGACGCAATCCACATGGTCCCATTCTGCGATGTATGTGGGCAGCCATCTGCCCGACCCGCAAGACGGCACCCCACGGCACCATCTTGTGGAAGTGAACCTTGGCCAGGGCTGTGTTGCGGCCCCGCTATCGAAATACGCCCGCTTCAACACCCGCATCTGTCGCCCCGTGGGCCTGAGCGAGGATGAACGGCGCGAGGTAACAGAGTTCATGATCGCGCGGATCGGGCTTAAATACGATTTGCGCAACATCTTTGATCTGGTGCGCTATTTCTTTCCGACCCCACCCGTTCCGGTCCGTTGGCGGCGCCGGATGCTGGCCTTGGGGTCAGGCGATCCGACGCGGGCGATTTGTTCGTCACTGATCGCGCGAGCCTTTCAGTCGGTGCGGTATCCAATCCTGCCCGACGTGACCACGCTAAAGACGCGCAAGGGTTCGCGGCAAGCCCGCGCCGAGATCCTGCATATCAGACATCACGCGCTATTTGCGCCCCGCGACTTTGACCTGTCGCCTTATTTCGAGATCGTAAAACCGCATATCGCCGGCGGGTTTGATCACCACAGCCTACAGTGGGCCTTATCGCCGCAGGATGCGGGCGACGACCGCGGCGATCAGCAGCGCGACAAAGCCGGACAACGCGAACCAGCCGAAATACCAGAACCGACCGGCCAGCGCGTTTTCGGCGAAAGAGGCGGAAAAGACCTGCTTGCCGAAATGCGCGGCCGCCACTGAAGCCAGCAGGGCCATCACAGCAAGGACCATCTGCGTCCCGAACGACAGCCCCGCCTGGCGCAACCCGAGCCAGAGAACGGCCCCCCCAACGCCGCCGATGATGCCCGCCTGCTGCGCCCACCAAGGATGCGCGCCCAGCATCCGGGGTAGGCCGGACAGCGCAGCGGCGACAAGTGTGGCAGCGACCGCCACGGCGATCAGGAGGTCAATAAGGGACATGCGGCGCATGATAAAAACTCCGTTCTGGCAAGCGCAGTAACAGGGCCAGCCACAGTTGTAAGGGGTGTGCCGCCAGACATGCAGCAATAATAGGACTCCGGCACGCACCATCCGTTACAAGCTGTCAAAAAACGCGACCACCGGCTATCAGAAAGGCACACCGCACCGGCCGTTCCTACAGCGCAGGCATCACACCCCCGACCGCGATCTTGCCATCTACGATGGATGTCAGCCCGTTGGCACATCGCAAAAACGTGGATTTACCTGAACCAGAGAGGCCCTGCAAAAACATGAAAATTGTGCGCCCCAAATCTGTTTCACTTGCACCCTTGTGATTTATCTGGCACCCATTCCTCACCACAGGGGAGCCGCGTCATGCCGCGGCTGAGATGGGGGCGCAAGCCCACGGACCCTCAAAGCTGATCTGGATAATGCCAGCGTAGCAAGGAGGACAGAAATGTTTGCAGGCGCACAAGTTTCCCTTTACCCGATGACCGACGGTTTCGTTGACGTGATCTTGTCATCGCTCGACGCACTTGATCCATGGCGCGACAGGCTGCGGATTGAAACCGACGATATTTCAACGCTTATCGTCGGCCCGCCAGAGGTGCTTTTCCCCGCGCTGCGCGACCTTTACACGGCAGCGGCGGCATCGCGACAACACGTCGTCTTGCGCGCCACGCTGTCACGCGGCTGCCCCGGCGAACCGGATGATCCGATCTGCCAGACCGGCGCCCTGGCTAACCCTTCAGAACCATTGGACCTGCGCCAGAAAAACGCGCTGGCGGCGATTGCACAAACGCCTGACAAGGGTCAGACGGCAGACGCGCAATTCTCGCTTTATGTGATGGGCGCGGGCGATCACATGGCCGAAATCATGGGCTGTATCGACTTTCTTAAGCAAAGCGGGACTTTCGACCGGTCCAAGAATTTCTGCACCCGGCTTACCGGCGATGCAGGCCCGGTCTTTGCGACCCTTCAACAGGCATTTTGCCAGTTCGGGCCACCAAACGGCCATGTCACGATTGATCTGACGGTTTCTGCCAACAGCCCCAGCAAACGCTGATCCGATGCAATTAGACACGCCTCGCCGTCCCGGCAGAGGTCTGGCCCGCGGCATCCCTGCCGTCCTGAGCGTGGTCAGCGCCTTTTTGATCTGGGAAATTTACGTTCGCCTGTCGGGCATTTCGCCGCTGGTGTTGCCCGCACCATCGCGGGTGCTGGACCAGATCGTGCTGAACCGTGCCCTGTTGTGGGATAACACGCTGCCAACACTGAAAGCCACCTTTGCGGGGTTTGCCTTGTCGCTGACTGTGGCCTTCGGTCTGTCGGTCGTGCTGGATTTCATGCCGCGCGTGCGCCGCGCGCTGTTCCCGATCTTTGTGGTCAGCCAGACATTGCCGTTGGTCGCCATCGCGCCATTGGTCGTGCTGTGGTTCGGGTTTGACCTGACGCCCAAAGTGCTTTTGGTGGCACTGGTGACCTTCTTTCCGATGCTGGTCGCCCTTGTGGATGGATATGCCGCAACAGACCCCGAAATCGAGGATTTGATGCGGTCAATGGGCGCCACGCGCGGCCAGATATTCCGCAGCGCGCGGTTTCCGTCTGCAATGCCCTATTTCTTTGCAGGCTTGCGCATTTCGATCACCTATGCGGTCGTCGCGGCCATTTTCGCGGAATATGTCGGCGCGCGTGCCGGTTTGGGCATCGTGATCCTGAACGCGAAAAACAGCTTTCGCCCCGATCTTGTGCTAGCGGCTGTGGTCATCAGTTCGACCCTTACACTGATACTGTTTGCCATCACCGCCCTGTTGCAACGGGTGGTGCTGCGTTGGCGTGACGTGGGGGGCAACCCATGACTGCGCTGGATATTCACAACGTCAGCGTCACCTTGGGCGACACGGCTATACTGGATGATATTTCATTGCATGTGGCCAAGGGCGAATTCGTGTCGATCCTCGGGCCGTCGGGTGCTGGCAAATCGACCATTTTCCGCCTGCTGACCGGCGCTTTGCGACAAAACAGCGGCACGATCACCTGCAACGGTCAACCGTTGGCGGCAGACCAACATGGCTTTGGCTTCATGCCGCAACGCGATGCATTGATGCCGTGGCGGCGGATTATCGACAATCTGACCTTGGGGCTGGAGGTGCAAGGCATTTCACGCAAACAGGCGCGCACGCAGGTCACGCCCCTGCTGGCGGCCTTCGGTCTTGACGGATTTGCCCGCCATTACCCCGCCCAGCTATCAGGCGGGATGCGCCAGCGCGCCGCACTTTTGCGAACCATTGTGCAAAACCGGCCCGTGCAGTTATTGGATGAACCCTTTGGCGCACTGGACGCGCTGTCACGGACCCAGATGCAGGCATGGTTCGAACGGCGGTGGCACGCGGCCCGCTGGACGACCCTGTTGGTGACCCATGACGTCCGCGAAGCCGTGGCGCTGTCGGATCGCATCTATGTGCTATCGCGCCGTCCGGCCCGTGTGATTGCCGAAATGCATGTGCCCACCCCGCGCCCGCGCCATGGACGCCCCGTCAGGGCCGAATCCCATGCCATCGAGGCGCAGTTGCTTGAAATCCTACTTGACCAAACCGGAGAACTCTTATGAAATTCCTGATCACCGCCGCCCTTCTGGCTTTGGCACTGCCTGCCGTTGCACAGGAAAAGGTCAGCGTTGCGCTTGACTGGACGCCAAACACCAACCACGTCGGCCTTTATGTCGCCCAGTCAAAAGGCTGGTTCACCGAAGCCGGGCTTGACGTGGATATCCTGCCATACACCGACACATCGTCAGGCGCACTGGTGGCGCTGGGTGTGGCCGAATTCGGCATCCTGAGCGCGGTCGGGTTTCACAGCCAGCGCGCGGCAGGGGCCGATATGACAGCGGTGATGGCGGTTGTGCAGCACGAAACCGGGCGCGTGGTCTTTAACGGTGACCGCGACGATATCCAGCGCCCCGCCGATCTGGACGGCAAGATTTACGCAGGTTTCGGCAGCGCATGGGAAAACGCGTTGATTTCGACGATCATCCGCAATGACGGCGGTGAAGGCGTATTCGATACCGTCACGCTTGGCACATCCGCCTACGAAGCGCTGGCCAACGGCAGCGTTGATTTCACGCTTGAGGTCAGCACATGGGAAGGTGTGAACTCTGTTCTGTTGAACCGTCCGCAACGTGCGTTCCGCTATGCCGATTACGGCGTACCGGACCAGCATACCACATTTCTGGGCGGCAACGGCACGTGGCTGGCGCAAAACCCCGACATCGCCCGCGCCTTTGTGCAGGCCGCGCAACGGGGCTATGAATTTGCAGCCAATAACCCGCAAGAGGCCGCAGAGATGCTGATCGCGGAAACCTCGGGCATGCTGACGAACCCCGATCTTGTGCGCGCCTCGATGGCAGCGCTGGTGGATGGCGGCTATCTGCAAGACCCCGGTGAACCCGTCGGCCTGATTGACGACACCATGATCGACAATATTACGGCGTTCTTGTTCGAGGCAGGTATCATGCGGGGCGAAGACGGCAGGCCGCTTGATGTCATGCCCGATGTGTCGGACTGGTTTACAAACGCATATCTTACGCAGACGAACTAAGGATCGACGCGGGGTGACAGGTCGCATTGAAATGCCATCCGTCACCCCGCCCATTCGAACAGGACGCAGCCGTTATCGCCAGGATAATTGGTGAAAAATATTCCGCAAATCGGGATAGTATCCGATCAAGTTCGTAATTTATCAAATAATTCAACCGTATAGATCGCTTAAGTTTTGTTTCGTTAACGACGCATGATCGCGTGTGCTTGTCTTATGCTGATCGTTGCTCCCGCGTTATAAAGGAGCCAC